>NZ_FMJL01000015.1 GCF_900095445.1 Clostridium sp. N3C
GTCAAGGATACTACTTCTCTAAACCTTTGAACAAGGATGATGCAGAGAAATTACTATTAAAGTATTTCAATTAAACTAAACACCAGTAAATAAAGAGAGCCAATTAGCTCTCTTTATTTTTCACTCAATATATTTTGAATCTGAAATTCTATCAGACTCTTTGTCATTTACTTCTTCAATAATCTCTCTATTTAAATCCTTTAGCTTTAAAATCTGAATCTGCAAATTTTAATATGCAAAATTTCCTTTAACAAAGACTGGAACTTCTTTTCCATCTGCTGTAATACCTGTAATTTCTAAATCTTCAGTACCTATCATAAAGTCTACATGTACTAGAGAATCATTAACTCCTGCCGCCTTTAAATCTTCATCTGTCATATTTTCGCTATTTTTAAGACATGAAGGATAAGCTTTACCTATAGCTAAATGACAAGAAGCATTTTCATCAAATAAGGTATTATAAAATAAGATCTTTTGATTTGATATAGGAGAATCATAAGGCACTAAGGCTACCTCTCCAAGATAGTGAGAACCTTCATCTGTTTCTATCAGTGTTTTTAACATATCTAGGCCCTTCTCTGCAGTATATTCTACTATTCTTCCTTCTTTAAAAGTTAAAGTAAAGTTATCTATAATAGTTCCATTATAATTTAGAGGCATAGCACTAACAACTTTACCCTCTACTCCTGTTTTCTTAGGCAAGGTAAATACTTCTTCTGTAGGCATATTAGCATTAAATTCTATTCCTCCAGTAGTATACTCTGATCCTCCTAGCCACATATGACCTTCTGGTAATTCGATAGTTAAATCAGTTCCTAGGGCATTTTTATAACGAAGATATTTAAAATTATTGCTATTTAAAAAGTCCATACTTTTTCTTAAATTTGAATTGTGCTCATTCCAAGCAGCAATAGGATTCTCTAAGTCTACTCTTACTGCCTTTAATATTGCTTCCCATAATTTATTTATAGCTTCTTCCTCTGAAAGTTCAGGGAAAACCTTCTTAGCCCAAGCTACTGTAGGCACTGAAACAATAGTCCATGCATTTTTATTTGCCATCAGACTTTCATAAAACTCCTTTAACTCCTTAGCATTAACCTTTTGCTGTCTTGATATCCTATTTACATCTAATCCCTTAAAGATCTCAGGATCTGATGCCGCAATTTGAATAACCGCCGCTCCATTATGTAAATTAGTCAAAATGAATTCCTTTTTCCAAGAAGGTATCTCATCAAAAACTTCCTCTGGCGCTTCTAAAAATCTAATTCTAGCTAGCTTATCATCTGACCAATCCACATATACATCCTTTGCTCCTAATTTATAAGCAGCTTCTGCTATAGCTCTAACAAAATCCGCAGTATCTATAGGAGCCATTATAACTACCGGTTGACCCTTTTGAACATTAACTCCAGTATGAACTACAAGTTCAGCGTATTTCTTTAATATATTTTTATTCATAGGTTTACCTCCACTCTTTTTCATTAATAAGTGTTATATTTACATATTAGCATATGAAATCTTCATTATCTACATATCAAAAAAATAGCTAAAAGATTAATTCCATAACTAAAAATACTAAAAAGTCTCCAGCTTGGCTAGAGACTCCCTTAACAAAATTCCTAGCTATATATATCGGAAAACTCAATATTAATCATTTGTATCCTTTCATCTTCACCTTTAGAAGTTTGACTTATTACTTCTTCATCTTCCAAAACTCGATCTTCTAAAGCCACAATAAATTCACTACCTTCCCCTATTTTACTCTTCACACTAATAGAACCACCATGTACTTCTAATAAAGACTTTACAAGAGATAAACCAATCCCACTACCTTCACGGCATCTTCTAACAGACTTATCTACTTGAACAAATCTAGAGAAAATCTTCTCTTTTACATTATCTGATATACCTACCCCAGTATCCTTCACTGATAAATAAACATATCCATCTCCTTCGTATACATTTACGAAGATAGTACCTCCCTTTTCTGTGAACTTAACAGCATTAGACAGCAAGTTCAGCATTATCCTTTCCACTACATCAGGGTCACAGGCTATAACCTTTTCTTCTATCTCTGTATCAAAAACAAGAACTACTCCTTTATTTTCAATATAATCTGCTACTGATAAGGTAATATCCTCCACAACCCTTACTATGTCCATGTTTTTTAATCTAATTTCAAAGTTAGCAGCATCTATTTTTGTTATATCTATTAAATTATTGATAAGCTTAATTAACCTAAAGCAATTCTGTTTCATCATTTTTAAATACTTACGTATTTTCTTATCATTTGTATTACCGCTATCTATTAGCCTTTCTGCCATTTGTTCTGCGCTATATATGACATTTAAAGGTGTTCTAAGCTCATGTGATATATTTGCAAAAAAGTCTGTTCTGACTCTTTCATACATCTTTAACTTTTCATTTGTAGCTTCCAAGATCTCCTTAGATCTTAAGATATTCTTTTCATTCAAAAAATCCTTAGATAACCTTGTGTAATTTATTCTAGAAATTATCATAGATAAAATAACAGATATTAAAACATTTGTTATATAGCTATATAGCATTATTTCATCCTGTATAAGATAAAATAAGGTCATTATAATTATGATCATAGAACCTATAAACATAAGGGAAGCCTCTATAAAATTGAAAGATAAAAAAGATGCAAAAGTTAGTATACATATTACATAAGGTAAAACTGTACCATAGCCATCTAAGTCATTAATTCCTATTATAACGCACCAACCTATGGCTGAATTAAGAAAAATATAACACATTATACTGGTTAGTTTAGGCTTATTTATTTTATTAATAACTTTCATTACTAAAATCCAAAGCATTACTATGACTATCATAGTTATCTGATTAATAGGCAAATACACACTAGCATTGTGCTCTTTATATACAGGACTATACACAAAAAATCCCAAAATAAATAGAATTGCACATATAAATATCCATACTTTAGCTACTATTTTGCATTTTTCAAAATTTAATATTAAGCGCTGATTGTGAAATTCCTTTTCATATTCACCTAAATTGCTAGCTGAGATAATGTTATTTATGATTTGCTTTATCTTTGCCAACAATATCACCTACCAAACTACATAATTATAATACCAATCTATATTATAACATATAAAGTTTGTAATTTTAAGAATTTATTTGTAATTTTGTCTAATATTTTGTCTATCGCTAGTTAATATCATCACTTCTATCCATGCAGAATAAAAGACGGTTTTATCCGTCTTTTATTAATTATAAGTAAAATATTAAGTTGTTTCAGTTCTCTTCTTGATAGATTTCTTTTTAAAATGGTTTACCATTAATGCTAAAACAGGCAAGATAATTTGCATAGGCAAATGTATGTACTTAGGGGTAAAATCTAAGCCAATTTTTAAATGTTGAGGATAATCTTCTGCCATATAATATGCAGCTATGCTTATTATAAGACCACTAATCCATATTAGTGCTCTATTGTTTTTTACTCCTAAAAGCTGATTAGTAGCAGCTATACTGCAATAAGTAAAGAAACCTATCTTAATAAAGGCGTTAAAGGTCAGTATTGTTATGATGAATAAATCCAGTCTATCTAAAAATCCAGATAATCTAATAAGCCTCAGTGTATCCAGCATGGGAAAATAGGCCTTACTAGCAAAATTAGCTCCCAAACCAATGATATAACATATACTAGCAAAAGAAAGTACAATTCCTTCTACAATAATTGCCCAAAAAGCTGAGAATTTAATTTTATCCGGATTGTTAACCTTTGAATATAGCATTGTAGCAATTATAGTTTCGCCATAAGGAAAGGTAATAATGTCCCAATTTTTCAATAGCGGTTCTAGAAGCCCCTTAGGTAAAATAGGCTTAAGATTGTGCCAATGTATTATGTTGGAAGTAGCAAAAAACAAAAGTAATAATATTAAATTAACTATAACTAAAACTAAAAAATAGGAGGAAGTTATTCTACACATGTTTTCTACTCCCTTTGATATACCATAGATAACTGTTCCTATAATAACTATATTAAATGTAATTAAGTTATTGGTGGCTGCTACTATTTTAAGAATATTTATAAAGTCTCTAAGCACTCTACCTGCTATATATCCAAAGTATAAGATATAAAGTATAGCAAAAAATCCCCCCAGTACTTTTCCGAATATTTCTACCATCCAATCTATAATAGTCCCTTGGGGATAGCTTCTATGCAAAGAAATATAAATATATTGTAATAAAAAGCCAGGAATCATATATATTAAAATCATAATCCAGGCATCTTGCTTGGCTTCAGCTGCATTAAAAACTAATATAGCAGTACCGTAAGGAACGAGGAAAATAACAGAAAAAAGTTCATAAGGTGATATCTTCTCATCCAACGACTAGACAACCTCCCTCTCAGTATATGGGTTTAGATAACAATCCAGTATCTTTTACCTCTATATCAACGGTTACTTTTATAGGCAGATTTATGAAAAGCTCCTGCCAATTATCTTTAATTTTTTCAAATTCCTTAGGGTGCTGCTTATAAATGATATTTCCAAAGCCAATAAAATCTAACTTCATATCTTCTTTTGCAGCAGCAATAGTTTCATTCACTTTCTTTTTTATTATGTCCCTTTGAACATTTTCCATCTGAGTTAGCAATTCTGGATTTTTCAAAAAATCCATATCTCCTGTTATATCCATCAAAACGCTATATATTTTTATATAAATATCAACCTGTGGCATATCTTCTGTAATTGTTGTTTTTACCTTACTTTTACAACGCTGAATTTGCAGTGTAGCCTTGTTTCCATCACTTAGCCTTATAGAAGTAGTTAAAAGTTTAATCTCCCCCATTATAAATTGATAGCCCAAAGTAATATCTCTATCTAAATATCCTTTAAGTTTATCCTCTGAAAAAACCGCCATTCCTTCCATCTCAAAAGCACTGCTATCAGAAATCTCATTCCTTTTTGGTATT
This sequence comes from Clostridium sp. N3C, assembly GCF_900095445.1. Lineage (GTDB taxonomy): Bacteria > Bacillota > Clostridia > Clostridiales > Clostridiaceae > Clostridium_AU. The sequence continues at coordinate 4,970 of NZ_FMJL01000015.1, forward strand.
GTAATAACACCTAAAACAGGAGCAAAACAATGTTTGCTGGATAGCTTATCTGCTATTTGAGCCAAATATACTACAGGATTTGCTCCAGTGCGCACTTCTTTCAAAACAATATTATCTATAACATTTGCTGTTATGGCATCTTCAGAAGGTCTTTGCATTATGATCTTTGACGCTTCTCCTTTTGTAACATATATTGGTACATTAGTTTTGATATCAACTAATCTTGCCATAGTATCTATTGCTAAAGAAATTCCTTCTTCTCCAGCCTTTTCACCTATAATTACAACCTTTAGTTGCCCAAAATGAATCTTTTTACCAATCCTATCTTCCATCTCATGCATAGCTTCCGTTAAGGTTTCTCCAAAACCCTCAAAATATGGAGCAACTATTCCACCACTCCCCCCCTTAGGGCCTCCGCTTCCCCCTTGAAAAGTGCTAGCAGTAAAAATTTGATATGAGACTTTATACTGACTTTCATCAGTGTAATCTATTCCCATGGCCATTACTATAGCCAAATCTTGAATATCGACCTTATCTTTACAACCAGTAGTAGTAAACATTATTCCTATAATAGTTAAAAAAATAATTATGTTTCTAAATATACTTTTCATTCCCAGTACTATTCCTCTCCTTTTAATCAAGAGATTCTTTAATTTAGCTCCTGTTTGTATTCTTTCTTTCTTCTCTACTAACTTTTTCTTTCCATTTTTTTATGTAGGGGCCATGATTTATCATCCAAATTGGAGCTCTAACAATAGTATCCTTCATTGCTTTAAAATCAACAGGGCAAAAAGGAGCCATAAAAGGAACCCCAAAGGACCTTTGAGAAACGAGATAAATAAAGATCATTAATACTGAACAGGTAGTGCCTACTAACCCCAAAAGGCCCGATGCTATTAAAACAATTATTCTCATATATATAAGGGATCTTTGAATTTCCAATTCTGGTATGGCTAGACCGGAAATACCAGCAAAGGCAGCTACTATAACCATAGGCGAACTTACAATGCCTGCAGATACAGCTGCTTCACCAAGCACCAAAGCACCTACTACGCTTACAGCCTGCCCCATAGATTTAGGAATCCTTATATCTGCCTCCTGTAATATATTAAAGGTAACCATCATTATAATAGCTTCTATCACGGCATTAAAAGGTACCGTTGCCCTAGAACATACTACTGTATTAACCAGTCTAGCAGGTAGTAACTCACTATGATAGGTAATTAAGGACACATATATTGCTGGCAAGGTTAATGACACCAAAAACGAAAGATACCTAGCCCATCTTATTATAGATACTATTACAGCTCCTTGATAATAATCATCACTGCTTATAAAAAGTTCAGAAAAAACTGTAGGCAAGGTTAATACAATGGGAGAACCATCCACCATAACTGCAATCTTCCCCTCTAGTATCTTTGCAGCCACTACATCTGGTTTCTCAGTGCGAAATATGGTAGGAAGTAAACTCACAGGCTGATCCTGAATATATTCCAACACATAATTGGAATCTAATACAGAGTCTATTTTAATCTCACCTAATCGCCTTTTTAACTCTTCCAATATTTCTTTATCAACTAAATTATCCATATAAGAAATAACTACCGGAGTTTTAGTCTCCTGTCCCAATTTAAACATTTCAGTTTTCAAATATATACTTTTTATTTTCTTTCTCACTAAAGCTATATTAACAGGTAAATTTTCTATAAAACTTTCTCTTGGCCCCCTACCTGCCTTTTCTACTTCCGGTTCAGCAATAGTTCTTGATGGGGGATCTGCTAAGGAAGCCACCAATGCTTTATTTATTCCATTAATCAGTACTATAACCTTTCCTTCTGTAATAGCTTCGCAGACTTTCTCCACTTCTTCAAAGGTATTTTCATAACCAATACCTAATAAGGACATAGTATATTCTATATTGCTGGGATCAGGGCTATGCTCTGCAGGACTTGCCGTTAGTATATTAATTACATTATCCTCTAAAACATCTTGTGGAATCATATTATCCAAGTACATAACTTTTGCCTTATAAGCTAGATTATTGGCTATATTTATATCCCTTACCAAAAAATCAATACATTTATTAAAAACCTGTTTCAAGATTGCTGCATTTTTCTGTAAATTATCAGTAAACTTACTGGGCATCACCTTATTACTACTTTCATCTAGTCCACTGCCTACTTCACTTGTTGAATTTTCTTTAGAATCTTTGTATCCTTTCTTATCTGAATCATTAGACCTTCTATTTTTTCCTATAAGTTTATTAATAAAATTAAAAAAGAGCATATTTATCACCCCTTAAATGTATTATTGTAAACAGAGGTGTAAATTATACTCTCCCACTAATTGACAATTTATTTTTTGGCTTTTTGCACTCTTACTTCTTTACCTTTCATTGTAGTTTTCTGTAAAGCTCTAAGAACCTTATCTCCTTTACCATTTAGTATATCCACATAAGATACATTATCCTGTACATCTATTATACCAATATCTTCTGCATTAACACCTTCGATAGCTGTGATAGCTCCAACAATGTCTCCAGGACGCATCTTTTTCTTTTTTCCTGCATTTATATACAACTTAGTTACCTCTTTATTTAGAAGCTCTCCCTTATCAATTTTTAATTGAGGAGCCTCCCTTTCCTTTTTCACAAATTCTTTTTTAGCAACCTCAGACTTTTCTTTAGATGGTATCTCTCTCCTAGGTATCTTATAACCAATATATTCTTCTATGCTGTTAAGATACTTTTTTTCATAGGGAGCTGCAAAGGTTACTGCCTTACCTGACTTCCCCGCTCTAGCAGTTCTTCCTATTCTATGAACATAACTTTCATTTTCTACCGGTACATCATAGTTTATTATTAAATCCAAATCAGAAACATCAATACCCCTAGCAGCCACATCTGTGGCTATAAGAATCCTAAATCCCCCTCTCTTAAAGAGCCTCATTATTTCTAATCTATCCTTTTGCTCCATTCCTCCATGAAGGGCCCTAGTATATATTTTTTCACCCTTCATCCTCTTGTTGAGGGTATCCACATTTTCCTTAGTACTACAAAAAACTATACAACTTTCCGGATTTTCTATATATAATATCCTCTTAAGCAATTCTAACTTTTCTTCCTTTTCTACCTCATATAGCTCCTGTACCACTCTTTCTGAAATTAAAGTCTCACGTGTTATCTCTATCTTCTCAGCAGTATTTAAATATCTTTGGCATAGTCTTTCAATTTCTTCAGCCATAGTAGCAGAAAAAAGCATAGTGGTCCTTTCCTTAGGCAAAGTGTCTATTATTTCTCCCACCTGATCTATAAAGCCCATATTAAGCATTTTGTCTGCTTCATCAATAACTAAATAACGTAATTTTTCAAGTTTTAAACTTCCCCTTTTAATATGATCCATAACCCTTCCAGGGGTTCCTGCTACAATATGGACTCTTTGCTTTAACTCCTGCACTTGCAGGCTCATAGGCTGCTTACCAAAAACAACGGCACAGCGTATCCTCTTAAATCTCCCTATGTTTGTTATATCCTCTTTTACTTGTACCGCTAATTCTCTAGTAGGTACAAGGATAAGTCCTTGTGGCATCCTCTCCTCAATATCTATACTTTGGCAAATTGGTATTCCATAGGCCGCTGTCTTGCCACTGCCTGTTTGTGCTTGCACAATTAAGTCTTTGCCCATAAGAGCCTTATCTATAACCTTACTCTGCACCTCTGTGGGATTTTCATACCCCATTAAGGTTAATGCCTTCACTATTTCCTTACTTAATTTGTAGTCTTTAAAACTATTATTCATCTTTACTACCCCATTTTATCAATTCATTTTATTAATTATATAATATAGAATCAATTAATTTTTAAAATATTATTCAAATTTATAATTCTCTTAGCATAGTATAGATTAGTTAATATTATTTTCATGGTGGTGATACAGGTGAAAAAACTCTTAGCTAGTTTTTTACTTTTATTTTTTACCATTTCCCTAATAGGATGCCAGGGAATTGTACCTACTGATAACTTTGATAGCATATCTCAAATTAAAACTGATTCAAATAAATCATCCAGTAATGATGAAGGAAATACGGATAGCAAAGAAAAGGATACTAATAATGGAGATGCTAATAAAAAAAATACAGAAGACACCATTAGCAATAACTATAATGGAAATAATAGCCTTACTTCCCCTTATAGTATTAAGGATTATTACCCCATAAAGGCTAATACCCATTACATATATGAAGGAAGTGGCAATGAATTGTCCTCTTATTCCCTTTGGACTGACTACATAAAGGATAATAAGGTTCAACTAAGAATAGAAAGTTCTGGTACTATAACTTCTAAGATTATCGAAAGCAATAATAATGAGCTAAAGCTTATTTATGAAAAAGAAGACACACTATATAGAGAAGACCTCACCAGCAAAAAAGCCAATAAAGAAGAGATATTGCTAAAAGAACCTCTTGTAAAAGGTAATCAGTGGACTTTACCTGATAAAGATGTACGAACTATAACCAATGTTAATATTGAAGTTACCACTCCTTCTGGAAGTTATAAAGCCTTGGAAGTCACAACAAAGGGAAAGGATTCTGAAAGAATTGATTATTATGTTTTAAATATAGGTCTAGTAAAGACCATCCTTAAATCCAATGGAACAGAAGTTGTTTCTTCCTTAAAGGAAATCAGAAACAATGAAACTCTAAAAACCGAAATCACCTTTTATTATCCAGATACTCAAAGCGATAAATTGATTCCCATTAAAAAAAAATTATCCTTTAGAACAAACGATATAACTAAATTAGCTATAGAAAAAGAATTTAGAACTGTTCCTAAGGATAATCTAAATAAATTGCTTGGACCTAATGTTAAAATTAACAGCCTATACCTAAACAATGATGGCATGGTTTATGTAGATTTTACAAAAAACTTTGTTTCTGATCTAAATGTTGGAGCCTCCTTCGAGTTAAAGATTCTTCAGTCTATTACCAATACCCTGGGAGAATACTATGGTGTAGAGAAGGTCTATATTACTCTAGATGGTAATCCTTATTCTTCAGGACACATTAGCATGAAAAAAGGAGAAGCTTTCACCGTTGATAGAACACAGGTTACAGAATGATTCCACTACTAGTTAAATTTTAATTTATTAATTTAGGCTTTTTCCTATATTATTAAGAAAAAGCCTATTTTTATTGTCATTTATCAATACTTCCTTGCCAAAGATCTATCAATAGCCTTTTTATTAAAACCAACAATAACGTCCCCATCAATATCAATTACCGGCACAGCACTCTGTCCTGACTTCATTTTCATTTCAAGAGCTCCTAATAGGTTTCCAGATACATTTACTTCCCTATATTCAATATTTTTAGAATCAAGATATCTCTTAGCTTTAACACACCAAGGACATGATGAACTGGTGTAAATGGTTATATTCATTATTTCCCCTCCTTTATACCCCATATAGGTATATCTTAATACCATTATACTCACTAAGGGTATACTTGTACCTGTTTTTGTACTAAAAATTAATAAAAATTCTGTTATCTATATCAACTCCATTCATCTTGTGGTAATAGCTTGTATCTTTGCCATGAATAAATCTCTATTATAAGCACACAATAAAAGTGAAAATCTTAAAAGGAGTGATATGATGGAACACAATAAACAAGCAATGCACAATGGACATAACGACAGCATAGGTTGCATAGTTGATGAGTGTAAATATCATGCTAAGAATGTAGATTACTGCACTTTACAGCAAATAAAAATAGTTAAAAACGAAAGAAATGCAAATTCTGTGCAAGCTACTGACTGCGGAAGTTTCGAACCTATGTAAAGAACTAAAGTTTAGAAAGCATCTATCAAGATGCTTTCTTTATATAATCATATATTTATAAATTACAAAAAATAATTTATACGGTGGTAAAAAATGAAAACCCTAAATTTCAAAAAATTGACTGTAGTACTAATATTAATAGCAATATTTCTTTTGTATATATTATTTTTAATCTTAGACTTAGACAATATGTATAAAAGCAACATTTCAGACAAACTCAAATATATTTCTATTCTACTATGCTTTGTTTTATCTTTGTTAATAGATGAATATGGCCTAAACCATAAAGATACCCTTCTTCTACAGCTTGGGCTACTTTTTACCACCTTAGCTGATTTATTCTTTTTAATATTAGACTTTTGCGAACTAGGAGTAATAACTTTTTGCTTAGTCCAAATCATTTATTTCATGAGATACCTGTCTAAAAATAACCATTACACTGTAATAAAACTTATAACTTTTATAGTAATTACAACAATTATCTATCTAACACTTAGTATTTTTTCAAAAAATATTATGTTTTTATTTATGGTAGCCTTCATCTATACCATTACCCTTATTGCTAGTGTAATAAGATCAATAAAATCCTGCAAGGAAAAATACTTTCCAAGCCCTAATAGATATATGATTGTAGTAGGTATGATGCTCTTTATGCTATGTGATATTAATGTTGGTCTTAGCTATCTTGCTAGTAATTCTAACTTCCATTGTACTTTTCTTAATAAATACGAAGCTACTTCTAGTTTTCTCATATGGCTTTTTTATCTGCCTTCTCAAGTTTTGCTAGCTTTGAGCGGATATGATTTTGATAAGTTGAATACATAGCAAAAAACACCTCGACGCTCTCTCCACGCCAAGGTGTTTCATGTAATAACGTTTCTAAAATTTAAAATCAATCTACAAAACTAATTAGTACCGCTCAAAACCTGACCATTATTGGCATCCACTGTTACTACAGAGCCATTCTTTAGTAAAGATAGGGCATTATGAGCTCCTACAATAACTGGTATATCCAAGGCTAAACCTACGGTTACAGCATGACAGTCTAAATCCGATTCTTCTACTATAATTCCAGAGGCGGTTTTTAGATAAGGAACCATTTCATTGGTTGTATTTGCAACTACCACTATATCTCCATTATTATAGCACTTAGCAAAATCATCCATTTTTCTTATCAAACATACCTGAGCTGTGCTCTTACCTTTTACTACACCTTCCCCTTTTAATAGTACATTACCTACTGTATGAACCTTTAATAAATTAGTTGTACCACTTATACCGCCTGGTACTCCGGCAGTAATTACTACTATATCACCATCTTTTACTACTCCAAGTTTCTGAGCCTGCTTTACTCCCTCTTCAAACATTTCTTCTACAGTAGTTAATGATGGTATTAAGCAAGGAATAACACCCCAGGATAAATGTAGCTGTCTTTCAACCCTTGGATTATCTGTAGCTGCAACTATTGGACAGAAAGGTCTAAATCTAGATATCATTCTAGCAGTTTCTCCAGAATGAGTAACACATATGATAGCTGCAACATTTAGTTGTTGAGCTATTGAACAAGTTGCATAGCTTATGGCATTAGTAATATTATCCATAGTATCAAACTGCATGACTGCAAGCATTTTACTGTAATTTATGGCTTGCTCAGCTTTCATAGCTATCTTAGCCATAGTTTTTACACTTTCTATAGGATACTTTCCTGCAGCACTTTCTCCTGAGAGCATTATAGCACTAGTTCCATCGTAAACCGCATTTGCTACGTCGCTGGACTCTGCTCTTGTAGGTCTAGGATTTTTAATCATGGAATCCAACATTTGAGTTGCGGTAATAACAGGTTTTCCACCCTTATAACACTTACTAATTATCATCTTCTGTACAATAGGAACTTCTTCTGATGGAATTTCTACTCCTAGATCTCCTCTGGCTACCATTATGCCATCGGCAACCTGCAATATTTCATCAAAGTTGTTTACACCTTCACGATTTTCAATTTTAGCTATTATCTTAATGTATTCTCCACCTAGCTTTTTAAGTACCTTTCTAACTTCATTTACGTCTGTAGCCTTTCTAACAAAAGAACACGCTATAAAGTCAAAATCATTTCTAACAGCAAATTCTATATCCTTAATATCCTGTTCTGTTAAGGATGGAAGATGAGTATCCGTTTCAGGGATATTTACTCCCTTATTGTTGCTAACAACTCCACCGTTTAAAACTCTGCAGTGAATATCCTTACCTACAACCTTTATAACTTCTAGCGCAACTAAGCCGTCATTTATCAAAACCCTTGTTCCCATATTAACGTCCTTATACAATTCTTTATGGGATATGCTAGCTTTTTCTTCATTACCTAGTATATCTTCATTAACTAAGATAAAGTTATTTCCTTCCTTAAGAGTAACCTCATTATTTTCAAACTTTCCCAAACGTATTTCAGGACCTTTAGTGTCTAAAAGAAGTGGTACTGGCTTTCCAACCTTTTCTCTTATTCTTTTAAGCCTATCTACCCTAACTTTTTGCTCCTCATGAGTACCATGAGAAAAATTCAAGCGGGCTACGTCCATTCCCTCAAGAATTAACTGTTCCAATACATTGTCATCATCTACAGCAGGCCCAAGGGTGCATATAATTTTTGTCATTCTCATACTAACAGCTCCTATCTATAATTAATTATTGTAATTTAGTATCCTATTCCTTTGCCTCTATTTCCATATGTACAAATCTCTATTTTAATTTTATCCTTAATAAAATTATTATTCAATAAATCTAATTCTTATATAACTACAGTAAAGAAATGAATTGCTAGCTTTAGCTCTAAGCTTCTTTCTCAAATTATCTGACTCTTCTTACATTATCCCATTTTTATAGGTAAACCGCAAGGTAAGGGGTTACTTATATGTCATAAAAATGAATAGTAAAAATATTTTTTCCCTATATTTTTTATAGCATTTATCAATAATTTTCTTCTGATAAAAATCTATGTTCTGCTAAAAGTAAATCTACCATCCTACCATAACTTTGAACTCCGTCCTTCTGGCCATTAGACTTTAAATAGCTATTATTTATACTATTTGAAATCTCTTCTACCTTACCTTCATATTGAGCCCAAAAATCAATATCATCTAGTATATCTCTTTTCATACCTGGAGAATAATTTCCTATAAGTTCCTTATAACCTTCATAATCTACATACCATAAAGCATTCATAGAATGGATTAAAGCTAACATCACTCCTGAATATTTAAATTGAGGATCATCATTAGCAGTGCAAGTTAAATAAGCAATATAATTAGCTTCATCCTCTCGGGCAAAACCTCTTTGATGAGCCATTTCATGGGTAGTAGTAGCAGGTAGCATAAAATCTCTTACATTAATATTTACGTTGGCCTCCCCTGTATAAGGAATATATATACCTGTAATTCCTGTATAGCTCATAGGCTTAGATAAAATTATCTTTTTGGGTTTACCATATTTTCCGCTAAGTTCTGGGTACTGTTCTGACAACTTTAAAAATCCCTGTGATGCCTTTGAAAAAACTTCTTTATAACCACCTTCAATGGTCATTACTCCATCAGGCCCCTCCTTAATTTTCTCTCTTAACACACTAGCTCTCTCAATGAGGCTTTCACAAAGTTTGTATAGTTGTTCCTGGGATGAATTTTCTATTTTTAAGCCAGATATTTTTTCAAAGGATAACCTATTATAATTAAATCCCCAAAGAACCATAAATAATATATAAAGGATTGATAGATAAACTCCTAAATCTAAAAGCTTAGTTAGAAAGCCTCCCCTTTTTATGCTAATAACAAGCTTAACTATTAGAAAAAATAGTACAATAACAAGTACAGGTAATAAAAATTCCGCTACAGAAAATGGAAATATACCTGCTATTAAACTAAGTACCTGTCTTACAGCTTTATTTATGCCAATAGAATAATATCTTTCAACTGAATCAATGAAATTCTTACTTATTACGTTAATAATAAAGATTAAAGGGGCCATTCCGATAACTATAAGTTTAATTACAGTTTTCTTATGTACTTTCACAATATACCCTCCTAATAAAACTTTACCTGTATTTACAAAAAATATAAGATATCATAAGCGTGACTATAATACAATTTATTTAACAAATATTCTAAACTATGTATAAAAGTAAGTAATATTATGATATAATTGAAACAATAAACTTAAACTATGCTACTTTTCAATATATATAGTATAAATCTAGTGTATAGAGGTAATAAGATGATAAATTATGTTAATAGTATGATTATCACTTCCCAAGAGTATAAATTTTTCATCTATGTTTCCTTTTGCTTATTAATCTTATCATTGCTTTTTATAATCGTACTTTTATTTTATATACGAAAAATAAAAAGGATGCAAAAAGAATTACAGTCTAATCAGGATGAACTTGCTGAACTGTACGAAGAATTAGCTAAAAATGATGATGAAATTCGGGCTCAATACGATGAACTTTCTTCAACCCAAAATTTTTTAGCTAGTGCAGAAGAACGTTACCGTTTAGTATTAGAGTCCACTAACGATGCCATTTGGGATATAGATGTTAGCAACTTCACCATTTTTCACTCTGATAAATGGTACGAACTTTTAGGTTATAATGAGAAAGACTTTGATGGTTATCTTTCTACATGGAGAAAGTATATCCATCCAGAAGATGAACCCAAAATAATAAAAGCCATTAAAGATAGTTTGGCAGAAAAAAACTCTTTTATTAAATGTGAATTTAGAATAATGACAGCCAAAGGTGATTATAAGTGGATTAGAACTAGAGGAAAAGCCTTATTCAATTCCCAAGATGAAGCTTATAGAATCATTGGTTCCCACATGGATATAACTGAACTAAAGGATTATGAAGACGAATTGCAATATATAGCTTATCATGATCCATTAACAGGCCTTTATAACAGATTGTACCTCTATGAAACTGTAGGAACAAGATTAAGTCATATGAAATCAGATGATATGTATAATACACTAGATGCTATGATATTTATAGACATAGATAACTTTAAATTTATTAACGATACCTTAGGTCATTCTTTTGGAGATAAATTCTTACTAGAAGTGGCTATGAGATTACTATCCTTCACCAAGTATAACTACGAATTATATAGGCTTAGTGGTGATGAGTTCGTATTTTATATGAAAAATGCTAATAGCAAAGAGGAAATAGAGTCCTATGCAAATAAAATAACGAATAGTTTTTCAGAGCCATTTTCTATAGATTGTAACAGTATTAGCGCCTCCGTAAGCATAGGTATATCTTTATATCCTTTTGACGGAAAAGATGTGGATAGCTTATTACGCTATGCAGATATGGCTATGTATAAGGTTAAACAAAGAGGAAAAAATGGTTATTGCTTCTTTAACACTTTAATTAAAGATGAGATTCAAGCTAGAGTTAATATAGAAATGCATTTAAAGAAGGCTTTGGAAAATAATGAGTTTAAACTTTACTATCAACCTCAAGTTGATGTAGAATCAAAGCAAATTATAGGTTTTGAAGCTTTAATTAGATGGATTAGTCCTGAACTTGGTATGGTTCCTCCCTTTAAATTTATTCATATTGCAGAGGAAACAGGCTTTATAGTACCATTAGGTGAATGGATCTTAAGAACCTCCTGTGAATTTTGCAAAACTATAAACTCAGAAAAGAATGCAAACTATAAAACTTCCGTTAATATATCTGTAATGCAAATTTTACAGGATAATTTTACCGAAATGGTAGAAAAGGCTTTAAAGGATACCGGGCTATCACCAAATTTATTGGAACTAGAAATAACCGAATCCATTATTATGGAATCTCCTGAACTAATTATAGAAAAATTAAAGACCCTAAGAGAAAAAGGGATTAGCGTAGCCCTAGATGATTTTGGTACAGGATATTCCTCCTTAGCTTATTTGAAAAGCATCCCTATAACAACTTTAAAAATTGATAAGCTGTTTATAGATGACATTTCTTCTGATGACTCTAGTACAACACTGACAGATTCAATTATAAACTTAGGTCATAAAATAGGTCTTACTATAATAGCAGAAGGCGTTGAAACTACAGAGCAACTTAAATATTTAGAAAATAATAAATGCGATATGATTCAGGGCTATTTATTTTCAAAGCCGTTACCTCCAGAGGACATTAAAAAAATACTAAATTAAAGCTATGAAAAATTTAACATTAACCTAATGACATAATCACCTCTTTAATAAGGAAACCTATTAAAGAGGTGATTATGTTATGAAAAAATTCGTTTTTACAATAGCACTAACTTTATTTACTTTCCTTACACCTATAAAGGTTATTGATGCTGTTAGCTTTATTGAAAATCCTGATAAAGATTTTACCTCTATGATAAAAGAAAAAAGAAGCCAAATTAACGAAAAAGTTAAAGAGAACAAAGATATTCAAAAATCCATTAATCAAAAGTCAAAGGAAGCGTCGGATCTCTACATGCTAGTATTTAGCGGCCCTATTCCGCCTTCCGATGAAGACCGTAAAAAAGTAGAAATTATGGAAATGGAACTTGGTTCTATAGCAGAACAAATAGCTCTTACAGAAAAGGCTATTGCTAGAAGGATAAAATCTGTTAACACTTATTTGAAAAATCAAGATTACAATGAGGCTCTTTCTGGTTATGACAGCATCATAAATCTTATGAGCAAACAATACTCAAATCTAAAAAAACAAGATGAAACCTTAAGCAAATATATTAATTTTCTTCAATCCTTAAGACACAAATAATTGTAGCAACCACGAAAAATAAAAAGTATCGGATTATATCAAATAGATATCCGATACTTTTTATCTTACTTTTCTTATATATTTATATCCTTGCCTCTTTTTATCTGCTCTGCTATACTTTTTTATAGTTACATACTTGGTAAAAGGAGGTAGTGTTAAATATATGAAAAGAAAAATTACATATTGCTTAGGTAGCTTTATATTGATTTTTATTCTTTTATTTACCGCTTGCACTACATCACAAAAGCAAGAAAGTAATACTAAATCAGAAAAACAAGATATGACAATAAAGTCAGAAAAGGAAAAGGCAGCAGAGCTTATTAAAGAAAAACTAAACACCCCTGCTCCAAAGGAAGATTTAGATCTTTCAGGTAAAAAACCTATAGTAACTATAGAAATGGAAGACGGTTCAATAATGGAGGCTGAGCTATATCCTGATATAGCTCCTAAAACCGTTTCAAACTTTGTTTATTTGGCTCAAAGAGGTTTCTACGATGGTCTAATATTTCATAGAGTTATTCCTGGCTTTATGATTCAAGGGGGAGACCCTACTGGTACTGGTACAGGTGGCCCAAGTTATACAATCCCAGGTGAATTTACTAGCAATGGCTTTAAGAACGACTTAAAACATACTAAAGGAGTTCTATCTATGGCTAGAAGTAACGAACCTAACTCTGCCGGTTCTCAATTTTTTATCATGGTAGGAGATGCAGATTACCTTGATGGCCAGTATGCAGCTTTTGGTAAATTAATAAAAGGCCTAGAGGTAGCAGAAAAGATTGCTAATGTTAAGCGTAATTCCAATGATAAACCTTTAAAAGATCAAAGAATAAAGAAAATTACTGTGGACTTAGGCTCAGTAGAAAACAAGTAGTTGCAAACATATATTGCTTCGTTCAAAATAAATATTATAATATAACATAAACTGTATATTATGTTATAGGTAGGGTGTTGTGAGTTGAATAAAAAATCAGATCGCTTTCAAGTAGTATACTCTCAAGGGACCTTAGAGATGTACCGTATATTAGTTGATAAAGAGACTGGAGTTAACTACTTGTATATAAGCAATGGCTCTGCCGGTGGTTTAACCCCGTTACTAGATAAGGAAGGTCGTCCTATAATTACTCCATATAACTCATAAATAAACCAGCATTGTACATTTTTATTAAACTTTAAAATTACTAAAATCTTTCTTCGTAATTCAATATTAAAGCTAGAGCAATAATTCACTCTAGCTTTATATTTTTAATCTGCTGTTATAGTATCTAATGCCACTTCAATCATATCTGTAAAAGTTTTTTGTCTTTCCTCCGCAGTGGTTAATTCTCCTGTTACAAGGTGATCACTTACGGTCAATATAGCTAGGGCATTTACACCAAATTTAGCTGCTAAGGTGTAAAGAGCTGCCGCTTCCATTTCCACTGCTAGAACTCCATAATTGGCCCATAGCTTCCAGCTATTTGGATCATCATCATAAAAGGTATCAGAACTTACCACATTACCTACCTTTGTACTTAGCCCCTTTGCCACACTTATATCATAGGCCTTTTTAAGCAGTTCAAAACTAGCTGTAGGAGCAAAATCCATACCTTTAAATCTAATCTTATTTATAGCAGAATCTGTTGAGGCAGACATAGCTAAAATAACATCTCTAACCTTAACGGACTCTTGATAAGAACCACATGTACCTACTCTAATTAAATTTTTAACTCCGTAAAATTGAATTAATTCATTAACATAAATTGATATAGAAGGTATTCCCATCCCAGTACCCTGTACTGATACTCTTTTTCCATTGTAGGTACCGGTATAACCATACATACCTCTTACTTCATTATAGCATTCTGCATTTTCCAAAAAATTTTCTGCTATGAACTTTGCTCTTAGTGGATCCCCCGGTAATAATACCTTATCCGCTATTTGACCTTCTTTCGCACCTATATGCACACTCATTTTAAAACCTCCTTATTCCAACATGCAGTTGGCTTAATTATTATAGCTTGCTAACAAGCTTTACTTTACAATTTCCTTTAAAAAGCTTTCACCATTTTGAATTTTTTCTGTTCCAAAGATTTCAGCTATTGTCTGTCCAATGTCTGCAAAGGTATTTCTTGTGCCTAAATTTACATTTTCCTTTAATGCCTTACCGTAAGCTAGGAAAGGGACATATTCCCTTGTATGGTCAGTTCCAGGAGCAGTGGGATCACAACCATGATCTGCTGTAATAAATAATACATCACTATCCTCCATAGCATTGAGTATCTCCGGTAGTCTTGCATCAAAGTCTTCCAACCCCTTGCCGTAGGCCTTATAATCACGACGATGGCCCCATTTCATATCAAAATCTACTAAATTTGTGAATATGATACCCTTTTTATTTTCCTTCATATAATCTAAAGTTTTATCAACGCCATCCATGTTATCCGTAGTATGAACCGCCTCTGTTATTCCCTGTCCAGAGAAAATATCTTCTATTTTACCTACTGCCATTACATGATAACCGGCCTTTTTAAGCTTATCTAATACGGTATCATGAGGTGGTAATAAAGAAAAATCTCTTCTGTTAGGGGTTCTTGTAAAGGAACCAGGCTTTCCTACAAAGGGTCTTGCTATAACTCTAGCTACTGCATGCTCCTTTACTAAGATATCTCTAGCAATCCTACACATATTGTATAGCTCTTCTAAAGGCACCACATCCTCATGAGCTGCTATTTGAAAGACGCTGTCAGCAGAGGTATATACTATAACCTTACCGGTTTTCATATGCTCTTCCCCAAGCTCATCTAATATCACCGTACCTGAAGCTGGCTTGTTACCTATAACTCCCCTTCCTGTAGCCTTTTCAAAGGCCTTAATTATTTCCTCAGGGAAACCATTAGGGTAAGTTGGAAAAGGTACCATTGATACAACACCAGCCATTTCCCAGTGTCCAGTTGTAGTATCCTTACCTCTCGAAGCCTCTGCAAATCTACCATAACAACCTCTAGGAGACTCTACCTTATTTAATCCCTGTATTTCATCTATGTTACCTAAGCCTATAGATTCCATGTTTGGTACCTTAAGGCCACCTAAAGCTTGAGATACATGTCCTATGGTGTTAACATCTACGTCACCAAATAGCTCTGCATCTGGCATTGCTCCCATACCAACACTATCTAATACTATCCATATAACTCTATCTATATTGCTCTTAACCAAAACAACACCTCCTATATTAATTATTTTCAATTATTATCTTGTATTAATTACCGCTACCTTATTACCTCATAAATCAAAGGAATATCCTTACCCTTTTCTTCTTTTATTTCATAATTATTTAGAATATCCTTAATAGCTTTTTCTATACGCCCTTCATGATTAGCATGAATAACCGCTAAAGTATCCCCTACTCTAACCTTATCGCCACGCTTTTTATTAAGCAGCAATCCTACAGCTAAATCTATCACATCTTCCTTAGTTGCTCTGCCTGCACCTAATTCCATAGCAGTAATGCCCATTTTCTGAGCATCAATTTTTGTAACAAAGCCTTCTCTATCACTTTTCACTTCAACTACATATTTAGCCTTTGGCAATAAATCAAGATCATCTATCTCAGCTCCATTGCCACCCTGAGCCATAATAAATTCCTTAAACTTTTTAATAGCTGAACCATCTTCTATAGTTTTTAAGAGCATCCTTCTAGCTTCCTCTTCAGAAGAGGCCTTCTTAGCTAAAAGTACCATTTGACTACCTAAGGTTAAAGACAATTCTAGCAAATCTTTAGGACCTTTTCCTCGAAGAGTATCTAGAGCTTCCTTTATCTCCAAGGCATTTCCTATAGCAAAACCTAAAGGTTGATCCATATCAGATAATACAGCCACTGTTTCCCTGCCTACACTTTTCCCTATGTTAACCATAGCCTTAGCTAATTCTTTAGCCTCCTCATAGGTTTTCATAAAGGCTCCATCTCCGACCTTTACATCTAAAACTATTGCATCCGCTCCAGCAGCAATCTTTTTACTCATGATGCTGGAGGATATAAGAGAAATATTGTCTACCGTTCCGGTCACATCTCTTAAGGCATATAACTTTTTATCCGCCGGTGCCAGTTCCGCTGTTTGACCCATAATAGCAAGTTTTATCTTATTTACATTGCTTATAAATTGATCTTCTCTTATTTCTACAGAAAAACCACTGAAGGATTCTAGTTTATCAATAGTTCCCCCTGTGTGTCCTAGTCCTCTTCCGGACATTTTAGCTACTGGAATACCTACCGCTGCTACCATAGGAGTTAAAACCATGCTTGTAGTATCTCCTACGCCCCCTGTACTATGCTTATCTACCTTTATACCTTCTATTCCGCTTAGATCCAATATATCTCCAGAATTCACCATAGCCATGGTAAGATCTACCGTTTCCCTCATAGTCATTTTTTGAAAGTAAATAGCCATCATAAGTGCAGACACTTGATAATCTGGAATTTTCCCTTTAGTATAATTCTCTACAAAGTAGTTTATTTCCTCTGTACTAAGCTCCCCGCCATTTCTTTTTTTAATAATTAAATCATACATCCTCATAGAACAGACCTGCTCCTTTATTAAAAATTATTAAAACTTTTTAACCTTCTTTCTTTTCTGCCTCAACCACTGCTATGCTAGCACTCATACCTAATCTATTTGCTCCTGCCTCTATCATTTCTTTTGCAGTTTTATAATCTCTTATTCCGCCGGAAGCCTTAACTCCCATTTCCTTTCCTACCGTTTCCCTCATTAGAGCAACATCCTTAGCGGTAGCACCAGCAGTAGAAAAGCCAGTGGAAGTCTTAACAAAATCTGCACCAGCATTTTTTGCTATAGTGCATATTTGAACCTTTTCTTCCTCTGTTAAAAGACAAGTTTCTATTATAACCTTTACTAAAGCCCTACCATTTGCAGCATTTACTACCGCCTCTATATCTGCCTTTACTTCATCATATTTTTTAGATTTAAGAGCCCCTATATTTATGACCATATCAACTTCCTGAGCTCCTCTTTCGATAACTTGATTGGTCTCAAAGGCTTTAACTTCTCTTGTGGTAGCTCCTAAGGGAAATCCTATAACTGTACAAACTTTAACATCAGAATCCTTTAATTCCTGGGCTGCCAAAGAAACATAATAAGGATTTACACAAACAGAAGCAAATCCGTATTCTTTAGCTTCCTTACAAAGTTTCTTAATTTCCTCCTCAGAAGCCTCTGGCTTTAGTATAGTATGATCTATGTACTTAGCTAAACTCATCTCATTCAACATCCTTCCCTTATAGTTTTCATGTTATTTAAAACTAACTTTATTATACCCTAAATTTCATCTTAACATCATCCCTATATGATACATATTTCCACATTTAATAATCGGCCTAAATTCTAAATTTACATTTATACATTTACAAAAAAAATCATTTTTCTTAATATTGTATGCAAATTTATGATATAATTAATTGTAAATTTGGAGTTTATATTTAATATGAATTAATCTTTGGTTATACATGTTATTTTAGGTTAATAGGGGTGGGCCTATGAGTAAATATGGATTTTATAAGAAATTTCTAATCCTAATTATAATATGCTCCTTAATAATTAAACTACCAATAAAATGTCATGCTGATAATATAAATAAAAATGTAATTATTATAAATTCCTATGAAAGAGGGATGGCTTGGACAGATAATCAAACGGAAGCAATAATATCAGAACTAAAAAAGTATGATCCTTATATCAATATTTCTACAGAATATATGGATTGGAAGCGTTTTCCTTACGATAATGTTAAAGAAGCCTTCTATAAAATGATAAAATTAAAATATGCTAACAAAAAAATAAATTTGATTATATCAATTGATGATGCAGCATTAGATTTTTCATTAAAAAACCGCAAAGAATTATTTAATAATGCACCTATAGTTTTTACAGGGGTAAATGAAGAAAGTCTCAATAAAATCGTATACGACAAAACAAATATCACAGGCATATTAGAATTAGTAGATGTAAAAGGTACAATAGAAGCAGCATTAAAGATTAATCCAAATTTAGAAAAGATATATCTTGTTAATGATTATACCGAAAGTGGCCTATCCACCTCTAACTTAGCAATAAAAGCAATAGAATCCCTTAATAAAAATCTAACTGTTGAATCCTTAAATAATTTTTCTAAATTGAGTATTATTAATTTACTATCTAAAGAGGAAAAAAACAGCATCATCCTTATGGGAACCTTTTTTTCAGATATTAATAAAGAATTTATAGGTAATCGACACTTTACAAAACTTTTAAGTGTTAACTCCAACATCCCTATCTACCTTTTATATGATTATTCCGCTAATAGCGGCGTAGTAGGTGGAAGCATGCTTTGTAGTGATCTATTAGGCCATGAAACTGCCAAATTAGCAAAAAAGATACTAAATGGAGAAAATCCATCCAACCTGCCAATTGTAACTACAAAATCCACTCGCTATATTTTTGATTATGAACAACTAAAAAGATTTAATATACCTAAATCAGCTATTCCCAAGGATAGCATGCTGTTAAATAACCCTTATGCAATATGGGAGCAACATAAAAGTTTAATAATTACTACAGTTTTTGTAATCTTGATATTAATTATATTAGTGATATTTTTAATCATATATTTAAAAAAGCTTAAAAAGATGAAAGAAGAAGTTGAAAACAATCATGATGAGCTATCTGCATTATATGAGGAACTAGCCAGCACCGAGGAAGAATTGCGGGAACAATATCTAACCATCGCCCAAGCTCAAGAAGATTTGATTGAAAGCGAGCAAAGATATAAGCTTGTAATAGAAGCTACCAATGATGCTATTTGGGATTGGAATTTAGCAAAAAATGAAATTTACTTTTCAGAAAAATTTCAAGAACTCACTGGTTATGATAAATCCTTTTTTTCTTCCAAAGATGACGCTTATAAATCGCTTATTCATCCTGATGAAGTTGAAGATATAGCGAAAAAACTACAACTGTACTTAGAACAAAAGATTAATAAGTTTGAATGTGAATATAGGCTTAAAGTAAAAAATAATGGATACAAATGGTTTTACAGTCGGGCTAAAGCAATCTTTGATAGTGAAGGTAACCCTATAAGGATAGTTGGATCTAACTCTGATATCTCCTATATTAAATCCCATGAGCAGGAATTGGCATATTTAGCTTATCACGATCAACTTACTGGCCTTTATAATAGAAGTTATTTTAATGAGAAATTTGCTTTAGCATTTAACAAAAAACTATCCAGCAGTAATTTACAAGCCTTCTTATTTATAGATATGGATAACTTTAAACTAATCAACGACACTTTAGGACATGCTTATGGAGATAAGGTAATAATAGAAACAGCTAAAAAATTAACTCCCTTTACAAATAAAAATAGAGTTCTCTTTAGAATTGGTGGGGATGAATTTCTTCTATATGTAAAGGAAGCTATTGACAAGGATAATGTGGAATCCTTAGCTAAAGAGATTATAAACACCTTTAGCAATCCTATTGTTATAGATGATAATAGTTTAAATATAAACGTTAGTATTGGAATAGCCCTTGCTCCTCAGGATAGTACTACTGCAGACGGTTTATTAAAATGCGCAGACATGGCAACATATAAATCTAAGGAAAACGGAAAAAATACTTATTGTTTCTTTAACCAATCTATAACGGAACATATAAATCATAGAGTAAATATCGAAAGAAATCTTAAAGATGCTTTGCATAGTAATGAGTTTTTCCTTTTATACCAACCACAAGTAAACATAAAATCCAATGAAATATGCGGCTTTGAAGCCTTAGTTCGTTGGCAAAGTAAGGAACTAGGATTTGTACCTCCTAATAAATTTATAGGAATTACTGAAGAAACAGGCTTTATAGTTCCTTTAGGAGAATGGATTTTAAAGACCGCTTGTGAATTTACTTACATGCTTAATAAGAAGTTAAATACCAGCTATAAAGTATCTGTAAACATATCAGTTATACAGATACTACAGAAAAATTTCTGTGATATGGTTTTAAAAATTTTAGAGGAAACTAAACTTAATCCTTCATTATTGCAATTAGAAATTACTGAATCAATTATAATGGAATCGCCAGATTTTATTACAGAAAAGTTGCAACTCCTCCGAAACCATGGCATCAGCTTAGCTATAGACGACTTTGGTACAGGATATTCTTCCTTAGGTTACTTAAGAAACCTTCCAATAGATATGATTAAAATAGACAAGCTATTTATTGACGATATTATAAAAGGAGACTCAAATAATATTATTGCAGACTCCATTATTACTTTATGTCATAAAATAGGAATCACCACCGTATCTGAAGGAGTAGAAACCAAAGAACAGCTAGATTATCTTAAGGAAAATAATTGTGATATTATTCAAGGATATTACTTCTCTAAGCCTCTATCTTCAGAGGACCTATATAAATACTTAACAAACTTTTCATTGGGTGATGTGAACAATTAGCAATCATAACTATCAGTTTCTAATTTAATAAAAAAATAAACGAACGTAAGGCTGCATGCAAGTTACTTAAACTTGTATGCAGCCTCTCTTAATCCCCTATTATTTAGATGCGAACGATCACTCAGATATTAATAACATTGCCCCAAATTTGTTATCTAATAACTTTTAATACCTGAGTATCTAGCCCCCTAAATACGCTTTCTTAACTTTTTCATCATGCAGGAGCTCCTGAGCCTTACCCTCAATGCTTATTACCCCATTAGCAATGATGTAAGCCCTGTCTGCTATTTTTAATGCCATGCTAGCATTCTGCTCTACTAAAAGCACCGTAGTACCTTCACTACTGATTCTTTGAATAATTGAAAATATTTCTTTTACTACTAGAGGAGCCAGCCCCATAGAAGGCTCATCCAGTAATAGTAATTTAGGTTTGGACATTAACGCTCTCCCTATAGCTAGCATTTGCTGCTCTCCACCAGATAGTGTTCCTGCCATCTGATTCTTTCTCTCTTTTAGTCTTGGAAATATATCGAATACCTTCTCATAATCTCTTTTTACCTCTGCTTTATCCTTTCTCGTATAAGCCCCCATTTCTAAATTTTCCATAACAGACATCTTAGGAAATACTCTTCTTCCTTCCGGTACATGAGAAAGTCCCATAGAAACTATTTCTGATGGATTCATCTTACTAATATTAACTCCATCAAATTCAATAGTACCGTCCTTAATTCTTTCAATACCGGATATAGCCCTTAAAGTTGAAGATTTTCCTGCCCCATTAGATCCTATTAAAGTTACTATCTCACCCTTATTTATATGAAGGCTTACATTTTTTAAAGCGTGAATTACCCCATAATATAAGTTTACATCTTTAAGCTGTAGCATGCTCTTCCTCCTCCCCTAGGTAGGCCTTTATAACCTCTGGATTATTCTGTACCTCAAGAGGAGTTCCCTTTGCAATTAACTTACCATAGTCAAAAACGAATATTTTTTCACAGATATCCATAACTAATGACATATCATGCTCAATTAAGATAATTGTAAGATTGAAATCCTTTCTTATAGTACTTATCATTTCCTTAAGTTCATTAGTTTCCTGTGGATTCATTCCTGCCGCTGGCTCATCTAGCAAAAGTACCTGAGGTTTTGTAGCTAAAGCTCTAGCTATTTCAAGCTTTCTTTGTTCACCATAAGGTAGATTTTTTGCTAGTTCATCCTTCTTATTAAATAGCCCCATTACCTTTAGAAGCTCTAAAGCTTCTTCTCTGGCCTTTCTTTCCCCCTTTGAAAAGCCCGGTAATCTTAAAAAGGATGAAAAGACACTATAATTAAGATTATTGTGATAGCCTATTAATACATTTTCTAAAACTGTCATTTCCTTGAACAATCTTATATTTTGAAAAGTTCTTGATATTCCGTAGGCAGCGGTCTTATATGGTTTTAATTTCTGCGTTGTAATCTTTTTATCTAAGTTATATTCTATTTCTCCGGAGGTAGGCTTGTATATACCAGTAAGCAAATTGAAGAAGGTTGTTTTACCTGCCCCATTAGGTCCAATAACCCCAGCAATTTGTCCCTTTTCCACTTCCATGTTAATATTGGAAACTGCTACTATTCCACCGAAACTTTTAGTTAAATCTTTAACTGTTAGCACTGGCATCTGCTGTCTCCTCCTTTCTTAATAACTTCTTAATCCATTTTTTAATTGATTTTAAACCATTCTGCCCTAATATACCTTGAGGTCTATAAAGCATTATTATCATTAATATTACCGCATATATAAGCATTCTATATTCCATAGCATCTTGTAAAAGAGCTGATACCACAGCAAGAACTATAGCTCCAACTACGGAACCAGAAATACTGCCTATGCCACCAAAAACTACCATTACCAAAATATCAATAGATTTCATAAATCCAAAATCACTTGGTTTTATATAATACATGTAATTTGCATATAGAGCACCAGCTATCCCTGCAAAGGCTGCTCCTATAACAAAGGCCATAACCTTGTAATAGGTTGTATTAACCCCCATAGCCTCTGCGGCAATTTCATCTTCTCTTATAGCAATACAAGCTCTTCCTTGATATGATCTTATAAAATTATTAATTAGTATTATGGTAGCAACCACTACAAAGTAGAGCCAAGTCCAAGTTGTATAAAAAGGAATATCATTCATTCCAGCAGCGCCACCAACTTTTTCATAGTTTTCAAGTAAAACCTTAATTATTTCCGCAAAACCTAAGGTAGCTATGGCTAGGTAGTCTCCTTTTAATCTTAGAGATGGTATTCCAATGATCAAACCGGCTATGGCTGTTATAACTGCTGCAGCTAATATTCCAAAGATAAAATCCTTTCCATAAAGAGAAGTTACCACTGCAGATGCATAAGCTCCTAAAGCCATAAAACCTGCATGTCCAAGAGAAAACTGTCCTGTAAAACCATTAATTAAATTTAAGCTTACTGCCAAAATTATATTTATTCCAATTATATATATATTAGATTCTATATGAGGTGGAATAATGCCTTGTTCCAACATTATCTTTCCCAAGATGTATAATAATAAAATGATAACTACCTTAATAATGTTCTTCTTATTTAACATCTCTAGACTCTTCACGCTTCCACCTCCTATACCTTCTCTTTAACGTTTTTACCTAGAAGTCCGCTTGGCTTAATTATTAGAACCACAATTAAAATTAAAAAAGCTACTGCATCTTTATAGGTAGAACTTCCAGCATAACTTACAAAGGTTTCAATAATACCTAAGAAGAATCCACCAAATACAGCTCCTGGTATAATTCCAATACCACCAATAACCGCTGCAATAAATGCCTTAAGTCCTGGTGCCATTCCCATTAATGGATTTATGGAATTATAGTATACACCAACTAAAACTCCTGCTGCTCCTGCTAAAGCTGAACCTATAGCAAAGGTAAAGGATATGGTTTTATTAGAATTGATACCCATAAGTTCTGCTGCTTCCTTATCCTGAGATACAGCTCTCATGGACTTACCAACCTTTGTTTTATGAACTATAAATTGCAATAATACCATTAATATAATAGTAATAAGAACAATATAGATATTTTTAGAATCTATAACTACATTTCCACCGAAAAGTGATATGCTGTGGTCTGGTAAAAGATCATCCCTGAAAGTTCTTGTTTCCGCACCAACCAAAGCCATCATTCCGTACTCTAGTATTAATGAAACTGCTATAGCAGTAGTAAGGGCTGCTATTCTGCTAGATTTTCTAATAGGCTTATATGCAACCTTTTCAATAATAATTCCCAACAAAGCACAAACCACCATAGATATTATAAGGGATGGAATAAATCCAAGGCCCATGCTTGCTGTTACATAAAAACCTACATATGCGCCCACCATATAAACATCACCGTGGGCAAAATTTATTAAATTTATAATTCCATATACCATAGTGTATCCTAAAGCAATTAAAGCATATATACTTCCTAAGGAAACACCGTTTATTAATTGCTGTACAAAGCCCTCCATTTAATTCCCCCCTTTGTTATCTATGTTTTAGAGCTTAGTGATTGTATTACTTTTAAAATGTCAGATGTATAGCAAATTCAGCCAAGCCGAATTTGCTATACATGATTATAATACTCAAGTCCTATTAAATTATGGTTCTAGTTTTTCTAAGAAAGTAATTTCTCCGTTCTTAACCTCTAATATAGTAATAGCTTTTACAGGATTATGCTGTTCATCCATAGTTAATGTACCTGTAACTGCCTTAAAGTCCTTTGTAGCTGCCAATGCTTCTTTAATAGCTTCAGCATCAGCCTTTCCTGCTCTCTTTATAGCATCTACTGCCAAATAGCCTAAATCATAGCCTAAAGCGTTGAAAGCATCTGGTTCCTTGTTATATTTTGCCTTGAAGGCTTCTTTAAACTTTGTTACTTCTTCTGAAGTATCCTGTGATGAGTAGTGATTTGTATAGTAAACCTTATTTAATGCATCCTTTCCTGCTAACTCCAATAGCTTAGGAGAATCATAACCGTCTCCACCAAGTACAGGAGCCTCTATACCAAGTTCTCTAGCCTGCTTAATGATCAGACCAACTTCTTCATAATAACCTGGAACAAATAGAACATCTGGATTAGTGGCCTTTATATTTGTTAAAACAGCCTTAAAGTCTGTATCCTTTGACTTATAAGCTTCTTCAGCAACGATTTGTCCAGTATAATTCTTTTTAAAGCTATCTGCTAATCCTTTACTGTAGTCACTAGTTGTATCTACAAGCATAGCAGCCTTCTTTGCAGCTAACTCTTCTCCTGCAAACTTAGCCATTATAACTCCCTGGAAGGAATCACTAAAGCAAGTTTTAAATATATAGTCTCTTACCTTACCATCCTTATCTACTGTTACATCATCTGCAGTAGCTGATGCAGATACTAAAGGTACCTTATACTTGTTAGCCATTGGTGCTGCAGCCTTAGTATTTCCTGAAGTAGCTGCTCCTAATATAAGTACTACCTTTTCTTTAGTAGCTAATTTTGTAGTTATATTAGCTGATTCTGCAGTATCAGACTTATTGTCCATTTTTACTGCTTCAATCTTCTTGTCCAAAACGCCCCCGTTGTTATTGATTTCTTCAAAAGCTAGTTCTATACCTTCCACAAGACTTCTACCATAAGTAGCAACTTGCCCAGAAAGTTCGTAGTTTAATCCTACTTTTATAGTATCTCCACTGTCTTCCTTCTTACATCCTGTAAAAAGGCTTGCACCAACTAAAACTGCTGTCAATAAAGTCAAAGACTTTTTCATAAAAACCCCCCTCATTTTACTTTTACATTATTTATACAAAACGCCTCTATATGCCTTGCATATAGAGGCGTTACATATACGCGTTACCACTCTATTTCACAGTCACTTCACAGCAACTGCCTCATCAGGTTCTTTCAAACCTTAGCCTTTTAACGGGGCCACCGTCATGGCTTACTAACCTTCAGCCATAAAACTCAGAAGTGATCATTACCTATCAAATTAATATCGGTTCCCAGCTCCCCCGACTCTCTTGGATTAATTATTGATAGCTTTATCTTCATCAACGTCTTTATACATATTTTATAATAATATTTCACATTTTAAATATTATTATATTTCTTTATTATTTTTGATTATTTAATAATTTTTTTAAGAACTTTTTGAAACTGTTATATATAAAATAGCACGGAATTATCATTGTGTCAATAACTCCTATGAAAAAATCAAATATTTTTTCAAAAACAAGTATAAAATTTATGAAATCGTTTTAATTTCTATGAAAGTTTTTCATATTTATAAAAACTTAAATCTATGAAAAACTCTTTTATAAAAAATATAAAGGACATTTCTTAAGTTTGATAAGAAATGTCCTCATTATCGCATACTTTTTCAATTATAATAATTCTTTTCTCAATTCCGCGCCTGATTTTGGTGATAAATAACTAAATGGAATATCAAACACTGTACGTGCTCCACTTTGACCTTCCTTGGCTAATCTGTAAACCGCTCTAGCATAAGCTACAAGTACACTGGAAGTAAACTCAGGATTGCTTCCAAGGGATAAATTAAACTCTAATTTCTGCTTTGTACCTTTTCCTGAAACCCCTGTACGAATTACGAAACCTCCATGAGGAATACCACTATGCTTTTCCTTTAATTCTTCTTCACTTATGAAATGTACAGTAGTGTCATAGTCAGCAAAATAGTTTGGCATAGTCTTAATTTCTTTTTCAATAGCGGCTAAATCTGCCCCTTCTTCCGCTACAACATAACAAATTCTTTCATGCTTCTCTCTTGTAGTTAATTCAGGATTTTCACCAGAACGAACCTTTTCTAAAGCTGCTTCCACTGGCACTGTATACTGTTTTCCATCCTTAACTCCTGCTATTCTTCTTATAGCATCGGAATGACCTTGGCTTACTCCTGGTCCCCAGAAAGTATAGGTGCTACCTACTGGTAAAACCACTTCACCAAGAATTCTATTTAAAGAAAATAAGCCTGGGTCCCAACCTACTGATATAAGTGCAATTTTCCCTGACTTCTTAGCTATTTCATCAAGTCTATCAAAGTATTCTGGTATTCTAGCATGGGTATCGAAACTATCCACTGTATTAAAATTTGCTGCTATATCAGGAGTCTGCTCTGGTAAATCTGTAGCGGAACCTCCACACATTATCATAACATCAATCTTATCCTTATAATTATTAATTTCAGAGATATGTACCATCTTAGATTTTCCATCTAAAGTGCTAGGATCTCTTCTAGTGAATATAGCCTCCAACTGAAAATCATCATTTTGAGCCAAAGCTAGCTCTACACCTTTTCCTAAATTTCCGTATCCTACAATTCCTACTCTAATTTTATCTTTCATATAATGTCCTGACTTATTTGGCCAGGTACCCCCTTTCCAAATATTTTTATTATAAAAGTTTAAATATTTTATAGAAGTTAGTGTAGCATAATAGCTTATAACTTTCCATATATTAATTTAATTTTTTACATCTATATTATTCTAAAAACCTCATATCTAAAATTTTTACATAGTACTGGTTTTATTTGATAAATATTGATATTATAATAGTAAACATAAACTTTTTTTACTATATAAAAAATTTACTATATAATTTATTATACAAATAAGTTAAGCAAAGGAGAAATATTATGCTTTTCAAAAAAAAATCTGACACACTAAGCAATTCAGCTGTTACTACAAGCAGCTCCGAAGAGGTTATTACCACTAATTCTTCTAAACATACATACGATTTTATTAATTCAGTTAAAACAACCATCAGCAATACCATTAAACAACATCAACAAGTAAATGCCCAACATGAGCAGCTTGCTGAACTTACTGAAGATATAAAATCACATATGTCAACTTTAGCTAATTTAACTACAAAAACCACAGAATCTACAACAAACCTCCAAAGCCAAGGGGAAAAACTTTTAAGTATTACTGATAGCACTGTTAAAGGTTCCTTACAAGGTAAAGAAGCTATAGAGGAAATGACAAATATCATTAAAACCTTGGAAGAAGAGAATATTAATAACCAAAAAATGATTACTGAATTAGCTCTTAAATTTAAACAAGTTGAAGAAGTGCTAGGTCTTATAACTAATATAGCTTCCCAGACTAATCTTTTAGCTTTAAATGCTAATATAGAAGCGGCTAGAGCTGGTGAACATGGAAAGGGCTTTGCAGTAGTTGCAGATGAAGTTAGGAAACTGGCAGAAGAAACTAAAAACAGCGCTAAGGATATATCGCAACTCATCGAAAACATTTCTCTAGGGGCTAAGAATGTCCTTGCAAATTCAGAAAAATCTAATGAAGTTATAGCCATGGGAGTGCAAGCTTCCGAAAAAGCTATAGATAAAATCGAAGACAGCCTTTCTGCTATTCAAAATTTAGATAAAGAAGTAAATAAGATGATAGAAAGTTTAAGTGATCAAAGTTCTAATATAACTGATATGAACAAAGAAATATCTTCAATAGAAAGAGTTCTTAAGCAAACAACAGATACCATTGTGAACCATATTGAAGAAGCTAATATAGTTGATAAACATTTAGCAGAAGCTACTAATCACCTTGAATCTTTCAATGAATAAGAAAAGTTCTTGTATTACTTATAAATGAAGGTGTTGCAAACTACTGATTTGGTAGTATTGCAACACCTTCATTATTTCTTTAGCTATTAACTAATTCTCTCTTCAGAAAAATTTTCAAACTGCATATTGTAGAGATAGGAATAAGTTCCCTTCATCTTTAATAGTTCTTCATGTCTTCCTCTTTCCTTTATGCCTTCATCGGTAAGCACAATTATCTCATCTGCATTTCTTATAGTACTCAATCTATGTGCTATAACCAAGGTTGTCCTATTCTTAGCAAGCTCTTCAAGAGATCTCTGAATGTATCTCTCACTTTCATTATCTAAAGCAGAAGTTGCTTCATCCAATATTAAAATAGGAGGATTTTTCAAGAACACTCTAGCAATAGATATTCTTTGCTTTTGACCACCGGAGAGCTTAACTCCCCTTTCTCCTACATAGGTGTCATAGCCATCTTCTAAGGACATAATAAAATCATGTATATTAGCTTTCTTAGCTGCTTCAATAATTTCTTCCTTACTTGCTCCTGGTTTACCGTATCCAATATTTTCACCAATGCTGCCAGCAAAGAGATATACATCCTGTTGCACAATACCTATTGCATTTCTTAAAGACCTTAACTTTAAATCCCTTATATCTATACCATCTACAGTTATAAATCCCTCACTTATTTCGTAAAATCTTGGAATAAGACTGCAAAAGGTTGTTTTTCCTGCACCGGAAGGACCAACTAGGGCAACGGTCTTTCCAGCTTCTATATCAATGTTAATGTTGTTTAGCACAGTATGCTTATCATTATAGCTAAAGGATACATTTTTAAACTGAATATTTCCCTTTGGATCAACTAAATCCTTTGCCCCCTTCTTATCTTTAATATCAGGCTCTGTTTCCATAACCTCTAAGAATCTTTCAAAACCGGTGATTCCTCTTTGGAACTGTTCTGTAAAGTTTACAAGCTTCTCTATTGGATTCAAGAATATATTTATATAGAGAATATATACAACTAAACCCGAAAGTTCAAGGGTTCCATTGCTTATAAAAATTCCACCACTAAGTATAACTGATAGATAAAGTAGACCTTGGAAAAATCCATTTCCACTGTAGAATCTGCCCATAATCATGTAGCTATCCTTTTTGGTGTCCAAGAATTCTTGGTTTCCTCTATCAAACTTACTTTTTTCAATTTTTTCATTGGCAAAGGACTTTACCACTCTAATTCCAGCTAAGCTATCCTGCACCTGAGCATTAACATTTGCTATCTTCTCTCTATTTTTCTTAAATACAGCCTTCATCTGCTTATTATAGTATGCAGAGAACAATATCATAACACCTGTAAGTAATAATAAAATCAATGTAATTTTTACATTAATACTCATTAATATTATGAAGGACCCTATTAATTTAATTGCGGATATAAATAAGTCCTCTGGTCCATGATGGGCCAATTCAGATATGTCGAATAGGTCATTTACTATTCTAGACATAATCTTACCAGTATTCTTATTGTCATAATAGGAAAAGGATAGCTTTTGAAGATGGTCAAAAATATCCCTCCTCATATCCGCCTCCATTCTAGCTCCCATAATATGTCCCCAGGATGTTATAAAATACTGGCAAAAAAGTTTCACAACATACATTAATAGCAAGGCACTTCCTACTATTAATACATACTTTAATATTACTTGTCTATCATTCAGTACATATACATCATCTAAAAGATATTGTACTAACAGTGGGAAAACTAAATCTATTGCAGATAGCAATAAGGCACAAAACATATCTGCAAAAAATAAAAGCTTATAGGGCTTATAATAGGAAATAAACTTTCTTATGCTCTTCATATTTTCTTGTCACCATCCTTTTGGCTTAAATTTGCTCTATACATAAAGGTAACATTTTAGATAAATTTTATCAATGGATGAAAATAGAAGTTATAGGTCAGAGAATGAGGATAAATTTCCGAAGTGCAAAATTTTTCATTTTAATTTCCTTGTAGTGTAGTCATGACCACCCGTAAAACCGGTGGCATGCTCTAGCCCTATAATGGCATATTACTGTCTGTGTCTAAAGACACGCTGAATAGTCCGCCAACCGCATATTTTCTCAGGCTGCCCCTAAAGGGGCTGTTTATTTTTTTCCTTTGTTTCTGGCTCGCCCGT
Source organism: Clostridium sp. N3C (assembly GCF_900095445.1). Classification (GTDB taxonomy): domain Bacteria; phylum Bacillota; class Clostridia; order Clostridiales; family Clostridiaceae; genus Clostridium_AU. The sequence goes on from NZ_FMJL01000015.1 coordinate 35,838, forward strand.
AAACGGGTCAATAAATTCCTTAAATTGAGCCACACTTATCTTTTGTGGTATACTAACTAATATATGTATATGGTCTGGACAAGCATTATCTTCTATGATTTCAACACCCTTATGCTCACACAATTTTCTCAAAATCTGTCCTATATCTTTCTTTATCTTTCCATATATAATTTGTCTTCTATACTTAGGTGCAAATACTATATGATATTTGCAATTCCATTTAGTATGTGATAAACTTTCTGTATCCATTTGGATAACCTCCTTTGTTATTTGTTTGGTTGGCGAACCTTACTATAGATTACAAAAGGAGGTTATTTTTTTCTACTCATAGCTGTAAGCTTTTTAGAACCCCCGGTATAACCGGGGATATTCGTTACACAAAAATTACTACAGGAAATATATCCCTGTAGTAATTTCCAAACAAATCTTATCTCGTCTAATTAAATTTACACAATTCTATGGACGTTCTGAAAAGATTAAGATGTATGGATCCCTTAGAACATTGAAACCATGCATCCCAATATGCATAACATTTTTATTAAATTGATTGTCTACTTAATATGGATCAGTTCAAACCTGCCACTCTTTATCTCTTATAAATATTTACTTTCTTTTATTTCCTAAATTTTCGACCAATATTTTTAACCTATAAATTCTTTATAAACCTTTCAATCCTCTTCAATGCCTCCACTATATTTTCATAGGAAGAAGCATAACAAGCTCTCACAAAGCCCTCTCCACATTCTCCAAAGGCAGTTCCTGGTACAACTAGCACTCTTTCTTGCTTCAAAAGGCCTTCGCAGAATTCATCAGAGGTTAAACCGGTGGATTTTATTGAAGGAAATACATAGAAGGCTCCTAGAGGCTCAAAACAACTTAGTCCCATCTTCCTAAATCCATTTACCATAACCCTTCTTCTTCTGTTATATTCCTTAACCATGTCATTTACTTCTCTATCACAGTTTCTTAAAGCTTCTATAGCTGCAAACTGAGCTGTGGTTGGAGCACACATCAAAGCATATTGATGGATTTTTTTCATTTGCTCTATTAGAATCGGATGTCCACATACATAACCTAGTCTCCAACCTGTCATAGCAAAGGCCTTAGAAAAGCCATTAATAACTATAGTTTTGTCCCTTATCTCTGGGAAGCTAGCTATGGATACATGTTTCTCACCATAACTTAATTCTGAATATATTTCATCAGAAATTACTATTAAATCCTTATCTTTTAGCACTTCAACTATGGAAGCTAACTCTTCTCTTGTCATTATAGATCCTGTTGGATTGTTTGGAAAAGGAATTATAACCACCTTAGTTTTTGGAGTAATGGCTGCTTCCAAAAGCTCTGGGGTCAATTTAAATTGATCTTCCTCCCTAAGATTAATTACCTTTGCAGTAGCACCAGTAAAAGCTGTACATCCCTTGTAGGCTACAAAACTTGGTTCAGGAATGATAACTTCATCCCCAGGACCTACTAAAGCTCTTAGTGCTATATCAATACCTTCACTACCTCCTACCGTTACTATGATTTCACTAGAAGGATCATAATGCAAATCATATCTCTTTAAGTAGTTTGCTATTTCTTGACGAAGTTCTACAAATCCTGCATTAGAAGAATAATGAGTTTGACCTTTCTCCAAGGAATATATACCTACTTCTCTTACCTTCCAAGGAGTTACAAAATCCGGTTCACCAACCCCTAAGGATATAACGTCATCCATTTCATTTACTAGATCAAAGTATTTTCTAATGCCTGATGGCGGCATATTTTTAACATTATCTCTTATCATATCTTCTATCTTCATATAAATATAGCCTCCCTATCGTCCACTGGTTTTTTCTCAAATATTGTACCTTTATCTTTATACTTCTTTAGTACAAAATGAGTAGCACAGCTTATTACACACTCCTGCGTGGCTAATTTTTCTGCTACAAAGAGGGCTACTTCCTTCATGGTTCTTCCTTCTACTATAACTGTTAAATCAAAGCCTCCAGACATAAGGTAACAGGCCTTAACCTCTGAAAATCTATATATCCTTTCTGCTACCTTATCAAAACCCTCTCCTCTTTGTGGAGTAACCTTTACCTCTATAAGGGCAGTTACAGTTTCATCATTCATGTTTTCTCGATTTATCAAAGCTGTATATCCAACAATAACATTCTGCTTTTCATAATTTTTTATAGCTTCCTCTACTTCTTCCGGTGTTTTCCCCACCATCACCGATATCTCTTCATTGCTAAGTCTACTATTCTTTTCTAGAACCTCTAAAATCTCTTCCATACTTTAATACCCTCCTTTTAACAAATAAAGTATTATTCTATTAAAAAAACTCCTTCTTCCCAATAAGGGACGAAGGAGTATATTCGCGGTACCACCCTAGTTAGTGTCATAAGACACTCTCTCAACCGGAACTAAAATTCCGTGCCTCTATAACGTGAGGTAACGTCTTATTTATTGAACATATATAGGATTATGCTCATTTCTTCATAAGAAACTCCAAGGCTGCTTTCCATAACAGCTAGCTACCGGACTCCCACCAACGCCGGTTCTCTAAAAGCATCACTATTACGTACTCTTCCTTATCAATATTTTTGACCTTTTATTACGTTTTTATTAATTATACAGTAAGACTATTGATAAATCAATAGAGTTTTTTAAAGTATATCTTCAAACTAATATATATATATGAGTTACTTCCTTTGAATTATTGCTTTTATAGTATAATATCTCTAGCTTTTTATGCTCTTATTATAACCGGAACATAAGGAAGTTCTATTTCTCCCTCTCTTATATTTATCTTCTTACCATTAACTAGATTTTCATATTCTCCATCCTCTACAGGAAGCTTTATAGTACCATCTTCAAGGTTTACATTGAAGATTCCAATTAGCTTTTCATGGCCCTTTTCATAGGTTATAACAATAACATCCTTATTATCAACAACTCCTATAGAGTAATTTCCTTCTGCCATAATAGGCTCTTTCTTTAAGGCCGCTAGTTTCTTTATCATAGACACAAAGTCTTCTTCCATTCCAGCCCAATTTACCTTATCATCATTAAAGAGATTAGGAATCTTGTCATCTTTTGCTTCTTGTCCGTTAAATATTAAAGCCGCTCCCTTTTGGAAGAACATGTATGCAGTCCATATGTTTAGCTTCTCATTATCTGGAATTAGATGCTTAGCCCTTGGCTGATCGTGATTTTCAAGGAATCTTAATTTTACATAGTTATCTGGATATATAACTTCCTGCATGGCCACTCTGTCTATGTATTCCTTAAGAGTATTCTTGCCTTCCAAATATCCCTTAAAGTAATTATGAACATCATAGTCATAGCATATATCAAAGGCATTATATACTTCACAGTCAGAATGAGCAACGAAACCTTCCTTTCTAAGGTATGAAATAAAGCTATGTTCCACGCTTTCAGCTAACCAAATAACCTCTGGTTTTACCTTCTTTACTTCTTCTCGAGCTTTCATCCAAAACTCTATTGGAACTAAAGGTGCCACATCACATCTAAAGCCATCTACTCCTATTTCTGCCCAATACTTTAAGGTATCAATTTGATAAGTCCATAAATCCTTGTTGTTGTAGTCTAAATCTACTATATCACTCCAATCTCCAACCTTGTTACCTCTTTTTCCATCTGGTTTAATATAAAAATATTCTGGATGGTTTCCTACAAGCCAGGAATCTGGAGATGTATGATTGTAAACCACATCTATCATTACCTTCATGCCTAATTGATGAATTTTATCTACTAGTCTTTTAAAATCCTCTAAGGTACCATATTCAGGGTTAATTGCTCTATAATCCTTTATAGCATAAGGTGAACCAAGTATACCCTTTCTATTAACCTCTCCAATAGGATGAATAGGCATAAACCACACTATGTCCGTACCTAGGTCCTTAATCCTCTGCAAATCTTCCTCTATATCTATAAATTTACCATTCTTACCATAATTTCTAACATAAACAGAATAAATTACGGCATTTCTTAGCTTTTTAGATGTATCTAAAGCCATAGAATCACTCCTTCCTAGTATAATTATATCAACCTACTCAATAAAAATCACTAACTTTTGGAAGGTAGTATTGAAAAAATGTAAACATTTTAAAAATCTAACTGCAACTATTTATTAATTTTTTTAAGAGGTTTCAAAGCAGGTCCTTCTATTACATTACCCTGTATATCATAGCGTGAACCATGGCAAGGACAATCCCAAGTTCTTTCAGCATTATTCCACTGTACTTCACACCCCATATGTCTACAGGTGGTATCAACAAAGTGTACGCATCCTTGTTGATCCTTATAGGCTCCTATCTTGTTTCCTTCAGAATTTATAATCTTTGCTGTATCCGGCGCTAGGTCCTCCGAAGTTTCTGGTACAGCTTTAAGCTTGCCCTTAATAAACTCTTTAGCTATCATAGCTCCTTCCTTTACTAAGTTTCGTAAAGATGGATCTGCTACAAATCTAGAAGGTGTAAATAATTCTATCCAAGGACTTTCCTTCTTTACTATCATATCCCTTATTAGTATCGCAGCCATAGACCCAGTGGTCATCCCCCACTTTTTAAAGCCTGTTGCAACAAAAACATTAGGTTTTCCTTGAGCCAAATAGCCAATGTATGGAACATCATCCAAGGTTGTCAAATCTTGTGTAGACCATCTGTACAAAATTTCATTTATTCCATAATTCTGCTCCACAAAATCTCTAAGAGCCTCATAGTGAACCATTGTATTACTATCCTGGCCTGTAATATGATGCTCTCCAGAAACAAGAACTATCTTTTCTCCATTAATAGGAGTGTATCTTAAAGAACGTTTAGGATCTTCTGCGCTTATATACATTCCTTCTTCAAAGTTCTTCTTTGTTTTTACTGCTAAAACATAGGACCTAGAAGAAAACATTCTTGCAAAGTACATGCCATACCCGTCATAAAAGGGAAAATGACTAGCAATTACTGCATAATTGCTATGAACTTTTATTCCGTCTTCTAAAGTTGTAACTAAGCTTTTATTTTCTACAGGACTATGTTCAATATTTAAGGCTCTTGTAGATTCATATATACATTGTTCCTTACTGTTCAGCAAATTGCATAAGGCTATTAAATACTTTCTAGGATGAAACATAGCCTGATCCTGAAAGCATATTGCGGCTTGCACCTTAAAGGGCAAGGGTACAGTATCCAGATACTGTGCATTAAGCCCAAGCTCTTGAGCAGTTTTCACTTCATCCTCTATGGCTTTTACATAGCTTTCTGATTGAGTATACACATAGCTATTTTGTGCCACAAAATCACAATCTATTTTATGCTCATTTATCAGATCCTTTATTAATTGCAAGCCTGCCTTATTAGCTTCACCATATATCCTAGCCTTTTCCTCTCCAAAGTGGAGCTTTAGCTTGTCATATATAAGACCATGTTGAATAGTAATCTTTGCTGTGGTATAACCGGTAGTTCCTGATAGGATCTTATCTGAATCTACCACCGCCACCTTAAGCCCTTCCTTTTGCAGCAAATAGGCTGTGGTTATACCGGTAATTCCTGCCCCTATTACTAGCACATCCACCGCAATATCATTTTCTAGTACAGGATACTCCTGAGCTTTTATAGAATCTATCCAATAACTACTCGAAAAATTAGGTATAGTTGCCACAATAAAACCTCCTTACAATTTATATCTTTTATTGTGGCAATAATCTGGTAATTATATGCATGCAGAAGGAAACTTCACTACTTATCCTTTTTCTGCAAGAGCTCCCTTGGTATATGGCAGTAACCATTAGGATTCTTCTCCAAGTACTTTTGATGATATTCCTCTGCTTCATAAAAGTTTTCTAGTGGCTTTATTTCAGTAACAATCTTCTTATCATATTTTTGCTGTTCCATATTCCTAGATTCTATTATTGTATCTAAATCCCCTTTATCTATATAATAAATTCCAGTTCTATATTGACTACCTATATCATGTCCCTGTCGATTTAAAATGGTAGGATCTATTACTGCCCAAAAGGCTTCCAATAACTTTTCTAAAGTTAGCACCTTTTCATCATATTCAACGTAACAGCTTTCTGCGTAACCGGTATTGTTTTGACATACCATTTCATAGGTTGGATTAGCCACATGACCGTTAGCATAACCAACCTTTGTATTGATAATTCCCTCCAAGGTATTTATATAAGCTTCAACACCCCAAAAACATCCTCCTGCCAATACTATCTTCTTCATCTTATCCACTCCTGCTTTTATTAATTATTTTCTGTTTGCTATTATTCTAGGATATTCCGCTCCCTTTTCCAAAGGTTCTACTCCTAAAAACTCAATTTCAAAACTAATTTTCTTATCGAAGTCGTATATCAAAAGGAACTTTTGCCCTACAATTAATCTTAGTTCATAAAGCTTTATATTTGCTGCTGTCATTTCACTATCAATTTCCGCTGGGCTTGGAATTTCATAATCCCTATCAAAAGGTTTATTATTCATAAAAAAGGAATATAAGTATTCAAAATCTAAATTGTATCCCTCTTCCACAATATCACGTATTTGTGATATTGTTTGTGATCCCTTTAATTGGACGGTTATGTACTTTCGCTTATGAGCAGTATTTTTTATTTTAAAAACATAAGCACGATTTCTGTTGGTTATAACTTCATCACCTTCAGAGGCTGGTATATTTAGCTCTGCTTTAGATTTTACCTTTCTAACAGGTTTACCATTAAAATAAGTTGCTGCTATATCTATGGGAGGTTCCTCTGCTATGTCAAGCCACTCATGTAAAGGATTTATAACTTGGTATTGGTATATATCCTCAAGGGTCTGCATATAGTCTATTTTCGTGTCTAAATCCTGAAACTGATGCTTTGCCTTGTTACCATCAAGAATAATATTTTCACCAAGCACCGTCAAATCAAATCCATTAGGCATTATAAAATATAATTTAATTAAAGGCACATTACTATGTTCTGCCTGATATAGTTCATAAAAATGGGTAGCTGCAGAATAGTTGTGTATGTATATTGGTTGTAACACTTGCAAATAATAACCTAAAGGAGTGGTTATATAGGCATCAAACGCAAAGGCCAATTCCATTCTAATGGCAAGGGCCATGATGGACTCTTTAGGTAGAGCTTCTATATCTATATCACCAATACTTTCAAAATCAAGCTTCTCCAATTCCTGGAAGTCCACAACAATATTATACTTTCCCATAATATTGCTAAGGTACTCATTTAAATCTATACCATCCCTTATCATTTTTCTTAAAGAGCTTATACTAAAGGAGCTCCTATCTAATGGAAATAGCTCACACATTTGCTTTGAAGCAATAGATACAACTGCCTCTATTATTCTTTTTAGCTGTTCTCTCTTAGATAAATTAAAAAACACCTCCATATTCCTGGTTACTGCCATAGCTCTATGTACTCCTATAGAGGGCATCTTTTTCAACAATCCAAGTTCATAGGAGGTGTTAGTTAAAAAGGTTACATAAAAAATTTCTTTAAAGGTTAAAGAATCTATGATTTTCTCTCTTTCCTCATCTAACAGCAAACCCTTTTCATCTACTCCAATATCTGGCCTGCAGTTGTTCATAAAATTCTCTAAATCTTTTAATACAGGATGATCCTCCACTGAAAAAATTACAAACTCCTGATGAAAATCTGTAAGTTTTTTTCTTGTATATATAGGTCTTGCTATAGGAAGAACCACTAATTCTTCATCATACTTTTCCTTAATCTGCATATTTATTAAATTCGCTGGACTTAGAGAAGTATGAGAAATAAGGGCTGAATAATACCAGATTCTATAACAATAGGGCATAGCTTTCAAAACAGACTTTCTTTCCTCTGAATTTAAAAACTCATAGTTATTAAAAAATTCCCTCTTATAAAATTCAAATACTTTATTAATGGTCTCTGTTTGCTGACAATACTGTTCAATATAATTATCCATTTAATGCATCCTTTCCCTTAAACTAAAAAAATTTTACCGCAACCAACACGGTTATGCAATATTAGACAAGCATATTTTATCCTTAATAATGACCTTCTACTTTTTTCTTTCTCATGCTTCTATTAAGAACAAGCATACATAGTGAAGCTGACGCCATAATTATGGTTATGACAGTCCATACCGCCCTTGTTGAAATATAATCTAATAAAATACCTATTATAAACGGTCCTGTAGCAAAACCGGCACCATAGATAATTTGAAAAATTCCACTTACTCGACCTCTGTATTGTGGAGGGGTCATACCAGATATAAAGGCATTATTATTTACGGTAATCATAGTTTCTCCAAAGGTCATTACAATTATAGATAAATAAAACATGGAAAGGGGTGCAACGAATATTAATATTGCAAAGGATAAGGTATAAAGTAAACCTCCCTGAGCTATTGACTTAGTAGGTTTGCTTTTTATGGTTATTCTAGTCATAATGGGTGTTAATATTAAAATTAGCACTCCATTTAATCCTTCCATAGTACCATAATACTTTGCTCCATTTTCAGGGAATAATTCTACCACATGAATTGGCAAAGTAAAGGCCAATTGGGAAAAGGCAAAATTATAAAAAAATAGTATACCGGAGAAAATTAAAATATATTTATTGCTTAATAAAAACTGAAATACATTTGCTTTACTGTCAATATTATTTTGATCATTAACTTCATCTTTTCTTTGGACTTTGTTAAGTTGAATGTTGGGAATAAATATTGCTACTAGTATTACGGATATAACAGTGCTAATTGCATCAATGACAAAAACCAAGTAAAGGTAATTTCTAAATAGAAAGCCACCTAGTACAGGAGCAATAGAAAAGCCTAAATTATGTCCCATAAAGGTTAAGGTAAAGGATCTCTTTCTATTATCTTCATTTGTCAAATCTGCCAATAAAGCATCATATGCTGGTAATGAAGCCGCTAATAGGGCTGAACCCAACATTAGCAAATATACTACTAGCATAGAAGGTCTTATAAAACCACAGGTCATAAACACTAAAGCCGCTAGGCTATGAAATATTATTATAACCTTTTTTCTCCCAATACTATCTGCTAGTCTACCTCCAAATAGCAGTCCCGGTACAAAACATACATTCAGCATTAACATATAAAAGCCTGCTTGAGTACTACTTAAACCAATCTTTTCTGTCAAAATTAATGTTAAAAGGGGCATTATAAAGTTACCTAACCCATTAATAGTCTTTGCTGCTGCTAAAACATAAACTTCCTTCGGTAAATGAAGATATTCTCTAAAGATTTTCATAGCTACCATATCTCCTTATACTTTTACTATATTTATTTTGTGCATTATTTTTTAAAGGACACATAGAAAATATTTCATTAAAATACTGATGTCTCATTACACCATAAAGTAAAATGTTTATTACAATTCCAACTTAATGTTCCAATATATTTTTAAATTGCAAATAATTATATATAGTGTATACATTATATTTTATTCCGATGGATATTTCTATAGAAAATTATCAAAATACTGCCAAGGCAGAAGGTTAAAGTAGCCAGAATCACTATATAAGTAATACACTTTTTTCAATCATATATTTTAAAATAAGATACAGGTTTAATTAAATATTATTTCCATTAGAAAAGCCTTTATCTCAAAGGGATAAAGGCTCTTACATAAAAAACTTGCTCTATCTAATAAATCCCTCTTCCGCAACCAGCGCAAGATAGGAAGAATAATGCGATTATAAATAATATTTCATTACTTACTTGTTTATCTGCATGTCTACTCATAGTTAAACCTCCTTATTAATCCTCTAATTTGGTTTATTACTTTCTAATTAGTTATTCTAAATCCTAGTCATCATAGTCTTCTGAACAATCTTTATTACTCTTTGAGAATTGAAGCACTATAAGAATCAATATAATCAAAGTTGGAAAATCACATATGCAATTAGAGCTTCTACCAAAACCTCCACCAAAGCCTAGTCCATATCCCATACCGTAGTTACAGCAGCATTTTGACATATTTAACCCTCCTTATTTCTTTAAACCTAGTTTCTTATTTTAATTAGCTAATGGTTTTCCTTGCCGAATACCTTTAGTCCTTCGGCAACAAATACTCATACTACATAATATACAGGAGAGTGCAAATTGTTACATTGTTATATGTAAATTTTTCCTTTTATTATCCTTAACTTATAGTAAGTTACTTTTATCTCTATAAATTATCACAAAATTAAACATATTTTTTTATTTTTTTGAACAATTAACAAGGAATATCGTATATAATTGTTGTAGAACCATGACGAAATTAAATTAAAAGAGGGGAATTTAAATTGAAAAAGAAAAGAGTAAATGCAAGACTACTTATAGCAGGTATTATATTTTTTACTTTCGGCTCTTTAGCGGCCTTTACTGTGGCTTATTTCAAAAGCTATTCTAACAACTCTGTTAATACTTCTGCTACAAAAGCTGAAAAAGAGAATTCCAACAATTCAAAGATAGTCCTAGTAGAAAAGAAAAATGATAATAAAGAAGTGCCGGAATCCCCTATTGTTGGTGAGGAAAAACCCGAAGATTTAAACAACAACAAAGAAGCTAAATTACCATCGGAAAAAGCTCCTGAAAAAACAGTTGATGAAAATTCTTCTTCTGTTCAAGATATTTCTAAAGCCAAAGAAGTAATGAATCTATTAAAAACCAAAGTAGATTCTGATATAGATAAAAAGGTGGCTTACCTTACCTTTGATGATGGTCCTTCTACTACTGTGACTCCTTTAATTTTAGATATATTAAAAGAAAATAACATTAAAGCAACGTTTTTTGTGTTAGGAAGTTCTATTGATAAGTCTGAAAAATCTAAAGAACTATTAAAACGGATAGATGATGAGGGACATACTATTGGTAATCATACTTATTCCCATGATTATAACTATTTATACCCTAATAGAACTGTTAACACTGAGAACTTTATGGCAGATATTAAAAAAAATAACGAAGCTATTTCAAGGGCCTTAGGCAAAGAAGTGGAATCTAAAATAATTAGATTACCTGGTGGCCATGGTTCCTGGAAAGGTACAGATTTGCTGGACAAGCATCTAGAAGAGCAAGGCTATGTATATATAGACTGGAACAGCTTAATTGGTGATTCAGAAGGCATAAAAAGAAACAAAGATCAATTGATAGCACGATTTAACCAAACCAGGCAATATGTTCCTTCTAATAATGATTTAGTAGTTTTAATGCACGACACTTACGGTAAAGAAGAAACAGCAAAGGCCCTTCCAGAGATAATAAATATACTTAAAAGTGAAGGCTATGAATTTTCTACCTTAGAATAATAAATTACTATTTTGATATATAAGCTGATTTAGATTTTATAAAGCCTAAATTTTGTTACTATATAGATTTAAAATTTATTAAAACTCAAAAAGTCCCTTACCGGATAAAACTGGTAAGGGACTTTAATTATTTTATGCTTCCTTTGACTTCAAATATTCTACAAACTGTCTTGCTACCCTAGGAGATCTTCCATTATGCCTTAGAGCAAATCTTTCTGCTTCCAATTCCAGTTCCTCTGCAGAGAGCTTAACTTCATACTGGTCTGCTAGTCCATAAACAATTTCTAAATACTGTTTTTTATCTGGTTTTGTGAAGGTTACAGAAAGTCCAAATCGATCTGATAAGGACAGTAGTTCCTGAATCGTATCGTTTATATGAATATCATCACCTTTTCTATCAGAAAAGGATTCTTTCACTAAATGTCTTCTATTGCTAGTGGCATATATAACTACATTGTTAGCCTTTGTTGAAACTGATCCTTCCAATATAGCCTTCAATGCTGCAAAATCATCATCATCCTTAGCAAAGGATAAATCATCTATAAACAATATAAACTTCAAAGGATTTCTACTGAGTCTATCCATTATAGCCGGCATATCTCTAAGCTGCCTTTTAGTAACTTCTATAAGACGAAGTCCCATATCCTTAAATTCATTAGCTATAGCTTTCACTGTAGAGGACTTACCGGTTCCCGCATCCCCTCTGAGAAGTACATTAGCGGCAGGCTTACCTTTTAATAATGCTAAAGTGTTATCTACTACTATTTTTCTTTCACTTTCATACCCTTGTAACTGAGAAATTCTTATATTATCTGGATATTTTACAGGAATTATATCTAGATCTTTAATCATAAATATATGATATTTAGCAAAAATTCCATAACCATATGTAGAAATATGCTTTATTCTATCTTTATATATACTAGTAAAATCTACTGAAGAAGTATTCCAACTAGCTAAAAATCCAGCATAATTTATAGATATGCGCAGCTGCATAGCTGTTAATTGAGATACTTCCTCCAAGACCTTCAGCTCATAGCGTAAACTTTCTTCAATTTCTTCACTTACCTTTAAGCCTTCAGCACATTTTAAAATATAGACATTTTCATCTTCAAGCACTCTATTTAGTATATAATCAGTAAGATTATCACTTTCTTCTAAAAGAGCCGACGCAAAGGCGGAGTAACGACTTACCTGTTCCATTGTATCTTCATCATTACAACTTATTAGTTCCATCAAGCGTTTTATAACCTTATCCTTAAGAAGATTTCTAAATATAACTAAAGAATGAAGCTTAATATTGATATCTTGAAAATTAATCATACTTTAACTTCACGCCTTTCCCCAAATAATATTACCAATTATTTATATTTTAACTCAGTCTATTCAAAATTAAAAGGCTCTGTATTTCGACCTTTCAATTAATGTAAAAAAGTCCAAGACCATAGGCCCTTGGACTTTTTCTTTGTTAAGAAGAAGGGGGATTTCCTTATCACAATTAAATAGTATCTTTTTTTTATGACAGTTTTATGGCAATATTAAGTATTATGTGTTAACTATTCTTTAATAAATTGTTAATGGATTAAATTTACTGCAAAACCTTAACCTGTATAATTAGCTTTCTCTTAAAATAATTCTTTACATAAAAAAGCTGCCGCCAACTTTTCAGTTCCGCGACAGACATTAATTATGCAAATAATACCCTATCACTTAAGCTACTATTTGAATTTAAACTTTCAAAATGAGAAAGTAGCTTATTAACGGTTAAATTATTTTTCTGTTCTCCTTGAACATCTAATATAATCTTTCCTTGATCCATCATAAACAGTCTATTTCCCATCTTTATAGCATGATTCATATTATGAGTTACCATAAGTGTAGTAATATCAAATTCAGACACTATTTTTTCTGTAATTTCATTTATAATTTCTGAAGTTTTTGGATCCAGAGCTGCTGTATGCTCATCTAAAAGTAACAGCTTAGGCTTGCTCATAACTGCCATTATCAAAGAAAGAGCCTGTCTTTGACCTCCTGACAATATTCCAACTTTGTTATAAAGTTTATTTTCTAAACCTAAATTTACTTCTGCTAAAAGCTCTCTAAAATAGGAAATATTTTTCTTAGAAATTCCCCAAGTAAGATTAAAAGGTTTTCCCTTATTATATGCCATAGACATATTTTCCAATATAGTCATATTGGGAGCTACTCCTGCAGATGGGTCTTGAAACACACGTCCAATATTTTTTGAACGCTTATATTCAGGCATAGTGCTAATATCCAAACCATCTAATTTTATAGTGCCATAATCATATTGAATAAGTCCAGAAATAACATTTAATAAAGTAGATTTTCCGGCTCCGTTACTACCTATTATTGTTATAAATTGCCCTTTTTCAACTTCTAAATTTAAGCCATTGAACACTACCTTTTCATTTATACTGCCAGCATTGAAAGTTTTATGCAGATTTTTTATCTGAAGCACTATTACCACCACCTACTAAGGATTTTATTTTACACTTTTTAAAGGATACTCCATTTAAAGATAAGGCCACAGCTACTATTGCCGCTGTTACTAATTTTAGGTCTGATTGAGGCATACCTAATCTCATAGCTAAAGCTATTGCTCCTTGATATAGTAAAGCCCCTAAAATTACCGCTGTACTTGCTTTAATAAAAGACAATTGTCTCCATATCATAGTTAATATTTTCAAAATAGTTTCCCCAATTATTACCGCTGCAAGTCCTGTTACTACCATTCCAGTGCCCATGCCTGCATCTGAATAACTCTGGCTTTGTGCAAAAATAGAACCTGCTAAAGCTACTAAAGCATTAGAAAGAATAAGTCCTATAACTTTAATTCGATTTTTATTAACCGCTAATGAAGTTACCAACTGTTCATTATCCCCTACAGCCCTTAGGATAAAGCCACCTTTAGTCTTCAAAAACATATCAATACTTAATTTCACTAAGGCAACAAAGCAAAAGACAATTAATATTCTCATCCATGGTTCATCACTTTTAGGAAGTATTAGCTTACCAGCTAAATTTAATGATATATTAGGCATACCCATAATCCTTATATTAATAGAATATAAACCCATCATTACTAAGATACCGGACAATAGACTGTTTATCTTTAATCCCACGTGGAGAAAACCTGTTACAAGGCCAGCTATTCCTCCTGCAATTAGAGCCAGTAAACAAGCTATGAAGGGGTTTCCCCCTTCATTTACTATCCACGCAGCTGTAACGGCAGCGCCTAAGGGAAAAGTTCCGTCTACTGAAAGATCTGCTAAATTGAGAATTCTATAACTTATATATACACCTACTGCTAATATACCATATATAAGGCCTTGCTCCATTACAGTTTGTAGAATTTCCATTTATTTTACCCCTCCAGTTACCTTATCGGCTTTATCTAAAATGTCACTTGATACAGTTATATTTAATTTCTCTACAGCGTCTGTATTTATCACTAATTGCAAATCTTCAAGTAAAGTTATAGGAATGTCCTTTGGTTCTTTACCATTTATGATATCTACTGCTTTAAGACCTGTCTGATAACCTAGCTTGTAGTAATCAATGCCTGAAGTTGCAAGAGCACCATTCTCCACCATTCCTGCCTCTGCAGCTATTATAGGAATATTTTTGCTATAACATTTATCCACTAGTAAAGGCATAGCAGAAGCTACTGTATTATCTGTAGGTACATATATGGCATCTACCTTATCCAAAACATTAGCCACCGCTTGAGCGATGTCATTAGTGCCAGTTACTCCTATTTCCACCAATTCAATTCCAGCACTTGGTGCTGCTTTTTTCGCTGCTTCTACTTGCACTTGAGAATTCTTTTCAGCGGTGTTATATATAATTCCTACATTTTTTGCCTTTGGAACCAACTGTTTTAATAAATCAAATTGCTTATCTACAGGCACATCATCAGAAGTACCAGTTACGTTATTTCCAGAGCTATCTAAAGACTTTGCTAGTCCAGCTCCTACTGGATCTGTTACCGCTGTTATAAGAATAGGAATTTTACTGGTCTTATTAACAGCAGCCTGAGCTGAAGGAGTTGAAATTGCAAGAATCATATCCATTTTGTTAGAAACAAAATTTGCAGCTATAGTATTAGCTGTTGCTTGCTGATTTTGAGCGTTCTGGTAATCCACCTTTATATTCTTACCATCTTCATAACCCTTGTCCTTCAATGCAGCTAAAAAACCCTCTCTTGCAGAATCTAGTGCAGGATGTTCCACTAGCTGACTTATTCCTATTTTTATCTCCTTTTTATCCTTTAGTACTGCTGTTTCTGATTCACTACTGCCGCAACCAGCTAATAGCGAAACCCCCATTAGTAAGGCCATAAGACCTGTTAATTTTTTTGCTACCATTCTACCATTCCCCCTTATTATTTAGTTCTTAAAACATGGTGTTGTAGAGTGATATGTGTAAGAATGCAAAAAACTCTCCAATAGGAGAGTTTTACTATAAAAGTATACACTAATCCGCTATAAATCTTTTTCTCCTACCATCCTACATTCCTACAATCTTACACTTAATTATTTCTACAAACTTCACCATGCTACATAACTACTACAATTAACCAGTCCCTCTGGTTTGTTTAAATTCTATAATGTTTTTTGGTCATTGTCAACAAAATTTTAATCCTTAGGTATAGACCTATGACCTAAGCCTATAACTACTTCATTAAGGTGTAATAATCCAATACTCATAAATATGCACAGGCTTAAATGTTCTCCATATCGTGCTATTCCTATTTTACCTCCTACATTGAGACCATTGGCCTTAGCAGATACTTGTGCTATAGCTTCTCTGGCAGCACCAGCCACCGCACCATCGTAAACATGACCCTCCTTAATAAGGCCACAGCGCTTGGAAGCCACTAGAGCTCTTTCTATTATTTTAGGAATAGAATTATTAATATTCCCTCCTACATCTACAGCTACCGTTAAAATCCCTTTAGCTTTAAAATCTTGTTCCAATTGCTTTTCTTCTTCTCTGCTAGCAATAGCAAGCCTTACAGCAGCTTTTGCTACATCTACACTATCTATAGCCATTATATTCGCCTTCCCTTCCATTGTTTAAAAAATTAGTTCTTTTGTTTTTTAATCTTTTCTGCTAAATCGTTAAGATAGATCCAGCGCTCCATTTTTTCCTCAAGCTTATTTTCAACTTCCTCTTTTTCTTTTAATAGCTCTTGCAACAAAGTATAATCTGTTGTAATACTATTAATTCTATCCTCTATTTCCTTTAGTTTTTCTTCTAACTCTGCTATTATACCATCTATTGCCTCATATTCTAATTGTTCCTTGTAGGAGAACTTCAAAGGCTTTTTCTTTTCCTCTTTTTTATCCACAGCAGTCTTATTTTTATCCACATTTTCCTTGTGTTTTTCACCATCTATCTGAATAACCTTTTTTTCTTCAGACTTTAACTTATAATCCGAATAATTACCAGCATACTGAACTATCTCTCCACCATCTTTAAAGGCAAAGATCTTCTCAGCTATTCTATCAAGGAAATACCTATCATGGGATACGGCTATAACTGCTCCCTGAAAATTATCTATATAGTCTTCTAATATTGCTAGAGTTTGAATGTCCAAATCGTTAGTAGGCTCATCTAGCAAAAGCACATTAGGCGCTTCCATAAGCACTCTCAATAAATATAATCTTCTCTTTTCTCCTCCGGACAATTTTTCTATAGGTGTCCATTGAACTTCTGGTGGAAATAAAAATCTTTCTAACATTTGAGATGCACTTATCTTCTCTCCTTCTGCTGTAGTTATATATTCAGCAACCTCTCTTATATATTCAATTACCCTTATATCTTCTTTTATAAAATTATTCTCTTGGGAATATAGTCCTATCTTTACAGTCTCACCAATCTCTACATAACCACTGTCCGCCTCTAATTTTCCAGCAATTATGTTTATTAATGTAGATTTTCCCATACCATTAGGTCCTACTATACCTATTCGGTCGTCTCTTAATAAAATATAATTAAAATCCTCAATCAACTTTCTATTGCCGTAAGTCTTGCTAATATTATTTAATTCTATTACCTTTTTACCTAACCTGCTGCTTCCTACAGAAATATCAATCTTATCCTCTACCTTCACCACTTCCTGGGAGGACAGCTTTTCAAAGCGATCTATCCTAGCCTTTTGCTTAGTAGTCCTGGCCTTAGCACCTCGCTTAATCCAAGCCAATTCCTTCCTTAAAAGGTTCTGCCTTTTAGCTTCATTGGCCTCTTCAATTTCCATTCTTTCAGCTTTTTTCTCTAAAAAGTCAGTATAGTTACCCTTATAAGTATATAAATTTCCCCGATCCAACTCTATAATTACGTTAGCTACCCTATCTAAAAAATATCTGTCATGGGTTATCATTAATAAAGCACCTTTTCTCTTATTAAGATACTGTTCTAGCCAATCTATGGTATCGTTGTCTAGATGGTTTGTAGGCTCATCTAAGATTAATAGATTAGAAGGCTGAATCAAAGCTGCTGCTAAAGCTACCCTCTTTTTCTGCCCTCCAGATAGAGTTCCAACCTTTGCATTAAAATCAACAATGCCCAGCTTGCTCAATATAGATTTAGCCTCACTTTCTAAAGTCCATCCATTTAAAAGATCAATTTGCTGGGTAAGCTTCATAAGCTCTTCACTAGAAGTCTTGCTATTTAAAGCCTCTTCATACTCTCTCAATAACTTCATAATCGGTGAAGAACCTTTGAATACTTGCTGAATAACAGTACTGCCCTCTTCAAAGTCTGGATTTTGAGAAAGATATTCTATTTTAAGAGCATTAGAACGAATAATTCTACCCTCATCTGGCTCTTCTACACCGGCTATCACTTTTAGCAAGGTACTTTTTCCTGTACCATTTATACCTATAAGACCGATTTTATCTCCATCATTTATTCCAAGGTTTATATTGTTGAATAGTTTTTTCTCACTATAACTTTTTGTAATTCCTTCTGCGCTTAATAGATTCATCTTACTTCCTCTCACTTGTTTTTTAATTATTTTATATCATATAGCTATAAAAAGAGCAAATAAGAAAGTTAAAAAGCACGGTGCAGTATTACACCGTGCTATAAAAAGACTATACATATTTCTTTACTTCTTCCTCAAATTCTTCAGCGGATACTTCATTATAGAACTTTCTTTTCAAAGTATGTATATCTATACCTATTATTTTGTTATCCTCTATCTTTAAGGCGCCCTGTTGTGGATTTAAGCAGGAATAAGGCATTACTTCACTATCTTTCTCATTAGAATCTAGGAACATATAGTATTGCTCACCAATCTTAAAGTAATCTTCACTGTCAAAATTATTAGCTATGACCCTACTGCCATCTCCTAATTGTTTAACGTATACCATTTCCTCTTCATTTAAAGATCCTTTTAAGGACTTTAACACCTTAACCTTAGAAACAGTATACAAATGAGATATGGCTTCACCATTTCCATATGCCCCTACCTGAATTTCTTTCACAAACTTATCAACAATCTCGCCCTTTATTGCTATTTTACTCTCTTTAACTACTTCTTCTAAGGATTCATAGGTGGGATAATTCATGCTTATTACCTTAGTTATAGTTCCAGAATCCAACTTATCTATTGTCTTTTTCTTTTTGGATAGCTTCTTGTAAATTATCAATGATGCGCCAACTACGCTAGCAGCTGCAACACCAGCTGCTACTCCAATAGCAAGGTTTCTCTTCTTCAAAATACCACGCCCCTTTTCACCATATAGGTACATTATATTCCTTTATTTTCTAAATTTCAATTATTATCGCAATATATTTATCATCAATTTTCTCATAAGCTGGCACTAATATTTTTTTCCCGGAAGGACTCCAAAAAATATATGGAAAGCTTCGTGGTATATTTTCTGCTATCTTCTCAAACTTACCAGAATAAATATTAGCTAAAAATAAAAGATCTCCTTTACCAGAACTATTTGATACTAAATAAGCTAGTTTATTTCCGCAGGGAGACCAACTAAATCCACCTACTCCTCCTCCATCGTATATATTTAACTTTCCTCCTCCATTCTCATCCCTAATATCTAAACTTTTTCTTCCTAAAGCTACACTTGCAAAACATAATCCTTTCCTGTCAGGAATGAACTCTGCAATATCTTGAAGTAATAATTTTGTTTCCTTTCTAGCCATATCATACTTATACAATTTATATTCATCACTAACATAATATACTTTATTATCCACCATTACAGGATCCCTCATAAAGACCTTAGATTTAGGCACAATTTCCTTTCTTTCTCCCTTAAGTGATGCAAGAAATACTCCGCCCTTAGTGTAAGAGAAGAAAATCACTGAATTTTCATCACCCCAACGTCCTATTCCTATAGGTATCTCATCCTGCTCTGTAACCTGTATTCTTTCATTATTAGTTAGATTATAAATATAACCTGTTCCTGTTAATTCACTACCCTCTTCATAAAAAATATACTTCCCATTTGGAGAAACTACTGAATATTCTATATCCTTATCCGATGATATCAGAAGACTTTCCGTACCATTTTTTAAGTTGTATTTATATATTCCCTTACTCTTCTTTTCCTTTTTAATAATTATGTTTTCTTCATCTAACCAACCTAAAGGATATATTCCATCAATCCTTTTCACCTTACTAACTTCCATACTGGAAGCATTCATCACAGAATCTTTCTCTGCAAAATTCTTATACTTATTATTGTAGTAACATAATATAAATAAAATCGCTAATAGTAAAAAAAATATGACAGTTATAATCTTTTTTGAATTATATCTAATCTTCAATACTAACACCTCCACCTATAAAGTTTACAGCATTAGTATTGGTAAAAATTTATATTTTATTACTTTATTATGGTAACCCGTAACTAAAATATACCTCCTACTTTTGAAAATATAATTTTCTAATTACCAACTTAAAGCTTTCTTGAAAATATCAATAATTCTCTACTTTCCTTCCAACCTTCAGTAATCCAAAAATCCTGTTCTTCATAATTATAATCCCTTACAAATAAGCTACATTCCTCAACACCATCTTTTTTAAGTTTTCGTATGAGCTCATTAATCATATAACTTTCAGTCTCTTTTGATCTATAATCCTCTCTTATAGCCAAATGATATATATGAGCTCTTTGTCCATCACTTCCACATAATAGAGTTCCAATAATTTTATTGTTTACCTGACACACTAGATTATAGGAGGAATTCTTTCTTAAAAACCTTTCTAATTTATCCTTAGATTGCAATTGATTACTTTCAACATTAGGTACTTCAGTCCATAGTTTTAGGATTTCCTCATAATCATTGATATCCATTTGTCTTATAATCACAGTTACTCCCCCTAATTACTTTATATATGCACCTTTTAATTTTCTCTATATATTAACATTTTTGTATTTTTTATACATAAATACTTTTAAAAAAGGCAGAAATAATTTTATCTTATATTTCTGCCATGTGATATAAAGACCCGCCATGCAAATTGAGATCTGAAATATACTTCATCCTCAACTCCATTAATAACAAAATATATACTATTATATAATAAAACACCGCCAAAATCAAATATTTGAAATTTAAGTTAAGAAACACTACATAGATTATTCCATAATAACTATAATATTTACCTTTTCATTAATAGCATAATAAATATATAAACAATTATAAGTATTAAAAAGGATAAATAAGCTATTCCTTTACCTTCTTGGGCTTTTGATTCATTATTTATAACCACTTTCACTTCATTATCTATAGCAAAATCACTTGTCCCTTGAGCTGATATATTATTTGTCTTTCTATTTCTTTTATACATAAAACGCAAAATAAATATAATTGCTACTAAAAAAGGTATTGCAAAAATAAAGGTAAAAATTAAAGATATAATTTGATTTCCTGAATTAGCCGCAGACTCTACTGCTGACTCAACTTGCTGCTTAGGTAGTAATTTAAGTATTTGCTGAGCACATACGCTTATTGAATTAAAAGTAAAATGGCACAATACAGAAGACCAGATGGAATTAGTTGCTCTTACCATAAAAGCAAAAATTACTCCTAATACAAAAGTATATAAAGATTGCTGAAAATCCATATGTAACATACTAAAGGCCACTCCGTTAGCTATACAAGCTACCCATATATTAGCTTTTTTATATCCATATAGAAATATACCTCTAGTTACTGCCTCCTCACATATAGCAGGAGTGATAGCCATCATAAATAACATTGTAGAGAAAGGCATAGACTGTAATATTTCAAAGGCCTGCTCTACTGGATTATCAAAGAATAATCCTGTCAGTTGAGAAAAAAAGGCTGCCACAGGATGAGCTAAAAAGGCTATTAAAATTGAAAAAATAATGTCTACAAAAGAAATTTTATTAATACTAAATACCTTTTTCGGTGATTCCTTGGTGACAATCATATAAATTATAATTGGCAGCAAGAAAAGTATATATTCTGCAAAAATTATATAATTATTGTATCCTATCAAAGCAACTATCTCTCGTGTTGCAAAAGCTGGAATCAAAAAAGAAAATATAAGTATCATTGTCATAAATAAATTTGATTTAAAAATCCCCTTCATTTTGTTCCCCCTGCAAATTAATTTCAACTATCTCCGACTGGCTACCAACTCTTATAGGCGGACCCCAAGTGCCGTAACCACAGGAAACTATAGCATTTAATGAAACTTTTTTCATATATCCATAATCTAGTTCAAAGATTCTTGAGGTTATTAGGTTTATAGGTGCTAATTGTCCCCTATGAGTATGTCCCGATACCATAACATCCACACCAGCCTCTTGAGCTTTATCAAATTCAAGGGGTTGATGATCCATCATGACTATAGGCTTATTCTTATCAACTTCACTTAAAATATCCTCTACAGATTTTCTATTTATCCCTTTACCTCTAGTTATAGAAGCATCAACTCTACCCACTATATAAAAGCTATCATCCACCAACACCGCTTCATCCTGTAAAACCCTCAAGCCAGCTGCCTCATAGGCCTCTACAATTTTATCAGTATTATCACTAAATCCCTCATGGTTTCCCAAAACAGCATATACTCCATAAAGGCTCTTAAGATCTTTGAAAATGTCCTTTATATTATACTCTACAAAAGGTTCTAGTTCCCTGTCAATAATATCTCCTACTAGTAGCACTAGGTCAGGATTAAGTTCATTAATTTTATCTACCATTTTCTTTACTCTTTCACCGTCTATCACATTACCAATATGTATATCACTAACCATTACAATTTTCATTCCATTATTCTTTAGACTTTTATCAATGGTCACATTATAAGGAGTAACTTTAACCTTATTAGCAGACCAAATTCCTGATATTAAAAGTCCTATAATCAATACAGCAACTGTTAATGAAAGAGAAAGTTGCAGCTTGCTATTATTTATTATACTTTCTAAACTATTCTTAGCAAACTTTTTTAAGATAAGTTTTACTAAATCTATAAATATTAAAACTATAAATATATAAAAGAGCATACCAAGCCATATGCTACCTATAAACTCTAAAAAGAAAACTACTTTATTAGGATGCTTTCTTAAAAGCTTCGCAATAATATAAGAGAAGGCTATAATCCAATAAATTCCCCAATAAACCTTGCTCTTTATAAAAGGTACACGTGAAAAGGTTCCCTTCCAAATTTTTTTGCCTATATAATAGTTAACCAATCCATAAACACTTATAAAGGCTATAAGAAACAGATAGTATAATAGCTTATATAAAATACCACTTGCTATCATTGCAATTCCCCTCTTAACCACTGTAAAACTGCTACAACGGTTTTATTTCTAACCTCCTGTCTGTCTCCGGAAAAATTAAATTTTTTCACCTCTACCTTACCATCTATATATAGGCCTGCATAAACTAATCCCACCGGTTTCTCCTTTGAACCTCCCCCTGGTCCTGCAATACCTGTTACTGAAATTCCTACCCTAGTTCCAGTTAGTTTGATAAGACCTTCTACCATCTCTCTAGCAGTTTCTTCACTTACTGCACCGTACTTCTCCAAAGTTTTCTCAGATACACCTAGCAATTGCATCTTTGCTTCATTAGAGTAGGTAACTATTCCATGAGTTAACACTGCAGATATACCAGGATAATTAACCAAGGTAGCAGAAATTAGTCCACCGGTACAAGACTCTGCTGTAGATATGGTCATTTTTTTATTAACTAAAAGTTCACCTACAACCTTTTCTATGCTATCCATAATAAATCCTCCTAATCAAAAGCACCAGAAGCTTTTATATATTTTATGCTCTGATGCTTAGTAAACTTATATTAAGTTTTATTTACTTTTGTTATAGACACAATAATCACTTTGTTAATTATAACATAATTAACTATACAAAACCAATAATTTATTAAGCAGCCAGATACAACTATTTATTTCCGGCTGCTATCTTTTAATAAAATCTTTATAAACTTTGAATATTTCTAAAGCTTTTTAAGCATAATAAATTATGCTTCTCTTATAACAGACAAATAAACCTTGCCATTATCTTTAGTTTTTGAATAGATAGAACAATTTTTTTCTTGAAGCAAACTACATATTATATTTATATCTTCATCATTAACTTTATCAAAAACTACAGTAAAACTATCATTGAAATCTATTAATTCAATATAATCACTGATATTACTATAATCGCTTAAATTTATTTCACCTCTAATGTCTAACTTGTATTGAGACATGAAAAAGCACCCTTCCATTGTAAACTAAGATACATTCTTATTTATATCCAATTAATATTCTCTTTATGTATACTTTTACAAAGGCTATGTAAAAAAATAGAATTTTAAAAAGTGGCCTTTGGCCACCTTTTAAACTACTTCATTTTGCTTTTTTGCATTTTCTATTACTTTTGCCGCCTCTGCTGGAGGAACCTCTTCATATCTCTCAAACTTTAATCTAAAGCTTCCTCTACCTTGAGTTATAGATTTTAAATCTGTAGCATACTTAAACATCTCTGCCATAGGAACTTCAGCTATAACTCTCTGTCCATTATCAACAGGATCCATACCTAAAACTCTTCCTCGCTTTTTGTTAATATCAGCAATAATGTCTCCCATGTATTCATCTGGAACCTCTACTTCTAAGTGCATGATAGGCTCTAATAAAACTGGACTTGCTGCCTCCATTCCCTTTTTATAAGCTAGTGACGCTGCTATCTTAAAAGCCAT
This sequence comes from Clostridium sp. N3C, assembly GCF_900095445.1. Taxonomy (GTDB): domain Bacteria; phylum Bacillota; class Clostridia; order Clostridiales; family Clostridiaceae; genus Clostridium_AU. Next base: position 60,397 of record NZ_FMJL01000015.1, read on the forward strand.
TTCTGAAGAATCTACAGGATGATAGGATCCATCATGTAAAGTAGCCTTCAACCTAATAACAGGATATCCCGCTAACACACCTCTTCTCATGCTCTCTCTTAATCCCTTTTCAACAGCAGGAATATACTGTTTAGGAACTACCCCTCCTACTATTTCATCAACAAACTGAAGGTCAGCAGAATCATCTCCTGGCTCAAACTTAATCCAAACATCTCCATATTGTCCATGTCCTCCAGATTGTTTTTTATGTTTTCCCTGAACATCTGAAATTTTCTTAATAGTCTCCCTATATGGTACCTTAGGCACCTGTAGTTCTACATCTACGCCAAACTTATTTTTCAACTTGCTAGCAACAATCTCTAAATGAGTTTCCCCTAAGCCAGAAATAATTATTTCTGCATTTTCCGTATCTCTACTAACAGAAAGGGTAGGATCTTCCTCTAAAAGTTTCTGTAAGCCTGCTGATATTTTATCCTCATCACCTTTTGCTTTAGGTATAACACTGAAGGAAATTACTGGCTCCGGAAAATTTATCTTATCATATATCAGCTTATAACTTGGATCACAAAGGGTATCACTGGTACTAGTAAACTGTAATTTAGCTACAGCTCCTATATCTCCTGCTACAATTTCTGAAGTTTGAATCTGATTTTTACCTCTCAAGTAATATAAATTTCCGATCTTCTCCACCTTTTCCTTATTAGAGTTATAAATAGTACTATCTGCCTTTAACTTTCCTGTTATAACTCTAAATAATGAAAGCTTACCTACAAAGGGATCTGCAATAGTTTTAAATACAAAGGCTGAAAAAGGACCTTCTTCCTTTAGGTTAACAAAAATCTCTTTATTAGTCTGTAGATCTATAGCTTTTTGAGGAATAGCATAATCTGGAGATGGGAAACATTCTACAATGTCTTCTAGCAAAGTATCTATACCTATGGACTTCAAAGCACTGCCACACATTACTGGAGCTATATCTCCAGAAGCACAACCTGAGATTAATCCTTTATATATTTCTTCATCACTTAATTGTCCTTCACTAAAATACTTATCTAATAATTCTTCATCAGTCTCTGCTACCGCTTCCATAATCATTGTTTTACATTCATCAACCTTATCTATAAGATCTGCTGGTATTTCTGTTACTTCCATCTTATTAGTCTTAGGATTAAATACTCTAGCTACCCGAGATATTACATTAATTACACCTTTAAAATCTGCTTCGCTGCCAATGGGATATTGTATTGGTACTACAGAAATTCCAAACTTATCTTTCAACTGTTGTAAAACCTTTTCAAAATTACTGTTTTCTCTATCTAACTTATTGATAAAAAAGGTTCTTGGAAGCTTTATTTTATTAACATAACTCCAAGCCTTTTCAGTGCCCACCTTTACTCCTGAAGTAGCACTTACTACTATCATAGCTACATCTACTGGCCTCATACCTTGGATATACTCACCTACAAAATCAAAATATCCTGGTATATCTACTAAATTAATTTTAGTGTGTTCCCATTCAATGGGAGCTATAGAAGCTGATATAGAAATTTGCCTTTTTCTTTCCTCTATATCATAATCACTGGTAGTATTTCCTTCCTCAACTCTACCAATACGATCAATTGATTTAGTATGATATAGTAAGGCTTCTGTTAACGTTGTCTTTCCGGATCCACTATGTCCAATTATACCAACATTTCTTAGATTTGAGGTTTTATATTCCTTCATAATGATACCCCCTAATAAAGTTTCACTCGGTAAAATACTTAATATATTCTATCCCTTAAATATTTTTTCCTGCTAAATTATTAAAATTTTCTAAATATTTTGACTACATTGATTGTTACCTACCTCCGCTGATTTACTTAGTCGATTCAATTTAATAATATTAATATTTTACTATCAATATACCTGTTCTTTTGCTCTTACTATTTAGCACAAATAAAAAAAGATATAAAAAGCAAATATACCCTTTATATCTTTAATTAGAGCTGCTATTAAACTTTAAATTTATTGATATTATTTGTCAAACTGTCTGCTATAGACTCTACATTTTTCGCTACATTATAAACCTTTTGTACACTAGTATACTCTACTTCAGAAGTAGCTGCTATATCCTTTGCTGATGATAAAAGTTCCTCAGCAGTAACAGATAATGACTCTACTCTATGAATTATATGTTCCTTTTCTTTCACTGTACTTTCAATAAGCTCATAGGACTCCTTCATTTGAACTATAGAATTGTCTACTTCCTTTTGTATATCATTAAAAGATAAAACAGTATTTTCAACTACAGATACCTGTGCACTGATTTTCTCCGATATTAATGCAGTATTGCTAGTAACGTCATTAGTTCCTGACTTAACAGTATCAATAAGAGCATTAATACTTTTTGATGAATGCATAACCTGCTCTGCTAATTTTCTTATTTCATCTGCAACAACAGAGAAACCTCTTCCTGATTCTCCTGCACGGGAGGCTTCAATTGCAGCATTTAGGGCAAGAAGATTAGTCTGTTCAGCCACTCCATTAATAACGTCCGTAATCTTTTCAATTTTCCCTACATCACTGCCTAATACTCCAATTCTATCTTCAGCTTTTTCAAACAAGGATCTTATATCTTTTATTGATGCAATTAAATTCCTAAGTTCTTCTGATCCCTTGTCCGCATTCTCCTTTATTCTCTCACTGCTTCCCATTACTTGATGAGATTTTGTCTGAATATCATCTAAAGCTTGACCAAATTCATCAAATCTTTCTGACATATCAGAAATATAAACAGTCTGTTCATTTATGGTCTTGAATACTTCATTCAATGCACTACTTACTACCTGAGAAGATGATGCTGCATTTTCACCCGCAATAGTTAGTTCCTCAGAAGCTTGGTGCAAGCCAGTAGTTGTATATTTTATTCCATCTACCGTTTCTCTTAAAGTAGTTATGGTACCATTAAGTCCTTCCGTTAATTTACCAATTTCATCTTTAGTCTTACATTGGAATTTTAAAGTTAAATCCCCCTCTGCAAAATCATCCAATCTATTGATTATAGAATTTAGTGGTCTAGTAAGTCCTCTTGATATTAGTATGGCTGCAATTATAGATATCAAGACTATTAACAAGGATATTATAGCTACATCCACCATGCCTTTCATAATGAGATTATTCATGTCCACTAGCGATATTCCAACATTTATTGTTCCTATTTCAGCTGAACCTTCGTAGTATGGAAGAGCAACGTTATAAACTTTCTCTCCATTTGGTGCTTCAAATATAAAACCTGAAGTCTCTCCTTTATTTATATGAGATTCTACTGTTCCATTACTTCGGCTAGCAGAGCTTACTGCGTCAATTTCATTATTAGTATCTTTCGTAGCTCCTTCATCGCTGCTAACAAGCAAATTCATATCCTGATCTGCAATAGAAATATAAACAATATTTCCATTGCTTGATTCTACTATAGTTTTAAAGGTTGTCCTTATTTTTTTCTTTTTCACTCAATCTTAAATCCCCAATCTGCTTATATACCTGTACAATGAAAGCGCTTCCATCGTTCATCATTTGATTCTTTACAGCACGAGTTACTTCATAGTAAGATACTCCCATAAAAGCTAGAGTATAAAATAGAGCTACAGATATTATAACTGCTACTATTTTTCTCTTTAAAGAATTAAACATATTGTGTCCACGACTCCTCACATAATTAATTTCCTGAAATACTGGCGAATATTTTAATTATACTACAAAATACGACTCTTTCCTCTATATATTTTTAAAATTTATATTAATAATAATTTTCTCTAAAAACATCTTATAATTTATACTTCTATTGTATAAAACATAAGTTTTCAAAAGTTATTAAGTATATATAAAAAAATAATCGCTGCCTATAGATTCCTTAAAGGAACCCTATAAACAGCGACAATTTTATAAATTACTTAAGTGATATGCTCCAATCTTGAGAATTATTATTGTCCCACTTGCTTCCATCAGTAAATACTAGATCTAATTTACTTGAAGCTGCTGATGGTACATCTAATGTTACTTCCCATAGGTTATTTCCCTTTGAAGTCATAGCAGTGTCAGTTACACCTTTCCAGCCATCATAACCCCAATGTATTTTCACATTAGAGGAGCCTTGTAAGCTTCTGCCTTCAGCATTATATTTTATAGTTACCTTCTTATCTGCTAATGTCCAAGAAAGTGTTGGTAGTGGTTCTGGAACCTTTACAGCTATACTCCAATCTTGAGAATTGTTGTTATCCCAAGTAGTTCCATCAGTAAACACTATATCTAGCTTGCTTGTAGCTGCACTTGGTACTGTTAATGTAACTTGCCATATGTTATTTCCCTTTGAAGTCATAACAGTATCAGTTACCCCTTTCCAGCCATCATAACCCCAGTGTGCTATTACTTTTGAAGAACCTTCAAGTGGTCTATTAGCAGCATAATAAGTTATTGTTATCTCTGATCCTGCCTCAGGTGAAGTAGGACTGTAGGATAAAGTAGTTGTTGGTACTGGATCTGTTTCTTCTGTTGCTCCAGTATTCACAGCAACGCTCCAGTTATTAGAATTGTTGTTATCCCATGAACTTCCATTAGTAAATACTATATCTAGCTTGCTTGTAGCTGCACTTGGTACTGTTAATGTAACTTCCCATACATTATTTCCCTTTGGAGTCATAACAGTATCAGTTACGCCTTTCCAACCATCATAACCCCAATGAGCTATTACATTAGAAGAACCATGAAGTGATCTATTAGTAGCATTATAAGTTACAGTCACAGTTTTTCCTACTACAGGTATTGAAGGATTAAAGCTAACTGTTTCTGAAGTTACTGGGTCTGTTGGATTGCTTGGTTCCGTTGGAGAAGTTTCTTCATTGTAAAGAACTATAACTTTTCCACCAGGAACATATCCAGTGATTCTACCATTAGAAACGTATAAAGTAGTATTTGCAGAAGCTTTATTTGTGTAAGTACCATCTTTTAAGTTTGTTGCAGAATCTATGTAAGTATCTCCGCCTACATTAACAATAACCATTCCCTTAGTTCCACGTTCAATTATCATAGTTTCATTTCTTGTCCATCTAAGGTATTCGTTTTCACCAACCATAGCATTGTGGAACTTGTTAACAGCAACTATATCTGGTTGATTCCAGTAAGTTTCAAAGGGTCTTGCAAAATATCTTGTAGTCACTTGAGCTCTTGCAGCTATTATAGAGTAAGCCATCTGTCTTTCCCAAAGTCCAAGACTTCTAGAGGAACCATTTTCATAATCGTCATGATTTTCTACATAGACAAAGGACTTGCTCGGATTAAGTACAGTATCATAGTGCCATATTGCTCCTAATCCTGTTAAGTTCTTAGAAGTTACAGCATATCTCAATTGACCACCATATCCATGAGCAGTTATATCATAGTATGTTAAATAAGCTTGCTCATTATCACCCTTATCTGGAAGCACCTCTCCAAATAAATATAAGCTATCCTTATTTTTTAGATTTCCTAAAACTCTATCCCAATAATTTCCTGACCATGACTTTCCTGCATCTTCACCTTTATTGGTTTCAATATGCTTAGCACCATCAAAACGGAATCCATCAGCACCAGCATCTATTAGCTTATTAAGGAAATTAATATGCATATCCTGGATATCCGTTCTTTGAGTTGCTAAGTCTGGTAACCCTCCCATATTTTTTTGAGTTACCTCATATCTATCTTGATAGCTATTTATAGTTCCTTGATTATGATAGAGTTCTGAACGTTTTAGACTAGAATCTACCGCATCTGACCAAGTTCCTGGAGAATTTCCTTCTGCTACATGATTTAAAACTACATCAACTATAATTTTAATACCATACTTTTCTGCTTCTTGACAGAGAGCTTTAAAATCAGATTCTGTTCCTAATTCAACGTTTCCTATTGCATAATTTGTAGGCTGGTATAGCAACCACCATTCACCAGTAGTAGCCTTGATACCTTGTACTGGTGATACTTGAATTGATTTGTAACCAGCTTCAGCTATCTGTGGTAGAGTGTTTTTAATATCTGTAAACTTCCACCTATATGCATGAAGCATTAGTCCATCTTCTGTATTACTTGGAAGTCCATAATTGCTAGCAGCATGTGCTGTAACAGTATTTACTAGACTACCATCTCCCAATTGTGGAAATGAAACTACTGTTAAGCCTGCTACCATCAATGTGGATAATAAGCTTGGTAATATTCTTTTCTTAAACCTTTTCAATTCTAATTCTCCTTTTTTTATTTTTTGCATAGAATTACACAATGTTTATTGCTTGTCCCCCCCTCCCTGCAACAAATTTAAGGTAAATTCTATGCTTATATAGAATTCAATTTCAAAGTTTATTTTATTTTGAAAATTAAAACTATTGAAATTGAGATCTATTGTAAAAATTACAAAGAATGATGCTATAAATTTAATTTAAAATGATTGAAAATATTGAATTCTACTATTTTAGCTGCATATTTAAGTTCATAATTAAATCCAAATTTCTATATCAGACATTTGGAATCGTTTCCACAAAACCGCTAAAAAATTTATAAGTTTTTGAAAATCAAAAAAAGAAGCATTATAATTTCTTATTTTAAATATCTTTCCTAATTTATCATTTATCTTAAGTAGTTGGAGTTAATTGGTTGAACACCTGGAAATGTCAAGTGGAATAGTCATTTATTCTCATAATATCATATTTACCTTTTTCCGTCAATCTATTTTGAAATTTTGTAAAATAATATGTTAAATTGTTATATTTTATCATTATTACATGCATCAACCTTGTATTTCGACAAAGATATAATGAAAAATATATCTGTGAAGAAAACTTCAATCTCAGACTATTTGACATATACGGATAATAATTATCCTTACATCTCTGATCCTATGATGCTTAACATGCCTATCTGGAATAAAAAGTAACTTAATTTATCTTATCTTCAAAAAATATAAAAAACAGGCTTTCGCCTGCTGCACACTTTTTT
>NZ_FMJL01000101.1 GCF_900095445.1 Clostridium sp. N3C
AAAATTATGGCTCATGGAAACGTATGGACTTTGGATAGCGTTGCCAGTAGTTGGATGCTTAGCAAGAAAACCAAACTCACTTATTGCTTCCTCACACTGTATCCACCTAGCAGCACTCATGGCATATCTTTCTAATAGCTGTGGTAGAACTAGATGTGCACACCCTCGCTCCTCAAGCCATTTCCACGTAAGCTCATAAATTTCGCTAGCTACTAAGGTTTTACCATCCTTTTGTACTGCTGAAAGCATAGCCCTTGGCTGTGGCATCTCCTGCCCTTGAAGTTCTGCGGTATTTTTAAATTCAATAACTTCCAGTTTTCTTTTTCCGGGATTTCCCTCAGCAATTTTATCTATAAGTGCTTTCTTTTTCTGACCAGATCCAATACGGGCACCACCTCGATTTGTACCATCTTTGGCCATTAACTCACCTCATTTCTTATTAAGGGGGTATTACCCCGTTTGAAACTGCGACTTTTTGCACGAAGCCCCACGCCCGTTGCACATTTAAATAGCTGTGGAGATATGACTCCCCCTACCGGGTTCCCCAACGGTCTCCATCTCTTGCTGTGATAGCTGAGTGACAAGGAGTACAAAGAGCCATTAGGTTGCTTTCATCGTGTGTCCCACCTCGTGCCAAGGGAAGGATATGGTGCACTTCAGTTGCTGGTGTCAGCTTTCCTTGTCTTTTACACTCTTCACATAGTGGATGGGCTGTAATGTAACGGTCACGTATTCTTTTCCATGCACGACCGTAACGCTTCCTCGTTTCAGGATCTCTCTGATATTTTTCATAACGAGAAGCTTCCTTTTTGGCATGCTCCGGACAAAAACGTCCATCTGTCAGTTCCGGACAACCAGGAGAAGAACATGGTCGTTTTGGTTTCTTTGGCATTTCGTACCTCCTTTTGCCCATAGAAAAAGCCCTCGCGGTATTTCCACGAAGGCTCTCTACAGTTCTTCACAATACCATTGTATAATGGATTTCTGATAAAGTCGTCCACGATATTACTCACTGGATTTGTGTCTACTATATTGACATAAATCCATCAGTCGGTTATATTTAGTATAATGGCGGATAATATGGAGTTATTTAAGCAGTTTAATGATAATCCTTCGTTTAAGAAATGGCTGTCGGATCTTGTTTTCAATTTAACGTATAACCCTGAAGGAAAGCCATTTGAAACTCCTTCCAATGATTCAAATAACAAATAAGCTGTTACGAGGGAGGTAAAGGATTATGGCTAAACGAGGAAAAAGTATAAATTTGTTTTTAATGGATGGCACACCAAATGGGAGAATAAAGTGTACTCTTGCTAATTGGACAGGCGTGGCTTACAAAATACCTCGAACAGAACTAGATAAGTGCAAGGGACGCGAAGATTTATCACAGAGCGGTGTTTACTTCTTATTTGGCACTTGTAAATGTCAATCCCAAAATGTATAATTTTTAGAATCTCAAAATGTACATTAATTAGAATTTAATTGTTACTACTTTTCTTTGATTCAAGCTGATCCATCTTATCCTTTAAACGATAAGAAGGACCAGTTATTTTTATTATTGTTGAATGGTGTATTAGCCTATCTAGAATTGCATTAGCAAGGGTTATATCTGAAAATACTTCTCCCCACTTGCTAAATGGTTGATTAGTCGTAATAATCGTTGAATTCTTTTCATATCTCTTATTTATTAGCTGAAATAGTAGATTTGCACCTTGCTTATCTATTGGTAAGTATCCTATTTCATCTATAATTAGCAACTTATACTTAGAAAAGTGCTTTAACTTGGCTTCTAATCTATTCTCTGCATGAGCTTTGTTTAGTTGCATAATTAGATCATGGCAGGGTATGAAATATGTTATATATCTTTTTTTAGCTGCTGCAATTCCTAGTGCAACAGCTAAATGGCTCTTTCCTACCCCAGAGGACCCATAAAAAAGTATATTTTCTTTGTTTTCTAGAAACCTTAAGCTCTCCAAATCTAATAATTGAGCTTTATTTAATGATGGTTGGAAATCAAAATCAAAATCTTCTAGTGTCTTTTCAAATGGGAAAGCAGATACTGCTATTTGAATCTTTGAAGCTCTGTCATTTCTAAAATCTAATTCTTTTTCAGTCAAGTGTAATAATGCTTCCGTAAATGGAATTTGATTTTTAGTTATTTCCTCTATATAGTTAGGCAAGTAACTTCTAAATTTCTCTAACTTTAAAGTCTCTAGATTATTAAGTAGTTTTGTATAGCTTGTCATATTAATCACTCCTCAAGAAAAATATCCATACTCTTTAAGTTGTTTTCAATGAATTCCTCAATCCTTTCATCTGAATAATGCTTCAGAGCATCTGAACGAAGTATTTCTTTTACATGTTCTTTTTTGTAATGAAGAATTTTATCAGATATCCTATGACAAGCAATTAAATCTTTTGTATAATAGATATATATTTCAGAATCAATTTCTGAAATTGTTGTATATTTACCAATATATTTGGTAGGTACAGAGTATTTTTTCCCTTTATACCTGATCATAGATTCTTTGGATACCTTGTACTCTTTTTCGTGGTGGAAATATGATAGAAGCACATCCATTTTAGGTAAAGGGTTTAAATACTCTTTCTCTTTTTGAAATCGTAATAAAGGAACTTCATTAGTTGCTTGTGATATCTCATTATTTATCTCCATATTAAATGTATTTACTATTGCTTCTAACTCTTCAAATGTATCAAATTCTTCGTTGTAAGGGGTTAATCTATCTACTAACTTTGCCAAGGTCTCTACCTTACCTTTAGTCTCTGGTCTATATGGTCTACAGGTTATTATTTCAAATCCAGCATCTATTGAAAAGTACTTAAATTTTTGATTAATAGCTACATTTTTAAAGGTTGTCCTACTCCTGTCAACAACAGAGGACATATTATCGAATAATATTTCTTTAGGGACACCACCTAAGTATTTAAAACCATGGGTTAAACACTCAAATAACGTCTCCTGAGTTCTATCTGCAGTTAATTTTAAATATTTAAGTCTAGAGTATCCTAGTACCATTAGAAATATGTTAACTTCGAATATTTCACCATGTTTACTGAACATATTAATGCTTTCTTTCCAATCTACTTGAGCTTGTAACCCTGGGCTTGTATCAAATCTCAATGTGGCCTTTTTTATCTCAGACTTCTTATGATCTTTTACAAAGTTGTTAACTGTATGATAACCGCCAGTGTAACCTTTCTTTTGAATGAACTTATATACAGACATTGAGGTAGAACCATAGTTATCTACTTTATCTATGATAGTTTCCTTGAAATCGTCAATTTTACTCTTAAGATTTCTAGGTTTTCTAGTACCTGAACTAGGGTCGTTTAAATACCTATCAATTGTCCTTCTATCACAGTTAAATCTTCTAGCTAATTCACTCTTATTCAAGACATCAAAATCCTCCCCTATCAGTTTAATTTGGTTAAGTACATCTTTCCGCATAATATTACCCCTGTCATAGTTTTTTAGAAATATTATACAAGAAAAAATGTACAAATTTGTACATTTTGAGATTCTAATTTTTGTTCATATTCATTTTAACATTTACACTATATGGGTAATAAACTAATAGTATTACTATTTAATTACATATTGACAAGCTATTTAACATATAATATAATGATCTTACCGATCAGGCCCATGTTCCTTACGAGGACTGGGCTATTTTTATGGAGTGATATATATGAAACCCTTTAAAACTCACAGACAGCAACTAAGAATTCTTCGGGATGAAAGAGGGCTAACTATTAACGATGGTTCGCGAGCAATGAGGATTTTAGAACGGGAAAATTATTACGCAG
>NZ_FMJL01000058.1 GCF_900095445.1 Clostridium sp. N3C
CTCATATATAAGGCTTTCTAGCTTTTTAGAATCCAATCTAACATTGATATATCCCTTATTAATAAGGGCAATTATAGATTTCATACCCTGTATTATAGCTATATATATGATAAATATCCCCATTAAATTCAAATGAAGCCAAAAGGCTTTATAATATATATTATAAAATCTATGTTGAGCTAATTCTAATAAGCCAAAAGCAATAAAAATAACTCCCATTATTCCAAATAGAACCCATCGCTTAACCTTTATTCCTGGCCTTAACCAATCAGTGAACTTCATAGCTTGATACCACCTCTATTAATATCCTCATTAATATCTCTATGCTCAATAGTTACTTTATGTCCCTTAGATTGGAGTCTTTCATAAATAGCATTTGCTATAGCTACTGAACGATGTCTACCACCAGTACATCCAATAGAAAGAATCAACTGCCTCTTTCCTTCTTTTATATAGTTTGGTATCAAGAACTCAAGCATATCCTCTAATTTCTTAATAAATTCTCCTGTAACATCATGCTGTAACACATAATCACTGACTGGTTTATCGATACCAGAATATTGTTTAAGCTCAGGAATATAAAAGGGATTAGGTATAAATCTTACATCAAAAACTAAATCTGAATCTACAGGAATACCATACTTAAATCCAAAAGAAAGCACAGTTATCATAAGTTCTATCTCTGTTTGACCTTCTTCTCCGTATATTTCTGTAATCTTTTGTCGCAGATCCCATATAGATAATTTTGTAGTATCTATAATATTATCTGCCTTATTTCTCATTTCACTTAATTTTTTTCTTTCTAAAGCAATCCCCTGCAACACTCTACCTTCTGGAGCTAAAGGATGCTTTCTTCTAGACTCCTTATATCTCTTTATAAGTACTTCATCGGAAGCATCCAGATATAAAATCTCATAACTATACTCCATTTCCTCTAAATGCTTCAAACTTTCAGACAAGGCATCAAAAAACTTTCCACCTCTTATATCCATAACCAAGGCAATCTTATCTATTTTACCATCAGTTTGAAAACAAGCCTCTGCAAATTTTGAAATTAAGGTAGGAGGCAAATTATCAACGCAAAAGTACCCCAAGTCCTCAAGACTTCTCATCGCTTGTGTCTTACCTGCTCCGGACAATCCTGTAACAATTACAAATCTCATTTAAATCCTCCTCTATATTCTTAAATCTATGAGCTTACACTCAATAATCTTATAATCCACTACTCTTTAAACTAATTGCAGCTTTTTAATTTTATTCATCTATATAAATACATTGATAGATTAAAACATTGATAAAAACTTTAGTAATACAAACCTAATATTTATGATACAACTATATTTGCATTTTATATATTTTTTGAAATATTACTACATTTGTCAAAGCCTTACTAACAATGTTAATCAATATAGTTGTATTAGTACAGTTCTTATTTTTTTATTATAACATACTGAAAGCATAAATAAATAGGAATTTAAAATAAGATATTAAGGGACGGTTAACAGAACTTAAACTTGAAATTGGGGACGGTTAACAGAATTTAGATAATATAGTTAATAAATTGAGACAGTTAACATGATTTTCATTAATACAGTTTCTTTGTCCTTTATAGTAAATATCTCTTTTGTTAAATGCTGGTTTAAAAATAAGAAATATAAACCATTTTTTAATTAAAATAAGAGAAGCAATCTTATACTTTCTGGAAGTTTAAAGATTGCTTCTCTTATTCTCTAAAATTAATTTTTTATCAAGCAATTTAATAACATTCCTATTATGAAATGACTATTGAGGTAACATTATAAATCTAATAATAAACAGAACTGCTAAAACATAAATTATTGGATGAACTTCCTTATACCTTTTAGTGAAAACCTTCATTAAAGGATAGAAGATTATACCAGCAGCAATACCGTTTGCTATACTATAACTAAAAGGCATGATTACTATAGTAAAGAATGCTGGAAGCGCTTCTGTAAAATCACTAAAATCTACTTCTTTAATTGATTCTAGCATTAATATTCCTACTACAACTAAAGCTGGGGCTGTAGCTTCTGTTGGAACAATTCCTACGATCCCACCCATAAATAGAGATAGTATAAATAAGAAAGATACTACAGCACTAGAAAGACCGGTTCTAGCCCCTGCTGCAATACCAGCTGCTGATTCTACATAAGTTGAAGTAGTTGTTAATCCAAAAATTCCGCTTAAAGTAGTAGATATAGAATCGGATATTAAGGCCTTTTTCATATTTTTAATCTTTCCATCTGGTAGAACCATATTTGCTTTATTAGCAGTTCCTACAAGAGTACCTATTGTATCAAAAAGATCCACAAGGCTGAAGGTTAGAACTACCATTATCACACTAGTAATAGCACCTATAATACCTGTTCCATTTTGTGATAATAAGCCCTTAAAATCCATTTGGAAGAATGTTGGCGCGATGGATTTTGGCATACTTAATAATTGAATATTGCTAAAATTAGTAACTCCCATTGGAATACCGATTAAGGTTGTTATTAATATAGCAATAAGCATACCTCCTCTTACATTTTTAGCAACCAATATTCCCATTATTGCAATACCAATAATAGTTAATAAAGTTTTAGGATTAGTAAAGTCACCGAAGGCAACTAATGTATCTGGACTTGATACTATTACCCCACCACTTTTTAAACCTATTAAAGTAATAAACAATCCAATACCGCTGGTCATAGCTACTTTAATATTTTGTGGAAGAGCCTCGACTATCTTTTCTCTAATAGACGTAACTGTAATTATGATAAATAGAATACCTGAAATACAAATTGCTGCAGCCCCTTGCTGCCATGTATATCCAAGAGTTAAACATACACTATATGTAAAAAATGCTGTTAGTCCTATACCAGGAGCTAAAGCAAAAGGCAAATTAGCATATAAGGCCATAATCAAAGTGCCAATTGCAGAAACTATACACATAGCAGTAAATGCAGATCCCACATAAGGGTCATTTAAAACTGTAAAAACGGCAGCTCCGTCCCCTTTAATTCCTTCTGCATTCATACCAGAAATTTTTAGAACATTAGGTATTACAAGAAGTGCATAGGCCATTGTAATAAAAGTTGTTAATCCTCCTATGACCTCTGTCTTAACATTTGTCTCATTTTCCTTTAACTTAAATACTCTTTCTAATAAGTTTTTCTTGTTATCTTTGGTATTACCCTGCGTCATTTTAAATATCCTCCTGTTCTTAATAATTTTTCATATGTAGAAAAATAAAAAAATCCCCTAACGTGGACTCTCAATA
>NZ_FMJL01000095.1 GCF_900095445.1 Clostridium sp. N3C
GAAACTCAATGCTAAGCTACAGTAAAGCTCTACGGGGTCTTTCCGTCCAATCGCGGGTAGCAAGCATCTTCACTTGCACTACAATTTCGCCGGATTTGCAGTTGAGACAGTGCCCAAATCATTACGCCATTCGTGCGGGTCGGAACTTACCCGACAAGGAATTTCGCTACCTTAGGACCG
>NZ_FMJL01000077.1 GCF_900095445.1 Clostridium sp. N3C
AATGATGGATGCAGGTCGAACTCGGTCGGGAGGCATGTCACATTTTCTACATCGTTTGAGTCACGATTGCAACATTTGATAATCATCTTTGACAGCCATTCGGGGATCGGGAGACTTACCCACAAACTCTTGACACAGTCGAAGTAAAGTTATAAGCTCGTATTATAACGAGAAATATGATAGGATAACCGAAGAGATGGAGGAACTAAGCCAAGAGCCTTCGGCCTTTATTAAGGTGGAGTTTAAACAGAAAGATGCTCTTTCAAAGGTTCGGTAGATAGAAAAATAGAAAAAATGATTAAGGGAAAGGAATTTGTGATTGAGTTTGATGAGGATTTGTTTACTTCGCTAGTGGAGAGAATACGGGTAAAGTCGCTGGTGGAGGTGGTGTTTGTATTGAAGGCGGGGCTTGAGGTAAGGGAGAAATTAAAATATCTCAAAATGCATGAAAATTATGATATAACATTGGTGTGCTAAGCTGATGTTTGGTAAATAGTTTTTTTTGTTTTTTATGGAAATCTTTTCATAACGATATTATGATTGAAGGTTTTGCTTTAAATATGTGTAATAGGAAAGGGGATAAAAATGGAAATAAAAGCTGATGTTAAACCTATTAGTGAATTAATGAAATTTTACTTTACAATACCGGATTATCAGCGAGAATATGTTTGGAAAGCCGAAGAACATGTTGCTCAATTTTTTGAGGATATTGAAAACGAATTTTCAGAAAATAAACCCATGAATGAGCAGGCAAGCTATTTTATTGGTTCAATAATAATTGTAAGAAAACCAGACGGTGATTATGACGTTATTGATGGCCAGCAGAGGTTGACAACAATAGTTCTTACCCTGTGTGCTTTTAGAGAATATTTAAAGAACAAGGTAGATCCTAATACTGTTGGGACTAAAAGATTAGAAGAAATCAGAAAAAAGATTGATGAACTTCTTTATAGCTATGATTTAGGAACTGGACGTAGTAAACCTCGCCTCATACTTCAGTATGAAGAAGCAAAAGATTACATGAATTGTTTAATAGAGGAAACCGATTTTAAAGGTGACACAACTAATTCAATCAATAAAATGATGGAAGCATATGAAAAAATATTTTCATATATTGAGAATATAGATAAAACTTATCTCTTAGATTTTATCACATATTTTCTTATCAAAGTAGAAATGGTTGTCATAATCCCGGAAAACATAAGTAGTGCTTTAAAAATATTTGAAACTATCAACCAACGTGGTGCTGGGCTAAGCCCAATGGATTTGCTTAAAAACTTAATATTTAAAGAATCAAATCAACAAGATTTCGCAAAAGTAAAAGTCGTCTGGAAAGAAATGATATCAAATCTTGAAAAATGTGGTGAAGGGGATAAACCTCTTCGTTTCCTACGTTATTTTTTAATGGCAAAATATTATAATGGCATGTTAAGAGAAGATGAAATTTATAAATGGATCATATCTGATGAGGGAAAGAAAGCAATAAAATATCAGGATAATCCTTTACAGTTTGCTGAAGAGCTAAAAGAAAGTTCAGCATATTATAGGGATTTTGTTAAAGCTACCATAGCTGATACTGAAGATCCAAATTATCCATCGCTTACATATATAGGGCATATCGGTAAAAGTACTTTTCGACAGCACATTATACTTTTGCTCGCATTAAAAAATAATTTAAGGAATAATAAAGCAACTGTTGAACTCTTGTGTAAAAACCTTGAGGTATTGGTGTTTTATTACACAATGACACGTGAACAAACCAAAACATTTGAAAGCCGTTTTTCAAATTGGGCAAAAGAGTTAAGAAATATTGATACGCTTGATAGTTTAAAAGATTTTATAAAAACTAAAATCGGGGCAGAAGTACAAAACAAAAATATTAGCTTTAGCCAAGTATTTAAAACAATAAGTGAATTTGATATAAGACCTCAATATAGGGTTAAATACTATTTTGGCAGAATAGAAAATTATATTAGGCAAATGAGCAATTTGCCTGTACATCCAATGAGCTACTATAAAAGCTTGCAAATTGAACATATTATTCCCAAAACTCCTGACGGAGGGAATATTCCGCAGACATTTAAAGATAAGAATGAATATGAATTCTACTTACATTTACTAGGCAACCTCACATTAGTTGAGTCAAATATTAATCAGGCATTGAATAAGGTTAATAAAATAACAGATGCCGACTGGTTTAATGGAAAGACAAGGGAGTATCGCAAATCCGATATTAGGTTAACGCAATCAATAGCTGCGATAATAAATATAGGTGCCAATACGGCATGGAATAACTTTGCAAATAAAAATCTATTCAGTTTTACTTCTTGGGGTAAAGATGAAATTATCAAACGGCAGGAATTATTACTAGCGCTAACAAATCAGATATGGAAGGTAAGCGTATAATGGGATTAAATAGTGGCAAAAGGGATAAAGACCATTTTCGTGGTTGCCTTTTGGGCGGCGCAGTCGGTGATGCCCTGGGGTGGCCTGTAGAGTTTCTAAAATTAAACCACACACCTGCTGAAGCAGGTGTGTGGTTTAATTCAAACAAAATATGAAGAAAAGGAGAAGCAAGCTAAGAAGTTAGATAATGAAACACTTGCCCAAAGAGCAAAAGAGTCACAGTCAGAAAAAACAAGCGTGAGAAATGCTGTAACAACTATATATGAACGTAATGCTTATGTTTCAGAATACGCCAAAAGACGAGCAAATGGTATTTGTCAGCTTTGTGAAAGGGAGGCACCGTTTAAAAATAAAGATGGAGAGCTGTATTTGGAAACGCACCATGTAGAATGGTTATCAAAAGGTGGAACTGATACTTTAGATAACACTGTGGCATTATGCCCAAACTGTCATAGAAAAATGCATGTATTGGACCTTGAAGAGGATAAGTCGAAACTAAAGTTAGTGGCTGCATTTCTATAAAAATATAGGGTGAATAGTTTCAACTGCATTAGGGAGGATGAAGAATTGAGAATTGCTTTGATTTCATGCACGAGTATAAAAAAAGCATATAAATGTCCAGCTAGAGATTTGTATTCAGAAAGTCCGCGGTTTCAGCTGGCCTTTTCTTTTGCAAAGCTTATTGCAGATAAAATATTTATCCTTTCTGCAAAATATGGCTTAGTGCCGGAGGATATGATAATTGAACCTTACAACGAAACATTGGAAGAGAAAAGTGCCCGGGAACGGCGAGCATGGGGAGACACGGTGCTAAACGATTTACGCAAAGTTTCCGACTTAGAGCACGATGAGTTTATTATTTTGGCCGGCGAAGTTTATCATGAAAATCTGTTGCCCCATATGAATCATTTTTGGCTTCCTTTGAAAAGTAAACGTCAAGGGGAATGGATTCCAGAGTTAAAGAGACTGATTAGGCTTGAAAGCGAATCAGATAAAACGATAGTTCTTCATATGCTTTTCAATGGTCTGCCGCGATTGGATTGGACGATGATAAATCGGATTCCTTATCAAAATGGTATATACATCATGTTTGCAAAAGGCGAGTATTATCATGGTATGGATAGAATAGTCAGAGTAGGTACCCATAGAGGGCAAGACCGTTTGTTGCAAAGATTAAGAGATCACTTTGTGAAAGAGGATGCTGACGGTAGTATTTTCCGTAAAAATATCGGTAGGGCTTTTTTGAAAATGGCATCGGATCCATATTTACAAGTGTGGGAAATTGATATGCATAATTCTGAAAATGAAAGAAACTATGGACACTTAATAAATGAAGGGCTTGAAACTGAACTTGAGGCAAAAATTAGCCGATATTTAAGAGATAACATCACCTTTGTTTGTTTTCCGGTTGATAAAGAAGCTGAGCGATTAAGGTTAGAAGAAGGTATTATTGCATCACTAAACAGACGTTCATCATTTGGCCCGAGCAGCAATTGGCTAGGTTTGCATAGCCCTGTGCCGGAGATTGCAAGCAGCGGCCTTTGGAATAGACAGGGTTTACTGGGACAACCTTTATCTGATGAAGAATTAGAGCGGGTTAAGTGGCTTGCCAGATTTGGAAACGATAGTTACAGAAACAATACGGGGCGTAGAGCACGTGTACAAAGAGCAAAAGATAGTGTCAGGATGCCTGTTGAAGCTACGGGTTCACAAGGGAAAACAGCCGATAATGTAAGGCAGTACATAGAAAAATTGTTACAGGAAGCAAAATTGCGAGGCGAAGACTATATTGATTTGGTTTCAGGGGATATTCATAAGCAGATGGGCATGAAAAACAGGATGCCGCAGATATGCAGGATTATGTATAAGAAAATGATGCCTGGTGATGAAGTTTTACATACTACTCCCAGCGGTTATAGTTCGACTATAAAAACCAGGTATGACCTCAGAAATAGATAAGGCAAAGAAGTAGTGGATTAATAATGACTGCTATATAGCAAAGAGGTGAGGAAAAGTGGCTGTTAATTATAAAAAATGCCCTAAATGCGGGTCTAAGAATTCGGTCAAAATTGTATATGGTATGCCAGGTTTTGAACTTTTTCAGGAAGCGGAAGCCGGAAAAGTAAAATTGGGCGGTTGTTGCATTATAGAAGGCGGTCCGGAATACTACTGCAAGGATTGTAAAAATGAGTGGAACCGGGAGCAGGTGCTTGACATCATATACGGTCAGATTAAAGGGCTTAAAGCATCCGTGGGTGGTTACTTTGGCGGGTATTATCATGTAGATATTGATTTGAAAAATCTTAAAACTACATGGCTGTTCAAAGAGGGTGGTTCTGAAAAAACCAGTACAAGATCCATCCGAAATAAAACTGCAGAAGAATTCATTAAGAGTTTAAAAGAGATCAATCTGCTGAACTGGAAAGCAAAATACGTAGAACCCGGAGTCTGTGACGGGACTCAATGGAGCGTTGAAATAATTACAGACGGGAGAACCGTCAGAAAATATGGCGACAATAAGTTTCCAGAAGAATGGAGGCAGTTCTGTAAAGTGATTAAAAGAATAACGGGAAAGGAATTCAGGTGAAAGTGATGAAAGCCTTTCAGATAAAAATCGAATTAATTGATTCCGAACCACTAATATGGAGAAGGGTAGTTATCCCGGCGGATGTTACCTTCAGACGCCTGCATGACACAATACAATTTTCAATGGGTTGGCGGGATTATCATCTTTATGAATTTGAGTTTCCGCAGGAGAAACTCAGAATTACAAATGACGAAGAATCCTATGAGGTATTTAAATTTTACTCTGCCAAGTACAAAAGCAAAAAGCCAACAAGAAAGGAAGACCCTCATGGCATTATAGCCAGGATAATTGAAACAACCGTTAGACAGCCTCAAACGGTCAAAATTGATAACTATCTGGAAAAATATAAGACCCTTGAGTACATTTATGACTTTGGCGATTATTGGAGACATAAAATTGAACTGGAAAAAACCATTGAAGATTATGAGTTTGGTTACCCTATAATACTTGCAGGCGCGGGGGCTTGTCCGCCGGAAGATGTAGGTGGTTTTGGCGGTTACAAAGAATTTCTTGAAGCATGGAATGACCTTAAGCATCCGGAACATGAATCAATGCGGCAATGGGGAGAAAGCCAGCATTACAGGGAATTTGACATTGACTTTAGGAATGATCTGCTAAAGACATGCTTGAAAATCAAAAAAGTAAAGTAGTGGAGGAAGACGACTTATTCCTCAAGAGTCATATTTTAGGTTTCAATGGGCTATGCTGATATACTTCCTGCGTAGATATGTTCCCGTGAACAGCGATTTTTCAAAAATGTCCGAAAAACTCATTGACATGTTCCCGTAAACGTAAGGTTCAAAAAATTAGCCCAAGACATCAATCCAAGCGGCTCGTTCCACGTTGAGACAGTCGTGTTGATGTCAAAGGTAAAATAGGGATAGCCGTCAAAAGGCTTGAAATAAAGGTTTTTAAGACCAAAGGTAGTATTTTTGAGTGCTGCTTTTGGTCTTTCTTTTTCTTGTCGGTGGAAACCTATCGAATAGCTGAAAATGGTAGGGTTGTGGCTACACTTTTGATATAGGGGTAGGTTGTGAATACACTATGGTTAAAGGGGTAGGTTGTAGAAACACTATGGTTAAAGGGGTGGGTTGTGGAAACACTATGGTTAAGGGTATGAGTCCGTATTTTGGTACACCTTATGAGTATAATGTAAAATGAGGTGGTAGATGAAAGTAAGACAAAATTGTATAAAACAATATCAAATATCACGAAACAAGGTTAATTGTTGGTTTGTCAAACATATGTTACACCATACTTGATAAAATCCTTAAGAACAGAATTAGGTGATTTCCACTTTAAAGGCCTCATAGGAAAGTTGTTATAGTCCCTACTGTTATATGTTTTTAGTTGTTTACTAAAATCATCGAAGGAGAAAAAAGAATGCGTAGCATAAAAACGTTCATTATCCTTACGGTGACTTCTTTCAACCTTTCCGTTATGTCTTGGTGTAAATGGCCTTATTTGCTTATGAATGATGTTGTGCTGCTTGAGGCATAGTTGGAAA
>NZ_FMJL01000009.1 GCF_900095445.1 Clostridium sp. N3C
ATAAAATAAAAAATTTATATATATTTTTTTTTAGACAAATTTCTACTACAAAAAGTCTGATAAAAAAACTGTAATATAAGCCATTTTTGTGAGTTTTACCATAATAACATTAAGCATTTGATAAAGTTTTAAATATTTTTTATGTTAATTTAAGTATAAGTTTAGTTAATTTTACTGTCAATAAATTTCCACTTAAAACTCATTTGGCTATATTATTAACAATTGCATATTTTCAAACTGGAAGATAAGGTAAAAGGTATTTATACTATTAATGTATAAGGGGTAATTTGAAATAACAAGGCAAGATAGGGATAAACAGGTGGTGAATTAAGTGAGTAAATTTTCAAATCTTTTAACAATGTTAATTTTATTAAAAAGCCGTGGAAAAATGAAAGGTAAAGAATTAGCGGAAATTCTAGAAGTTGATGAGAGAATGATAAGAAAGTATAAGGATGATCTAGAACTAGCAGGAATATATATTGATAGCGTACCTGGACCAAATGGAGGATATGAACTTCAAGGATATGATTATTTATTAAAATTGGATATAGAGGAAGAGGAGTTTTTTACCATTCTTCAGATTAAGGAGCAGCTTAATAATATCAATTTTGTTTATAAGAAGGAATTTGAAAGTTTGTTTAATAAGTTGAATATTATATATAAAAATAAGTTTAAGGATAATGAAATTGTTAATTTTATGATAAAAGATGTTAAAGCTATAGATGGGGAGGATGAAAAGAAGAAATGTACCGATGTACATAGCTGTATTGCTACTAGAAGAAAAATGGACATAAAGTATTTTTCTTTAAGCACAGGTGAAAGTAATAGAGTTATTCATCCGTATGCAATATTAACTTATAAAGGATCTTATTATGTTATTGCTTACTGTGAAAAGAGAAATAGAATTTTAGATTTTAAGCTTTGTAGAATAAGGGAATATAAAGTTAAAGAAGATAGATTCATAATGGATAAAGACTTTGATTTGAAAGAATATATGAAAAATAGTATTGGCTTGTATAAGGATGAAAATATTAAACTTAAGTTAAGAATTGAAAAGCCTTTATCTTATATTGTTAGTGAAAAGTTATGGGTAGAAAACCAAAAGATAAGCTGGAATGAGGATGAATCCATTATATTTGAAGCCGAAATGCAGGGCAAGACAGAAATAATATCATGGATATTATCTATGGGTAGCAAGGTAACTATCATTGAGCCAGAGGAACTAAAAAATGAGATTAAAGAAGAAGTTATGAAAATGCAGGCCATTTATTAAAGCCAAATAATATAATAAGGACAATTATTTAAAATAGGGATGGTATTAATTATACTGTCCCTATTTTTTACATAAATTCATTTTTATTTATACATATATAGTTCCGGGTTGTATTGTAAAATTCTATTAGAGAAAAGGGGGATAAGGATGAGACTAAAATGTGAATTTAGGACTAAAAGTATACCTGTTGCTAATAGAATGATGATCATTAGTCTTATTAAGGAAGCAATAAAAAGTGTTAATGAGGAGTATTATAACAGGTTATATAACTATGAGGGTAAAGATAATGAGAAGATAAAGAATTTCAGTTTTGCAGTGGTTTTGAAGGACTACACATTAAAAAAAGATATTTTTAAAATTAGAGACAAAGTTATAATTTACATAACAACTCCCAATCATAAGTTTGGAATTAATATTTACAAGGGTTTATTGAATATAGATCATTTTCGATACAAAGATTTTTTTCTTAAAAAGATAAAAGTAACTTTGATGAAGGAGAATTTTATAATTGAGCCTGAGGTGGTTTTTAAGACTATCTCTCCTATTTGTGTAAAAGATAAAAAGGGTAATTTTATAAATATTGAAGATGAAGGCTATGAAAAGGAGTTAAATTACATATTAGATCTTTCACTAAAATCCTATCGTGGTTTTGGCTTAAAGCAGAAGGTGAAATTTATTCCTGTTAAGATGAAGAAATCGGTGATTAAAGAAGCAATTGGAGTATCAACTGAAGAAAACAATAGTGAGAGTTTTTGTGTAAATGCCTATAGTGGAATATTTAAACTACAAGGAGATGTTGAAGATATAAATTTCATATATCAGGCAGGTTTAGGTTTCCATCGTAGTGAAGGTTTTGGGCTAGTTGATATTATATAAGGAAGAATTTAATATGTTCCTGTGACAAGGACAAAACAAAAGGATTGCTAAATGGGCTTTTACCCCAC
Organism: Clostridium sp. N3C; assembly: GCF_900095445.1. Taxonomy (GTDB): domain Bacteria; phylum Bacillota; class Clostridia; order Clostridiales; family Clostridiaceae; genus Clostridium_AU. The sequence continues at coordinate 2,218 of NZ_FMJL01000009.1, forward strand.
TATTTACAATCCTTGCAATTATCCTATATTTATCTGTTATTTTATAGCTACAATGTATTTAGTTAGCATTTTCCTTTAAATTCAGTACCACATTTCTTACAGGTGATTATAATTTTGCCGTGTCCCCTAGGAACTCTAAGCTTTTGAGAGCAATTAGGGCACTTGAATATTTTATAATTTTGAAGCTGCTTAATATTAGATTTAGTATGATTAAATTTACCCTTTACTAATTGAAGTCGGTTTTCAAAAGCCATTAACTCTTGAAATCTTCGGTATTTGTTTTTAGAAAAACATCGCCAAGAGCTATAAAATATAGCTATTATACCTAGGCTATTAACATAGGGTATAAGAGAAAGTACAATTCCCACCCCGTATAGAGTTTTTGATAATTTATCTAGTCCATAGCAATCTTTTAATGAATAGGATAGCTTATCCAAATATTTTCTAAAGTTCAAATTTCATTCCTCCTATTATAAAGAAATAAATTCTAGTCAATGAAATTGATATCTATAAATATAATTTAGCATATTGCATGAAAGATAAATATTAATATTATGTTAATAAAAAAATTCTGCACTAGGCAGAATTTTTTTATATCTATGTAAAGCTATGCACCTTGTCTTGTCAGTTAAGCTACTAGCCTTTGTAGTTAAATTGGCTCAAGCTAGATTGATCCAGGGCACTCAGGAAGGTTCACTTACCGCTGCTTTCTTCCGAATCTGACGGGGTTTATGATTTCCTGATGCATGGGACCCAGCTCTCATCACTTTTTTAACTACATGGATCTAACAACTTAATGTCTAAACAAGGAATTCAAGCCTGCTGTAGCGGATTGCAGGTTACAGGGCACCGCTAGCTCCCCCTTTAGCATAGCTTTTGATTCCATGTGATAATAATACCATGAATGGTGAAGAGGGACAACATCTGTTTTTGTGGTAAGAAGCTTTAATTGTGGAGAAACTGGAGTTATATAGAAAACAGTTTTTATAATTTTCAGTAACAAATTATGATAAGCAACATAATATAAATTAGTTATCAATTCCCCGGAGGTAGAATGGATGGAAGTATTAACTACAGGGTCCACAGGAACAGAAGTTATGGAAATACAGGCTCTCTTAAAAAAGATAGGCTACGATCCAGGACCAATAGACGGCAACTTTGGAAATAGAACTGAGCAGGTTGTTATTCAATTTCAAAGAAATTTTAACTTAACTGTTGACGGAATTATAGGGGATGAAACTTATAGGCAAATGCAAAGTTTTCTATTAGGCTATGATATTTATACTGTAAAGCCTGGGGATAGTGTTTATATCATAGCTAGGAAGTATGGTACAACTATTAATAGAATTCTTGTAGCCAATCCTGGTTTACAAATATATAATCTAAGAATAGGTCAGCGGATTACAGTGCCTTATGGTATAAATGTGGTAGATACTAATATAGATTATACTTATGGCATAATGGAGAGAGACTTACAAGCCCTAAAGGTTAGATATCCCTTTTTAGAAATAGGCATAGCAGGAAGGAGCGTTCTTGGCAGGAATCTTTACTATGTAAGGCTTGGAAATGGACCTAATGAAGTTTTCTATAATGGAGCTCATCATGGTTTAGAATGGATAACTTCAGTAGTATTAATGAAGTTTATCGAAGATTTTTCAGAAGCCTATGTTAGTAACTCCTATTTAGCTGGATATAGGGTGCCGGAGTTATGGAATAATAGCTCAATATATGTAATGCCAATGGTGAATCCTGATGGGGTAGATTTGGTACTGAATGGCTTGTCTACCAATAATCCATACTACCAGCAACTTATCCAGTGGAATGGTGGTAGCAGTGACTTTTCTAAAGTTTGGCAGGCTAATGTAAGAGGAGTAGATTTAAATCATAATTATGATGCTTCTTGGGAACTATCAAAGGAAGCAGAAGTCCTTTACGGAATTACAGGACCAGGACCAACTCGATATTCCGGACCTTATCCTGAATCAGAACCGGAAAGTCAAGGGGTAGCTAATTTTACTAGAAACCATAACTTTAGATTGGTCCTAGCCTATCATAGCCAAGGAGAAGTGATATACTGGACATATTCAGACTTAACTCCACCGGAGTCTGCTGAGATTGTAGAGCAATTTGCAGAAGTTAGCGGGTATACACCCTCACAAACTCATGGTATAGTATCTTACCCTGGGTATAAGGATTGGTTTATTAAAGAATATAGGAGACCAGGCTTTACTGTAGAAGTAGGTAGAGGCACTAACCCCTTACCCATAGGTGAATTTGATAAAATATATAAAGATAATATTGGAATTTTATTATTAGCAGCCATTATTTAATGGTTGCTTTTTATTGAATAAAATTCTAATTTTTGTGAATAATTTAGATAAAATATCTGAAAAGGAGATAATAAAATGGGAAGGTTTTTAGAAAAAGAGAATAAGAGGGTCTATAATATCTACACCGATGCTAGCTTTGATCGGAGTATAAAAAGAAGCTCCATAGCTTTTATTGTAAAGGATGAGGAAAGCAAAATATTAAATCAGCAAGCCAAAAATATAAGGAGTAAAGCTATCGTTGAAAGTGAAAAAAAAGCCATATTTTATGCTTTAGCCTGTGCCTATGAGTATATTAGAAAGGATAAATCAATTGATGTAGTTATTCACTCCGATTGCCAGGGAATAGTTAATGAAATGATTAATATACAAAAGAGGCTCAAAGATAATCCTAGAGATAGTATTTGCAATGTAGGGGAATATAAAAGTACTTTGGTCAAGCTAGGTAAGATGATAGATAGGATAAGCTTTCAATGGATACCCCGGGAGGAAAATATGGAAGCCCATATGCTGGCTCAGGAAAGCTACAAGCAGTGGTTAAAAAAGGCAGACATATATAATATAAGAGAATTTATGGCGAAGGATTTAGACTATACTCTTACAAAGTGGAATGATTTGCTTAATCTTGACTGTCTTGGTTTGAGTGAAATTGTTAAAGATATAAAAGGTATAATTAAGAAAATTGAAGTCGGAAACATCAAATCCTCTTCTTTATAATTATAAAAATTAAAAGTCAAAGGCCATAGAAGTTATTTCTAACTTCTACGACCTTTGAGTATAGAAGATAATTATTAAGCTTTATATGCGTTGATCATCCATAAAGTTTTTTCGTAATTTCCTATAAAGTTAGCCATTAAGTCTACAGTTCCTTGATCTTTAACTTCTTCTGCTAATGCAAGTATGTTTCTTGATTGTTCTAGCATGTAGTAGAAGTCCTTTCTTATTATTTCAATGGAGTCATCTCCGGAAATTCCTTTGCTATCTAACTCTTCTATGGAAGCAAGTTTTACATATTCTTTTACAGAAGCTGCTGGTCTTCCACCTAAAGTTAATATTCTTTCTGCTACTTCATCAAAAGCTTCGTTTATATTATCATATAATTCTTCAAATTTAGCATGTAGTTGGAAGAAACCTGATCCTTCAACGTTCCAGTGAAGATTATGAAGTTTTACATATAAGATATTTAGATCCGCTAAATACTTGTTAAGACCTTCAACTACTTTTCCTAAATTATTACTATCTAAACCTATAAAATTCTTATTCATATTATTTTCCTCCTTCAAATAAAATATACACAAATTTAAATTTATTTTTAATTTGTAATGATTACAATATTATATTAATTCTAAAATTGAATTCTGTCAATAGATATTTTTAAAATAAAAAAATACACTGTTGTTATTGTAACTCACAGTGTATTTTGTGTTTATTTATCATTTAATATACATTTCTTACATATACCTTTAAAATGAAAATGCTGTTCCTTAATTAGGAAACCTTCTAAATACTTAATTTGCATATTTTCAATATCTAAATCTATATCATAAACTTCTTGACATTTCTCACATTTAAAATGACCGTGACTTTCAGGATTAAAAAGATCATATCGGATTTCGGTACCTTCTATAGTAATGGCCTCAGCAATTTTTTTATCTACAAATAGGTTTAAAGTATTATATACAGTGGTTTTAGATAGAGTAGGTATTTCTTTAACCAAGGTTTCATATATTTGATTAACCGTTGGGTGATTTTGATTTTCGTACATATACTCAAAAATTCTCTTTCGCTGATAAGATGGACTAATATTATGATCTCTTAAATATTGTTCTATATTTTCTATGATTAACATAGATAATACCCCCTACAAATTTGTAACAGTTATAAAATTATACTTGATTTAAGTATAATATATTATATTGGTGTATGCAATAACCCAAGCAGGGCTTTAACTAAAAAATAACTCCACACTTATAGCCTATCTCGGCTACAATGTGGAGATAAATGCTAAACATATTTCTTAATCACTCTTAGAGGACGCATCATATCAAAGTCTTCGTGTTCTAGTATATGACAGTGCCATACATAATCACCGTAGAAGTTTTTAAAGTGGGCTATAATTCTGGTGATTTTTCCTGCCTCAGCTCTAACTACGTCCTTCCAACCCCTTTCAAAGGGTAAAGGTTCTTCTGCCCTTCTATTTATAAAGTATCTAATTCGTCCTGTGCGCCTATAGTAGTCTACGTCGAAGGGTCTTCTATCTAGAATCTGGAACTGAACTAGATGAAGGTGTATGGGGTGTGCAAACTGAGTAGGATTAACTATTTCCCAGATTTCTATGCTGTCATATTCAGGAGTTTCAGTAGCAGGATCATCCCACATTAAATTGTTTAGAAGTAGTAATGGTCTACCATGGCTATCGGTAGCAGTGTCTAAGCTTACTCTTCTTGTTTGCTTTGCTAGGGTAGGATTCAATTCCATAAAATGGTTAAGGGTTTTGGGAATTTCTGTAGTATCTTCTTTCTTTAAGGGTAGCACTACTTTAAATTGCATTACATTGCTAGTATTGGGGTCTTCATTGTCTGTCATAAGAGTTACAGTTTCTCCTTCTAATTGAGAAAAGTCTATTATTAGATCAATACGTTCTGCTGGTTCTAACATAAAGGAATTTATTTCTACAGGCTCTTGCAACAATCCACCATCAGTACCAATCTGCCAGAAGGATTGACCATTTGATAATTTAAAGGTAAATCCTGAAGTATTAGAGCCGTTTAAGATTCTAAAACGATACTTTCTTGGTTCCACTTCGTGATAAGGCCAAAGTTTACCATTAACTACAATGGTGTTTCCTATAAAGGCTGGTACTATTGAAGGATAAACCCCTTCAACGGGATTAGCTGGTTCAGCGGGGTAGAATAATGAACCGTCTGGGTTAAAGGACTTATCCTGGATCAATAAAGGTATATCATATTCTCCCTTTGGAATATTTAATCTCTCTTCCAGATCATCGTGTATTATATAAAAGCCTGCTAGACCAGCATATACATTAAGGCGTGTAATGCCTAGAGCATGGTCATGATACCAAAGGGTAGTGGCTTGTTGGTCATTGAGATACCTGTAAACTTTCCTAGAAAACTTTGAACCGGTAGTTATATAGTCTCTAGTGTACCATGCTTCTGGATGACCATCACTGTCTGGGGCTACTTCTGCTCCGTGAAGATGGACAACGGTTCTAACTTCTGGGTTATTTATTGCACCATGAATAGTTTTGTCTACTGGTAGAAGATGTTTGCAAGGGAGCTTGTTTTGCCATTTTACAAAAACAGTTTGTCCCTTATAAGCTTCAATTGTTGGACCGGGATAAGTTCCGTTATAGCCCCATATTTCCGTCAGAGGAAAGTCTCTATGAAATCTGTGCCTTGCCCTTCTCATTACAATATCGTAATAGGCGTAACCTTCTCCTTTTTCATCAGGAGTTAACACTCCTGGAATAGGAAGTTTATCAACAAACTTTGGTATAGTATTAGGTTTGGAAGGGTCAACTTCCTCAGGTTCTTCCTCAGGAATTATTATTTCTGGGGCTTCAAGTTCTTTGTTAGTTAATTCATTAGTATACTGTTTATTATTCAAAGGTTTATTACTTTTTCCCATAGCTAACCACCTTTTCAATCTTATAATTTAAAATTTAGTGGCAGATTGCCTTAATATAATATATTCATATATGTTACGCGGTGTCCATAAGTTCAAAGGTTTATTGAAAGATATGTCGTTTTTATATAAAAATAAAAAGCTTGGTTTTAGTGATCTAAAACCAAGCTCAAATTACTTAAAATTAATTATTTAGTCATAAATAAAACACCTAAAGTATTAGGACCACAGTGAGCAGATATAGTGCAGCTTGCTCTTGTAATGAAGATTTCTTTAAAATATGCCACTTCCTGAATAGTATTTTTTACAGTCTCAATTCTTTCTTCGGAGATACCTGAGTGTGTTATAAATACTCTATCTAATTTTAAATCTGTACGATCTTTAAGCTTATCTATTGTATAATGTTTCAATACCTTATCTAATGATCCTCTATATTTTTTTCCTACCTTCATTTTACCACTGCTGTTATCTACTTCTATGCAAGGCTTAATATTAAGTACATTAGCACCTAAAGCTGCTAGGGCTGAACATCGGCCACCGGCGTGAAGGAAGGTAAGCGTGTCCAACACAAAGCTAGCGTGTACATTAGACTTTAAATCATTTAATTCCTGTTGAATTTGTGCTGCAGGCATCCCTTTAGCTATTCTATCGGCAGCTTCTAAAACTAGCAAGCCTGTACCTGTAGATAGATTTCCGGAATCTACAGGATAAACATTTCCAAGCTCTTGAGCTGCAATGCAACAATTTTGGTAAGAGGATGAGATGCCTGAACCTAGGTTTATATGTATAATGTCATAGCCTTCATCTACCCATTTTTTAAAGTAGTTTATATATTCATCAGGATTTATAGCTGCAGTTTTAGGTAAGATTTTCTTAGTTTTATAAGCTTCGTAAATTTCATCTGCTGTAATATCTATCCCATCTTTGTATTGATTTCCATCCAAGATAATATGAAGAGGGAAAAAGTTTACGTTAAACCGGTCCTTTAAAGCATCTCCTAGATCGCAGGTGCTATCTGCGCTAAGAATAATTTTACTCATTGTATTCACTCCAGTCTTATAAATTAAAATCAAATTTTATATATAGTATTTCAATTTCAACTATAATTAAGATATTCGTTAATATGACAAGTTGTCATTATTTTATATTATAGCATATTACCTGTCAAGTTACTTAATATATGATAGGATTAAGCCTTTAGTATGGTTTACATTTTGCTTTTTATTTCTGTGAAAATAAGGATTAAGAAGAGAGCTTATGGAAAACATACAAATAATAAAATTAATATTGCAAAAAATGTTCGTGTCGTGTATAATATAATCAACTAAATAAAAGTAATCATGCGACTGGCGAATAATGGAATTAACCATAGGGAGCATGATTATGGGAAAGATATCGATCGCCTGGGTAAAACAATAAATAAGTTTGCTCAGGTGTTTTTTTGTTTTATATTTTTATATTTATAAGGAGGATGAAAATGAAAAATTCAGAAGTAGTACTGAAGTATGGATGCAATCCACATCAAAAGCCAGCTAAAATTTATGTATCAAACAAAGAATTGCCCTTTAAAATTTTAAACGGTAATCCAGGTTACATAAATTTTATGGATGCCTTCAATTCTTGGCAACTAGTAAAGGAATTGAAAGAGGCTACTGGATTGCCAGCTGCGGCTTCTTTTAAACATGTAAGTCCTGCAGGTGCAGCTTTAGGTTTACCTTTAAGTGATGCCTTGAAAAAGTCCTACTTTGTAGAGGATATTGAACTATCTCCAGTGGCAGCAGCTTATGCTAGAGCTAGAGGAGCAGATAGAATGTCTTCCTTTGGAGATTGGGCGGCAATTAGTGATGTTGTGGACGTGCCTACCGCTAAAATATTGAGTAAATCTGTTTCTGACGGGATAATAGCTCCTGGATATACTCCAGAAGCCTTAGAAATCCTAAAGAAAAAGAAGAAGGGTAATTATTGTATTATAGAAATGGATTGGGACTATGAACCAGAAGATATTGAAAGAAGAAATATATATGGTATTACCTTTGAGCAAATGAGAAATAAGGAAAAAATACAGGAGGAAATCCTTTATAAAAATATTGTTACAAACAATAAGGAAATTACAGAGGAAGCTAAAAGAGATATGCTACTTGCAATGATTACCTTAAAGTATACTCAGTCAAATTCTGTTTGTTTTGCTTTAGATGGACAGGTTATAGGTGTTGGTGCTGGTCAGCAGTCCAGAATACACTGTACACGATTGGCTGCTTCTAAGGCGGATATTTGGTACTTAAGACAGCATCCATCAGTACAAAATCTTCCTTTTAAAGAGAATGCTTCACAACCAGATAAGGATAATTTAATTGATCAATATCTTAGAGATGATGTTACTCCTATGGAAATTAAGGAATGGTCCAAGGTATTAAAAGAAATACCTGAAAGACTTACCAAGGAAGAAAAGGTAGCTTGGTTATCTAACTTAAAAGGTGTAACTTTAGGCTCCGATGCCTTCTTCCCTTTTAGAGATAATATTGATAGAGCTGCTCAAAGTGGAGTTAAATATATTGTGCAGCCTGGAGGTTCCGTTAGAGATGACATTGTTATAGAAGCTTGCAACGAATATGATATGGTTATGAGCTGTACTGGACTAAGGCTATTCCATCATTAATAGATGTATTTTGGCATGAGTTTATGAGAAGGGTAGATATAAATAAAGAATTTAAGAAGAGGATAAAATAGAGAATGGGTATGAAATAGCAGTTTCCTTGACATTTTTCTTCGTGCTTTGCTGAAGTGGCTAAGCAGATTTGAGATTGTTAGCAAGGAAACTGTTATTTTTTAAATTTTAAAAACTTCCTTTGGCTTAGAATATGGCTTCAAAGTCAAAATTAAACTTGATATTATACACTATTTTATACTATAATTATTTCAAAGACGAATTAATAAGAATGATTGAGAAATGTGAAGAAAATAATAAATAACAACTGACAGAACGTTTACATTGCTTTAAATCGGCTAATATTAAGTTTGAGAGTAACTGGCTTATAAGTTAAAAAAACCATATAATGGAATAAAAAGTGAAAATTAGACTGATTTTAAAAAGTCGCTTTTTACATACTTAAAGTATAAAGTAACTAATCTTGACAGAATTGAAATATGCTTTAATAAATATGGCTGTTAAAAATTTTATTTTTTGGGAGGGGTAAAGATGGGGAAAACTTCAAAAAAAGTTGAAGAAGCTACTGAAGCGTTGAAGGATACTGAAGTTGTTGAAAAAAAGACAACAGCTAAGAAAAAGACCGCAGCTGAAAAGAAAACTGAAAGTGACAAGAAAACTGAGAAAGAAACAGAAAAGAAAGCGGAAAAGAAAAGCGCAACAAAGAAAAAGGCAACTACAAAAAAGACCGCTGATAAAACAGCTGAAGATACAACAGAAACTACTGAGAAAAAGACAAAGAGAACAACTAAAAAGAAGCTCGATCCTGATTTCTACATTGAGTATCCTGGACATCAGGTGTCTCAAAAATATATAATGGAAAAATTCACTGAGATGTGGGAAAAGGACAGAAAACTTTCTGAAATTAAGACTTTGAGGGTTTACTTCAATGTAGGAGAAAGTACTGCATATTTCGTTGTTAATGAAGTAGAAAATTTTGCAATATATGTAGGTTAACAATACAAAGGCGTTTTGTTACATTTATAAAGTAACAAAACGTTTTTTTTTCTTTTACTTTCCTCTGCTAGTACTGTGAATATTAGTTTATTTGTGGTAAGATATAATTAAAGAATGATATTTAAGAATTTTTTGAATTTAATTTAATTTGTCTTAAAAGCTGAGCTTGTACTAAACTTTCCTTTTTAACAAGCATTTAGCTATATATAGCATAGAAGGAGTTGAAGAAACATGAAAGTAAACATTACAGAAACAGTACTCAGAGATGCACAGCAGTCACTTATTGCAACAAGAATGCATAGTAGTGATTTTGAACCTATTTTAGAAAAGCTGGATAGTGCAGGTTTCTATTCTCTAGAGTGCTGGGGAGGAGCTACTTTTGATGCCTGTCTTCGTTATCTAAATGAAGACCCTTGGGAAAGACTGAGAAAGATTAGATCTAAGGTGAAAAATACCAAACTTCAAATGTTATTAAGAGGGCAGAATATATTAGGATATAAGCATTATGCCGATGATGTTGTTAGAAACTTTGTAAAGCTTTCCATAAAAAACGGAATAGATATTATAAGAATATTTGATGCTTTAAATGATTATAGAAATATTGAAGTAGCAGTAGATGAAACCTTAAAATGTGGTGGCCATGCTCAGGGATGTATAGTTTATACTACAAGCCCTATTCATAACATTGACAAGTATGTGGAACTAGGAAAACAGCTAGATGCTATGGGGGTAAATTCTATTTGTATAAAGGATATGGCGGGGATTATGGGGCCTCAAGAAGCCTATGATTTAGTAAAAGCATTAAAAGCTGTTACAAAGAAACCTATAATTCTTCACACTCATTCAACAACAGGACTTGCTCCTATGACTTATATTAAAGCTATAGAAGCTGGATGTGATGGTATAGATACGGCAATTTCCTCTTTATCCGGTGGAACCTCTCAGCCAGCTACTGAATCAATGAATTATGCCTTAAAGCAGATGGGATATGAAACGGGTCTTGATGAAAAGTTATTGAAAGAAATTAATGACTTCTTTAAGCCAATTAAGACTAAATTTACTGAATCGGGAATTCTTAGTCCTGTTGTATTAGGAACAGAAACAGACGCATTAGTATATCAAATACCTGGAGGTATGCTTTCAAACCTTATTAATCAATTAAAGCAGCAAAATGCTTTAGATAGGCTAGAAGAAGTTTTAGAAGAAACTCCAAAGGTAAGAAAGGATTTAGGATATCCGCCACTAGTAACACCTATGAGCCAAATGGTAGGGGTCCAAGCTACAGTAAATGTACTAATGGGTGAAAGATATAAAAATATATCAAAGGAAGTTAAAGCTTATATAAAAGGTGAATACGGAAAAGCACCTGGCGAAATTGATCCTGAACTTATGAAAAAGGTTCTAGGGGACGAAAAGCCTATAGAGGGAAGATTTGCAGATACTTTACCAATGGAATTTGATAAGGTTAAGGAAGAAATAAAAGATTTAGCTAAAACGGATGAGGATGTGCTTTCCTATATCCTATTCCCTCAAATTGCAGAAAAGTTTTTCAAAGAAAAGAATAAACCTAAAACTATAAAGGTTAGTTATTCTATTAGGAAAGCGTAAAGGAGGATTTTTATGTCTATATCTGACAGCTTATTAGTGGCATTGATTTTGATGAGCATAGTGTTTATAGGGCTAATAGCCTTATACCTTCTTGTAAGATTAGAAACAGTTATAGTAAGTTCTATTGATAAGAAAAATGAGAGTAGTAAAGAGGAAGTTGAAGTCACTGAACAGGCTTTTACTAGTTCAAATGCTGAAGAGATATCTGAAGGAGAGTTAACTCTTATTGGAGTGGATGAAGAAACAGCAGCTATGGTTATGGCTATTACCAGTGATGAATTAAAAGTTCCTTTAAATGAATTACGGTTTATATCTATTAAAGCACTTGATTAGCGCATTATATATAGGGAGGTAGGATCTTAAATGAAATATGTAGTAACACTTAATAATAAAAGATATGAAGTGGAAGTTGAAAGGGGCAAAGCTTCTATTTTAAGCACTAGTGAAATTGATAGTAAAGCTACACAGGTTGTAGCAGAGACTCCAAAGAATCAAGCACCAGTACAAGAATCTGGAGCAAAGGATGTTTTAAAGGCTCCAATGCCAGGTACTGTGTTAGAAATAAAAGTAAATCAAGGTGCCAGGGTTAAAGAAGGAGATGTTGTTATCATACTTGAAGCTATGAAAATGGAAAATGAGATTACAGCATCAAGCTCTGGCCTTGTTAAGAAGATATTGGTTACTAAGGGACAGATGGTTGATACAAATGATGCACTAGTTGTAATAGAATAAGGTTTATGTAAAGAATCCAATTTTGATATCTAGTTTTTATCTTCCACGTTCAAATTAGGAGCTGAAATTGGATATCTACAGAAAGGAGAAATACTAATGTCTATTTCATTTTTAGATACAATAAAGGAAATATTGGCCCAGTCAGGTTTTGCTGCCTTAACTTTTCAGCAGTTTATAATGATATGTATAGCCTGTGGACTAATATATCTTGCTATAAAAAAAGGCTTTGAACCTCTTTTGCTTTTACCTATAGCCTTTGGCATGCTTTTAGTTAATTTACCTTTAGCTGGACTAATGGACGGGCCATTAGGTAATCAACCGGGAGGATTACTTTACTACTTATATCAAGGTGTTAAATTAGGAATTTATCCTTCTTTAATATTCCTTGGCATAGGTACTATGACGGATTTTGGACCACTAATAGCTAGACCATCAAGCTTGTTTTTAGGTGCCGCAGCACAGCTAGGAATAGCAGTTGCATTTGTAGTTGCAATAGCTCTAGGCTTTTCTCCTCAAGAGGCTTCTTCTATCGGTATAATTGGAGGCGCTGACGGACCTACAGCTATATTCTTAACTACAAGACTGGCACCGGATCTACTACCAGCAATTGCTGTAGCAGCTTACTCATATATGGCATTAATTCCTCTAATACAACCACCTATAATGAGGCTTTTAACTACTAAAAAGGAAAGAGAAACTAAGATGGAACAGCTTAGAGAAGTATCCAAGCTAGAAAAGATAGTGTTTCCTATAATTGTAACAATTATTTCTATTTTATTACTTCCATCTGTAGCTCCTCTTATAGGTATGTTGATGTTGGGTAACTTATTTAGAGAATCCGGTGTAGTTGAAAGACTTTCAACTACTGCTCAAAATGCCTTAATGAATATAGTTACTATATTTTTAGGAACTACCGTTGGAGCTACTGCATCAGCAGAAAATTTCTTGAGACCTGAAACTTTAAAGATCATAGCTTTAGGACTTATGGCCTTTGCCTTTAGTACAGTAGGAGGAGTACTACTTGGAAAACTTATGTACCGTTTATCCGGTGGAAAGATAAATCCTCTTATTGGTTCTGCGGGAGTATCGGCGGTTCCTATGGCCGCTAGAGTTTCCCAAGTAGAAGGTAAGAAAGCCAACCCTAATAACTACCTTCTAATGCATGCTATGGGACCAAATGTGGCTGGAGTTATTGGTTCAGCAGTGGCAGCAGGGGTATTGCTAGCTATGTTTGGCTGATGGACAATTAGTATAAAGCAATAAAGTGTGTAGATAAATTACTTAAGTAATAAATAGGTTGCCCTTATGGGTAGCCTTTTTATTTTAAATAAAAAGCAAAATTAAAAAGCACTTGAAGATAAGAGAATAATGTAATATTATAAAAGAAAGTAATTTATCAAATTTTTAAAAAATTCCGTCTTTAAAGGACAAATTTATAAAAATGTACGCGAATTTTTGCAAAAGTTCTATGTATGATATTAAGGGGGGCCAATTAAATGAAAAGAGTTTATAATTTTTCTGCAGGACCAGCGGTATTACCAGAGGAGGTTCTCAGAGAAGCAGCAGAGGAAATGCTAGATTACAACGGAACAGGTATGTCTGTAATGGAAATGAGCCATCGTTCCAAGGCTTTTGAAGAAATTATCCAAAATGCTGAGAAGGATTTAAGGGAATTAATGAATATTCCTAACAACTATAAGGTATTGTTTTTGCAAGGCGGAGCTTCTCAACAATTTGCTATGGTTCCAATGAATCTTATGAAGAACAAGGTAGCAGATTATATTGTAACTGGACAATGGGCTAAGAAAGCAGCCAATGAAGCAAAGATATACGGAAAGGTTAATATAATAGCTTCTTCAGAGGATAAGACTTATTCCTATATTCCAGATTTAAAGGACATAAAAATATCAGAGGATGCGGACTATGTTTATATCTGCCATAATAATACTATCTATGGAACCAAGTATAATGAGCTTCCAGATGTAGGGGACAAGATTCTAGTAGCAGATATGTCCTCAGATATATTATCTGAACCAGTAGATGTAACTAAGTATGGTTTAATATTTGCTGGTGCTCAGAAAAACATAGGACCAGCAGGAGTGGTTATAGTAATAATTCGTGAAGATTTAATTACAGAGGACGTATTACCAGGAACTCCAACCATGTTAAAATATAAAACTCATGCAGATAATGACTCCTTATACAATACACCGCCGGCTTATGGAATTTATATTTGTGGCAAGGTATTTAAATGGATTAAGCAAAAGGGCGGCCTAGAAGCAATGAAAAAATTAAACGAAGAAAAGGCAGCTATATTGTATGATTACCTTGATTCTAGCAGCCTATTTAAGGGTACTGTTGTTAAGAAAGATCGTTCTTTAATGAATGTACCTTTTGTAACTGGTTCAGAGGAGCTAGATGCTAAGTTTGTAAAAGAAGCTAAGGCAGCAGGCTTTGAAAATATTAAGGGCCATAGAACTGTAGGTGGAATGAGAGCAAGCATATACAATGCTATGCCAATAGAAGGCGTTAAGGCTTTAGTAGAATTTATGAAAAAGTTCGAAGCTGAAAATAAATAATAGATAAAATATAAGGGCAAAGGTTTATGAAGATAATACTTTCATAAACCTTTGCCCTCTTATTTATAATATTATTATTTGGAATTAAAAGTGAACTTATGGCTTCTTTGATTATTATTTAGCTAACAAGTAATATCCATTTTTTGATAGTACAATTTTAAGCTTATATTCTTCAATATATTGATGGCTTTTTTCACTATCACGGATAAAAAGTAATGAATCTTTAGAGGAGTTTTTTAAAAATGCCTTTAATCCTCCTTGGCAAGGGATAAAGTCGCCGTAAAGTTCCGCTGAAAGCAGATGTCCTTGTTCCCAAGAACCTTTTTCTGCATAACTACCAGCAGCGGTGTAAAGTTTGTAACCCCTATATGGGGAAACTTGTCCTATTTCTCTTAAAGCAAATTGAACTTCGTTAACTTTAAAGTTACTTATGGAATATATTACAAAAACCTCATAGCATATTAATACAATTACCATGGCTGTAGCAAATAATTTTTTCAATCCAGATTTAACTTGAGAGTTTTTTAATACTGCTGAAAAGGTAGCACCACCAATTATAGCTAGGGGTGGGTATACGGGAAGTATGTACCATTCTATTTTTGTGCTTGCCATACTGTAAAGTACAATTGGAGCTAAAAACCAAGTTATAACTCCTAATCTGTAGGCTCTTTTGTTTTTATCCAAAGATTTAAAAGTAGAAGGTTTTAAGAATATTATTGCTACTATTAATAGTAGGTGCCAGTAAAAATAATTTCTTGCTACAGCAATAACATAGTAAAGGGGACCTCCAATATGTCCTTCAATGGCTACGGCGGATCTTTTTAAAAGGTCGTATCCGATCATTCCTTTGAAAAACGTAATTCCATCCCTTGAGTATCTCACTATAGCCCATATAAGAATTGGTAAAAGAAAAGACAGTGCGGCTAGCAGCCATTGCTTTAGCTTCATCCTTTTAAACTGACCACTATATAAAAGGTAAAGTGTTATGGTAGCACAAACAGGGAATACGTGCCAGCTCTTTGTAAGAAAAGCTAGGGCAGAGAAGAAGCAACCTAGATATAAATACTTATAGCCCTTGTCCGTTAATAAAGTGCAAATAATAGCAGCACTATAGAATAAAATATAAAGGGCATCTGCTTCTCCTCCACGGGAGCAATGTGAAAGAATAGGTTGAGTAAAAGTTGCCAGCATAGCTGCAGTTATTATAGCAGCTGTTTTTCCATGGTTGCGTCTTGTAAAGGATGTTACTATTGCTACGGTTATGACTGCGCTTACAATTGAAAAAAACCTTAAACCTAAAGTATTAAAACCAAATAACTTATAGCCTAGGATAATAAACCAAAAGCTTATAGGTGGCTTCAAATTCCAGTAGTCTTTTTTATAAGCGTAGGTGTTTATAATGTAATCCCCGTTTTTTATCATTTCATAAGCACTAGTTCCATGTCTTGCTTCATCAAAATCGATATTAGGAATATCTATCCTATAAAATAAATTAACTAAAAGCATGATGAATACTAAAGCAAGAAGTAGATAATAATACTTTTCAATAAAATGAATTAACTTACTAGTACTAGTATTAGTATTAATATTAGTGCTAGTACTAATATTGATGTTGGTTTCTTTTGAATTAATCATATTAATTCTCCCTCTCATAATTATTGCTAAATTTTCTCAAGGGCTATTTTACCATACTATTATTTTTTATACTAGATATAAATAAATTTACATAGTAATTATATAATGGTGGCCTTGTAAGTCTCTTTGTGGATATAATATTATTTTCTAGCTAACAAATAAAAACCATTTTTATATACTGCAATATTTAGCTTATATTCTTCAATGTATTGATGACTTTTTTATTATCAAGTACAAAAATTAATGATTCCTTAGATGGATCCTTTAAATCAGGTAAAGATCCAGTGTAACACTAGAAAACTTTATCTTGCTATTTTGTAAGATAAAGTTTTCTTTCTGTAAGTTAACTGTTATGGAGTGTTAGAGCTTTAGATTGTATAATTAAGCCATAGTTAGCAAGAATTGATGGGGAAAATCAAAAAATATAGAAGGAGAAAAAGCATGGAAATATTGAGAGTTGAAGGGTTATCAAAGATTTATGGTAAAGGTGAAAATAGGGTAATAGCCTTAAACAATGTAAACTTATCTGTAAATAAGGGAGAGTTTGTGGCCATAGTGGGAGCCTCAGGTTCCGGCAAAAGTACCCTTTTACATTTGTTAGGGGGCTTAGATAGGCCTACTGCTGGTAAGGTCATCATTGATGGTGAAAGCATCTATGATTACAAGGAAGAAAAGCTGGCTATCTTTAGGAGAAGAAAAGTGGGATTCGTTTTTCAGTTCTTTAATCTGATACCAGTTTTGGACGTGGAAGAAAATATTGCTTTGCCAGCCTTATTAGATAATGAGAAGGTAGATGAAAAGTATCTAGAAGAACTTATTGGAATATTAGGACTTACAGATAGAAAAAGTCACTTGCCTTCAGAGCTTTCAGGAGGTCAGCAGCAAAGAGTATCCATTGGAAGAGCCTTGCTAAATAAACCATCAATAGTGCTAGCAGATGAACCTACTGGAAACCTGGATAGTAAAAATTCAAAGGAAGTTGTTGAACTGCTAAAGTATACATCAAGAAAGTATAATCAGACTTTAATACTTATTACCCATGATGTTAATATAGCTTCTATGGCAGATAGAATAATAACCATTGAAGATGGTGAGATAGTATCAGATAAGTACACTAAGAGCAATTAGGGGGTAAAGGATATGATAAGTAGTTACAGAAAGCTTACAGGAAGGTATTTAAAAGCAAATAAAAAAAGAACCATATTAACCTTAATAGGAATAATCTTATCTGTAGCCCTTATTTCAACTATAGGACTTTTTATAAAAGGTGTACAAGTAGCAGAAATAGATGATATAAAAAATAGTTATGGTTCCTTTCACTTAGCATTTAAAAATGTGGATGAAGACCTTGCTTCAAAAGTAATGAGCAATCCTAAGGTAGCTAGGTTTGGACTTTATGGTCAAGGTGAACAAATACAGTTAGAGGATAATATGATTGCACAGGAAGTAACGACTACAGGTAAAGCCTTAGAGCTTCTCCCTTATAAGCTTAAAGAGGGGAAAATGCCTAAGAATCAAGGAGAAGTTGCCTTGGAAAAATGGGCTTTAGACTATCTTTATAAGGATAAAAAGATAGGAGATAAATTACAGTTTAATGGTAAAGAATGTAAGTTAACAGGTATTTTGGAAAACAGTATAAATACCCAATATGATAATATAATTATTTACTTAACAAAGAATGAGAATTTACCTTTAGATGGATCTATATTATTGGTGGAGATAAGTTCTAAGACAGATATGAAAAAAGCCTTGGAAGAATTAGAAGCTTTAGGTGATAACGATAATTTTAAAGAAAATATACCTTTATTAGCCTTGGAGGTTCCTGAAAGCGGTTACTTAGATGGTATATTTGTTGTATTAGCAATTATAATTTCTATAGTAGTAATTGCAACTGTAGCGGTAATCTACAATTCTTTCCAGATTAGTGTGGTAGAAAGAATTAAGGAATATGGTTTGTTAAGAGCTGTAGGAACTACACCAAGACAGATTAGAAATTTAGTATTGAGAGAGGCAACAATATTAGCTATTATAGGTGTGCCAATAGGATTATTCTTTGGTATTGTGGCCTTATGGGCTATTACTGTTGTTTTTAAAATAATTGGTGGAAGTGATTTGATAGTAACTAAATTAGTAATAGATCCTTTTGTTATGTTTATTAGTGCCATGGTGGGTTTAATTTCTATATATATTTCAGCTTTGCTACCTTCTTTGTTTGCAGGAAGAATCTCTCCTTTGGCAGCTATAAGTAGCAGGACAGCTATATCCAAGGAAAAAGTAAAGAGAAGGAAGAATAGATTAGTACAAAAAATATTTGGCTTTGAAGGGGCTTTAGCTGCGAAAAACATTAAGAGAAATAGAAAAAGATATAGGATTACTGTATTTTCAATAGTAATAAGTGTGGTTCTGTTTGTTACCTTTAAATCTTTCATGGATATGACTTTTAACATTGCTGATAAAACAAATGTGTCTATGGATATTCATTTCTGTATAGTTAATACAGATTGGAATGAAAATGAACAAACTATTGATGATAATTTGATTAATAGCATAAAAGAATTAAGTTTTGTTGAAAAAGTATATAAAATTTATGCGGGATACGATTTTGATTTTGATGCATTAATTAGCAAAAAAAGTGAAATTAAAGAAGTTAAAGATATAGAAACTGAGAAAATGGAAAAAGTATATAGGGATCTTAATGTAAATAATGATAAAAAGACAGGAGTAGGAGCGTACTTTCATGTATATGATAGCACTTCCTTGGAGGAAGCTAAAAAATATCTTGAAGCTGGTAGTATAGATTTGGAAAAGCTAGACTCCGGTGAAGGAGTTATATTGATTAACAAAAATAAAATTTACAACACTAAAACTGAAAAGAGCTATGTTGGGCCTATAGCAAATCTTAAGGTTGGAGATGAAATAGAAATCCCAGTTAGAGATTATGAAAAGGAAGAAGGGTTGAAATTAGGAGAAGAAAAAGTAAAGAAGGTTAAGATTCTTGGAATACTTTCTGATAATGTTTTGGAGCTTTCTGGTCCTTCATCCTATTTGAAGCTTGTCACTTCTGAAAATGGAATAAAAAATCTATTTAAAAAAGGAGAAGTATATCCAAATTTATTAGATATAAAAATTAAAAATGTTAAAGATGAAGAAATGGCAAAAGCTAAATTTGAAGATTTAATAAGTTCCAAACCAACCTTAAATCTTATAAATGAGATAGATCAAAATAGAAAAGATAAGTCCTCTGTTTTAATGATTGAAATATTAATATATGGTTTTGTTACAGTAGTAGCTCTAATAAGCTGTGTTAATATAATAAATACTTTAACTACAAATATTTTATTAAGAAAGAGGGAATTTGCATCACTAAAATCTATTGGATTATCTCAAAAAGGTTTGAAAAAAATCATAGTTTTAGAAGGGATTTTATATGGAATTGTAGGCTCTATTTTTGGGTCTATTATAGGAACAGTGCTATCATATCTTATGTATAGAGGGTTTATTGGACTACAAGAATTTAAATGGCCAGTACCATGGAATGCTATAATAATAGCAATAGTAGCTGCACTGCTTATTAGTTATATTGCAGTCTTATCCCCACTTTCAAGAATTAAAAAGGAAAACTTAATTGAGGCTATAAGAGAGGAATAACTTTAATAGTGGTATGAAAATCTATCTTACTATTTTGTAAGATAGATTTTCTTTTTGTAAGCTAACTGATATGGAGTGGCAAAAGTTGTGGAAGTATAATAAAGCTGTGGTTGAAAAAACTAATTAAGAAGAAAGAAGAGAGTAAAGTACAAAAGGAGAGAAAGAGATGGAGATATTAAAAGTTGAGGGATTATCAAAGATATATGGTAAGGGTGAAAATAAGGTAGATGCTTTAAAGAATATAAACTTGTCTGTGAATAAAGGAGAGTTTGTGGCCATAGTAGGAGCCTCTGGTTCCGGTAAAAGTACTCTTTTGCATTTGTTAGGAGGTTTAGATAGGCCTACTTCTGGTAAAGTTATTATCGATGGTGAAAGCATCTATGATTACAAGGAAGAAAAGTTAGCTATCTTTAGAAGAAGGAAAATAGGCTTTATTTTTCAATTTTTTAATCTCATACCGGTTTTAGATGTTGAAGAAAATATTTCTCTACCAGCCTTATTAGATAATGAAAAGGTAGATGAAAAGTACTTAGATGAGATTATTAAAATATTAGGACTTACAGATAGAAAAACTCACCTACCTTCAGAGCTTTCAGGTGGACAGCAGCAAAGAGTATCCATTGGTAGGGCCTTGCTAAATAAACCTTCTATAATCTTAGCTGATGAACCTACTGGAAACCTAGATAGCAAAAATTCAAAGGAAGTTATTGAACTATTAAAATATACTTCAAGAAAGTATAATCAAACCCTAATGCTTATTACTCATGATGTTAATATAGCTTCTATGGCAGACAGAATAATAACCATTGAAGATGGACAGATAGTATCAGATAAGTATACTAAGAACAACTAGGGGGGACAGATATGATAAGTAGTTATAAAAAGCTTACAGGCAGGTATTTAAAAGCAAATAAAAAAAGAACCATATTAACATTAATAGGAATAATTCTATCTGTAGCCCTTATTTCTTCCATAGGACTTTTTATAAAAGGAGTACAGGCAGCTGAGGTAGAAAGGGCAATTAAAACTTATGGTGCCTTTCATTTGGCCTATGAAAATGTTGATGAGGAATTGCTTTCAAAAGTAATAAATAATCCTAAGGTAGCTAGGTATGGATTATATAGTCAAGGGGAATTGATAGAGATAGAAAAAGATTATAATGCACAAGAAATAAGTGCTACAGGCAAAGCTTTAGAGCTTCTACCTTATAGGATTAAAGAGGGTAAAATGCCTGATAATGAGGGAGAGGTAGCCTTAGAAAAATGGGCTTTGGACTATCTTTATAAGGGAAAAAAGATAGGTGATAAACTCCAGTTTAATGATAAAGAATATAAGTTGACAGGTATTTTAGAAAACAGCTTAAGCAACCAATATGATAATTTAATTGTTTACTTAACAAAGAATGAGAGTATAAGCAAAGATAATTCCGTATTATTGGTTGAGATTAGTTCTAAGACAAATATGAAAAAGGCTCTGTCAGATTTAAAGGCTTTAAGTAAGGCAGAAAATATTTCAGAGAATAGTTCCTTGTTGTCAAGGTTGGGAGTTTATGATGATGGTTCAGCTATAGAGGGTGTTTTAAAAATATTAATTATTATAATTTCAATTGTGGTAGTGGCAACTGTAGCGGTAATTTATAATTCCTTTCAAATTAGTGTGGTAGAAAGAATTAAGGAATTCGGATTACTAAGAGCTGTGGGCACTACTCCAAGGCAAATCAGAAGTATAGTTTTAAGGGAGGCCACTATACTGGCTTGTATAGGTATTCCTATAGGGTTAATGTTTGGTATTGTTGCAATATGGGGCATTACTGTTGCTTTTAAATTAATTGGTGGAGAGGATTTGATATTAACTAAATTTGTAGTAGATCCTTTGGTTATGGTTATTAGTGCCATGGTGGGTTTAATATCTATATACCTTTCTGCCTTGTTACCTTCCATTTTTGCAGGAAGAATATCTCCTTTGGCAGCTATAAGCAGTAGAACTGCTATTACTAAGGAGAAAATTCGCAGAAGGAAACATAGACTTGCACAAAAGATATTTGGTTATGAGGGAGCTCTGGCTGCTAAAAATATTAAGAGAAATAAAAAGCGATATAGAATTACTGTGTTTTCAATAGTGATAAGCGTTGTTCTATTTGTTACCTTTAAATCATTTATGGATATGGCCTTTAATGTGACAGGTACAGCAAATGCCTCTAGAGATATTCATTTTAGTATATATAGAGATTATGATAAACAGGACATAGAAATTGATGAGGATTTAATTAATAGTATAAAAAAATTAAGTTATGTTGATAAGGTCTATAAAAAATATATGCTTTACAATTTTGATGTAGCAATTAGCAAAGAAAGTAAAATTAAAGAGCTTGAAGATGTTGATTATCTATATAAAAGCCTTACTGTAAATGGAGAGGAAAAGACTCTACTAATGGCGGATATGGATATATATGACAGTACCGCCTTGGAGGAGGCTAAAAAGTATGTTGAAGCTGGTAGTATAGATATGGAAAAGCTAGACTCTGGTGAGGGAGTTATAGTAATTAAGAAAAACAATGTTTACAATAATAAGACTAAAAAGGTATATGTTGGACCTGTAGCAAACCTTAAGGTTGGAGACGAGATAGAAGTTCAAGCAATTTACGATGAAAATATAGGGAAAGAGTTTGGAGAAGGTAAAGTAAAGAAGGTAAAGGTGTTGGCTATACTTTCTGATGATCCTTTAGACTTTTATGGCTTTTCAGGACTAAAGCTTATTGGAACGGAGAATGGAGCAAAAAATATACTTGAGGAAGATAAAATAAATTCTAGAGCACTGGATATAAAGCTTAAAGATGTTAAAGACGAAGAAACGGCAAAGGAGAAGTTTGAAGATTTAATAAGTTCAAATCCAGACTTAAAGCTTATAAATGAGATAGATCAAAACAGAAATGAAAAGTCTTCTATGTTAATGATTGAAATATTAATATACGGCTTTGTTATAGTTATAGCTCTAATAAGTTGTGTTAATATAATCAATACTTTAACAACAAATATTTTGTTAAGAAAACGTGAATTTGCCTCATTAAAGTCTATTGGACTATCTCAAAAGGGTTTAAGGAAAATGATAGTGTTAGAAGGACTTCTGTATGGTATTGTAGGCTCTATTTATGGCTCAATTGCAGGAACTGGTCTATCCTATCTTATGTATAATGCCTTTGATGGCATACGAGAATTTAAATGGCCAGTACCATGGAATGCTATATTAATTGCTACGGTAGCTGCCTTGGTGATCGGATACATTGCAGTACTATCCCCACTTTCAAGAATTAAAAAGGAAAACCTAATTGAGGCTATAAGAGAGGA
The DNA here is from genome assembly GCF_900095445.1 of Clostridium sp. N3C. Classification (GTDB taxonomy): domain Bacteria; phylum Bacillota; class Clostridia; order Clostridiales; family Clostridiaceae; genus Clostridium_AU. Next base: position 25,397 of record NZ_FMJL01000009.1, read on the forward strand.
ATAACTTTAAATTAATGGGTTTCATAGGTATAATTATACTTGTGAAACCCATTAAACTATATGGCAAGGAGTGAAATCCATGAGTAAGATCTTACTGGTAGAAGATGATGAAGCCTTAGCTTTAGGTATAGAATTTTCCTTAAAAGACGAAGGGTATGAACTTTTCAGGGCTGGTACTTTAGAAGAGGGAAAAAGATGTTTTGAGGAGCAAGTACTAGATTTAATTTTATTAGATATTAATTTGCCAGATGGTAGTGGCTATGATCTATGCAAATATATAAGAGAGAAAAGTCAGGTGCCAATAATTTTTCTTACAGCCTTAGATGAAGAGGTTAATATAGTGCTGGGACTTGAAATTGGGGGAGATGACTATATAACAAAGCCCTTTAGAGTTAGAGAGTTGCTTGCTAGAGTTAAGGCTATATTAAGAAGAAATGCAAAGATAGCTTCATCCGGGACTAAACTGGTTAGTGGCGATATTGTAGTGGACACCTCCTGTGCTTTAGTAAAGAAAAATGATAAAGAGATAACAGTAACAGCGCAAGAATATAAGCTTTTGTTAATATTTATGAGAAAGCCTTGTATTACTATAAAGAGAAATGACTTGCTATCAGAGTTGATAGAGGGTGGAGAGGTATTTTTTGACGAGAATACCTTATCCGTTTACATAAAGCGATTAAGAGAAAAGATAGAAGATAATCCTAAAGAACCGGAATATATAATTACTCAAAGGGGATTAGGCTACAAGTGGAATAAGGAAGTAGTTATACAATAGTTTTAGAGAAGGGAAAATTTGATATGAAAAGATACTTTACTAATCCTGAGCTCAAGGTAAGCTCAGTTATTCTTTTATCTATAATCACCTTATTCTTTGTTATAAACACCATTGTTTTAAAGATGTATAACGATAATCTAAAGGATAGTTATGTAGAGAGTATAGGTGCCATTACAGCAAGAGTGGTGGAAAAAAATCCTGAGCTAAAAGGTGAGATAATTCCTATGGTGACAAAAGGAATATCCCGGGAAGAGGCAGAGGTAGGTAAAAGCTTCTTGGCCCAGTATGGTGTTACAGAAGAACTAGAAAATCAGCTTTTTCCATATGTAAATAAAGCTTCTGCTAAAAATAATATTACAGGATTTTTTGTATTTGCATTGATGGCAATAATAATTTTGCTTTTTAATTATGTTCAATATGGATTCTTTTATAATAAAATAAGAAGATTAACCATAGGAGCTAAAAAGGTTGTAGAAGCTGAATATGATATAAGTATTAATGAAAATAAGGAAGGGGATTTTTCAAAGCTGGCAGTTGCTTTTAATTCTATGAGAGCAACTATTAGAAATAATATAAGTCAGTTAGAAAAGGAAAAGCAGTTTTTAGCAGATTTATTATCGGACATATCCCATCAACTAAAAACTCCTTTATCCTCAATGATTATTTACAATGACATTATGTTAAGCAAGGATTTAACTAAGGAACAGAGGGAGAAATTTCTACTACATAATGAAAATCAGCTTAACAGAATGAATTGGTTGATTCAAAGTATGTTGAAGTTAGCTAAGATTGATGCCAATGCTATAGAATTTGATAAGCTTCAGCAAAGTTTAAAAGAAACTATTGAGGAAGCTATAGATACTCTTACTGGCAAAGCTAAAGAGCAAGGAGTTAATATTCTTTTTCAAGTAGATAATGATATGCTTTTAGACCATGATAGATTATGGATGGAAGAGGCACTTATAAATATTATTAAAAACTCCATTGAACATACTCCAGCAGAAGGGCAAATTAAAATAGACTTACTTGAAAATCCTATATATAAAAGAATTATAATAGAGGATACCGGTGAAGGTATAAGTGAAGAAGATTTACCTAATATTTTTAAAAGATTTTACAAGGCTAAAAGTTCAAAGAAAACAGATTCTGTAGGTATAGGTTTGGCTTTGGCTAAATCAATAATAGAAGCCCATCAAGGAATAATAGAAGTTAAAAGTAAGCTTGGAGCAGGAACAAGATTTACTATTACATTTTTAAAGTATTGATAGGGACATCTACAGTAATTTTTGTAACCAATTAAAGACAAGTTTAATATAATAACCACAGGAAATATCTGAGGAGCTGAAGATATGTTTTGCATAAACTGTGGTTATAACCTAGGCCAAGGAGGAGCATATTGTCCTAAATGTGGTGTAGAGCTACAATATGAGCCTAATGAAGGGATAGTTTACTCTTATAAATCCCAGGCTCTGTATAAACCGCGTCGTTTAGAAAGACCTCTTAGCAATAATGAGGGGGAAATGACTATAGAAAGTCCAAAGCCTAGCCTTGTTTTTAATTTAATTAGTCTTTTTTTATTTCTTAGTGCCGCTGTAGGTATGAGTCTTTTAACTATGGGTCTAATAATGGCCTTGGAAGATAAAAAAGATATGGAGTCTGTAGGTAAGTTTATTGATAAGGAAAAAACTAAGGAAATTATAGATTTGAATTTAGATAGTGACGGTACTTATGTTGAAGAAGAGGATTAAAAGGATAAAACAGAAATCCACAATAATGTTAGTATAATGAGCATTATTGTGGATTTATATTTTTGCTATGTGGATAATTTTTTAGCTTTAATATACCTTATCTCCGTTAAAGATTGAATTCTTAACTATAACATAATCTACCGTACGGATAGCATCTAAGTTAGTGCCTCCGGCATAGGAAATAGAAGATTGAAGATCCTGCTCCATTTCTATTAGGGTATCCTTTAAAGATCCCTTGTATTCAACAAACATTTTCTTACCTTCTACATTTCTTCTTTCACCCTTTTGAAACTCTGAAGCGGAACCGAAGTATTCCTTATAAAGCTTACCATCTATCTCAATAGTTTCTCCAGGAGATTCTTCGTGGGCAGCGAACAAGGAACCTATCATAACCATAGTGGCGCCAAATCTAATGGATTTAGCAATATCACCATGGGTACGGATACCGCCGTCTGCTATAATTGGCTTGCTTGCAGCCTTTGCGCACCAACGAATAGCCGCTAATTGCCAACCGCCTGTGCCAAAGCCTGTTTTAATCTTAGTAATACATACCTTACCTGGACCAATACCTACCTTTGTAGCGTCTGCTCCGGCGTGTTCTAACTCTCTTACTGCTTCAGGAGTTCCTACGTTTCCTGCAATTACAAAGCTTCCTGGTAGGTGTGTTTTTATATGTTTAATCATGTTTATAACAGAATTAGAATGGCCGTGAGCAATATCTATGGTTATATATTCTGGTGTGAGTTTTTCTTTAGCTAATTCTTCTATAAATCTATATTCAGGCTCTTTAACCCCTACACTAATTGAGGCGTATAGACCTCTAGCTTGCATATCCTTAACAAAATCTAATCTTTTTTCTGGCTTAAAACGGTGCATTATATAAAAGTAACCATTTTCTGCTAGAAAAATAGCAATTTTCTCATCTATGATAGTTTGCATGTTGGCGGGAACCACTGGTAGCCTAAATGTTCGTCCTCCGAACCTTACACTTGTATCACATTCAGATCTACTGTTTACTATACATTTGGCAGGGATTAATTGAATATCTTCATAATCAAATACGTTGTCCATAATTTACACTCCTATACGAATATTAAATTATAAGTTAGATAAAATGTTCGTAACGGTTATATTCTATTATATTTTTAATCCTGTGTCAAATTTTATACCTATGATTTGACTATATTTTAATGATTAACTATGCAACACTTTTATAAAACAAAGCAACATAGTAAAAATGTCCTCTGTCACAGGATCCAGTTTTGAGTGAATGATCAATGAAAAAAATATAGAGCCCTATCGAGCTCTATAATATATTTAATAATCAAAATAATACTTTATCAAGAGAAGCTTTTAGATTATCGGATATGTCTGTAAGAGGCAATCTTACTTGGCTGGATTTTATTAATCCTAATTTGAATAAACAATACTTTATTGGTGCTGGATTTGGTTCATGGAATAATAATGGAATTATTGGATAAAGCTTTTTCCAGTTTTCTAAAGCTAATTTATGATTATTATTTTTTATATTTTTATATACTTCAATGAATACTTCTGTTTTTATATGGGCAGATGCTAATATTCCACCATTACCTCCAAGAGTCAATGTAGTATAGAACAATGCATCTTCACCAGTTAAAATAGAAAAATCAGCTGGTGGATTTAAAAGTAATGAAGTAGTTTGTTTAATATCTCCACAGGAATCCTTTAATCCAACAATATTTTTTAATTCTGCTAATCTATATATGGTTTCATTTTGAATATTTACACCAGTTCGATAAGGTATATTATATATAATTATATTTAAATCCGTCGATTCTGATAAATTCTTATAGTGCTGATATATACCTTCTTGGGATGGTCTATTATAATATGGTGCTACGGATAAAATACCATCAATCTTATATTTACTGTAGTAATTTAATTCTTTTAGTACTTTCTTTGTATCATTTCCACCTAATCCAATATAAATAGGAACTCGATTATTACAATACTCTATAGTTTTTTCAACTATTTCTTTATATTCATCAGAGGATACCGTTGGACTTTCACCAGTAGTACCTAAGGGAATAATACCTGAAACACCCTTGTTGATATAATAGTTAATCATTTTTTCATAAGACTCGTAATCAATTTTGTCATCCTTAAAAGGAGTTATTATTGGTAGAAAAATACCTTCAATTTTCATTATATACCTCCTAAGGTTTATTTTGTATATTATATCATAATTATATAAATAATGCAGCGGACAAAAAAATATGTAGTTATAATATTCTTTTGGATTTATAGAAATTACCGAAATTATTTCACCGCAGCTCATATACTTTGATGCTGATAGTGTGATAAAATATATAAAAGATAAATAGAGACAAAAGATATAAAAGGAGGTTATTACCTTGTTACGTCATCTTATTAAAGCTAATAGATCCTACAGAAGATTTTATGAAGATGTAAAAGTAGAGAAAAGCACCTTAGAGGAGTTAATTGATCTAGCTAGATTGTCTCCTTCAGGAGCAAATCTGCAGCCGTTAAAGTACATAATTTCTTATACGGAAGAGAAAAATAACTTAATCTTTCCTCATCTAAAATGGGCTGGATATTTGAAGGATTGGGATGGCCCAGCTCCAGGAGAAAGACCATCAGCCTATATAATTATGCTTTTAGATAAAAGCATTTCCCAAAATCCTATGTGGGATCATGGAATCGCCAGCCAAAGCATCCTTTTAGGTGCAGCAGAGAAAGGCTTAGGAGGATGTCAATTTGGTTCAGTGGATAAGGCCGCCCTTTCAAAGGAGTTAAATATACCAGAAAATTATGAGATTCTCATGGTAATAGCCCTTGGAAAACCAAAGGAAGAGGTTGTTCTTGAAGAAATTAAGGATGTTAAGGACGTTAAGTATTGGAGAGACGAGAAGCAAGTACATCATGTACCAAAAAGAAAGATTGAGGATTTAATATTGCAGTAAAGGATAAATAAAATAATCCAAGTTAATGCTTATTAGCATTAACTTGGATTATTTTTACTATGCAAAAAATCACTGACGGATTTGCTTTTAAACATAAAGATGCTGGTAAATATATAAAATACCATATAAATTAATATAAATAAAATTACAGGAATAGAAGGGCAACTAATAATATCTGTAAGGTAAATTAAAGACCGAAAGGTGCTAAAGGCAGCTACTGCAGCAAAGATATATGTAACCTGTGAAAAGCCATAGAAGAGAGTTATGGATAGAACTAATTGTATTACTAAGTTAATAAAACTGAAATTAATAAAAGAATATACTATAGCACATATTATATTCAATAGTGTTATCGTAATCACTATTATCTTTCCGCTTATATATCTTTTCTTTTGCTTTTCTTCAAATCCTTGAAGAAGAAACTCTTTTTCTTCGTCAGTTATCTTTATATTTTCCATGGGATTCCTCCTTATGGTGTAAAACACCTAGATTTTTTTATTATTACTTAAAAACTAAATGTATTTATTATAATTATATACTAAGTTAACATTAAAAGTATATAATTTACAGGGAATATACGTATAAAAATCTAGCTATAAACTGTTTTTATAAGAATAAACTTTAGAATTCCCAGTTAATTTTTCTTGTTTCTAGCAGGTATATTTTATATAATCAGTTTAGTATGTTTTTTAAGAATGTACTTTAAACTAAAAATTCATTTGGAAAATACTTAAGCGTTTTACGCTAATTATAGTAATTGAAAGGAGGAGCAGTTGGACAAGTAAAACTCTCTTGAAAAATTAAGTGATTGTATAGATTACTTAATAATCCTAAATATTAAATATAATAAGTGAAGAATATAAGTAAACAAAGATTTGAAAAAGTAATATTTTTAAGAAAAGGTGATTAAATGGATACTATATTATTAGTAATAAAATCAATAATAATAGGTATTGTGGAAGGACTAACAGAGTTTTTGCCGGTATCCTCCACAGGCCATATGATAATTGTTCAAAACCTAATAAATTTTGAAGGGAAAACTCCTAATTTTGTTGAGATGTATACATACGTTATACAGTTAGGTGCTATACTAGCGGTAGTTATACTGTATTGGAGAAAGATTAAGGATACACTAGTTAATTTCTTTCCTAGTAAGGTTGGTTTCGAAAAATCTGGTTTTAAATTTTGGTTGATGATAGTTATTGCTTGTATTCCTGGGGGTATCCTTGGAATATTGTTTGATGATTTAGCGGAGGAATATTTATTTGCACCAATACCGGTAGCCATAACCTTATTTGTAGGCGGTATTTGGATGATCTATGCAGAAAAGCAATTTAAGGTTAAGGGTTCTAGGTATAAAGAACTGAATGTTACAGCAAAGCAGGCTTTTATAATTGGATTGTTCCAGTGCTTAGCGATAATTCCTGGAATGTCCCGTTCCGCTTCTACCATTATTGGTGGATGGGTAGTAGGGCTTAATACTGTAGCAGCTGCTGAATTTTCCTTCTTTTTAGCTATTCCTGTTATGGTAGGAATGAGTTTTTTGAAGCTAGTAAAAATGGGTGGTTTGCTTGCCTTGACCTCTGCTGAAATAGTAACTCTTACAGTAGGTTTTGTAGTTTCCTTTATAGTGGCTTTAGTAGTAGTAGATAAATTTATAGCATACTTGAACAAGAAACCAATGAAGGCTTTTGCTGTATATAGAATGATATTTGCAGTAATAGTATTAGTAGCAGGTTATTTTGGAATATTCCATTAAAAAATGAGGGTTGTACTAAGTATTTTTAGTACAACCCTCATTTTTTTGAAATCTATTGATAATTTAGTTAAGGTAGAAGTTTCATATTTGCTTTTTAATATATTAACAATAACCTTGAAATTAAGCTTCTGGCCGTTGTATAAAACAAGTCCCTTAAAAATCTTAGCAGATAGCATTATAACTAATAGGGAGAAAACTAATAATATTGCTATAGATATTGTACCTTGTACAAATCCGATATTACCGATAATTAAATCTACTGGTACGGAAAAGGGTGAAGTTAAAGGAATATATCTTACAGCGTTTATTAATGCCTTATTATCGGTAGTAGGTGCAAAATAAGAAGCTAGCCAGCTTATAACAATAATTATATTAAAGTAACCTTGAGAGTTGGCAGCCTCCTCTGGTTTAGAAACTGTAGATCCAGCAAGACCAGCAACTACACAATAGAATAAAAAGCCCAGGCAGAGAATAAATATTGCCATAACTATAGCAGGTGCTGTTAATGCGGATTCACCTATATTATCCCTTAGAAAGTTAATTATAGAGATAGCGATATTTTCGAAGTCAGGATAAAATTGCTTTGCAATGGCATTTCCAGCAAACAAACCAGCAATGGCTGAAAGAACCCATATGGCGAATTGTCCTAGTGCTACAGCTACACTTGCTAGTACCTTACCAGTTATAAGAGCATAGGGGTGTACGGAGGTTAATAAAGTATCCATTAGCTTAGAAGTTTTTTCTGTGGATACAGATCTACATACATTTTGACCATATAGCACTAACATCATATATAGAATAAAGCTAAATAGCATAGGTACAAGTATTTTAACTAATTTAATAACTTCGTTTGCATTTTCCCCTACATTGGAAAAGGCAATTACTGAAGGTTTAAGTGCAGATGCAAGTTGTCGCTCTGATAAACCTACTTGCATCAGTTTATTAGTTTGGAAAGCTGAGCTCATTATTTCAAGCAAATCTTCAGCTTGATCCTTTTCTATAGTGGAATTGTCAGGTATTATAGCTTTCATTTCATAATCTGATCCTTTAGCGGAGATAATTACTGCTATACATTCAGAAGAATTTGATTTTGCAAGGTTAGTAACTTCCTCTACAGACTTATCTTCAACATTAGCAAATTCAATATGTTCAAATTGCTTTCCATTAAGCTGGGAGATTAAGTCTTTGTAATTGGTTGCTTGTAATCCACTATTATCTAAAACGTAGACATTCTTAATTGGAGAGGATTCTACAGAATCTTTTTTATCTGGCTTTGCCATCAGTACATTGGCCAGTATTAATCCACCAAATATAAGTAATGCCACTAAAAAGGTGGTGATTTTAAAGCCTTTACCCTTTATTGATTGTTTAAAGGTAAAGGAAAATACAGATTTCCAGCCTCTAAATTTCTTATTCATTATCCCATCTCCCTTCTATGCTGTCTTTGAAATCTTAAATAATTCCTTTATTTTGATTGTATTTCCGTTATGCAGAATAAGTGTTTCATATACTTTTGCAACAAATTTGAATAGTAAGATTATAAATATTATCTGTAATCCTATGGAGGCTGCCACTATTGGTAGACTTGCTTTCCCGATTAATATGGCACCAGGTAATATGAAAGGTGAAGATAAAGGGAATAAGAAGGAAAAGATAATAAAGCCATTTATCCCAGCTTCCATTAATACTATACAGGAGGCTAGTGCTATATATACACCAATTAAGTTAGTAAAAGTAAATAACTTTAGGCCTTCACTTATTTCTTCCAACTTACTAACCGTTGCCCCAGTAAGACCTGCTAAAATTGCATAAAAAATCATTCCAAGGATAACAACAATCAAGCAAAGTACTATATTAAATATAGTTAAGTTTCCAAATATATTTTCTGGAAGATACTGAGAAAGCACACTTTTCCCACTTCCTGAGCTTAGGGAAGAGGTAAGTTTATTTGATATAAACACTAGTACAAGCATTGATACAATCTGAATAACTACCGTTGACAGCATAGCTAATACTTTTCCAACAATAATTGCCAGTGGTCTAACAGAGGTTAATAAATATTCAATTACTCTAGTAGACTTTTCTGTTACAATGGAGTATGCAATTTGACTGCTTGCAAAAGTGGTTATCATCATTAAAACGAATAATAGTCCATAAATAAAACCATATTCAGCACCAGATATTGAAGTATCCTCTTTAATAATTTCCTTACCATTTGTATCTGCAAAGTTAACTAAGGTATCAATCTTTGCATTAATCATGTTTAACTGTTCATCGCTAATTCCTAAAGCAGTTCTTTTATAAATTTCAAATTGCTTAGAAACTTCATTGGATAAGGCTTCTAGGTCGCTTTCCTTCAAAGAACCTTTACTAGACTTTATAAAAGTTAAAGAATACTGAGCTTCATCCTCATCTATAGTTAAAATTATAGAGTCCGTTTCCTTCTCTTCAATACGCTTTGCAATTTCCTCATAATTTCCTTTCATTGTTTCCAAGTTTATATGGCTGAATTTATCCTTATCTTTTAGCTCCTTAAAGTCTATGGAGCCTAGAGAAGTTTCATTATTAATATAAACTTTTTGGATTGGGCTAGGGCTATCTTCTGTATTTCCTCCACCCTTAATCATATTCAAGAGAGGTATAGAGAATAAACTCAATACAAGAGTTATTAAAAAGGAAATTATAAAAGCTTTGCTTTTTATGGTTTGAATAAAGGTAAAGCTGAAGACATCTTTCCAGCCAGTTATATTACTTTTCTTCATGAGTATCCCCTACCTTTTCTACGAATATTTCATGCAGGGACGGTTCTCTTAATTCGAATTTTACTAGAGGAACCTTGTCTTCAATTAGTTTTCCTAAGAAGGTCATAGCTTCATCTTCGCTACTAACTCTAAGATGATATTCACTAGGTGTCTTATTTACTATAGTTAGATTAAAATCTGAAATATAGGAAGCTATATCTATATCACACTTAACAAAAAGATTAACACGTCCATAACTCTTTTTGATTTCATTCAAATTTCCTTGAAGTACAGCTTTACCACGTTTTAGTATAGTTATATCGGAACAGAATTCTTCAATAGTAGGCATTTGATGGCTGGACATTATCAGATATTTATTTTTTGATATTTCTTCTCTTATTATTGATTTAAATAGATCAGTGTTAACAGGGTCTAATCCGCTAAGGGGCTCGTCTAATATTATTAGCTCTGGATCAGAAATCAAGGTTGCCATTAATTGAATCTTTTGCTGATTTCCTTTTGATAGCTGCTCTGCTTTATAAGTTTTTGAAGTCTTTCGGCCCTTAGTTTTAGGTGGGAATACATATTCAGTTACCTGTAATCGTTCTGACCAGTATTTTATACGTTCCATAGCGGTTTTTTTAGGTACGTTTTTTAGTTTTGCAAAATATAGTAATTGATCAAGCAAGGAATATTTAGGATAAAGGCCCCTCTCCTCTGCTAGATAACCTACATTAGCTTCTACAGCATTTAAGGGTTTTCCCTTCCACAAAACTTCTCCGCCGTTACTGGCCAACATTCCTAAGATCATACGCAAGGTTGTTGTCTTTCCAGCACCGTTAGTTCCTAATAAGGCATAAACTCCCGGTTCCTTAATGTCAAAGCTTAGGTTGTCTACAACAACTTTATCACCATAGATCTTTGTTAGATTTTTAACGGTTAATGACATGATATCCCTCTTTTCTATTATATTTTTTAGTTATTTGCCTATGTGCAATGTAAGGTAGAATAATTTATATCAATTTACAACACTTTTACACATTGTCCATAAACAAGTTAATTCTATCATATTCTTAACTATAGGGGAAGTAAATTGTAGAACAATAATGAATTTGCAGAATAATTTAAATTTGTGGATAGGATATGATTAAATATTTGCTGGGAATATTGAAAGTTAATAAGATTTTCTATATAGCATTCAAATATTATAATAAATCAGATAAAAATAAGTACATTGACTAGTAAATTCACTAATGATATACTACCAATAATTACAGTGAGGTGTTTAAATATGGTTGCAATAATATATGTAAAAAATTTCAATATAATACCCGGTCCTAGATAGAGCAACTGCGCCTAAAAATAAATATGGTGCAGGTGCTATTTGTGCTTGTACCTGGATTGTGAGATATGGTCACTATGCAGGTAATGTATAGTGACTTTTAATTTTAAAAAAGGAGTGATCAAATATGTTAATGAGCAAGCTTATAGGTGAAAGATATAAGGAAAAGCCAGGAGACGCTAATATAGACAGCCATATATTTCTTTTAAGAGGAGGCTATATTAGACAAGTTTCCAATGGAATTTATTCTATGTTACATCCAGCTAAAAGGATTCAAAAGAAGATTGAACAAATCATAAGAGAAGAGATGGATAAAATTGATGGACAGGAAGTATCTATGCCAGTAGTTCTTCCAGCAGAACTGTGGAAAGAATCTGGAAGATTTGATAGTGTAGGTAGCGAACTTATGAGAATAAAGGATAGATCCGGCAACGATATGGTTCTTGGTATGACTCATGAGGAAGCAGCAGTTCATTTGGCTAGAACAGAGGCTACATCCTACACAAAGTATCCCTTTATGATTTATCAAATACAGACTAAGTTTAGAGATGAGCCAAGATCTAGAGGAGGTCTTATTAGAGTTCGTGAGTTCACTATGAAGGATGCTTATTCCTTCCATACTTCACAGGAAGATTTGGAGCAATATTATGAAAGATGTCTTAAAGCCTATGAGAGAATCTTTAAAAGAGTTGGTTTGAAAGATGTTATATCCGTTGGTTCTGATTCTGGTATGATGGGTGGTAGAGTTGCTCATGAATTTATGTTTTTATCAGATATAGGGGAAGACACTATAGTTTTATGTTCAAATTGTGACTATAAGGCTAACATGGAAGCAGCTTCTTCTATTATTGATTATATAGAAGAGGAAAGTGAAGAACTATCTGAGGTTTATACACCAAATGTAAAAGATATAGAAACCTTAGCGGAATTCTTTAATGTTCCAACAAGAAGATTCTTAAAATCAACAGTCTTTGCAGTAGAAGGTAGTCAAAGACCTCTTATTATATTTATAAGAGGAGACTTGCAGGTAAATGAAGCTAAGGTTAGAAAGCTTATAGGAGCTAATATTTATCCTCTAACAGATTATGAAGGAGTAGACCTATGCTTTGGATTTATAGGACCTTATAATTTAAATACCGATGGAGTAGATGTAATATTCGATAAATCCTTGGAAAAGGAAAGAAACCTTATCTGTGGAGCCAACAAGGAAGACTATCACTTAAAGGGACTCAATGTTGAAAGGGATTTAAAAGTTAATGACTTTTATGATGTGGCTAAGGTTAATGAAGGGCATAAATGTATTCACTGTGGTCATGAACTTAAGCTAGTTAGAGGTGTTGAGGTAGGAAACATTTTTCAGTTAGGAACCAAGTATACTGAATCCATGAATATGACCTACATAGATAGTGATGGACAAAGGAAGTACCCAATCATGGGATGTTATGGAATAGGTGTTGGAAGACTTCTAGCCTGCATAATTGAAGGAAGCCATGATGAATATGGACCAATCTGGCCAATATCTGTTGCTCCTTGGCAGATTCACATATGTGCCTTAAATAATAAAAAGGAAGAAGTAAGAGGGGCTGCAGAAGAGATATATAACAAGCTAAGTGATAAGTATGAGGTTATCATGGATGATAGAAAGGTAGCTCCAGGAGTACAGTTTGCCGATGCAGATTTACTAGGTGTGCCTATAAGAATAGTAGTTGGAGAAAAAAATCTAAAAAATGGCGAAGTTGAGTTGATGACAAGGGATAAGAGCCTTAAAAAGAACATTAAGCTGGAAGCTTTAGAAGAAGAGGTAGCAAATCTTTATAGCATTTTAGTGAATATATAAATTTTCAATCTTAAAAAATGGTCAGGTATCAGTGACAAGATATAAGTTACTGATACCTCATCTTTTTTAGTATATTAATCATTATTCACTTTTTTATTCTATTTTCATACTTCTTTCTCCCAAAATAGATCATTTAAGGTTTTGTTTAGTGCCTTGCAAATCGCTATGCAAAGATTTAAGGTTGGATTATAATTTCCCGATTCAATCATACTGATGGTTTGACGGGTAACGCCTACTGCCTTGGCTAAATCCTCCTGAGACATATCACATTCAATGCGGGCAATTTTTAGTTTTTTATTTTTCATAGTTCCCTTAACTCCACTCCCTATTAATTGAAAGTCTTATGTAAATTAAGTATCTTATATAAAAATAGTAAATTAAATTAATAAAAATATCAAATATATATGACATTATGTACAATATAATTAGAACTTTGATTTGAATCACATACAGAACTTAAAGCATGTTTTATTATTATGGTAAGGAATGGATTAACCTATATTTATATAGGGCATTTATAAATCCCAAATAGAATGGAGAGGAGGAAGTAAGTATGATTTTGAATAAGATATTTGGTAAGAAATTAAGCAAGGACATGACTATAGGTGAGCTAGTTGGAATTTATCCACAAACAGTGGAAGTACTTATGGATTTTGGTATGGGCTGCGTAGGTTGTCCTGCTTCTCAAGCAGAAACTCTTGAACAGGCAGCTATGGTACATGGTTTTGATGTAGATGAGCTTATGGAAAAACTTAAGGAAGTAGTAGAAGAATAAGTCTTAAGTTTATTTATCTATTTTTTGACAGGGTACATAATTTATAACAGAGGTGATATTTATGAAAGCTTGTGTAGATAAGGATCTTTGTATAGGATGTGGACTTTGTGCCTCTATAGCTTCAGAGATCTTCTTTTTGGATGATGATGGGAAGGCAAGTGCAGTAAAAGATGAAATAGCTGATGGTCAAATTGATGAAGCTGAAGATGCTGCAAGCTCTTGTCCTGTAGCTGCAATAAGTTTGGAATAAGAAAAAGATGCTGTTGTATAATTAACTAATAGGTTAATTGTGCAACAGCATTTTTTATAAAAATAAAATGCTACACATAAAATGTTGTAGTGTTAAAATGTAATTAT
>NZ_FMJL01000005.1 GCF_900095445.1 Clostridium sp. N3C
TTAAATTCTGAAATGAAAATAGCCATTAACGCTTGTAGAGTAAATGGTGTCATTCCTAAAAAAATAAATGAGTATAAGGCCCTGCTGAAATATTATAACCTAAATAAAGCTAGAGAAGAATTATCAAATAGATGGAATAGGCAGATGGTTCCTCTTGGTGCTGATAATACAAGGGACATGGGCCAGGATTTCGAAGTGGTTTGCAAAAAATATTGCAGCATCATAGAAGAAAATTTGCTTTGGTACGATAAATATTGGAATCCAATTTTATCAAGATTGAAAGCTTTAGGATTAAGAATTGAACTTATAGATAATAATTTGGATCTATCTAATGATAAATATAGCAGACTAAAATATATAAAAAATTATTTAGCGGATAAGATTATAGAAGTCTTAAAAGTTGAAATATATAGATTACAGTATAATAAGTTAAATAAGAGCCTAGAAACTTATATTGAATTTATAAATAGATATTCTCATAGTCAAAACAGTGTTTTATTAAAAGGGTTGCTGGATGCTATATTGATGGGTGATATTGACAGCTATAAGGAACATTACGAGGCTTTAGCACGGATAGAAAACCTTTCTGGTATTATCAAAAAAAGAAAAGATTTGCTACGATCCTTAAGCGAAAGTGCACCTAATTGGGCCAAGGAAATCCAAAATAGAAATTCAGTTCATGGAAAGGATAGTCCTCCTTTTGGAATTAAAGAAGCTTGGTTATATGTTCAATTTAAACAAGAAATTCTAGATAGAAAAAATCAGTCCTTAGAAGAAATGCAAAATGAAATCTTTAAACTAGAAGATGATATAAAGAGTAGTACTGCAGAACTAGCTTATAAAAAGGCCTGGAGAGCAAAAT
Organism: Clostridium sp. N3C; assembly: GCF_900095445.1. Lineage (GTDB taxonomy): Bacteria > Bacillota > Clostridia > Clostridiales > Clostridiaceae > Clostridium_AU. Next base: position 863 of record NZ_FMJL01000005.1, read on the forward strand.
TGATTAATTTCCAACATAATAAAAAGCAAGTTCAAGCCATAGAAGGTTGGAGACAATTAATTAGGAAGATTGGTAATGGAAAAGGCAAAAGAGCAGAGATTTATAAGGCAGAGGCTAGAAAATTGATGCCAAGCTGCCAAGGGGCTATTCCTGTTTGGATAATGCCTTTAAGTAAGGTAGTTGAAAGCTTCAATCCTGCAGAAAACCGATTTGATATAGTTATAATTGACGAGGCCAGCCAATCAGATGTTATGGCTTTAACTGCTTTATATTTAGGTGAAAAGGCTATAATAGTTGGGGATAATGAGCAAGTGAGCCCTTTATCCATAGGTGAGAGAACAGAGGATATGGATAGATTAATAAGGGAATATTTGTACGATATACCTAACGATAAACTCTATTCCGGTAAGTTTTCTTTATATGATTTAGCACAAGCTACCGGTTATCAACCAATTAGGCTAAAAGAACACTTTAGATGCGTTCCAGATATTATACAGTATTCAAATATACTTTCATATAATGGTCAGATTAAGCCACTAAGAGATGATAGCCAAGTAATGGTAAAACCTGCTCTAGTGCCTTATAGAGTAGAAGGGGCAATTTCTAAAAATAAGATTAATGAAAAAGAAGCGGAAGCAATAGTTTCCTTAATACTTGCTTGTTGTGAAATGGAAGAATACAAGGACAAGACCTTTGGAGTAATTACTTTAAGGGGAGAGAAGCAAGCAGCGGTAATAGATAGGATGCTTCAGAAAAGAATGTCGCCCTCTGAATACAGCAAAAGAGAAATACTATGTGGAAATTCAGCCAACTTCCAAGGAGATGAGAGAGATATTATTTTCTTATCTATGGTAGATACAAATGAAGGTGAAGGACCTTTGAGATTTAACGGATACGGACCCGATGATTTGTATAAGAAGAGGTATAATGTTGCTGTAAGCCGTGCTAAGGATCAAATTTGGCTTGTTTATTCTTTGGATACAGAAGAGGATTTAAAACCAGGAGATATAAGAAAGGAACTTATTAACTATTTTAAAAATCCTCATGGTAAAGATATAGAGTATCAGAGAAGATCCTTGGAAGCAGAATCAGAATTTGAGAAAGAGGTAATGAAATATCTAATTTTTAAAGGGTATAAAATTGTACCTCAATGGCAAGTAGGTGCTTATAGAATTGATATGGTGGCTATATATGGAGATAAAAAAGTGGCCATAGAGTGTGATGGCGAAAGATGGCATGGTGAAGATAAAATTGAAGAGGATATGATTAGGCAATCAATTCTTGAAAGACTAGGTTGGACATTTATTAGAATTAGAGGTAGCGAATTTTATAGTAATAAGGAAGAAACTATAGAATTAGTTATTAAAAAGCTGGAAGCTTTAAAAGTATATCCTTATACAAATTCTAATGAATCATTACAGGAGTCAAAATACACTTTAGTAGATAAGGTTAAGCAAGTGGCAGCAAAAATTAAAAAGTCTTGGAATTAAAAGCGTTAATATTTTTCTTTATATGTTTGAGCTTAAAAATAACCCTTTCTTAATATTTAAGAAGGGGTTTCTTTTTCAAGATTCACCTTTTTTAATAGTTGTTTTAATCTCCGTCACTACAGCTTTCCCAGACGTATTTATATTTAGTTTTTCTTTCTTTATGCTTTCTTCTATAAGCTGTGTTTCCAAATATTTTTTATTGTAGATTTCCACTTCTTGAAGTACAATGGGGTGTTTAATGATTTCTATCTTTTCTTCTTTTAGAGGAATCCTTATAGTTTCTAATTTCTGCTCTTCTGCATTTGGATTTTCAGATGGAATTGATTTTTTTTGTATAACTAGTTGTTCTTGAACTATAGGCACCTTTATAGTCTTTTCTATGGTAACAGACTCTTTATATATTTCGACCTCTCCAGTTTGTACCCATTTTTTTGCTATAGATAAATGTTCTTCTTTAAGTTGAAGGTTAGCTATAACTTCACCATCTTTTGCTTCCTTATCCATAGTTTCACCTCCATGAGTATAGAAGGGAGAATAGTAGTTTGAAAAACACTTCACATATCTATACAAGATAAGTGAAGTGTTTATTTTGATATTAATTCATAGATGGATTGGAGCTTTTAGAACTTACTTCCGCATTACCTTTAGTGCTTATTTTTGCTTCTTCTTTTTTAAGGTTTGCTTCTATTTTTTTGTTCTCTTGAACTTCTCGTTTTTTTGCAGATATTTCTTCAGTTAAAACCGTTTGCTTACTTACTTCAACCTGCTCCTCTCTAAGGAGTATACGTATAGTTTCCGATGGTCCTATAGGGGTATTGGTAACCTCGTTGTTTAGAACTTTTCTTTCTATTACCACTTCTTCATGGGTTACTGGAACTTCTACAGTTTTTTTCTCTTCTACTACTTCCTTGCTTATAATAACTTCTCCAGATTCAACCTTATTTTTATTTACATTTAACTCTTCCTTATGAAGGCTTATGGTTTCATTATTTGAATTTTCTTTATTGGAATCTTCTTTGTTTGAAGGATTACTAGCTGCCTCACTTTTAATTGATTGGTCATTGTTTGAAGTTTCTCCTTCTTCTTTTTTGTTAGAACTATTCTTTTGTAAATTCTCGTTATTATTAGCAGATCCAGAAGTACCAAAGAAACTAAGCATGATACCGCCTCCAATCAGTATAAAGATAATTATATTTTAGGCTTTTATATCATTGTCTATACATTACTTTAAATTTCTAGCTCAAAATATTCATTAACAGACTTTGCAATTGATTCAGCAATTTTCTGTTGGTAGCCTTCATCCTTTAGTTTTTTTTCTTCTTCTGGATTGCTGAGAAATCCACATTCAACTATTACTGAAGGAATTTCAGGGTGGCAACGAAGAATCTTGTAATCTTTTACAGCCCTTTTGCATTGTCTTTTATTATCTTTATCTAGATCTAACCTTAAGTTTTTTTGAATTAACTTTGCCAATAATTCGCTTTTCTCGCAGTTGGAATACCAAACTTGTGCTCCATAATACTTACTTTCTGGAAAGAAATTTTGGTGTATGCTAATAAATATGTGACAGTTTGAATCTCTTTTTAAAATACATCTATTATTTAAATCTTCGTATTTTCTTTGGAAAATTGATGCTTTTTCATTACTATAAAGTCCGCGATCCTTGTCTCTGCTCATTATCACAATGTAACCATACTCTTGCAAAAGATCTCTTAGTTTAATACTAATATTTAAGTTAATATCTTTTTCTAAAGTCCCTTTTTTAGAAACAGCTCCACCATCAAAACCACCATGACCGGGATCTATTAGAATTACTTTATTATAGTAATTTTCTGTTGGAGTTGATGCCAATACTTGAGTATAACTTTTAGAGCTAATATAGTTAAGTAAAAATCCTATAAGAACAGTAAGTATTAGAAATTTCCTTTGAAAAGTCAAAAGCAACACCTACTTTTAAAAATATATTACAGTAAAAGTGATACCCTGAAAGAGAGAAAAAAATACTGGAACATTATTGAATTAAATGAAAGTAATTAATTTTTAATTCTCTAATAAGCTTCCTATATTAAATCATATAAAGCCTTGTATAGCAAAGAATTTTAAGATATGATAAATTTGTCGAAGGAATTTGCTAATAGGTGAAGAATATATATAATCTTATAATTAGCAAATGAAATAAATATTGGAGGGGGACATATGAGTAAAGTTATTAAGTGTTTAGTTATTGTTTATGACGACTATAATAATGTGCTTATTGCTGAGCGTGGAAAAGGAAAAAAGGATTCACCTAAACTTTGGGGTATATTTGGAAGAAATCTAAGGGGAAAAGAAAATGGAGAAACCTGTGCAGCTAAGGTAATTGATAAGGACTTGTCATGTACTATTTTTGATTTAGACCTTTTTAAAGAGTACCCATTAAATTCTGAAGAGAATGGTAGCTTATTGGTGTACACAGGCAAAGTTAGAGAAATGTTATCCTTGCATAAAGAAATTAATAAGGTTAAGTGGATAAGTTTAAGAGAAATTGATAATTATGAATTTAGAGAAGGAGAAAAAGAGATAATTATGGATTTCTTTAATAGTATAAAGCAATTATTAAGTATGGATAAAAAATAAATTAAATTCTCTGTTGAAGGGGTGAAAACCTTGGGAAATAATACATCCATAATAGAGAAAAATAAGATCAAATTAAAAAAACCAAAACATTATAAGGTAATAATGCATAATGATGATTATACTACTATGGAATTCGTAGTATATATATTAATGGAAGTTTTTAATAAAAGTTTGAAAGATGCTAATAGAATTATGTTAGAAGTTCATGAAAAAGGCAGGGGTATTGCAGGAGTGTATCCTTATGATATCGCAGTATCAAAGATTGCTATAGCTACTGCAGCGGCTGAGAAAGAAGGATATCCTTTCAAACTTACCGTGGAAGAGGAGTAGATTATGAAAATAACCAAATCTGTCAATGATATTTTTTTAAGAGCCTTTCAACAGGCCAAAATTAATAAGGATGAGTTTATTACACCTGAACATATACTTTATGCTTCATTGTTTCAAGAAGAATTTATCAATGGCCTAGAAGCTTGTGGAGGAGATGTAGAAAGTCTTAAAGCTAAGTTAAAAGAATATATAGATGTATATATTTCAAAAAAGGAAGAGGGAGAACCTACAGAAAGCGTTGGCTTTAAGCAGTTAATTTATAGAGCGGGCTTACAGGCTCAAAGTTGTGGAAAGAATATAATTACATTAGATCATATCATAAATGCTATTTATACATTAGAAGATAGTTATGCTAGCTACTATATGCAAGAAGAGGGCATAAATTTACGGGATTTGTTATTTGCTCTTTGCCATGATAAGGAAAGGGAAGAGAAAGAGGAAGATATAAATAAAACAGAAAGATCTGGTGAAGAAAATGATAATACTTCTAAGAAGTCTGATAATAATATATTAAAAAAGTATACTATCAATTTGACAGCTTTAGCAAAGGAACAGAATAAGGATCCTCTAATTGGTAGGAAAGACATATTAAATAGAACCATTCAGGTACTCTGTAGAAGGACAAAAAATAATCCTATCCATGTAGGCGAACCCGGCGTAGGGAAAACAGCTATTACTATGGGATTAGCGCGACTTATAGCAGAAGGAAAGGTTCCTAAGAAACTTAAAAATGCAGAAGTTTTTGCCATGGATATTGGGTCTATGCTGGCAGGAACAAAGTATAGGGGAGATTTTGAAGAGAGAATAAAAAAGGTGTTGGAAGCAGCTAAAAAGCATCCTAATCCCATAGTTTATATCGATGAAATCCATAATATAGTAGGGGCTGGAGCTTTGACCGGAGGGTCTTTAGATGCTTCTAACCTTCTAAAACCTTATTTGATGGAAGGAAAGCTTAGATTTATTGGGGCTACTACCTACGACGAATATAAAAAGTATTTTTCTAAAGATAAGAGCTTAAGTCGAAGATTTCAAACTATAGATGTTAATGAAACTTCTGTGGAAGAAACTATAGAAATATTAAAGGGAATTAAGAAAAACTACGAAAAGTATCATCAAGTAGAGTATACTGAAGAGGCTATTAAAAGTGCTGTGATATTAAGTGATAAATATATAAATGAAAGGTACTTACCAGATAAGGCTATAGATGTGATGGATGAAGCAGGTTCCTATGTTTCAATAAAAATGAGAAAATCACAGGAGACAATAATAATAGATGAAAAGATAATAGAAGAAGTTGTATCTCAAATGTGTAAGATACCTAAAAAGACCGTTGAGAGTAACGAAATAGCTTCTTTGAAAAATCTCCAAACAACTCTTAAAGAAAATATCTTTGGTCAGGATTTAGCTATTGAAGAGGTAGTTAGATGTATTAAAATGTCAAAGGCCGGCTTAAATGAGGATAATAAACCAGTGGCTTCTATGCTATTTGTCGGACCTACAGGAGTTGGTAAGACGGAAATAGCAAAAACTTTAGCAAAAAGTTTAGGAATAGAATTAGTAAGATTCGATATGAGTGAATATATGGAGAAACATGCAGCTTCAAAGCTAATCGGCTCTCCTCCAGGCTATGTTGGTTATGAAGAAGGAGGTTTGTTAACGGATATTATTCGAAAGAAACCTCATTGTGTTCTCTTGCTGGATGAAATAGAAAAGGCTCATAGCGATATACTAAATGTACTTTTACAGGTTATGGATTATGCAACTCTTACAGATAATCAAGGTCGAATAGCTGATTTTAGAAATGTAATTATTATTATGACTTCCAATGCAGGAGCTAGAAGTATAGGTAAAAATTTAGTAGGATTTGGAGATAGAGAAGTACAAGGAGAGGCCATAATGGATGAAGTAAAAAAGATCTTTTCTCCAGAATTTAGAAATCGTTTGGATAAAATAATAGTCTTCAATCATATTAATAAAGAAATGGCCTTAAACATATCAAGAAAAGAACTAAACAAATTCAAGGAAAAGCTAGCTAAGAAGAAGGTTAAAATAAATTTCAGTGAAGCTTGCATAGAGTTTATAGCTAAAAAAGGTATTTCAAAGGAATTTGGTGCAAGAGAAATTCAAAGAATTATTAATTCAGAATTAAAACCTTTACTGATAGACGAAATATTATTTGGTAAGCTTAGCAATGGAGGACAATGCTCTATTGATGTAAAAGATGAAAAATTTACATTATTGTTAGAGTAGCCTTTATAATAGAACTACATAAAGGAAGCATAAACTTCTGGTTAACAGATCTTTATGCTTCCTTAATTATTGATTAAAAAATATGATATAATAAAGTACAAATTCACGGTATATTAAAGTATCCTATGTAGGTGATAGTATGATAACAGAAGATACCTTATTGCAGTTGTTTAATGAGGAAACTAGTGGAAAAAGGCAAGAAGATGCCCATAGAGTCATAAAAAATGATTTAGTAGCAAATGTAGATATATTGCAGGATAATAAAGTAATTGTTATTAGTGGAAATGTTATTTCTGAAAATCTTTTTAATGAATATACTACTAAAATTAATTTTGATACGGAAGAAAATCATATTCTTTCTACTTATTGCAGTTGTGATGATTTTCAAAAATTCAAAGATAAAAAGAAAAATTATTGCTGTAAGCATTTGAATGCTGTGTTTTATAAATCTTTAGAAGCTTTAGTAAAGCATCCTTTGATATTGAATAAGGGGGAAGAAAAAGAGCTTATAGGGGAAAACAGCAACATATTAAATATGTTGCTATCTGAAGAAAATATTAAAACTCAAATTAAGATTGAGGTCTACATTAATAAAGATCAATGGGATGACAGCATAAGTTTTGAGCTCAAAATAGGAAGTAAAGATATGTCATCTAATAATCTGTACTGCTTAAAGGATATTAATCAATTTTTAATAGCTCTAGAGCATAAAGTTCCTATTTACTATGGCAAGAACTTTACCTTTAGTATAACAGAGCAGTATCTTACCACTAAGGATAAAAGGCTTATTGATTTTATTTATGCAATAAAGCAAATATCCTATGCTAGTGCTATTTATAAGAAACAGCAAGATCTTATAGAGGGTAAGTATGTACAAGTTCCTAGTTATATGGTAAGGGATTTATTTAATACTATAGAGGATCATCGGGTTTATTTGAATGAGGGCTTTTTTCACAGACCAGTGGAAACTGAAATATTGAGAGAAAAACCTCCAGTAGATTTTGATCTAAAGATTATTAAAGATAATTATGTGTTGAAGTCTCCCGGAGGTATGCCACTAACCTTAGGATCAAAGAATGATGTGTTTTTATATGGCACTATTATATATTTGCCAGATTATGATTTTTGCTATAAATTTGCAACTTATATAAGAGTTTTTAATCCTGCAAAAGTTGTTACTATACCAGTAGCTCAAGAAGAGAAAATTCTTAGAAATTTAATACCACAGCTAAATTTCTTATCATCCAAAGTAACCTTGTCAAAGATTATTGAAAGTAAAATTGTAAGTGAACCTTGTGGTTTTAACTTTTATTTTGATATGGAGGATGACAAAGTAATCTTAAAACTAAAGGTTAAGTATGGACAATATGAATTTAATATTTTTGAAGATTACTCTGAAAAAGTTATTTATAGGGATCTTAAAAAAGAAAAAGAAGTAAAGAGAAAATTAAATTTGCTTGGATTTCAAGAGCATAAGGGTAGATTTTACCTTATGAGGGATGATGAGTATATTTTTAACTTTTTTAAGAAGGACATAATTCAACTTCAGCAATATGGAGAAGTATACTATTCAGAAAACTTTAGAGGCATAAGAAAAATTAATGCCAATAGCATTGTAGGCACTATAAAATCTGGTAAATACGATTATTTTGAAATGGATTTTAAAATAGGAGATCTAACCCCAAAGGAAACAACAGAAATATTAAGAGCTTTCAGAGATAATTTAAAGTATTACAAATTGAAGGATGGTGAATATTTGGATCTGGAGCAGTGGCAGCTTAAGCAATTCTTGATGCTTATAAATGCTCTAGCACCGGAAAAATTATTAGAAAACAAAGTAATTATACCTACAAGTAAGGCTCCATATGTTGAAGATTGTTTAAAGGAGCAAGACTCTATATCCATAGAAGGTAGAGAAAGTTTGGCAGAAATTAAAAAAAAGCTTATCAAGGCAAATGAAAAAACTTTCATGGTGCCTAAAGAGGTAAAAGCAATACTAAGAAATTATCAAAAAGAAGGATACAATTGGCTAAAGACGTTGGATTATCTCGGTTTTGGAGGAATATTGGCAGATGAAATGGGCTTAGGTAAAACGCTGCAAACTATATCCTTTATATTATCCAATAAAACTAGTAAGACACTTATAATAGCTCCAACCTCTTTACTATATAATTGGCTTTATGAATTTCAAAAGTTTGCTCCTCAATTAAGGGTAGCAACAGTAAATGGTAATAAAGAAGAACGAGAGGAAATTTTAAATCATTTAGATAACTTTGATGTGTTCATAACCACTTATAATTTACTAAAGAGAGATTTAGATGTATATCGAAATATATCCTTTGATTATTGTGTAATTGATGAAGCTCAAAATATTAAAAATGGCCGTTCTCAAAATGCTTTAGCCGTAAAATCAATACAAGCTAAGAGACGGTTTGCCTTAACAGGAACACCAGTGGAAAATTCTTTGATGGACTTATGGTCTATTTTGGATTTTGTTATGCCAGGATTTTTATTTGATGAAAAAACCTTTAGTGTAAGGTATCATAAAAAATTAAGGGAAGAGCCAGAGGTAATTGAAGATTTAAACAAGCTTATAAGGCCCTTTATACTTAAGCGAAAGAAGAAGGATGTTATTAAGGAATTACCGGATAAGATAGAGAAGATTTTAACCATATCTTTGGATGATAATCAGAAGAAAGTCTATAAGGCCTATAGAAATCATGCTCTAGAGTTAATAAAAAAGAAAGTAAAGGAAGAGGAATTTAAAAAAAGTAAAATAGAAGTGCTTTCATATATAACCAAACTAAGACAGATATGTTTAGATCCAAGTCTTGTTATGGAAGATTACAAAGGAGAAAACGGAAAACTAGAAGTTTTAATAGAATTGCTGCATAATAGCATAGAGGGCGGCCACAAGATCTTAGTCTTTTCTCAATTTACTTCTGTACTTAAAAATATAGCTAACAGGTTGAAGATAGAAAATATCCAATTTAGTTATTTAGATGGTTCAACTAGTGCAGAAAATAGAATTGAATTAGTAAAAGATTTTAATGAAGGAGAAAACTCAGTTTTTCTAATTAGTTTAAAGGCAGGAGGTACAGGATTAAATTTAACTTCAGCGGATATAGTTATACATTATGATCCTTGGTGGAATCCGGCGGTAGAAAATCAGGCTACAGATAGAGCTCATCGCATTGGGCAGAAAAAGGTGGTTGAGGTAATTAAGATTATTGCAAAAGGTACTATAGAGGAAAAGATACTTTCTTTACAGGAAGATAAGAAAAAGTTAATATCCCAGGTTATAGAAGAAAATCGGGCTACAGAAGGACTCTTTTCATCCTTATCGGAGGAAGAGATCATTAGATTGTTAGAAGATAGAGAGTAACTTATGCTAAATAATGAAGCTGATAATAAAAGGATAAAGAAAAGGAGAATATCAGTGGATAGAGTAATAATGCATGTGGATATGGATGCTTTTTTTGCTTCTGTTGAAGTACTAGATAATCCAAGTTTAAAAGGAAAGCCAGTTATAGTTGGTGGTACTTCAGAAAGAGGCGTGGTAGCAACCTGTTCCTATGAAGCTAGAACCTATGGCGTAAGAAGCGCCATGCCTATATATTTAGCGAAAAGAAAATGTCCTAATGGAATATTTCTACCTACTAGACATTGGCGCTATAAAGAAGTATCTAGACAAATATTTAATATATTTTATGAACTAACTAATATAGTGGAACCGTTAAGTATCGATGAAGCTTACCTAGACATATCAGAGCTAAAAATGGAACCAAAAGAAGCAGCAAGTTTTATAAAAAACAGGGTAAAAAAAGAAATAGGCTTAACCTTATCCGTTGGAATCTCTTATAATAAGTTCCTTGCTAAAATTGCCTCTGATTGGAATAAACCTAATGGTTTTAAAATCATTACAGAAGAAATGATGCCTAATATTCTATTTCCGCTGTCTATAAGCAAGGTATATGGATTAGGGGAAAAATCTACAAAAAAACTTAATGATATTGGAATATTTACAGTAGAAGAGCTCTATAAACTTCCTCAAGAATTCTTAGTTGAGTATTTTGGCAAGATGGGGGTTGAAATATATGAAAGAATAAGAGGTATAGATCGGAGGCCGGTTACTGTACATAAGGAAAGAAAATCCATTGGAAAGGAAACTACCCTAAGAGTGGACACTGAAAACAAGGAAGAACTAAAGGAATACTTAAGGCAATTTTCAAAAGTAATTGCAGGTTCTTTAAAAGAAAAGAATATAAGCTGTAGCAATATTACATTAAAAATTAAAACGGCTACCTTTGAGAATCATACAAGAAGTAAAACCTTAAACTATCATACCAATAAAGAAGAGGATATAAATAAGGAAGCTTGTTTAATTCTCGATGAAATAGATTTAAATGAAAAAATAAGACTTATAGGACTTTCGGTTTCAAATTTAAAAGCTGATACTATAGAGCAGTTAAGTCTATTATGAAATAGTGAACAAAAAATTTTAAAATGAAGACTAAAACAATAGTTTATGTCAATAATCAATAAGAGTTGTTGAGTAAATTTAACAAGAGGTGAGACTATGATAGAGCAGTGCAAATTACTACTAAAAAAATATTTTGGCTTTCATGAGTTTAGAAAGGGGCAGGAAAAGGCTGTAAGTAGTGTTTTCAATAAAAGAGATACTTTTATTATTATGCCTACCGGTGGTGGTAAATCCTTATGTTACCAGATTCCAGCACTGTTACAAGAAGGTATTACCTTAGTTATATCACCTCTAATTGCTTTGATGAAGGACCAAGTTGATTCTTTAAACAATATTGGCATACCGGCTACCTATATAAACAGTACTCTTTCTGCAAGTGAAATAGATGATAAATTATATAAGGCTTATTTAGGAGAATATAGGTTAATATATGTTTCTCCAGAAAGGCTTGAATCTCAAGGTTTTTGCAGTAGATTATTAGGTATGCATGTATCTATTATAGCGGTAGATGAAGCACATTGTGTTTCTCAATGGGGACACGATTTTAGACCTAGTTATAGGCTTATAGCAGATTTTATTAATAAATTAGAAAATCGTCCAGTGGTAATGGCACTAACAGCAACTGCTACAGAAAGGGTAAAAGAGGATGTTATAAATTTATTAGGATTAAGAAATCCAGAGATAGTTTTGACAGGTTTTGATAGAAGTAATTTGAAATTTTCTGTTGTTAATGGGGTAGATAAAAAAGGTTACATTAGCAAGTTTCTTGATGAACACAAAGGGGAAGCGGGAATTATCTATACTGCCACTAGGAGAGAAGCAGAATCCTTGTATAATTATTTAATAGGAAAAGGAATTAAAGTAGGTATATATCATGCAGGAATGTCTGATGAAGAAAGAAGTAAGTTTCAAGAAGCTTTTATTTATGATGATATTGATTTGATAGTTGCTACCAATGCTTTCGGAATGGGTATTGATAAAAGTAATGTAAGATATGTAATACATTACAATGTACCAAAAAACATGGAGGCTTATTATCAGGAAGCTGGTCGAGCAGGTAGAGATGGTGAAGAGAGTCAATGTATATTGCTTTATAGTCCGGGAGATGTGCAAACACAGAGATATTTTATAGACACTTCTAATCTTTCAGAAGAGTTAAAGGCTATTGAGTATCAAAAACTTCAAAGGATGGTAGATTACTGTCATACCTCAACTTGTTTAAGAAAGTTTATATTAGCTTACTTTGGTGAAGAAAGTCTTGAGGAAAATTGTAATAATTGTAGCGTTTGTTGTGATGATAGAGAGCTTCAAGATATTACTATAGAGTCACAAAAAATCATTTCCTGTGTATATAGAGCAAAAGAAAGGTATGGGAAAAATACCATAATAGATATTTTGAAGGGATCAAAGGGCAAAAAAATTATTGAAAACAAACTAGATGAGCTTTCAACCTATGGTATCATGGCTACAGAACATAGAGATAAAATAAATTTAATTACCAATAAATTATGTGCTGATGGTTATTTAAGAATGACAGAGGAACAGTACCCTGTACTAAAACTAACAGCTAAATCTATAGATGTTTTAAAAAATAAAGTACAAGTATTTATGAAAATTGATAAAATTGAGGGAAAAAATACTGTAGATAATGAACTTTTTGAACTTTTAAAGAATTTACGAAAAAATATTTCCTTTAGAGAAGGATTGCCTCCTTATATCATATTTCATGATAGTACCTTGAAGGAGATATCAGAAAGGATGCCTACAAATAAGGATCAGTTGTTAGCAATTAGGGGGTGCGGTGAGAAAAAAGTAAGTTTATATGGCCGTGAAGTGTGCCAAGTAGTTAAAAATTATATGATGGAAAAAGGAATAGAAGTAAGTTCTGATTCTATAAAAAATATTAAAAATGAAAAACAGACTTTTGGAAAGTCTAAAGATGATAAGTTAAAAAGTTATATGATAACCTATGAGTTATATAATTCAGGTATGTCCTTAAAAGATATTTGTACTGAAAGGGGATTAACCTTAGTTACTGTAGAGTATCATATTTTTCAGTGTTATGAAGAAGGCTTAAATGTTAATCTAGATGATTTTATTCCGAAAGAGTATGAAGGAAAAATACTTGAAGCTATCGAAAATGTGGATCATAAAGGAAAATTAAAAGCTATAAAAGAAGCATTACCTGCAGAAATAGGATATTCTGCTATAAAAGCAGTGTTATATAAGTATAAAAGGGTAGGTTAATTTATAGGTTTAAATTCTATAGTGAAAGTAAATAAAGCAACCTGAGAATGTATAATTGAAACAGGTTGCTTTTATTATGGCATCAATATTAAATTAAATGCTTAGTTCATATATTTCCTTACATTTGCCAGATGTTCTTCATAGGTTTTACTAAAGACATGGCCATCTTGGCCTTTTACATAATAAAGGAAATCATGTTTTTCTGGATATAGGGCTGCTTCTATGGCTTCTTTACGGGGAGAAGCTATAGGACCAGGAGGAATTCCCTTATATTTGTAGGTGTTATATTTGGAATCTATAAGTTTATGTTTATTTGTTGGAGAAAAAGACTTTTCACCAGCAGTATGGGCATAGATTAGAGTTGCATCTATTTGCAACAACATATTATTTTTTAGTCTGTTATGAATTACACCTGAAATTCTTGCCATCTCTTCAACTTTAGCAGCTTCCTTTTCAATCAAAGAAGCTATAGTAACAACTTCATTTACGGTCAACCCTAATTCTTTTGCCCTGTTACGATACTCTTCAGTGAATACTTTTAAAAATTGACCATATAATTCATTAATGATTTGTTCTTTACTTGCATTTACCGGAATATAATATGTATCAGGGTATAAATATCCTTCCAAATCGTAAATTATATTTGAGGAAGGCTCAATAATCGACGTTAACTGGAGTTCTTTCCATGTTGTTTTTAAGAGCTCCTCTTTTTTTAATAAATTTTTTTCTTCTAATAAGGATGCTATTTGGTAAAGACTATACCCCTCTGGTATTGTGATTTTTTCAAAATCTGATATGCCACTTTGCACTTTGGCAAGCAGGTCCTTAAGATTCATCCTTGGGCTAATTATGTAGTTCCCTTTTTTTATTGGATTCATAAGCTTGTAATGCTTAGCGTAGTACTTAATGGCTTTAGTTGATGTAATGTAGGATTCATCCTTCAACATTTTAATACCATCTTCAAAGGACAGATCCTCATCTATTATTAAATACTTATCTACCCAGTTAAGGGTTTTACCATTTTTATAATCGTAATATTTAATATATAAAAAACCACCAATACCGGTAATAAAGAGCAAGCTGATAAAAAAAATAAGGTATTTTTTCAATGAATCACCTCCGTTAATAATTATGTTATCATTATACATTAAATTTCTTATAAAGCGTAGACATTTTTCTTAATTAATATAGTATAATATGATTATGTACTAAATGATTTACAAATTGAATGAAAAATTATTAAAATATATTTTATCAATCAGCAATCTGAAGTATAATATTATTACGTACATATAAAGGAGGCAAAAATATGTCAAGCAAAAAGGGCAGTAGCTTAGTTAAACTTATGAATAAGCTAAAGAAGAAAATTGTTCAAGGTAAAGACTTAAATTACGCAGTGCCGGATTTATGGAATTGTTTTGGTTATCCGGAAGATCAAATGTTAGGAACTAAAGATGGCGTAATATATGTTAATCCATATCATTTTTATTATACTTGTATTCAAGATTACATAATGAAAAATTATGATAGAAAATTAAATTATGCCCAATCACTTTCTTTACTTACTGATAATTTTAAAGTTAGATATGGATATTTAGGAGGAGACTGGATAAAGGAAAGTACTATTTATTCCATGCATATTAGAACATCTACTTCCTGGGATCATGATGGTAGTGGAAAGTTAGAAGAAATAGATAAGTTTGGGTTAAAAGAAACAGGTACTTTTGTTAAGTCAATAGCTTTATTACCTCTTTTGAAGAAAATGGGCATTACAGCTATTTATTTATTGCCTATTTCTGCTTATAGTACTAAATTTAAAAAAGGAGAATTAGGCTCACCTTACTCCGTTAAAAACTATTTTAAATTAGATGCTAATTTAAAAGATCCAATGACAGATAATGATTTAACTGTTGAAGAAGAGTTTAGAGCTTTTGTAGAAGCGGCTCATATACTTGGAATTAGAGTAATGATAGATCTTATACCAAGAACAGCTTCTAGGGATAATGATTTAATATTAGATCATCCAGATTGGTTTTATTGGATCAAAAAGAGCGATTTAGAATATTATCATCCACCAACAGTTGATGGAATTCCACCAGCAGAAAAACCATCATTTGATAATCTAGACTTAATTTATAGTTCTCCAGAAGTTTGGGAGCATATTAGAAGATTCTGTCCTTCACCAGATGTTTACGCTCCAGAAAAATGGAAGAGCATAAAAGAAAGATGCAAGAAGGATCCTACTTTAGATTTCTTTGATTTAATAGAAGAAGAAATAGGTTTAACAACAGCTCCTGCTTTTGCGGATTGCATAAATGACCCTCAACCACCATGGACTGATGTTACATATGTAAAGTTGTATTTAGATGATCCCGTGGAATCACAAAAATATACAGCAGGTAAAGGATTATCACCATATATACTATTTGATACAATAAAAAATAATATGTTCAAAGGTAAACAAAGAAATGAGGAGCTTTGGAATACTTTAGCTAGTATTATACCTTATTATCAGGAAAAGTTTGGTATTGATGGTGCTAGATTAGATATGGGTCATGCATTACCAAGCGAATTAGTTGAAATGATATTAGATAAGCCAAGAAAGAAAGATAGAGATTTTGCATTTATTGCTGAAGAGCTTCAAACTGAAGCTGGTGAAAAAGCAAGGAAAAATAATTATAATATGATAATAGGTTTTGGTTGGTGGCTTCAACCAAGAATTTCCCAACTTAAGACTCATGAATTTATGTATGGAGCAGTTAATTATAAAGCACCAGTATTTGCCTGCGCTGAAACTGCAGATACTCCAAGAGTAGCAGCCCGTGAAGGCGGTAAAACACTAGCTAAATTCCTTACTATTATGAATCAGTTTGTTCCAAATGCCGTTCCATTTATTAATTCAGGTTTAGAAATTTATGAGACTCAGCCTATGAATACAGGATTAGATTGCAGACCTAATGAAAGATTTATGTTACCAGAAGGTGACCCATATAATGACAAACTGGCTTTCTTTGATAGATATCAATTGCATTGGACAAACCCTGATAGATGGGATTTACCTGATACTTTAGAAGTGATTTCAAGCATTAGAAGACAATATTTAAATACTATAACTAATACAGAGAACTTTGTACCTGTTCACTTTGAAAGTCCAACTACTCCAGCCATTGGTTTAGGATGGATGATAGAAGGCAAAAGATGGAATCCTAATGATAATGTATTAATAGTAGTAGGTAATGCAGATCTTAATAATGAAAGGGAATATGTTCTTTATCTAGATAATATCAGAAAGGCCTCTGGTAATGCATCAAGAAAAGCTTGGTTGATGTTCTCTCCATATGAATGGAATCATGACATTTATGATTTTGATGAAAATTGGAATTTACATTTAAAGTTTAAACCAGGTGAAGTAAAAATATTATTGTTGTAAAAGAAGAGGAAGTTAACTTTATTTATAAGATTCACTAAAAAAGATGTCAATTGACATCTTTTTTTCATAGGATGGGTTATTATAGTTAATTTCTCGTCATTGAAATAGGGGGTAAAAGTTGACGTACCATTATAAAATATGATTTGGAGGTAAATATAGTGAATTTATATA
Source organism: Clostridium sp. N3C (assembly GCF_900095445.1). GTDB lineage: Bacteria > Bacillota > Clostridia > Clostridiales > Clostridiaceae > Clostridium_AU. Next base: position 17,880 of record NZ_FMJL01000005.1, read on the forward strand.
TAATTGTCTCTGTAATATTATTAGTATTGTTAATAATTGTTATTATTGCATCACAATATTTTTATAATTTAGCTATACTCAGGAGTGAAAAAAAGTTTTTAAGTAATAATGATGACTTTTCAGATAACATAAGTAAATCAAATCATAGAGGCTTAAGTTGGATGGAGAATGTTAAATATGAGAATGTTACTATATTATCTCATGATGGTTTGAAACTTAATGGATACTATATTGAAGCAAAAGAAAAGTCAGATATAACTATTATTCTTGTACATGGATACAGCAGCCATGGAAAGAACATGGGTTACTTCGCTGAATTTTATCATGATGAATTGGACTTTAATATTTTAATGCCGGATTTAAGAGGTCATGGAAAAAGTGAAGGTAACTATATAGGTTTCGGGTGGCATGATAGGCTTGATATTATAAATTGGATAAACTATATAATTAAGAACAAAGGTAAAAATCAGAAAATAATCTTACATGGTATTTCAATGGGGGCCAGCACTGTATTGATGACTTCTGGGGAAGAACTGCCTGTAAACGTGAAAGGAATAATCTCAGATTGCGGTTACAGCTCAGTAGAAGAAATTATGAGCTATCAAGCAAGAAAAATGTATGGTTTGCCTAAGTATCCACTAATACCAGCCACTAGTTTAATATGTAGACTAAGGGCAGGGTATAATTTTAAAGAAGCTTCTGCTAAAGACCAAGTAAAAAAGTGTAAGCTGCCGGTGCTTTTTATTCATGGTGATAAAGATGATTTTGTTCCTACTAGCATGGTTTATGAACTTTATGATGAAAATAATGAGAACATGGAGTTATTAATAGTTGAAGGAGCGGGACATGGAGAAGCTTATACTATAAACATGAAAGAATATCAAAGAAGAGTTAAGACTTTTTTAGATAAGGTTCTTTTGAAGTGAGAGGAGGTAGATGATGAAAGTTGTAATAGACAGATTTGAGGGAGAGTATGCAGTTTGTGAAAAGAATGACAGAACTATGATAGATATTGAAAGAATTAAGTTACCACCAGAAGCAAAGGAAGGGGATGTTCTAGAGATTAAAGAAAATCAGATTACTATAGATAGGGAAGCTACAGATAAAAGAAAAAAAGAAATAGAAGAGCTGACAAAAGACCTGTGGAATTGACTTGTAAATATATAAAAATGCACCCTATAGTTAAGTAATGTAACATTAGGGTGCATTTTATTATTTTCTCAGGTAAGTAATCATCTTATAAGGATATTTATCGGTGTTAATAAATTCACTTTCCTCAATTACATCCCATTGATTTTCATCCCATTGAGGGAAATAAGTATCACCTTGAAAATCTTCAAAAACTCTTGTAACATACATTTTTGAAGTATAAGGAAGAAGTTGTCGATAAATTTCACCACCGCCAATTACAAAATATTCTTCTTCAGAATTTATATAAGGCTTTAAGGAGTCTATATCGTGGATAATATTAACATTTTCATTATCAACATAGAAGTCTTTATTATTAGTAAGAATTATATGTTTTCTTTCAGGTAATACTCTACCAAGGGATTCAAAGGTTTTTCTGCCCATGATCATACTTTTACTACCTGTCATTGTGATTTTTTTAAAGTTTTTCAAATCTTCAGGAAGATGCCAAAGTAAACCGTTGTTACCTCCTATAACATTGTTGTTAGCAATTGCAACAATAATACTGAGCATTATACAGATACCTCCATTTTAATAGCAGGATGATGCTGATAATCTATTAATTTAATATCATCTATAGTAAAATCATAAAAGTTTTTTATTTCAGGATTTATCCAAAGCTTTGGACTTGGATATGCATCATTCTCTCTTGTAAGCTGAAGTTTCATTCCTTCTACTTGATTTTCATATATATGAGCATTGTTAATAACATGGGTAAAGAGTCCAGGCTTATAGCCAGTTACTTGAGCTATTAGATGAACTAACACTGCGTATTGGCACATATTAAAGGGTACGCCTAGAGGAACATCACCTGAACGCTGTACTAGCATACAGTTTAACCTGTCTTCTGTAACATCCCACATAGTCATGAAGGCACAGGGATATAGTGAACCGCCTTCTAGGTGAGGAATTTGCCATAGACTCATTATATGTCTTCTATTTTGAGGATCTTTTTTTATGTTTTCTATTAAAGTGTCTATTTGATTATATTTTTTAACAACCCAACCATAAGCAGTTCCAATTGTACCATCTTCCTGCATCCATTCATCCCAGATATGTACATTTTGCTCTTGAAGTTTTTTTACATCATTAGATTGATCCTTATAAATCCATAATAGTTCCTTCACTGCTGTTTTAAAGGCTACAAATTTAGTAGTGAGAATAGGGAACTCCTTTTGAAGATCAAATTGAAATATTTTGTGTGGAAGCTTATAGGTTGGCATTCCTGTCCTATTTTCTGTTTCATAAAAACCATTTTCTAAAATATCTCTCACCAAGGTTAAATATTGTTTATCCGCATTATTCATTTCTAGACCTCCTACACTTTTGCTTTAAAAAATATTATATCATAAAAATTATTGATTTTTCGGTTTTGTTTATTTTCAATTAAGTAACTCTTTCTTTATATAGTTTAAAGTTGCTTCTTCTCCTTCACTTGCCAATTTATTCAAGAGCAATTCAAGCAATGCTCTTGATTCATCATGAATAATATAATAATCTTTACCTTTGTTATAATATTCAAGAGGAGAAGTATCTTTGTAGGCATCCCTTTCATAGTTCTTTGAAGCACACATCCTATCTAAAAACATTTCTATTACATATTTAATTGGCATTTTCATCCCAATTAGTCCTTCAGATGGATTAACGCCGTAATCAATCCAATATTCAAAGTGATGCTTGTTTCTTCCTTTGTGATGTAGCCAGGCCTTTGAGTAACCTTCTTCAATCTTTTCTATAGCATTAGGACTGCGGTTTCCTTGATAGTATTTTACACCTGCGGAAAACTCTACCCAGGAGTATTTAGATAGGTCATGTAAAAGCCCTTGTTTATATAGACCAACCTTAAAGCAATATTTCATTACTAAGATTTTATGATTAGTTATAGTTTTAAAATGATTTATTGCATTATATAATTTTTTACCTCTCATATGTTTGTCCATCCTTTTTATATTAATTATCCTATCAAAAATAATATATTGCAATTGAGTTAATAAGACAATAAGCAAATTTTTTCTTTGCTAAATCTGTGACAAATGTGAAATACCCATCATAGCATATACTATGAAGATAAATAATATGCATCCTAAGAGGAAAATTAGTTAAGGAAAAAGCAAGAAAAAAGGAGTGAAATAAAGGGATGACAGGCTGTTATCATGGTAGTAACCTTCCTGGAGGATTTATGGGCGGCTATGTTGGAGGATCAAGATGCCTTTGTGATTTTCCAACTTTAGTAATATTAATATTAATTGTACTTCAATTCAGCAATAAGAATAAAAACTACGGCCATGATGATGAGGATTATGAAGGCTGCCATAAGGATAAATATGATCAAATAGGCAATGGTGTATTATTCATTATAGCACTTTTCTTCCTATCCTGTGCAGGTTGTGGAAGACGCTAAAAAATATAAATTATATAAAAAACAAGATGTAAAAATGAAAAACATTTGTAAATAGTAAAGGAGGGTACCCATGAGTAGAAAATGCTGTAACAAAGAATTATTAAATGTTCCTATGTTTAGAGGAGTAGATAACAAATGCATTTGTAACTTTCCTACACTAGTTATTTTGATTCTCATCGTTCTTCAGTTCTCTAAAAATAAGGGGGAAAAGGGAAGTTACGGTGGAAATCATGGAAAAAATGAAATAGGTAATGGTGTATTATTTATAATTGCATTATTCTTCTTAACATGCGCTGGTTGCGGTAAAGGAGCATATTAAAAATACTGGGAGAGCTTTTAGCTCTCTCTTTAAATATTTAAATAAGTAAAAGGCGGGAGGAAGATGAGTAGAAGAAAGAAAAAAGAGGAGCTTATAAAAGTGCCAATTAGCACATATGCACAAAGTTGTATTTGCAGTTTATCACAAATTGCTATATTAATATTAATTATACTTCAATTTTCCAATAAGGGGACAGGCTCAAAGTTAAGGGATAAAGATCAGCAAATAAGTAATGAAATATTATTTATTATTGCATTATATTTCTTATCTTGTATAGAATGTAGTTATAGGTATCCTTATTCTATTATTAATATACCTGTAATCCAAAACTCTTAAAGTTTAGATTTTATAAATTAAATAGTATATATCATAATAGTGGCTAACTTAGATTAAGATATAATTTTTAATTAAAGGCACCTTGGTGCCTTTTAATATAGATATTAATGTTTAAAAATTATATTGTAAATTAAAGCAATGTTCAAGCACATGTAAGTTTAATACTTCTCATACTGGTATATAGTCTAATCCATTGATATAATATTAAGGTAGTAAATTATGATTCTTTAAACTGGAGTTGGTTTTAATGATAAAAAATGATTTGAATGATGCAAAGCTATTAGAGCTTTCTGAAATTTTAAAAAAAATATTAGAATATAAAAGTGAATTAAAATGGGAAGAAGGTCTTTTGTATATAAAAAAAGCTTATAAAGAATTACTTGGATTAAATGGAGAATTAGTAGAAAAATTAAGCGTAGACGATGTGATTGGCTTAATTAGTGCACATGAAGCTGCGGAGATATATAAATTAGTTATATTGGCTAAACTTTTAGAAGCAGAAAGCGATTTGTATGACTGTCAAAATAATACTAGCAAGGCCCTAAATATCAAGTTAAAAAGCCTTTATGTTTTTAATAGGGCTTTGTCATTAGACAAGGGAACAACCTTAGGGACTTCAAAAGAATCAATGGAAAGTATAGTTGATTATTTAAGTAGCTATGAAATGGGGCAAAAAGCTTATGAAATAATTATGAAACACTTTGAACTTTTGGAAAACTTTGATAAAGCTGAAGATGCATATTACGAATTATTAGAAGAGAACAAAGACAATGAAGGAGTAATTAAATTAGGAATAGATTTTTATTCTAGGCTTTTGGATAAAGAAGATTGGGAATTGGAGAAGGGGAATTTATCTCTTTCTGAGGTTAGAGAAGCTTTAGATTATTTAAAGGGTTTGAGAAAAAGATAAAACAAAAGATAAACTACTTGCTAAAGGTGGGAGATTACTATGTTAAAAATAGGTTCTCATGTATCTATGAGTGGTAAAAAAATGCTTTTAGGATCTGCTGAAGAAGCGGCATCTTACGGTGCTAATGTTTTTATGGTATATACAGGAGCACCTCAAAATACTATAAGAAAACCTATAGAGAACCTAAATATTGAGGCTGCTATTAATTTTATGAAAAAGAATAATATAGATGAAATCATCGTTCATGCCCCTTACATAATTAATTTAGGAAATAGCGTAAAAATGGAAATATTTCAATTAGCTATTAATTTTTTAAGAGAAGAAATAAGGCGTGCAGAAGCTTTGAAAAAAGCAAAGCAAATCATTCTACATCCAGGTTCCCATGTTGGTGCTGGTGAAGATAAAGGAATAGAACGAATTATAGAAGGCTTAAATGAAGTAATTACTAAAGATCAATCTGTACAGATTGCCTTAGAAACTATGGCTGGTAAAGGTTCTGAATGTGGTAAGAGCTTTGAGCAATTAGCAAGAATTATAGATGGCGTTAAATATAATGAGAAAATTAGTGTTTGCATGGATACCTGTCATGTTCATGATGCTGGTTATGACATAGTTCATAAATTTGATCTTGTGTTAGAGGAATTTAATAAAATAATAGGTTTGGACAGACTTAAGGTTATACACTTAAATGATAGCAAGAATCCTTTAGGTAGTAAAAAGGATAGGCATGAGTTAATAGGTTATGGTTATATAGGATTCGATGCTTTATGTTATATTGCTCACCATGAATCCCTTAAAGATATTCCTAAAATATTAGAAACACCTTATGTAGATGATGGAAAAGGGAATAAAAAGTCACCTTATAAGTACGAGATTGAAATGATAAAGGAAAAGGTATTTAACAGATATTTCTAGTTTGGGTTTTAAAATAATAATTATTGTATATGAAATTTTTACGATAAAGGAAGTTAACGATGAAGAAAATAGTTTGTGCTAAGTTAAAGCTAACTTTGGCTTTGATATTTATTACATTAATAATTGTAGGAGTCATAAGAGGGTCTATGGTGGAAGCAAATTATGGCAAAACTCCACCTAAAGCTGTAAATGGTGTCATTGATTTAAGAAACTGGGATTGTGAAAATGATGGCATGTTAAAATTAGAGGGGGAATGGATATATTATAAAGACCAACTATTATATCCAGAGGATTTTAAAGGTGAAAATAATCTAAAAGGTGAAAAGTACATAATACCAGGTTCTTATGCAGGACATGGTTATGGGACCTATAGATTAAAATTACTAGCAAATAAAGAAGCGGATCTTTACTCGATAGATGTTAAATATATACAAAGCGCTTATAGACTTTGGATAAATGATAGAGAAATTATTTCTGTAGGAACTGTTGGAAAAGATAAAAAAAGTATGAATCCTCAACTGATTTCCAAATATGCTTATTTCCATAGCGAAGGTAAGGAAGTATATATTACACTTCAAGTAAGTAATTTTTATCCTAAAAATGGTTATGTTGATAATATATTTATTGGTACCATGGAGCAAATAACTCTGTATGATGAGAAGCGTCTAGCTTTTGAAATGTTTTTATTTGGCTCTACGGTATTGGCAGCTCTATATGCTTTGGGCCTATATATATTTAGGAAAAAGGATAAAAGTGCTTTATATTTATCTATAGTTTGTTTAATAGTAGCTGTTAGAACCTTATTCTTAGGAGAAAGATTTTTTATCACACTATTTCCAAACTTTAGTTACATATTATCAGGAAAAATAATGCATTGGACTTTCTATTTATATATACCTTTTATTATCCTATTTATAAATAGTTTTTATCCTGATATCATATCAAAATATATTGTAAAAATATCAAAAACCTCTATTTGGCTGTATATAATTTTGATTTTAGTAACCCCATGGAAATATTATATGGATGTGATTATTCCATATCAGATATTAGCTATTTTTTTACTGATATACATTTTTTTTAAGTTATATAAGAGCTATTTAAAGAATTTCGGAAGTGAATATATTATTTGCAGTGGAGTATTTACATTATTACTAACAGTAATTAATGATGTTCTATACGAATACAGCGTAATAATAACCAGTTCTTTTGCACCATTAGGAATCTTAATTTTTATTATAACGGTATCATATGCTTTTGCTAAAAGGCAATCTAAGACTTTTGCTCAGGCTGAAAACAACTCAAACAAGTTAGCAACTATTAATAAATTAAAAGATGATTTCTTAGCAGTGATATCACATGAACTAAAAACTCCTCTTAATGGTATTATTGGTTTGACAGAAGGGTTGTTATCAAATAAAGCTGAGCACTTATCAGAAGAATACAATGAAGATTTATTGTTAATTAATCATAGCGCTAGAAGATTAGCAAACTTGGTAGAGGATATTTTAGTTTTCTCTAAATTAAAACTTAAAAATATTAGTCTTGAGAAAAAGCCTGTTAATCTTGAAAAAATTATAAGAGTAACAATAAGATTTTGTCAGTCTATTGAAGGTACAAATAAGGTAGAATTTATAAATGATATTGATGCTAATATTCCTTTAATTTACGGTGATGAAAATAGAATTCAGCAAATACTATTTAATCTAATAGGAAATGCTGTAAAATTTACAAAGGAAGGTAATATTACAGTATCTTACAAAAAGAAAGTGGATTTTGTTGAAATCTGCGTGGAAGATACAGGAGTAGGGATACCTAAAGATAAATTAGATGCAATATTTGATAGTTATGAACAGGATGAAATTTCGCGCAAATCTAGTGGTAATGGCTTAGGCTTATACATTACTAAGCAGCTAGTAGAGTTACATGGGGGAACTATATCGATAGATTCTATCATTGGCAAAGGAACAAAGGTAACTTTCACATTACCAATTTGCCCTGCTAACGAAATAGAAAAGCTAGAAAAAGAGACCTTTGATAAAACTACTAATATTAGTTTTAATGATAAAAATAGCTTTAATATAATGCAATCAGCCAGTCTCATCAAAAATGCAACGAAAATTTTAATAGTTGATGATGATTATATAAATCAAAAAGTTCTAGAAAACTATTTGATAAATGAAAGTACAGTCATATTTAAAGCTGCTTATGGCAAGGATGCTATAAATATAATAGAAGAAAATGATGATTTAGATTTGGTAATACTTGATATGATGATGCCAGATTTATTAGGGGATGAAGTAGTTAACATTATTAGGGAAAAAAAGACTAGTTTTCAATTACCTATACTGATAATGACGGCAGATAGTAGTATTGAAAATTTGACATTAGCTTTTCAACGGGGAGCTAATGATTATTTAAGCAAACCTTTTAATAGGCAAGAATTAATCTCAAGAGTTAACACTTTAATTAATCTTAAATATTCTGTAGCAGAGGCCATATCTCTTGCAAAGCGTATGAATGTTGTAAAAAAACAAGTGCAAGATTTAAACTTAAAAAATGCTGAAAGTGAACGAAAAATGGATAAGCTTATAGAATATGATAAACTGAAAACAGAATTTTTTACCAATATTTCTCATGAGCTTAGGACTCCCCTAAATGTAATTAGTAGTACTTTGCAGCTTCTTGAAAGTCTTGAACCTACTAGACAATTAGGAGATGAATCAATAAAGAGGTATTTAAAAATTATGCATAATAATTGTTATAGGCTCTTAAGACTTATTAATAATATAATTGATATTAGTCGTTTAGATGAAGGATATATTAAATTGAATCTAAGAAATTGTAATATAGTTACGGTAATTGAGGACTTAACTCAATCTGTTGCAGAGTATATTAAATCAAAGGATATAGATATTATTTTTGATACGGATGTTGAGGAGAAGTATTTAGCAATTGATGAAGAAAAGATTGAAAGAGTAATGTTAAATTTATTGTCTAATGCTGTGAAGTTTACTAATGAAAAGGGAAAAATATTTATCAACATAATAGATCTAGATAGCTTTGTAGAAATTAGAGTAAGAGACACTGGCATAGGTATACCGGATGACAAAATAGACTATGTTTTTGAACGATTTGCACAGGTTGATAAAACTACTACTAGAAGAACAGAGGGAAGTGGAATTGGTTTATCTTTAGTAAAATCCTTGGTAAAAATGCATGAGGGAAGTATAACCTTAAAAAGTAAATTAGGTGTCGGTAGCGAATTTATTATACGATTGCCAGTAAGAAAAGTGGAAGAAGAAAAGATTAATCCACAAGAAGTTATAATAGAGGATTTACAAAGAGAACATGATAAAAGTATTCAATTAGAGTTTTCTGATATTTTTTCTGATTAGCTATTTTTCTGATATAAGTTTCAAAGGTAAATTTAAATTTAGGTAACTTATGATACAGATTCCTCTGAATATGAATGATATAATTTCCTTGAAGTAAACTAATAAAACAATTTTATTGTTGAAGCTTGTTCTATTTAGGAGGAAAATTATGAGTAAGTATTTAGGGAAAATTCACTATTGGCTCTTTAATAAAATAAAATATTCAGAGGAATTAGAAAATAAAATTGAAAAGTTTGCCTTTGAAGAGGGATTGTTAGAGGCTGCACATTGGAAGTCAGATATTATTAGTAAATTTGGTCCTACTACAGGTCAAGAACCTTTAGAAGCAATTATTAATGAATCCAACATTCATGGATGGTTGCAAGATAAAATATGTAGGACTGAATCTAGAATGGCATCATGGATAACCAATATCCTATCTGTAAAAATTGAATATAAAAAGAACCTTGAACAGATTTTTAGAGAGGATGGAGAGGAAAAAGGGAAAAAAGCAAATGAAATTTATCAGCTTTCCTCAGCTAATCAAGCTTATAGGGTAATAAATGATTTTATTTTAGAGGGTATGCCCTGTGATGCTGTAGACCGAGTGATAGAAGATGGGGAGGATAGGATTGCATGGATTTCAACCCAATGTATTCATAGTGATAATTGGAAAATAGTTGGAGGAAATGTTCAGCACTTTTATGATTTAAGGCAAGCATGGTTGGAAAGTTTTTTATCGGTGTTAGGCGATGGGTATAATTTTTCTGTACAGTACATGGATGGAACACGATTAAATACTATAACATTAAAAAAAACAGCTTAATGCTGTTTTTTTAATTTGATTTGAATTAATACAATCTTTGTGATAAATTTATATATGGTACGTCTTCGGTAAAAACTATGTACAAGGAGAAATAAGCAATGATAAAAAAAGATTTGGCTGATATGAGAAAACATATGAAGTTAGGAAGCATAATGCTTCAACTTAATGATTTATACAGCATCTATCTAAAAAAAGATAATTTAGAAATTATCCATAAAGAAGTTAAGAATATGAATATGTTAGATGAAGAATCACAAGAATTGTACATAAAAAACTTTAAAAAAATATTGGGTGGAGCTTTAGATACCAAGCTATTTCAATTGGACTTTTCTAATACTGACTTTGATGATAACTCTCAAAAATTTTTGCATATTGCTTTAGAGAGTGAAGATAAAGATGAAAGACTTATGGCTCTTGATGCAATTGTAAATAAGCTAGCCAATAATTATAAATATGAAAATGATATAGTAATTACCTTTGTATATGGAGAGTATTGGAAGGGAGCTAAAAAAAGAAATATAGAAGCTGATGAGGCGGAAGATGATAATGTTTATTCCTTTAAATTTATTATAGGTAGTATTAATAAGGTAGAATACCCTAAAAAGGCAATTCAATTTGATTATATAAACAGAGAATTTAGAACTAATTCTTCTTTAGATGCTATAATTAATTTAAATTCACCTATGGATGGTTTCATGTTCCCTTGTTTTAACAACAATTATTCAGATGTTAATCATGTTATGTATTATTCATCAAAAAATAATGAAGTTAATCTTAGCTTTATAGAGGATGTATTAAATGCAACTATAAAAATAACTGCGGCAGAAGAGAAAAATTGCTTTAATGCCATAATTAAAGAGGTTGTTGGGGATGCAATAGAACCGGAGACTATGCAAACAATTTACGAAAACATAGCTATAAAGGCAGAAGATATTGAAGAAGGCGAGGAAGCTCTTTTATCAATAAGAGATGTAAAAAGTGTTTTGGCTAGCAGTGGTATAGAAGAAGAAAAAATTGAGAAATTAGAAGAAGCTTATGAAGAAACTTTAGGTAATACTAATTTCGATTTTAAGGTGGATAATATTTTACCTGATTTAAAGAGTAAATCAGTGAAAATTGAAAGTGAAAAGGCAAGTATTAGTATAGCGCCTGGTGCACTAAGTAAAATTAAGCAAATTAGAAACAAGCAAGGGAAAAAGTGTTTACTTATAGAGCTGGACGAAGACATTGAAATTAACGGTTTTAAAATTAAAGGCTCTGAGTTTTAAAATAAGCATATTAAGGGTGAAGGAAACTAATTACCCTTACCCTTTTTACTTTTATTAGTGCTTCTTTTTTTCACAGAGTATCCAAAGGTTCCAATAGATTTAGAAGGAAGAGGGAAGTATTCTCCATGAGAATAAGTTATTAAATTAGCTTTTTCAAAATGTATTTTACCTGCGGCATCTATTAAGTTTTCCTCCACCTTTACACTTAAAACTTCTGCAATAAATAAGTCATGAGAGCCTAATGGAATTATTTCTTTTACTTTGCACTCTAAATTTACTGGGCATTCTTTTATACTTGGGGTACTAATACTATTAGACTTTTCCAAAGTGAAGGCCATTTCTTTTATTTTATCATGGCTTAATCCAGATTTAACTCCACAATAATCCACTTTTTTACATAAATCTTTTGTTGGAAGATTAACTACGAATTCACCAAGATTTTTAATATTTTTGTAGGATAATCGTTCTGGTCGAATAGCCACTGAAATCATTGGAGGTCTAGTACAAGCAGTACCTATCCAACCAACAGTAAATACATTCACAGATTTGTCTTCGTTCAAAGAAGTAATTAATACTACCGGCACCGGGTTGAGCATAGCGCTACCTTTAAAAATTCTTTTTGTCATAATAATTAACTCCTATTCCTGCATTAAGCATTTTAATTATGATTTTAAAGCTTAACTATGTTTGAATCTAGCTTATATTTACTAATTTATTTCTCTCTCTTAGCTTATGGATAAAAAAATCTATACAAGAAATACTATAGCATATATAATTTTTAAGTAAAAGTAATAAGTTAAAGTAAAATATTTTAATATTAACTATAATTATAATTATAATCCAATATATTAGAAAAAGAGAGAGGGAAGTTCAGAGATGGAATTGAGCAAAAACTTACATTGTCCTAGATGTAATAGTAAGGAGTTTGAAATTAAACGTAAAGTAACATATATTTATACTTATAAAATAAATATTGATAGTAATGATGAAAATTTAGACAAAACAGAAGAGCTACCTTTTCTTTTTGATAATAGAGAAAAGACAGAGTCTAAGGAGTATTTATTATGCAAAACTTGCAAGAATAAATATCCTATTAATTTAGAAGAGGAAGGTTCTAAAATTAATTTTACAATACTGAGAAAAGCCATAAGAGCTGATCATATAGAGAATCCAGAGTTTTTAGGATAAGAAACTTCGGGGCATATGGATATTCATTAATTTTCTACTAATTGAAGAAAATAATGCTTTGTAAAGTCTGAAATTATTTATACTTAAAATAAAGAGGTGTTATGATGAAATCATTTGATACGCTTATAAAAGAAACCCTTCAAGCAGAGGACTTGGATGAATTGGAAGCGGCAGCAGATCTATTTCAGTTTGGAATTGAAAGGGGATATTATAATAAATGGCAAGCTACAGAGTTTAATCAGGCCTATTGGGAGGTTAAAAATAGGTGTTTAGCTCTTATAATATCAGAACAAATAAAAGGAAATAAACTAGATATTATTGACATAGTAACTAAAGCTCCTATGGAGTTTAAAAATGATGAAAATAAGTTAATAGAATATGTTAATGGAAGAATTAAAGCTTTACGTGGAAAAATTAAAGGATTAAAGTAAAAATAAACCATGAGACTCATAGAACTTTACAAACTTCTATGAGTTTCATGGTTTATTTGAATTTGTAAGCAGGGGAGATTTGAAACATACGGAGTAAAATATGATGAAGAATTATAGCAGAAATATATTGTTAAAAGAAGAAAAATACCATACTTAATACTAAAAAACTATTAAGTATGGTATCTTATTTATTTTATATATTTTCTGCAATATAGTATATAAGTTTTTCTGTATCTTCCCATCCTAAACAAGGATCTGTTATAGATTTACCATATACATGGCAATTAACATCTTGGCTACCTTCTACTATATAACTCTCGATCATTAGTCCTTTAATTAATTTTTTTAGTTTTGAGTCCCATTTTCTACTGAATAATACTTCTTTAGCGATTCTAGGCTGTTCGTAGAACTTCTTCATAGAATTAGAATGATTTGTATCTACGATAATAGCTGGGTTAGCTAACTTTCTTTCTTCGTAAGCCTTAGCTAACTCAAGAAGATTTTCGTAGTGATAGTTAGGTATATTTCTACCGTATGAGTCTACAGCACCTCTCAAAATAGTATGACATAAAGGATTACCCTTTGTTTCCACTTCAAATCCATTATAAAGAAAGGTGTGGGAATTTTGTGCTGCTACTACGGAGTTAAGCATAACGGTAATATCTCCTGATGTAGGATTTTTCATACCTACTGGTATATCCATTCCACTAACTGTTAATCTGTGCTGTTGGTCCTCTACAGATCTTGCACCGATAGCTACATAACTTAGTAGGTCTGCCAAATAAGTATAGTTTTCAGGGTATAACATTTCATCTGCTGTAACCATATGAGTTTCTGATAAAGCTTTTAAATGTAATCTTCTAATTGCTCTTATACCTTCTTCAATATTAGGAGCCTTATTTGGATCTGGTTGATGAGCCATTCCTTTATATCCTAAGCCGGTAGTTCTTGGTTTATTAGTATAAACTCGTGGAATTAATATAAGATTATCTTTGACCTTCTCTTGTACTTTAGCCAATCTGTATATATAATCCAAAACAGAATCTTCTCTGTCAGCGGAGCATGGCCCAATAATAAGAATAAATTTGTCTAGTTCACCCTTAAATACTTTTTCAATTTCTTTGTCCTTATCTTTTTTTACTTGAGATAATTCTTGGCTGAGAGGTATGTCTTTTATAACTTCTTCTGCTGTTGGAAGTTTTTTAATAAATTTCATATTCATAATATTTCAACCTTTCTACATAAACATGCTATTAATGAAAAATATGCAGTTAAATTGTGGATGGATTACTATAATCTAATTATCAGAATACTATAAAAGTAAAATAAATTCAAGAATAAATAAAAATTTCACCGCATAATTATACGGAATTATCAAAAAATATATTTTAATATTGAAAAATTTTTAAAATTGCTTAATAGCATAATGGCTTTATAAATAGATTGAATTATGCTATAATTTAAACAGTGTTACTGAAATTCAAAGAGATGATTTAAAGAGGAGGATGTAAAATGGATAATACCTCTTTACAGGTAAGTTATTTGACCCAGTTATTAAGTAGCGGTTTATCTAATAATAAAGTTAATAGTGCAGTAGAAGCAGAGAAACAATTAGCTATTATAGCTTTTCAAAAAATATATGAAATGATGATTGAAGGAAGTAGTACAAGCTCCAGTAGTTTAATGAGTACTTTATTGCTATCTCAAATTAGTGGAGATAATGATATAGATTTAGGGTCATCCTTAGATTTACTAGGTTCTCTTAATATGAGCTCAAGAGGATATGTACAAAATAACTATGGAAGTACTAAATCCAATGTGACATACATTGACAGTAAAGATCTTGGAGCCTTATCTGCCAAGTATGAATCTAATGGAAGACCGGGAGTTATTGCAAATAATCCCGGTGACTATGGTGGTAAGTCCTATGGCGCTTGGCAGTTTTCCTCTAAAACAGGATCTTTAACATCTTTTATTAATTACTTAAAAAACTCAAATTATGACTATTATAATACTTTAGTTCAAGCTAAAGCTATGGATGGCAATAGTTATGGAATGAATTTTGATAAGGCTTGGCAATCTATAGCTAAAAATGATAGTGCAGGTTTTTTAGCTTTACAATATAACTACGTTAAGAGTGCTTTTTATGATGAAGCTGCTAAAAAGTTAAAGAATACTTATAATTTTGACATTAATAGAAGGTCTAATGCTCTAAAAAATGTTTTGTGGTCCACAGCAGTACAACATGGTGTTAGTGGAGCAGTTAATCTATTTTCAAAAGTAGATTTAAATAGTTCAGATGAAAATATAATCAATGGAATTTATAATGAAAGACAAAAGGTAAACATATATTTCAGAAGTAGCTCTGCTGATGTGAGAAAGAGTGTATATAATAGATTTAATAGGGAAAGAGAAGAAGCTCTTGGTATGCTTAAAAATGAAAGGATTGTATAAAGATGTCATTGAGATTTTCTAGAGAATACAAAAGAATAATCGAAGAAATAGCAGATGGTTTATTGGAAATTGAGGACATTTATAATTTCTTAGGTATGGAGAAAGATATTTGGCAAGAACTTCATAAGGAAGACAGAATCGAATTCAGCAAAACTTTGGCGGATGATATTTTTTATGCCTTAGGTAAAGAACCTATTATGGAAATTGGTAACGATAGGGTTGAATATTCTAGAGAAAAAAGTGAAATTTATATTGTATCAGAAGAAAATATTATTAAAACAGTAAAATTATAAAAACATTTAAATTACTATTAGTAAATTAAATATTACTAATAGTAATTTTTTTATATAGGAAAATAGTATTTGTAGTTAAAACATTAGCGAATTAATATAATAATTTTGTAGGGATATTAAACCATATGGAGGTAATTTTTATGTGCAGGGATCCCAGATTTAAAGAATTGGAAGAATATATAAAAGAACGTCAATACAAAGAAAGTGAGTTAATTTCAGTACTTCATAAAGCACAGGAGCTTTTTGGCTATTTAGGTGAAGAAGTTCAAAACTTTGTAGCTGACAAATTAGGTATCCCAGTTTCAAAGGTATATGGAGTAGTAAGTTTTTATTCCTTTTTTACCATAGAACCTAAGGGGAAATATGTAATCAATATTTGTACAGGAACCGCCTGTTTTGTTAAGGGTTCTGGGGAAATAGTAGAAGAATTTAAAAGGAGATTAAAGATCAAAGAAGGAGAGACCACTAAGGATGGTTTATATACTATAGATACCTTAAGATGCGTTGGTGCATGTGGTTTAGCTCCGGTAGTTATGGTTAATAATAGAGTTTATGGCCACTTTACCAAAAAGGACATAGATAAACTTCTTAATGAATATAAGTGATTGAGGTGATGCTATGAGCCAAATCAAGGTAAAGAGCCTAGAAGAATTAAATCTTTTAGCAGAAAAATATAATTCTTTAGTTTCCGTAAGAAGGATTAGTAAATTAAGCAATGAGGGTAGTGAAAGACATATATTGGTATGTCAAGGTACAGGGTGTATGTCTTCTAAATCAGATAAAATAGTAGAACAACTTAAAAGTAGTATAGAAAAGCATGGATTAAAGAATAGGGTAAAGGTTGTGTTAGCAGGCTGCTTTGGTTTCTGTGCTAAAGGACCTATTGTTCACATACTACCGGATAATATTTTTTATATACATGTTGCCCCTGAAGACGCGGAAGAAATTATATCAAAGCATATTGTAAAAGGGGAAATAATAGATAGGCTTCTATATGAAGAGCCTACCATAGGTAAAAAGGTAAATACTCAAGAAGAGATGTCTTTCTATAAAAAACAATTAAGAATTGCTTTAAGAAATTGTGGTGTTATAAATCCTGAAGACATAAGGGAGTATATTGCCTTTGATGGCTATAAAGCTTTAGGAAAGGTTATTACAACTATGAAACCGGAGGAAGTAATTAATGAAATAACAGAATCTGGTTTACGAGGAAGAGGGGGAGGCGGTTTTCTTACAGGGAAGAAATGGATGTTTGTAAAATCCCACCATAGTACTGAAAAGTATATCATATGTAATGCTGACGAAGGAGATCCAGGAGCCTTTATGGATAGATCTATACTTGAAGGGGATCCACATAGTGTTATAGAAGCAATGGCTATTGGTGGCTTTGCTATTGGTGCCAATAAAGGATTCATTTATATTAGAGCAGAATATCCTCTTGCAATACGTAGGTTAAAAATTGCCTTAAATCAAGCAAAAGAATACGGGCTATTAGGAGAAGATATTTTTGGCACAGACTTTAACTTTGATATTGAAATAAAGTTAGGTGCTGGAGCCTTTATCTGTGGTGAGGAAACTGCATTGATTCATTCAATAGAAGGTTCCCGTGGTGAACCTACTAACAAACCTCCTTTTCCTGCAGAAAGGGGATTATGGAATAAACCAACCTGTGTAAATAATGTAGAAACACTTGCTAACATACCTAAAATTATTAACGAAGGTGCCTCTTGGTTCAATAAAATAGGTACAGAGAAATCCAAAGGAACTAAGGTTTTTGCTCTAGCAGGAAAAATCAATAATGTAGGTTTAGTTGAAGTACCTATGGGAGTTACATTAAGAGATATCATTTATGATATAGGCGGAGGTATAAAAGATGGTAAAAAACTTAAAGCTGTTCAGACCGGTGGCCCTTCTGGCGGATGCATACCTGAATCTATGTTAGATGTTCCTATAGATTATGATTCTCTAACCAACATAGGTTCAATGATGGGTTCTGGTGGAATGATTGTAATGGATGAAGATAACTGTATGGTTGATATTGCAAAGTTTTATTTGGAGTTTATCGTTGATGAATCCTGTGGTAAATGTACGCCTTGTAGAGTTGGAAGCAAACGAATGCTAGAAATTTTAAATAAAATAACTGAAGGTAAGGCTAATATAATGGATCTTAAAAAGTTAGAATCCTTAGCTGAAACTATTAAAGATACAGCCTTATGTGGTTTAGGACAGACTGCTCCTAATCCGGTACTAAGTACTATGAGGTATTTTATGAAGGAATATGAGGAGCACATTAAAGAAAAGAAGTGTTCAGCAGGTCAATGCAAAGGATTACTAAGCTATATGATAACTGAAAGATGTGTTGGATGTACTAAATGTTTCCGAATGTGTCCTGTAAATGCTATAAAGGGTAAACTAAAAGAAAAACACAGTATTGAAAAAGACAGGTGTATTAAATGTGGTGCTTGTTTTAATTCTTGTCCTATAAAAGCAATTGTTAAGGTGTAGGAGGTGCTGTGTGGTTAAGATAACCATCAATAATAGAGAGGTTGAGATTAAAGAAGGAAAAACTATATTAGATGCGGCTAAGAAATTGAATATTGAAATACCTACCCTTTGCCATATGAATATGCAGGACGGAAGTACTGAGAATTGTAATGGTACTTGTAGAGTTTGTGTAGTAGAAGTTGAAGGAAGAAGAAATTTAGCACCGGCCTGTTCCACTCCTGTTACAGATGGAATGATTATAAAAACTAATACTCCAAGAGCTATTAATGCTAGAAGAAACATAGTAGGACTATTACTTTCTGATCATCCTCAAGATTGCTTAAAATGTGAAAAGAATTTGAAATGCGAACTTCAAAAATTAGCGGCGGATTTAGGTGTTAAAGAAATAAAGTATGAAGGTGAAATATCTACTTATCCTATAGATATATCTTCACCATCTGTTATTAGGGATATGGATAAATGTATTCTCTGTAGAAGATGTGTTACGGTGTGCAATGATATCCAAAAAACTTATGTTTTAACTGCTGTTAACAGAGGTTTTGATACAGTAATTTCATCCTTTTTGAGTAAACCTTTTGTAGATACTAAATGTACTTACTGCGGACAATGCTTAGCAGTATGTCCTACCGGTGCCTTAAGAGAAGTCTATAATTATGATGAAGTTTGGCAGGTATTAAGTGATAAGGATAAGTATGTAATTGTTCAGACAGCACCAGCGGTTAGAGCAGCCTTAGGAGAAGAGTTTGGATTGCCTGCAGGTACTGATGTAACTAAGAAAATGGTAGGAGCATTAAAGGCTTTAGGTTTTAAAAAGGTTTATGATACTAACTTTGCTGCAGATTTAACTATTGTGGAAGAGGCTAATGAGCTCGTAGACAGATTGAAAAATGGTGGTAGACTTCCTATGATTACAAGCTGTTGTCCCGCTTGGATTAACTACTTGGAAACAAACTATGGGGATATGTTGGATTATCCTTCTAGTTGTAAATCCCCTCAGCAAATGTTTGGAGCAATTGCAAAAACTTATTTAGCGGACAAGTTAGGAATTGAAGTAGAAAACTTAGTACTAGTTTCAGTTATGCCTTGTGTAGCTAAGAAATTTGAAGCTAATGAAGAAGAATTTAAGAAAAATGCCATAAAAGATGTGGATATAGTTATTACCACAAGAGAGCTAGCTAAAATGATAAAAGAAGCAGGTATGGATCTTACAAATATGGAAGAGCAAGAATTTGATAATCCCTTAGGAGAAGCTACTGGAGCCGGTGTGATTTTCGGAAACAGCGGAGGTGTTATGGAGGCTGCTTTAAGAACTGCTTACGAAATTTTAACTGGAAAAGAATTAGGCAAATTAGAGTTCAATGAGGTAAGAGGATTAGAAGGAATAAAGGAAACTAGTGTGAAATTAGAGGATATTGATTTAAAAGTAGCTGTAATATCCTCCTTAGGCAATGCTAAAAAGGTTATGGATGATATTAGAGCAGGAGTATGTAAGTATGATTTTGTTGAAGTAATGGCTTGCCCAGGAGGTTGCATAGATGGTGGAGGGCAACCATTTATTAGAGCAAACAGAGAAATACTACGAAAGAGAATGGAAGTATTGTATGAAGGAGATTCAAATATGACGATAAGAAAGTCCCATGAAAATCCTATAATTAAGCAGATATATAATGAATTTTTAGAATATCCAAACAGCCCTTTAGCCCACGCTTTATTGCATAGGGGATATAAAAATAGAAAACAATAGTAAAAAGGAGTTAATTTAATGAGACGACCTCCAAGGGATAGATTTTTCGGTTTAACTTTGGGGGTCGTTATATAATAACTCCTTTTTTTAAATCTAATAAATATCAAATTAGTGTTGGGAAAAATTCTTATTAAAACTATATACCATCATCTTCAACTACAACTTTAGGTGGTTCCAACAATTTCTCAGGATGCTTTATTAAGTTTTTAAAATACTTAAGGGCTTTAACTAAGTATATACCGTCGGCAATACGTTCATCTAAGGTTACAACGATATCTAATGAGGTCTTCGTATGTACTTGACCGTATTTATCAATTTCATTGCTTCTTTTTAGTTTTCCCATGGTCAAGAAAAGAGAAGTGGTACCCCATTCATATAAATGATGATTTAAAGCATCATGTCCTATGCTACCTAGATTTGAAATATATGCTGTAGAGTATAGGGGTACAGCATCTATAAAACTCTTAGGTAGTAAGCCCCAATCACAAAGCTTCTTAGCTAAATTTGCAGATAAACTAATAATAGGTGATGGTAATTTTGTAAAAGTTCTCATAAGTTCATCATCACTCTTGTCAGAACTAGATTGACATAACTTTATATGTTCATTAACTTTTTTGGCAACTTCAAACAAAGTTTCTTCCCTAGAAAAGTACACCTTTGCATTAGTTTCTTTGTATTCTCCATTTTCTAATTTAAGCACAATAAAGGAGATAGAAAGGTCATTTCTAGCAAAAAGTTTTTTTCCAGCTACAAAGCGGTTCAAGTAGGGATATTGGGATAAGGTTCTTACTAAAGCCGCTACTATTATTTCAAAGGTTCCTATATTCAATTCTGGATTTTCTCGAGCTATTTTTTTTATGAATTCTCTAGCATTATCAAATTCAAGAGTTTCTGGAGCATGCACAATGCTTCCGTTACGACTCTTAAAGAGATAAGGCATAAGCTTTCTCATAGGATCTATATTTCTAAGTAGTCTGCCATCTTTTCTTATACTATAACCTCTTGTAAGTTTTTTTACTAAGTTTTTTGTTGTAGGTAGTCCAGTATTCATAATTTAATCCCCTCAAAATGCAATAGTTACTAAAATATATTTTGTAATTTATAAATCTATACAGTTAGATTATAAAGCATTTTATAATAAATGTATAGAAAAAGTTAAAAAGCCAAAGATACAGCTAGCTTTATAGCCCTATCTTTGGCATTATAACATATAAGAAAACTATTATATTTTATATATCCAACCTTCAGGAGCTTCAACAGTACCAAATTGAATACCAGTTAAAGTATTGTACAATTCAGTAGTAATTGGACCTACTTCTGTTTCGCTATAAAATACGTGGAACTTATCTTTGTATTGGATTCCGCCTATTGGTGTAATAACTGCAGCGGTACCACAAGCTCCTGCTTCACAAAACATATCAAGCTTATCTATATATACATCTTGTTCTAAAACTTCAAGGTTCATGTATTCTTTTGCAATGTGCATTAAGGAATACTTTGTTATACTTGGTAAGATGGACTTAGAATAAGGAGTTATAAATTTATGATCTTTAGTTATTCCAAAGAAATTTGCAGCTCCAACTTCTTCTATTTTACTATGAGTAGCGGGATCTAAGTATATACAATCGGCAAAACCTCTTTTTGCAGCTTCTTCATGAGGAAGTAAACTTGCGGCATAATTACCTCCTACTTTTACACCTCCTGTACCGTTAGGAGCTGCTCTATCAAAATCCGTTACATAAAAGTTTACCGGTGTCAGGCCACCTTTAAAATATGGGCCAACAGGTACACAAAATACTGAAAAAATATACTGGGAAGCAGGTTTAACACCAATATTATCCCCTACACCAATCATGAAAGGTCTAATATAAAGGGTTGCTCCAGTACCGTAGGGTGGTACATAGGCTTCGTTAGCTTTTACAACTTGAATTACCGCATCTATAAATCTTTCAACAGGGAATTCCGGCATTAAAAGTCTTCGGCAGGTAGAATTCATTCTTTTTGCATTCTCATCAGGTCTAAAAAGTTGAATAGAACCGTCCTTAGTCCTGTAGGCCTTTAAGCCTTCGAAACATTGTTGACCATAATGAAGAGCAGTTGAAGCTTCACTAATAGTTAATTTATTATCTTCTACTAGCTTTCCTTGATCCCATTGCCCATCTTTCCAAAGGGAAATGTAACGCCAGTCAGTTTTTATGTAACTAAAACCTAGGTTACTCCAGTCAAGATCTTTTAAATTACTCATATTATCACCACTTTCACAAAATTCTATATAATATTATAGCATAAATATACAAAAAAATAGTTTTTTTCTTTGTTTTTTTATTAATTAGTGCGACCTTTTATTATCATTATAATATTAAAAGCATAATATGATTATCTGTTTAATAAATTTAATAGAGGATTAATTTATATTAATTGGGGATGATTATATGAAAAATAAAAAAGTTTCTAAAAATAATGATTGGGGCACATTATTAATAATAATAGTTATTATTGAAGGCTTAGCATTCATTGCTAATATATTTAATAAAGGTTCTGGACGATATTATGAAATTTTAAGAAAACCCTTTTTTGCTCTACCTTCAGTAATATTAATTATTTTTTGGCCAGTAGTACTTTTATCAATTTCTATAGCTGCTTATCTTTTTATAAGCAAAAACAGAGAAGGAGTATATAACAGGAGGGGAGTTTTTTATTTTATAGTACAAGTAACTTTAAATTTCCTATGGCCTTTCATATTTTTTAGATTAAATCTTTATGGAATATCCTTTCTATTGTCTTTATTAATAATACTAACTACAGTTTTAACAACAATAAAATTCCTCAAAGGATATAAGGCAGCGGGATTGCTTATGCTACCATATATAATCCTTGTAACTTATTCAAGTATATTAAACTATTACATATGGCTTTTAAATGAAGCATAAGAAAAGTGGCATAGCCACTTTTCTTTTAATAACACTGAAAACTTTCAATATTTCTTAGATCCATTCCAAAAAATCTCCATTGTCCACGTGTCCATCTAAATCCTGAAGCAGATCTATTTCCTACAAAGGTTAGGAAGGCCCAAAATCCTGATCCTCTTCTAGGCCATATATATACAAATCTAAAGGTGCATGGTCTTATGGCGCCAGGATCCATAGCCAGTACTGATGGAGCTCCATAAGTTTGAACTTGAGTACTTGGTTTAGCTGGAGTAAAGGATGGTGGAGGTGAAGTAGGAGCACCATTTTGATCAGGAGTAAAGCCATTGAATGGGAAAAATGGTGGAATAACCTGTCGATAGGGGCATTGAGCTGGTAAGTCTTCCGTCTCAAGTTCATAAAGCTCTTTTATATCCTTTACCCCATCTATCTCTTCTGAATCTTCAAATCTAAAATCATAATAAGGATAATTGTAGTACAAGATTTAACACTCCTAATTAAGTATTACAATATAAAATATGAAAAATTATATATTATGTGATAAAATTTATATTAGGTTTGTTTACAATAATAATAATTATTATTATAATGGATAATTATATATGGCGAGGTATCAAATATGCTAAAAGTATGGGGAAAGGTTATAAAGAACAATAAAATTATTAAAGATAAGGTAGTAAGTTCAAATATAGAAGGTGGTTATCAAGCAAATTTAAAAGCTTGTATAACAATCTTGTGTGAAGAACTAGATATAGAGAAGCCTTACTGGCTTCCCTATAACTTGGAAGAGTTCAATAAACGTAATAAAGTGATTTTTGATCATAATAATTTTATGGAATCAATAAAATTTGATAAACTTATAATAGAAGAACTAGAGTATGAGGAATCATAAGATTTTTACGGTGGTGCCAATAGGGACAGTATTATATAATTCTATTATGTTTTCATTATAGGTTCTAATACAGCCGTTAGATACAGCTTTGCCAATAGATGAAGGATCATTTGTACCATGTATTCCATAACCTTTAATACTCAATCCAAGCCACCTAGCTCCAAAAGGTCCCCCAGGATTATGGGCTTTATTTATTATTGTAAAGGTGCCTTTAGGAGTAGGTGTAGAGGGTTTACCTATGGCTATGGGATAGTTTTTAACTAACTTACCATCTTTAAATAATGACAATAAAAATTTATTAGTGTTTACCAATATTTCATAAGAAGACTGAACTCTTAATAAAGAGTCACTATAAATATTCATATAAACCTCCAAATTGCATGTTTGTTATACAGTATACAGTTTATATAAGTTTATTGTTAATGTTAATAAAAAGAATTTAGGAAGGCAGTGGATGAAATGGATAATCAGAATAAGAGAATTATCGTTGGCATGTCTGGTGGAGTTGATTCTTCTGTAGCAGCACTATTATTAAAGGAACAAGGTTATGAAGTAATCGGTGTATTTATGAAAAATTGGGATGAAAAAGACGATGAAGGACTTTGTACTGTAGTGGATGACTACGAAGACATGAGAAGGGTTTGCGATGAAATAGGTATCAGATACTATTCTGTAAATTTCGTAAAGGAATATTGGGATAGGGTATTTTCGTACTTTTTAGAGGAGTACAAGAAGGGGAGAACACCTAATCCAGATGTAATGTGCAATAAAGAAATTAAGTTTAAAGCTTTTCTGGATTACGCAATGAAAGTAGGGGCCACTTATATGGCCACCGGTCATTATGCTAGACTAGATTATCATGATGGTGAATATCGCTTGCTTCGTGGAGTGGATAATAATAAGGACCAAACTTATTTCTTATGTATGTTAAATCAAGAGGCTCTATCAAAGACATTATTTCCAATTGGACATTTAACTAAAAAGGAAGTTAGAGAAATAGCTGAAAAATATAATTTAACTACAGCAAAAAAGAAAGATAGTACCGGGGTTTGTTTCATTGGAGAAAGAAACTTTAGAAAGTTTTTAAATAATTACCTTCCAGCAAAACCGGGGCTTATGAAAACTATAGATGGAGAGATTATTGGTAAACATGAAGGCCTTATGCATTATACTATAGGTCAAAGAAAAGGGCTAGGAATTGGAGGTAGAGGTACAGGTGAACCTTGGTTTGTAGTAGATAAAGATATTAAAAATAATATCTTATATGTAGCACAAGGGGAAAATAATCCTGTAGCCTTTACTTATGGATTAGAAGCTTCTAATTTAAATTGGATAAGCAAGAAGAAGATGCCAGATAACTTTACTTGTACAGCAAAATTTAGATATAGACAACCAGATCAAGGAGTTAAGGTGATTTTAGGAGAAAATAATACATGCAAAGTTATTTTTGATAAGCCACAAAGAGGTATTGCGCCAGGGCAGGCGGTGGTCTTTTATGACGGTGAAGTTTGCTTAGGTGGAGGAATTATAGAGAAAGGCTTAAAAGAAGTCTAAATTTTATAGAACAAAACTTTACTTAAATATAAATGTAGCAGGAGAGAAAATAAATTTTTCTTCCTGCTTTATTTTATAGTGTCAATTTTTTAGTTCTATAAAATCCATTTCTATAAATAACTACTTCTACAGTATCACCGGCTTTATGCTTTTCTTTAATAGCATTAATTTCATCAGCGGAATTAACTTTTACACCGTCGAACTTTACAATAATATCTCCACATTTTAAACCAGCAGTACAACAACAGCCATTTTTAGTGACTTTATTAACAAAGACTCCTGTTGGAACCTTTTCATACTTAGTCATTTCCGGAGTAACTTTCATAGCAACCATGCCTAGCTCAGGTATAGGAGAAGCCATAGCGCTTAATCTTCCTTTTACAATGTTAATTGGAATAGAAAAACCTATACCTTCAATACCTGTAGCGCCAATTTTAGCAGTGTTAATGCCAATAACCTGTCCTGAGCTGTTCAATAGGGGACCACCACTGTTCCCAGGATTTATTGCTGCATCGGTCTGAATAAAGGATAGAACTCTATCATCTATTACTATATTTCTATTAACAGCACTGATTATTCCAGAAGTTACTGTACCGATAAACTCTTTTCCTAAGGGATTACCAATAGCGATAACTGTCTCACCAACCTTAAGTGTATCTGAATCTCCTAATTCAACTATGGCAGGAACCTTTGATCCATCAATTATTTTAAGCACTGCTAAATCCTGATTTTCATCGAAATTTACTATTTGTGCTTCTGCTTCAGTGTTATTACTAAATATAACTTTTACACTACTAGCATCAGCAATTACATGATGATTAGTTAATATATATCCTTCATCGTTAATTATAAAGCCTGAACCGATACCTTCTTCAACTACATCGCCATCATTAAAATCATCCTCTATTATACTCCTAGTAGCTACACCTACCACAGCAGCATTTACTTTTTCAACTACTTCCGGTATGGATGAAAAGTTATTTTGAGATAAATTATAAAGATCCCTGTAACTAATAGGATTTGCCTTTTTAATAGGGAGGTAATAATCTCTATTTACTGTACAACCAATAAGTGAAAGTATAAGTATACTTGTAATTGTAAACAGTAAAATAGTTTTTCTTCTCATATATTCCATGGTCACCTCCAAAAGTTTTAATCATTAATGTTATTCTTTTCAAATAAAGAGTTAATTATTATGGAATATAATGGACAAAAAAAGCTAGTCATAAAGACTAGCTTGTAGGTTATAGGACTATTTTTCTTTTGCTTCTATTTCTTTAACAATTCTTTCTACGAAATCATTAAGATCTACAGGACCTTCATCGCCATTCTTTCTGCTTCTAACTGCTACCTGATTGTTCAGAGCTTCTTTTTCTCCAACTATAAGAAGATAAGGAACTCTTTCCATCCTACCTTCTCTAATTTTATAACCAATCTTTTCAGCTCTGTAATCGCCTTCTACTCTGATGCCTTTATCCTTTAAAGTTTTAACAACTTTTTCAGTATAATCATGATACTTTTCAGATATTGGAAGTACCTTAACCTGTACAGGTGCTAGCCAAGTAGGGAAGGCACCAGCATATTTTTCTATAAGCATTGCTAGAGTTCTCTCATAGCAACCAATAGAAGTTCTATGAATAATTATAGGTCTTTTCTTTTCTCCGTCTTTATCAACATAAGTCATGTTAAATCTTTCTGCTAAAGAGAAATCTATTTGCACAGTTATGATAGTATCTTCTTTTCCATGTACATTTTTAAATTGAATATCCAACTTTGGACCATAGAAGGCAGCTTCACCAATGGCATCTTTATAGTTAATTCCTAGGTGGTCTAAGATCTTCTTCATCTTTGCTTGAGCAGCTTCCCATGCTTCAGGATCATTAATATACTTTTCCTTATTATTAGGATCCCATTTTGAAAATCTATAAGTAATATCATTTTCTATACCAAGAGTAGTCATCATGTAGTTTATAAGATCCACTACGCCTTTAAATTCTTCTTCCAATTGCTCTGGAGTAACCACTAAGTGTCCTTCTGAAATTGTAAATTGTCTAACTCTAATTAATCCATGCATTTCTCCAGAAGCTTCATTTCTAAAGAGGGTGGAAGTTTCGGCATATCTTAATGGCAGATCTCTGTAGCTCTTTTGGCTTGCATTGTATATCATAAACTGGAAGGGGCAAGTCATTGGTCTTAGGGCCATTACTTCATCATCATTAGATTCATCGCCTAATACAAACATTCCATCTTTGTAGTGATCCCAGTGTCCAGAAATCTTGTATAAATCACTCTTAGCCATAAGAGGAGTTTTAGTAAGCAGATAACCTCTTCTTTCTTCTTCGTCTTCTACAAAACGTTGAAGAAGTTGCACTACTCTAGCTCCCTTTGGCATTAATAGAGGAAGACCTTGACCAATTACATCCACAGTAGTAAACAGTCCAAGTTCTCTACCTAATTTATTATGGTCACGCTTTTTAGCTTCTTCTAATTGTGCTAAATGAGCTTCTAAGTCTGATTTTTTTGTAAAAGCAGTACCATATATTCTTGTTAGCATCTTGTTATTTTCATCGCCCTTCCAATAAGCACCAGCTACAAGAGTAAGTTTAAAGGCTTTCACAAATTTAGTATTCATTAGGTGAGGACCAGCACAAAGATCCACAAAATCACCTTGTTTATAGAAGGAGATTACTGCATCTTCTGGTAGATCTTCAATTAGTTCAACTTTGTAATCTTCTTTAAGTTCTTTCATTTTAGCAATAGCTTCGTCTCTAGGTAATTCAAATCTTTCAATAGGTAATTCTTCTTTTACTATCTTCTTCATTTCTTCTTCTAACTTTGTCAAATCTTCAGCAGAAAAAGAACCTTCTTTATCAAAATCATAGTAGAAACCATTATCTATAGCTGGACCTATAGCTAATTTAGTATCAGGATATAGCCTTTTAACAGCTTGCGCTAGAATATGTGATGCAGTATGTCTAAAAGCTTTTTTTCCTTCTTCATCATCAAAGGTTAATATATTTAATGTGCAATCCTTATCTATTAGATATCTTAGATCAACTACTTGATCATCTACTAGACCTGCACAAGCAACTCTAGCTAATCCTTCACTGATTTCTTTAGCAACCTCATATACGGATTTTGCTTCAGCAAATTCTTTTACGCTGCCATCTTTTAATGTTACTTTCATAGTTTAATACCAATCCTTTCCATTAGTATATCTAGCATTTAGCAAAATAAAAACTCGTCACTTTTCAAAAGAAAAGGGACGAGAGTATCTTCCCGCGGTTCCACCCAATTTGTTATTAATAAACCACTTAGTTAGGATAACGGCATTACCGGGCTCTATTAAAGTCACTCAGAGGTGGTTTTCAGCTAGATTCCATTAAAGAATGCTTTCAGCTAATACATTCTATCTCTGTTAATTTCCTGTAGCTTACTTTTCTCTTCATAGTATTATTACTATTCAATTAAATATATTATAACATATTATTACAAGCTGTAAAGATACAGTTTATAGAAAGCTTATTTTTTCATAAATGCATTATAAATAGCTCTTACAGATTTTTCGAAATCCTCAACTTCTACACCGACTATGATATTTATTTCGGAGGAACCTTGATTAATCATTCGGATGTTAACCTGTTCATTAGCAAGAGCTGAAAAGATAGTAGCAGCTATTCCTTTGGTTCTTGACATTCCTTTGCCCACAGTGGCGATTAGAGCCATATTTGGGTGAACTACTATTGAATCAGGGTTACATTGTCTTTTTATTTCTTCCAAAACAGAATCTAACTTATTTTGGAAGCACTTATCTTCTACCACTAAAGATACGCTATCTATACCAGAAGGCATACATTCAAAGTTAATTCCATTATGTTCAAAAATAGATAGGATCTTTCTACAAAAGCCTAATTCATTATTCATCAAATGTTTTTCTATGGCTATTACTGTGAAATTTTTCTTGCCAGCTATACCGGTTATGGTATAATCTTTAGTATTTGTAACATTATCATCAACAATAAGGGTTCCTCTATCTTCTGGTCTATTGGTATTTTTTATATTTATAGGTATACCTGCTTCTCTAACAGGGAATACCGCTTCCTCATGTAACACGCTAGCACCCATATAAGAAAGTTCCCTTAGTTCACGATATGTTACAACATCGATAGGTTTTGCATCAGGAACTATTCTTGGATCTGCCATCATGAAACCAGAAACATCAGTCCAGTTTTCATATAAGGAGGAATTGGTACCACGAGCTATTATAGCTCCAGTTACATCAGAGCCTCCCCTAGAAAATACTTTTATGCTTCCATCAGGCATTGATCCGTAAAATCCAGGTATAACCGCTCTCTCTATAGAAGCTAGTTTTTCCTGAACAAGTGTATTGGTTTTTTCAGCATCAAATACGCCAGCCTCATTAAAATATATCAATTCAGCAGCGTCTACAAATTCATAACCTAAGAGTTTTGCTAATATTATTCCGTTAATATATTCTCCTCTGCTTGCAGTGAAATCAGCAGAGGCACCATCAGCAATTTGCTTTTTTACATTCTCTAGAATATAATCGATATCTAATTCCTTTAAATGGTGATATTTTAAGATTAAGCAAGCTACAATTTCTTTATAACGTGCTGCAATAATATCAAAAACATCATTAAAAGGAATTCCCTGTTGAACGTGAGCATGACACAAATATAATAAATCAGTTATTTTATAGTCTGAAGAGAATCTTTTACCTGGAGCTGAAGGTACTATGTAACGTCTGGATGGATCAGATTCTACAATATGTTTTACTTTTTCAAATTGACCTGCCTCTGAAAGAGAACTACCCCCAAATTTAGCTGTAACTATAGTTTCTATAATAATTACCCCCCTAGTTATAATAAATGTTAAATTTATATTTATATAATATCAATTTATTAATAATTCTGCAATGTTGTGTAAATATTTACATAATTAAATAAGATGCAACATTTTAATAAATTATAAAAAGTTCTTATAATTGTCAATATAATTGCTACTTATTTTTATTTACTTCTATAGGAGTATTGATTGTAATTAAGTAGGATATTATGACTAATTTTGACTTTACTATATCATCAGCATCATTATCATTGAATTATTGTATCATATAAAATTAATATTATCAAAGAAAGATATTGGGTGAAAATATTAGAGGTATTTATAAAAGTGATTATTAATAAGTTTAAATCCGTTTTTATAATAAAATTTTGCTCTGTCTAAGCCGCTGGTATCATCATCTAAATCAGCACTTATACCATATATGCAATTAATTTTGTAAGAATTTGAAAGGGATTTTAGTTGAGAATTTAAATAGGGGATTATAGTTTCTTCTAAAAATTTTATAGCTGAAGATCCTCTTCCTTGTCTTTTTTTTGATCCAGCATGAATTTTAATAACTTCTAAGGAAGGGTAGTGGTTATATATTTTTAAACTTAATTCCATTTGCAATAAGTCATTGTGAGAAAGATATCTTCCAAAAAAGCCATAT
This sequence comes from Clostridium sp. N3C, assembly GCF_900095445.1. GTDB lineage: Bacteria > Bacillota > Clostridia > Clostridiales > Clostridiaceae > Clostridium_AU. Next base: position 48,923 of record NZ_FMJL01000005.1, read on the forward strand.
ATATAAAAGTGTTTTAAGCTAGATATATCTTGATCTTTAAAATTGCATAAAAATATTATTGGGTTGGAATACTTATCGTATAGGATATCGTAAATAAAATAATGCTTTTCATAAAAGTTGTTTTTTAAAATATAATGATTTAAGTCATTTTTTACGTTATTGGAAGAAACAGAATTCATAATATCAATAAATTGACTAAAGGTACAATACATGTTGGGACCTATAAAATATTATTACAATACATTATATACTAAATAAAAATGTATAATGATAAGTTAATTTGAATACTATAGATAAGCAAAAATAAGCGAGGGATTTATAATGAAGTTATATATTGCCAAAATACTATTATTAGGTTTTTTAGGAGTTTTTAATAATTCAATAGATATCACTGGTAATTTCCTAGATAATTCAATAGAAGAACAGTATATAAATAAACATTTACCCTCAAAGGCGGAAAAAATTCTATTTAAAAAGAAAAATTATTTTACAGAGCAATTAGATGGGAAAGGAAACAAGGAAATTATTGTACCTTTTAAGGAAAAGGGGATAGACAAAGCAATTTTCTTATTAGTAATAAATTATGATGATACTAGCAGTACAGCCTATAAAGTAAAGGGAGAAGGAAGCAACATTGAAAGATTAGAATTTCACGATATAAATGGTGATGGAAAAAAGGATATAGTTTTAGGCACGAGAACTGGAATGGATATTCATGAACTAACGGTATATTCTCACGGCAAAAATAAAATGCACAAAGAATTCTCTTATTCATATAGTAAACTTGATATTTTAGAGGATTCTAAAGATAGTTCTGTAGTTATGGCTTTTTGGAAAAGAGGTGAGCAAAATTGTTTTAAAATAGAGTTGGTACGTTGGAACGGAAAGGAATTAATAGAAGCAAAAGATTTAAATAGAAAGTATTTTGCAAAAGTTGTAGAATACTATAAAAATCTTTGCTCCCTTCAGAGGGATAATGCTTGGGCTTGGTACTATTTAGCAGATGCTCAGATAAAGGCTGGCTTTAAAGAAGATGCAGCGGTTTCCATTGCTAATGGAGTAGCTTTAAATAAGGAATCACCATCAAAACAACAATTTGAGCAGTTAAAAAGTAGCATAAAATAAAGACAGTCTTTCATAAGACTGTCTTAGTTACTATTCTTTAGAAGTTAAATAACCCTCAGCATAAAGTAATTCAGCTGTTAAAACAGCACCACCAGCGGCACCTCTTATAGTATTGTGAGATAAGCATACAAATTTATAGTCATAAATTGAATCCTCTCTCAATCTTCCAATAGATACTGCCATACCATTTTCAAGGTTTCGGTCAAGTTTTGTCTGAGGTCTATTTTCTTCTGTAAAATAATTCAAAAATTGTTTTGGCGCACTAGGTAAAGATAATTCTTGAGGTCTGCCAGAATAGTTTTTCCAACATTCAAGAATTTGCTCTTTAGTAGGCTTCTTTTCAAAATTTACAAATACTGCAGCCATGTGACCGTCAGATGCTGGAACTCTAATGCATTGAGTTGTGATTTTTGGTAAAGTAGCATGAACTATTTGGTCATTTTCGATATGGCCCCAAACCTTTAGAGGTTCCTGTTCACTTTTTTCTTCTTCTCCACCGATAAAAGGAATAATATTATCAACCATTTCAGGCCAATCCTTAAAGGTTTTTCCTGCTCCAGATATAGCTTGATAAGTTGTTACTACAACTTCTTTAGGTCCAAACTCTTTTAATGCATTTAAAGCAGGAACATAACTTTGAATAGAGCAATTTGGTTTTACAGCTATAAAACCTCTCTTGGTTCCTAAACGCTTCTTTTGAGCTTCTATTATTTTTAAATGATCATTGTTAATTTCTGGCACAATCATGGGAACATCTGGTGTCATACGATTAGCAGAATTATTTGATACCACTGGAACCTCTGCTTTAGCATATGCTTCTTCTAATTTTTTAATTTCATCTTTGTTCATATCTACAGCGCAGAAAACAAAATCTACTTCATTTTTTATGTCATCTATGTCATAAACATTTTTTACAACTATATTTTTAACGGCATCTGGTATTGGAAGATCTAGTTTCCACTTACCATTAACGGCCTCTTCATAAGTTTTGCCAGCAGATCTTTCACTAGCAGCTATTGCTACAACTTGGAAGTATGGATGATTGTTGAGTAAAGTTATAAATCGCTGGCCAACAAAACCTGTACCCCCAAGAATTCCAACTTTCAACTTTTTCATACTTTAGCACCCCTCTAATAAAATTCATTAATTGGATATATATTCGAATCATCGTAAAAATATTATACTATATCTACAAAATAAAACAAGTATTTAGTATAGAAGATGAATATTTATACATTTTGTCGGATAATTTATTTTTCTGAATAATTTTTATTCTTTTCTTCTGTAATGTTGTATGTATCTTTTATTATATACAGAGGCCTTCCTTTAGTTTCATCATATATTCTAGCTATGTATTCGCCAACTATACCTAAAGATAGCAATTGTACTCCGCTAAAAAAGGAGATGGCAACCATAATAGATGTCCAACCTTGTTCAATATCTGATTGAACTATTTTGCTTATTAAAGTGTATATTAGTATTAAAAATGATATTAAAACAGAAAATAAACCGAGAGTAGTTATTAATTTTAGCGGTTTACTGGAAAATCCTATAATTCCATCTTTGGCGAATTTAATCATCTTTTTTAAAGGATATTTGGTTTCGCCAGCAAATCTTTCATCTCTAACATATTCGATGGCTACTTGCTTAAAGCCTACCCATGAAATCATTCCTCTTACAAATCTGTTTCTCTCCGGTAATTGAAGAAATACTTCAGCAACTTTTTTATCAATTAATCTAAAGTCCCCAGTATTTTGTGGTATCTTAGTATCAGACATAGCATCTAAAAACTTATAAAAGTACTTAGCTGTAATAAGCTTAAACCATGTTTCTCCTTTTCTTTTTTTTCTTTTTGCATAAACTACCTCATTTCCACTTTGCCAAAGTTTCACCATATCAACTATTAGTTCTGGTGGATCCTGTAGGTCTGCATCAATAATGACTATGGCATCTCCCCTAGCAACTTGTACACCAGCAGTAACAGCCGCTTGATGTCCAAAGTTTCTAGAAAAGTTAACTACCTTTGAACTTGAATCTTTTTCCGCTATTTGTTTTAAAATATCAGGAGTTCTATCAGTACTTCCATCATTAACAAATATAAGTTCATGGTTAAAGTTATTTTCTAACATAACAGATTTAAGTCTATTGTAGCATTCTTCAGCTACTTCTTCTTCATAATACATTGGCACTACAACTGATAATAAAAAATTCTCTTTCATTTACTTTTTCCTCCTTTTTTAAAGGTCCAAAACTTATTAAGCAAATAATTAAATATCATAGTGATAGGAATAACAAAAAATTGAGCATATGTTTTGCTTATATTAAGTTTATTTATAAAGAATGCAAGCAGAATATTGCTTAATCCAAGGGTAAGTAAATTTACAACAATAAATTTACTCAGTACTTCTTTACTCTTATCTTTTGCCGTAAAAACCCAATAGTTGTTAAAAAAATAACTATTGACAGTACCTGCAACATATCCTATTGTATTAGATAAATTAGGATCGATACCTATATTAGTTAGTATTTGATATATAATGACGTTTATAACAGTATTTATAACTCCTACTATACCAAATTTAAATAATTGCTTAAACATTATTAAAATCCTTTCCTAAAATAACTAACTATAAATTATAGTTTTTTCTGATTAATACAAAACAATAGAATTATATATTTAAAATGAAGATTAATCAATAGTAACGCTCTACTGTAAAGATTTTCTTTTAAGGTTACAAGAAAGAGATATTGGTATAAAAATCCATGAAATAATAAAGGCATATCTTGCTTGCATTTCTGTAATCAAATATAGTAAAACATATCCTGCAAAGAGAATTATAAAGAAATAATCAAAACTATTTATATTCTCTTTTTTACTGGTTTTCTTGACAATTTTCCAAAGGAAGATAAGTAGGATAAAATTACATATTATTATTACTGAGGCCTTATTACTATTGAAAAAGCTAGATACAAAAGTTAAATCCGCATTAGGCACAGTCCAATCATAAGCACCAAAGTCTCCCAAACCCCATTGAAATACTAATTTTCCAATATAGAAGGGAATTAATATATAAATTGGAGTAGTGGTTAGTCTTTCTTTAATAATTTTTGTAGCTTCATTTTTTACTAATTCAGTATCATAGTTATATTTATCAGGTAAAGCAGCATCTTCTTCATTCCAACGGCCTAGAGATTTTATATTTGTACCTTTAAGTATTGATGTATGGTATGGCTCTTTGGAATTCCATAATTGGGTATCTGTTATATTGTTATGAAACAACATATTACTAATAAATAATAAAGGTAATAGAAATGCTATTACTAAAGGAATACAGGTTCTGACAAGATCCTTGAAACCTTTATACAAAAGAGTATACATTAAATAAGCAATTATAAATACAATACCAACCATTCTAAATAAGTTTCCTACAGACAAAAAAAGTCCTGCTAGTAATGGATATAAGTAGTTTTTTTCTCTATGAAGACTTTTAAAAAAGTAATAGACACTAAGAAGATAAAAATGAACTGCCATATTTTCTGATACAACTTGAGAACAATACATTATATAAGGTGGAAAGATGGCCATAAAAAAAGCAGCATATCTAGATACCTTTTTATCTTTGTATAGCTCATTTATCAATAAGTACATAGCATAAACTGCAAAAGTTTGAAAAAATATATTCAGGATCTTTATTAGTAACAATGGACTGTTAGAAAAATTGTAAAACAGTGAAAAATACAGAACTGTAATAGTATCATGAGCAAATCTAGCGAAATAAGCAGTGCCATGAAAGGATTGATAGTGTCCCTGTGCTACCGATGCTGCGGTATTATACATCAAGGCAAAATCAGATTCGGGCTTTGATGGAACTAACAAAACCCACATAAGTCTAAGTGCAAAAGCTAAAACTAAAATATAAAAAGTTATATTTCTTTCAAATAAATTAAAAATTGTTGTTTTAATATTAAATCGGTCTTTAATGTAAATATAAGTTGTTAATATTAATAAAAAAAGAGTAAGTATCGGAAATATTATTTTTTTGGTTTCTATAATAAAGTAAAAAGGAATTAAAATAGTAAATATGCAAATAAAAATTACCACTGTTTTCATAGCATATCTTAAAAAACTGCTAAAATAATTAACCATTGTTATTACAACACCTTCCTTAAAAATAATTTTCTTCTATTATGATTATAAGTTCATTGTTATTTATCTACAAGCTTTTTATAAAAGGAAATATTATTGAAAATGTTACACATAATATTTAAGAGGAGAAATATATTTTATAAAAAGGAGATGAGCTTGTGTCTAAGAGGAAAGAATATGCGGTTATTTTAGTAGAAAATGAAGATACATGTTCTATCAAGAAAGTAAGTCAAAATTCTTTTAATCAAATTAAAGATATGAAAAGTCGCGGTAAAGACGATCCTTCCATTGTTAAAAGTATTGTGGAATTAAATACTAGAGAAGATAATATTATATCTAATGGATTAACAAAACAAGAAGCTATTGAACAGGCTGACAAAATAGGATGTGATTTTTTATCCTTAGAAACTAATTAAAACATAGACTGAGGAGATCTCAGTCTTATTTGCTAGTATGCAATTGTAATAATGAAGAATTAATAAAAAATCATAACAATTAAAGGAATGAGAAATAATAGATTAAAGATCAAAAGTTTTACTTATGGAATTATAAGAACAATCATAGGATGAAAGGGGAGAAACATATGCATTTATCAAAGTTATTTTGGGCTTTTGCAGTTGGTGGAGGGATATGTGTTATAGGTCAAATTCTAATGGATGTGTTTAAATTAACACCAGCGCACACTACGTGCACTTTAGTAGTAGCAGGAGCTATATTAGGTGGATTAGGTCTTTATGAACCATTAATTAAGTTAGCAGGGGCAGGTGCTACAGTTCCAATATGTAGTTTTGGAAATTCATTACTTAAGGGCGCTATGATGGAAGCAGAAAAGAGAGGTTATATTGGTGTTTTAACAGGTATATTTAAAATCACAAGCGGAGGTATTTCTGTTGCTATAATTTTTGCTTTTGTAGCTTCTTTAATTTTTAAACCTAAAGGATAAAATGTAACTGAAATTTAGATCGAAAAATAAAACAAATATTTGTAGAAATGTATATAAATATTTGTGATAATAAATATTGGAAAAAATATAATAAAATGGTATAATTTAAACTGTCATTACTTTACTAGGGGGGAATATGTTTAGATTAAAAGTTCAACTAAGACCTATGAAAAGAGTGGCCATTAATATAAACTATAGGCCAAGATTAAATGCTTTATGCAAAGAACTTATACAATTCAATAGGAAGCGATATCCAACATTCACTGAAGAAAAGAAGCAAAAGGACAAACTGTTTTTTTCTCCATTGTTCTGTAAGAAGTATGAAGTGCATGAGGGAAAAATTATTTTTAAGGATTCCATAAGTTGCTATATTTCATGTCCATCCTATAGTACTGTGCTTGATTTAGTTCAAGGATTTTATCATAAAAATATAATTAAATTAGGAAGAGTGGACATGGAGGTAGTTTCTATAGAATTAAAATCTATTGAAAACTACAAGAGGTCCGAAAAGCCTAAAAAACATATTTACAATGAAGAGCATACTATGATAAATTATTCTACAGTCAATGGAGATGAAGTTGCTCTTATGAAGTAATTATAAAAAAAACTGTTATAATAAATTATAACAGTTTTTTTTGTTTCTTAAATTACAATGTTCAATTAAATCTATAGTTCCTAAAACTATATGCGCTAATCCAAAGCCTACAACTCCAGCTGCAGCCATTCTTACTAGATCATTTTTTTTCGTATGTTTTGCTTTCATAGCTTTATAATCAACAATTGCTCCAGCGGTTGTAACAATAGTACCTAAAGCAGTTGGTATTAATCCCTCTTTCATTTAAATTCCTCCCCTTATTTAAGTCAATTGCTTTATTTATATCTTTCCTCATAGAAGAAGTTTTATTCTGTTATCTTTAGTTTGTCCTTTAAGTCAATTCTTAACATTTCCAAAAGGATTTTTTCTTTTTCTTTAATTTTTTCTTTTGACATAGGTTCTGTATCCTTTAATCTATATTTTATTCCCATAGTTTCGTATTTATTTACTCCTAAAGTGTGATAGGGGAGAAGTTCTATTTTTTCGATATAGTTTATATCATTAATAATTGAGGCCAACTTTTCAAAATGTTCTTTACTATCTGTAATGTCAGGTACAACTACATGTCTTATCCATAGAGGGACTTTTTGTTTTTGAGCAATATTTAAAAAATCATATGCCCCTCTGCCATCCAAACCAGTAAGATTTTTGTATCCTTCTGAGGTAACATGTTTAATATCAAACAAGATTAAATCGGTATACTTTAAAATTTCTTCATATTTACCAACACCATAACCAGCTGTATCGATTGTGGTATGAATTCCATTTTCTTTGCAAAGTTTTAAAATTTCAATTAGGAAGTCCGCCTGCATCAATGGATCTCCACCGGAAAATGTTACTCCACCACCAGAACGTTCAAAGTAGGGTTTAAAACGTGTGATTTTTTTATATAATTCATCTGCTTCTATTTCAGTACCTTCATTCATAGCCCAGGTATCTGGATTATGGCAATAGGCACATCTTAACTTACAACCTTGAAAAAATACTACAGTTCTTATACCTGGTCCATCTACTAATCCCATACTTTCTATAGAATGAATTCTTCCTTTCATGTATGTCACCCACTTTTTCATCGATTTTTATCTTATTATACAATGCTTTTTAATATTTTAAAAGCTTATTAAATATCATTATTACTTACTTTTATTCATAATATATTACGAGAAAATATAAAGTGATACGGGGTTTAGATATGCCTGAAAATAAAGCTATAATTCCTTTATACTTAAATACTGATATGCTTAACAATCTTTTTACCATCGTAATACAAGAGTTTGTTGAAATAAAAAGTTTTAGTGCAAAGGATATATTAAATGCTCAAATAAGAACACCTATTAGTGAATTTTCCCACGATTTATTTGGTAGACATATGCAAGGGGATCTTACTATTCAGATTCAGAATGAATTTATAAAACAAAGAACAGAGGAGAGGGTATCTGCAACCATTGTAATTTTAAAAAAACTAAAAGACATATTAGCTAGGGAAAATTTATTAAAGTTCATAGATAATAATTATTCCTCTAATAATATTCAGGTTAATGATTATGTTGAATTCTATTGTAAACTTAAAAGAAATCCCTATGTTGAAAATATGATAAATGCTATAAATCTTCTAGAAATTGAAGGAGCAATAAATGAAAACAAAAATGAGGTTACTGTAGATGAAATTGCTGAAGAAAATACTAATATTTCTAATATAAAAAGAGAGGAGCTACTAAACTATTTAAAGAAAAGTTTAACTTCCCACCAAAAGGAAAGATGTATAAGATATATTGCTACTGGAGTAAATAATTCTTTAAAGGCAATAGTACCCTTAAAATTAGGGAGTTTGCTAGACCATGAAGATTATATGCTAACTGGTAATGTTAGGATATTGGGTAAGGTAGTACAATCCATGATAGATAATAAGGAAAGTTCTGAATCAAATTATCTTAAAGAAGAAGATATACAGTTTTATTCAAATGATGCTTTTTTTGATAATTTAGATTTTGAACTGCTTCAGAAAAAAACTTGCCCTTTATTAAAAAATAAACCTAAGCTTAGAAAATTTAATATTGGAAAGGATATTAGGCCTAAATTTGAAATTCTACCAATTGCTATTTATATTTAATGTTTTATTAGCTAATTATAAATTAATTTATTGTCTCCCTTAAATGTGATAAAATAAATATGAATGTTGCAAATAAATCAAATGAAAGAAAGGAATGCTTATGAACATTGCATTTTTTCTAACACCTAAAAGCGATGTAGTATGGGAAGACTTTAACTCAACAATGAGGCAAGCTATGGAAAAAATGGAGTACCATAGTTACACCGCAATACCTTTACTTGATGGAAAAGGTAGATATGTCGGCACTCTTACTGAGGGAGACCTTTTATGGATGTTAAAAAACAACCCAGATCTAACTTTTAATAATTTAAACAAAATTAAAATTTCAGAAATAAAAAGACATATGAATAACAAGCCTGTAACAATTAATTCAGATATAGAAAGTTTGATTTCTTTAGCTGTAAATCAGAATTTTGTACCTGTAGTGGACGACCATGGAACATTTATTGGCATAATTAAAAGAAGTGATATAATAAATTACTGTTATGAAAAATTTATTAATGAGAGGTAGACAATAAGAAATTTAAAAAGGGGATTATGATTAAATCATAATCCCTTAGATTTTTCTTTTAAAAGGTTCTCGTTAATAGTTTATTGGTTACATTAACTAAAGTATCTTTATTATGACCTTCTGGTAGTGTATTTATAAGTTTAAAAGCCTTATCTGTATATGACTGAGCAAGCTTTTCTGCTTTTCTTAAGTAACCTTCATCCTTTAAAGTATTAACAATACTATTTATATCTTCATCAGAAAGTTTTTCTTTAGATAAAAGATTTTCTATTTTATAATTTTTATCCTGCAAAGCATAGATAATGGGTAGGGTATAAATACCTTGTTTAAGATCATTGCACACCGGCTTGCCTACAACAGCTTCAGTGCCCTTAAAATCCAACAAATCATCGATGATTTGGAAAGCCATACCTATGTTATGTCCAATATTTTGTAGCTTTTTTGTAAGCTTTTTATTACATTTACCTTCCACAGCACCGGCATAAAAACTCAATGAGATTAACTCGGCAGTTTTATAGGATATCCTTCTTAGATATTCCTTAATGTTTACTTCTTTTTTGAATTTAGCTTGATACTGTTCGATTTCACCTAAGCAAATTCTTGATAGGGACAGAGTATCTACTTCTATGCTTTTTGCTGAACTACATTTTGCTAATAAATTAAAGCAAATACAAAATAAATAATCACCTACGTAAACTGCGAAATTCTTTCCATATTTATGTTGAATAGTTTCTTTTCCTCGTCTTAATTTAGACTCATCTATTACATCATCATGGACTAAAGTAGCCATATGAAACATTTCCATAACCGCTGCAATAGTGTAAATATCTTGACTTTGTTCATTACCAAAGCTATGAGCTATTAGAACAAAGGCCGGTCTTAAAAACTTTCCTCCTGAATTTAATAAATCTTTTAGTGCATTTTCCATAAGTTTATTTCTTGATTTAAGATTATTATTTATTACCTTATTAACTTCTACTAACTCTTTTGACAATTGAGTAAACTCACTCCAAAAATTGTTCATTGAATCACCCTTTTTAATATCTTTACCGAAATAAATTATAATATTCTTTGCAATATTATTAAGGGCACTGATTTACTTATTCATAAATCAGTGCCTTAAAAATTAAGTTTTTTATTTGCTATTTATCATAAATAGGCTTTCTTTTTCCTACCCAGAAGTTGCTAAAGAGATCTTTAAGCCATGGCATAACAAAATAATCTAAACCTAAAGCTTTACCGGCACCGGCCATTAGGGCAATAGCTCCAAAGAAATACCATAATATGTCCCATCCAGCCATACCAGAAAGTATAAAGTTAACAACCATAAAGGCAGAGGCGGCGCTAGCTAGCCATGTGAATAAACCGGCAATAAGGAGTAAACCCATACCTATTTCTGCAACAACCACAAATCTTTGGAACCATACCGCAATATCTGCATTAGGCATAAATATTTCCATGATTTTCTTGTAGAAGTTTGGCATACTCATTATTGGATCAGGCCAAGAACTTGAAGCTGCTTCTGCAGCACCGGATTGAGAAGCTGAAGCTACTGCGTCTGCCACTGAAGTAGTTTCTGTTACAGTCTGAGAAGCAGAAGAGACCGCATCACTTACAGAACCGGATTCAGCACTCTTATATAACCAATCAAAAGGCATTTTAACATTACCTTTTTTAATCCAACTGTCTTTACCGATACCGGATGTAAGTTTCTTTAATCCATTGGCTTTTTCCCAATTTTCTTCACCAACTAATTTTTCTAATCCTTCTAAAAGCCAAAGTATTCCAATATAAACTCTTAAGCATATTAACCATAATACGTTAGATTTAGCAGATAAATGTCCTCCTACAAAAGAACGTCTATCTTTCATATTAAAGAATTCATGGCTTAAATATTTAAACATTAAATAGAATCCGCCAGCACCCCATAGATAATGAAGGTTTACTAAATGCTTCATTAACATAGCAAAGAAACCAGAAAGCTTAATGCCGCTTAAGTTAGCTACAGCATAGTGACTTCCTACTGAAACCATGAAACCATGATAATTAGATTTAAAAGGTTTCTTTTCTTTATTTTCAATATCAGCAATAATGTTATGAGCTGCTGTTTCTGAAGTCTGTAAAGCAGCTTCAACTATTTGAGGTAGGTTTTTAGATTCTCCTTCTTCTACAAAGGCGCAATCACCAACTACATAAATATTTTCTTTGTCTAATGCCTGCATATATTCATTAGCAATTAATCTACCTCTATTATTTAAGGATAATCCTAAATTAGAATTGAAGGAATTACCTTGAACACCACAAGTCCAAACAAGAGTATTTGTAGATATTTTAGTACCATCTTTTAATGTTATGCTATCTTCTGAAACACTTACAATAGGTGCATTTGTAAGTATTTCTACACCTTTTTTGTTTAAGTATTTTTCAGTTTTTCTAGCACCTTTTTCATCAAGGATATTTAGTATTCGGCCCATAGCTTCAACTACTAATAGCCTTACTTCAGACTCATATACATTATATTCTTTTGCTAATTTCTTTTTCCATTCTACAAGTTCTCCAATTAACTCGATACCTGTAAAACCAGCTCCAGCTACAACAAAAGTAAGCATTGCTTGTCTTTTCTTAGCGTTTCGTTCCATGGAAGCTTTTCTAAACATGTTTTCAATATGTTTTCTAATTTTTATTGCATCTTTCATGGACCATAGAGTGAATCCGTGTTCCTTTACACCAGGTACACCGAAAAATGCAGGTTCGCTACCAGTGCCTAGTATTAGATAATCATATTGATATTCTGCAAAATCGGTAATGAGCTTCTGGCTATCTACATCAATTTTTTGAACTTCCTCTGTTACTATGTTAACTTTAGATCTATGAAAAATCTTTCTTAAATCAACTTGAACAGATTCTGGTTCTACTCTTCCTCCGGCAACCTCATGAAGTTCAGTCATAAGGGTGTGATAGGGAAGTTTGTCTATAAGTGTGATTTTAACACTGTCGTTTTTCTTGAACTTTTTGCTGAGTATCTTTGCAGAATGTACCCCAGCGTACCCAGCGCCAAGAATTACTATATTTGTAGTTTTGTTCATTGTTCCACCTCTCCAATCGCATACTTCAGATATATTTTATAATTAAATTTAAAATTTGTCCATATTATATTGTTAATTTTTAAACTATAGCCTAGAATTTATTAACATAAGTCGAAAAATGTAGTATTAATAACTGAATATCATAGGTAGATTTATTTATTTAAGTTCTTTTTAACAGTATTTACTTTTTTATATTTTTGTATGTATCAAGGTATTAGCCTTGTTAATTAATATTTCTTTGTTAAATTACAGTTTAATAAATAGTGACCAAAAAACCTTACTAAGAATATGATATATTAAGTCTTTTAGAAATTTTTATACTTAAGTTAAAAAGGAGGTATATATATGAGTAAACGTCATAAAAAAGATTGTTGTTGTTGTGATCCATGCTGCGATCCTTGTTGTGATCCATGCTGTACTCCATTTTCATCAGGTTATGGCGGATTCTATGGAAATTATGGATATGGCGGCGGTTTAGGATGCGGAAGTTGGATATGGATAATTATATTAATAGCCTTAGCTTTCTGTTTCTGGAAACCAAAAAATTATTGTTAAAAAAAGAGGCGATTGCCTCTTTCTTTAAATGAGTTTATTTTTTTGCATAAAAGGATTCGCTATACAAGGTATTTCTATATGCCTTAATTGTGAATCAACAGCTGTATTGGCTACATATTCTATGTATAAGGTTCCAGTGTTAAACATTCTTTGAAATAGTCCTTGTTCAATATTTACATTAATTATTTCATTATATTTATTTTCATCTATATTTTTAATAATGAAAAAGGAATAGGATGTATCAATGATTTTATTGTTTTCATAATCAATTACTACATTTCTCGGAATATGATAGAAAAGACTTATAGTTTTTATAATTGCAGAAATAATGAGTATATAGACAATTATAACAACTAAATTAATCACAGCTAATATTATAACTACAGAAAGATCATCGAAATTTATCAAGTATTCCAAAAAGCTACTACTTATATTATGTTTTTTATATAAACTATTCTTATATATTTTACAGACAATATTTATAAGAACATTTACCATAATTATTAATATATTTCTTACTAAATCACCGGATATACCAGCAAAAGAGCCTTTGATTGAATGTTTATTTGCTTTCATATAAAAATCTCTCCTTTGTTATTCATATACCTTAGTTTAATATAATAAAATCAAAAACAATTTAAAACGTTAACAAATAATCTTTTTTAAAAATCCTGTCTACTATATAATAACATAGTATTAATTTAACTGGCAATTTAAAAAATCAATACGAAAAAGATAAAGATAAAGCATTAAATTTTTTCAATAATAAAATCAACTTTAAGGATATTTTATATTATATGTGACATAATAATAATACAAGGTGGATTTAGTCAGCGTTAATATTCCTGTTTATGAAAGCTAATGCTTATGCATACAGAATTCTCGCTACTTTAAATTAGTATTTAGATACAGATTTAAAGTTTAATTGTGAGCAATGGTGCTGATTAAATTCACCTTTTGGAGAGAGGGGCCTTAAAGGTATTTCCCTCTCTTTTATTCTTGTTAAAAATTCTCTTTACTGCAGTTTATAACCTTTCTCTACAACCCAGCCTTCTTTATCTAAACGCATTATAGTTATATTGTCAAAACTGCAATTAAAGCTGTAAGGAAATTTATTTACATAAAACCATATATCATTATAGGTATCCTTAGTAAGCTTTGACACAATAGTACAGTGAAATTTATGTTTTTTCGATTCATTTTTCTTCCATTCAATGCCTGGAATAGTTCTTAATAAGTTTTTGTATTCTTCGCAATTTTTTATAGTATCAAGGGAAGGTTTAATGTCCATATAAATCACTCTATCATCAAAGTGGTTATAACCACTCATTATAAAAGATGATGCTTTATGAGAAAGGCAAAAACTTTCTGTTACCTTTTCTATTTCTGAAAGGTCTTTGCATTCAAAGGGAGCTTTTAGAGTGAAATGAGATTGTAGTCTTTGACGCTTTACTTTAAAACGATGACATACTTCTTCTACTAATTGATGATGGAATTCTTTAACTTCACCGTTTATTAAACATACAATTACATATAGCATTTTTACTCTCCTTTCTTTTTGTATTATTACGTATATTCAGTAAATTTATTATAGGATAAAAAAATATATAAGGGGCATTTTATGAATAAGGGGAGGTTGATAAAATGGGAAAAAATAAAAGTATTATGGATAAAAAAAGTAGTATTATTGCGGCAAAGGACTTTGATAGTTTAAATTCTAGAACCGGTTATAAAGATACAGGCAATGATGCACAAGTTCATGCAAAAGCAAGAGCCATTAGAAACAATGATAACGGATCACATTATTAAACCAAAGGAGGAATATTAATGAAAGCATATAAAAGAGAAAAGCATAAAAAAGCCGGTAAACATGATGGTATTAAACCTGCAGAAGAAAAAGAAATAGGTTCACCTAAAACACCTCCAAGATTTGAAAATCATAAAGGTGTTCCAATGGAATAAGATAGAAATATTAATAACAATTCTGCCAGGAGCAGAATTGTTATTAATATGATGTTATAGTTTGGATATTGAACTTGTGTTATCTTCTAATAGTATATCAAAAACCTTTTTAGCATTAATATTTTTAAGTTTCTTAATGGAAGACCATTTAGCATTTAATTTTGAATTAAAATTTCTCATATATGTTGGTGAAAAGGGATAATAAATTTTAATATTATCTGTAAAGTTTTTATCATAATAAGCTGTAATTCTACTTATTGAAAAGAACATTAGCAAATAGCAATTTACACTGAGAACTTTTTCAATATTATTTATATATTGAGATTTTTCGATAGGTAAAAGCTCAATAACAAGTTTTATAAAATTCAACAATTTTACAGTAGCCTTTGTTAGGGATTGATGCTTAAGGGAGTATGTAAATAAAGTTGTACTTCCTAACTTTTTGTCTTGCTTTACATCCTGTAAATCATCAATAAGCTGTAATAGGATACCAAGGCCAAAGGATCCAATAATTTCTTCTAAGGTAAGTGTTCCTTTAATAAGATAGGCATCTGTAAGAACTGATAAGCCACCTTTTATAAAAGATAGTCGAATTATATCTTCTAAATCTATATTGTCAGTGTTTTCGTATTGCTTTAAACTGTCTATTTGAGAAGAATTAATAGCTTGTAAACTTTGATATAGGCAATAAAAATATCTTCTTGGGTAACTTTCTTCAATTAATTCTACCAATCTAAAGATCTTATCTTCATAAAAGTTATGGGGAATTAGCTTATGTCCCTTTAATCTATCCATTAATCTATTGCTTCGTTCCTTTTTTTCCAAACTACTAGTTTCCCTATTATCCATGAGATTATCAGTATAGGGATAAAGTAGACTATAAGAAAATATAGGATAAGTTAATTCTACATCCAACCCCACAATAGACTGTAGTAAATTCATTGTCCATACATTTCTTAAAGCTTGAAAAATATCAGCTGCAGTTACAGATGAATCAAATTTTTTTGCTTTATCAATAAAGTTATAGGCACAGGATAGAAAATCAAATGGATAATTGTTGCTAATAGGTTCTTTAAATATAAGACTACTATTAAAGTATCCATAAAAAATTGATTTAAATTTATCTCCAGCCAAGCAGTCATTGCCCTTATTTAAAGATTTAAGTGTAATTACAATGTTATTTAGTAATTCATCTATCTTTTTTTCATTTCTTTTCTTATCCTCAGTGTTATAAATGGTAAAGTGAAAATCCTCTAAATTATCACTACAGTTATACCAAAGATCTCTATAAAAGATAAATAAAGCTTCAATAAGAAAACTAAATATTTTACTGTTTTTAGTTTTTTTTATGTCTTCATATAAGTTTATAAAGATTTTTTGCATATCTATTTTCATATATGACAGCCCCTTAAATATAATCTATGAAAAAATCCTTCTTAAAAGTTTAACAAGTTAATATTTTATATATAGTTATATTATTTTATATACTCTTTATTTGCAATAATAATAATTTATTTACAGAAATCTACTTATTATTTTCTGTAATAATATTAAGTTTCCATATTCTTTGATTTTGCATAAGTATCATATCTTTTAGGAATACTTTGACATATATATAGGAATACTTTGACATATACAGTTGATAATTAATTTCTAATGATATATAATATTAACAAAGAATAGGAGGGAGATTATATGAGAACTGGAAGTGCAAAAATTACTATAATAGGAGCAGGATTTGTTGGATCCACTACTGCTTTTGCAATTATGAACTCGGGATTGGCTTCAGAAATAGTAATAGTGGATATAAATAAAGAAAAGGCAGAAGGAGAAGCTATGGATTTATCTCATGGTGTATCTTTTGTTAGTCCTGTTAATATAATTGCAGGAGATTATAGCCAAAGTGCTAATTCAGATATTGTAATTATTACTGCTGGTGCAAATCAAAAGCCAGGAGAAACTAGAATAGATCTAGTAGATAGAAACATTAAAGTTTTTAAAGGTATTATACCAGAAGTGGTTAAGTATAGCCCTAATGCCATTCTTTTAGTAGTATCTAATCCAGTGGATATTTTAACATATATAACATATAAACTTTCTGGATTCCCTAAGGAGAGAGTAATTGGTTCTGGAACAGTATTAGATACTTCTAGATTAAGATATATGTTGAGTAAGCATTTTGATGTAGATGCAAGAAATATTCACACTTACATAATGGGAGAACATGGTGATTCTGAAATTGCTACTTGGAGTTTAACAAATATTGCAGGAATGAATGTGGATGAATACTGCAGTCAAATTTGCCATAGTTGTGATGGTAGCTTTAAGCATCAAATACATGAAGAAGTAAAAAATGCAGCCTACAATGTTATTGATAGAAAAGGTGCTACATATTACGCTGTAGCTTTAGCTATACGTAGAATAGTAGAAGCAATTCTAGGAGATGAAAATTCAATATTAACTGTTTCTACCTTGTTAGAGGGACAATTTGGTGTTGATGGATTATTTTTAGGCGTTCCAGCTATCGTAGGTAAAGATGGAGTGAAGAAAATATTAGAGGTTCCATTAAACCAAGAAGAATTATCTAATTTCCAAAAATCCGCCAATAGTTTAAAAGAAATTTTCAATAATTTCGACATATAATTGTCATAAAAATAACAAGAATATTGACATTAGCTTATCTTCATTATATAATTTATAAAAAAATTAAGATAAGGTAAATTCATTGAAGAGGAGAGTAGTTTACTAGATTTCTAAAGCGAGTGGGGGATGGTGTAAGCCCCATAGAATATAGTAAATGAAGAGAGCCTTGGAGAAACACCCGAAAAAGTAGGGCAGTCGTTTGCTGCGTTAAAGCTTGGAGTGGACTACATATGTAGTCAAATGGAGTGGTACCGCGGAATTAACCCGTCTCTATGTCATAATAGAGGTGGGTTTTTTAATTATAAAAATTAATGAAGGAGCTGATACTTTGGATTATAAAAAGATAATAGCTGAGAACCTAAAAGAACATATAGATATGGATTTAGTTTCCTTAGAGAAGTTTATAGAGATACCACCAAAACCAGAAATGGGAGATTATGCCTTTCCTTGCTTTCAATTAGCAAAAGTCTTTAGAAAAGCACCTAATATGATTGCTGAGGAATTGAAGACTAAGCTCAATATAGAAGGCTTTGAAAAGATAGAAACAGTAGGACCATATATAAACTTTTTTGTAGATAAATCAGTTTTTATTAAAAATACAATTGAGAAAGTATTGAAAGAAAAGGACTTTTACGGTAGTTCAGATGTTGGAAAGGGAAAGACTATAGTAGTAGAGTATTCATCACCTAATATAGCTAAGCCTTTCCATGTAGGACACTTATTCACTACAGCTATCGGAAATTCTTTGTATAAAATATTATCCTTTGCAGGTTACGATTGTGTAAGGGTAAATCATTTAGGAGACTGGGGAACTCAGTTTGGAAAATTGATTGCTGCTTATAAGAAGGGATGGGCAGATGAGCAAAAGCTACAAGAGGATCCAATTAATGAACTCTTAAGAATTTATGTTAAGTTCCATGATGAAGCAGAAAAGCACCCTGAGTATGAAGATGAGGCGAGAATGTACTTTAAGCGATTGGAAGACGGTGCTGAAGAAGAAGTTAGCCTTTGGAATAAGTTTAAGGACTTAAGCTTAAAAGAGTTTGATAAAATATATAAGATGTTAAATGTAGAATTTGACTCTTATGCTGGTGAAAGTTTCTATAGTGATAAAATGGATGCAGTAGTAGAAGAGATAGAAAGTAAAGGTTTATTAGTTGAAAGTAATGGTGCAAAGGTTGTTATGCTTGATGAATATAATATGCCACCTTGTATTATAAAGAAAGCGGATGGAGCTACTATATATGCTACAAGAGATTTAGCCGCTGCCATATATAGAAAGAAAACTTATGATTTTTATAAAAACATTTATGTAGTAGGTACTCCTCAAGCCTTACATTTTAAACAAGTATTCACAACTCTAAAATTGATGGGATACGATTGGGCAGATGATTGTGTTCATGTAGGATTTGGTTTAGTAAAATTTGCAGATAAGAAGCTTTCTACAAGAAAAGGTGATGTAGTATTCCTAGAGGATTTACTAAATGAAGCTATAGAGAAGACTATGGAAATAATGAAGGATAGGGAACTGGAAAATAAGGAAGAAGTAGCAAAGAAGATTGGTATCGGAGCTGTAATTTTTACTTATTTAAAAAATCACAGAGAAAGAGATATTGTTTTTGATTGGAAAGAGATGTTGAGCTTTGATGGAGAAACAGGTCCTTATGTTCAATATACTTATGCTCGTGGTAATAGTGTTCTTAGAAAGGTAGAGGCTATACCTGAGCAGGCAGATTATTCTAAATTGATAACTCAAGATGAGTATGAATTGGTTAAATTAATTTCAAATTTCCAAAATGCTATTTTTCTTAGCATAGAAAGAAACGAACCTTCTGTAGTTACCCGTTATATAATCGATGTAGCTAAAGCTTTTAATAAATTTTACAACTTGCATAGCATATTAAATATAGAGGATGAAGAGTTAAAGAAAGCAAGAATAAAATTAGTTCAGGCTACTTGTCAAGTAATTAAAAATGGTTTAGCTCTATTAGGTATAGATGTGGTAGAAAAGATGTAAAAATAAAGCTGACTGTAAGCCAGCTTTATTTTTATATACTCTAATATTTAGTTTTAAAAAAATAGTTATTAGACTATAATAAAATAAAGAAAAATATAAGGAGGATCCTATGGGTAATTGTGCTGCATTTTTCGATATTGATGGAACCCTTTATAGAGAAGGGCTTATAGCAGAAATATTTAAGAAATTAGTTAAGTCTGAAATTATAAAACCTGAAAAATGGTATAATGAAGTAAGACCTGAATATCAGCGTTGGGATAAAAGACAGGGAAATTATGATGACTATTTATTAAAAGTAGCAGACATATATACGGAAGCAGTTAAGGGATTGCATAAATCACAAATCGATTTTATTGCAAAAAGAGTTGTAGAGCAGAAGGGAGATAGAGTTTACACCTTCACACGGGATAGAATCAAATGGCATAAGAAGCAGGGACATAAGGTTATCACTATTTCTGGAAGTCCTTTAGAATTAGTAAGAGAAATGTCTGTGAAACATGGTTTTGATGATTATTTAGGGGCAGAATATATAATAGATAAAAACAATCTATATACCGGTGAAGTTATACCTATGTGGGATAGTAAAAGCAAGAGCAAGGCTATAGATTATTTTACAGAAAAGTACAATTTAGATTTGGACCAATGCTATGCTTATGGTGATACTTCTGGGGATTTTTCTATGTTTAAAAAGGTTAAATACCCTATATGTGTTAACCCTACAAGAGAGTTGCTAAAGAAAGTTTTAGATGATGAGGTAATTAAAGAAAAAATACAAATTATAGTAGAGCGAAAAGATGTGATTTATAGTCTAACATCAAAGGATATTCGTTTGTTATAGAAAGAGTGATAAGGTGATAGTTAGAGAAAATATAATCGATGTAAAGAATATTACAGTAACAGATAAACTAGAAAGTGAGGGTTATGAAGATATATTAGATAGGGCAATTTTTTTTGATTTGGAGCATTATGTATATAAAAAGCCTATATGTATTGGTGTTTTTGGAGCCTGTTATTATGATTCTGCCAAGCAAGTTTTAAAAGTAACACAATATATGATTGAAAATAAGATGGATGCCCCGGTTATAGTAAAAATGGCCAAGGATTATTTTCAAAAGGCATATAATGATGGAAAAATTAATATAGTTACTTTTTCCGGCAATAATGACTTTACGGTAATTAATTATTTATTACACAGGTATAAAGTGTCTTTTAACTTTGATAATTTTATTAAGGTAGATATACAAGATATTTATAAAGAAACTACTGGAATATGCACAGGACTTAAAACTATAGAAAAGCAATTTAATATTGTCCGTGAAAATAGGCCAATAAGCGGGGCAAATTTAGCAAAAACCTTTAGTAAAATTATGAAAGATAAAGATTATATAAATAGAATGCCCAAAGAAAAAATTCAAACTATTTTATTATACAATGAGCAAGATGTGGTTAGTTTATTTGAGATCTTGGCAAGTTGGAATTCTTCTATTAAAAAATTCAAAGAAGAAAACACATACTAAATACTGTTATAAAGTATTTAGTATGTGTTTTTTTATTGGTTATTTACCTTTTTTAACTTTTCTATACCAACTTTAATTCTATTCAAAGTTTCTTCTTTTCCTAGAATTTCAGCAAGTTCAAAGGCTCCTCCTGGTGATGATTGTTTACCAGATAAAGCGGTTCTTACAGGCCATAGTACTTGGCTGTTTTTAACTTCCATTTCCTTAACTAAATTCATTAAGGTATTTTCAATATCGCTAAATGTCCAAGACTGAAGAAGAGATAGCTTTTCATAAGCTTTTTCTAATGCTAATAAAGAATTTTCTTCATTAGTCTTCATTTTCTTATGGACATAGAGTTCTACCCCATATTCAGGAAGTTTATCAAAAAAGTCCACTTTTTCAGGAATTTCACTTAATACTTCAACTCTTGATTGTAGTAATGCAGATATTTTCTTTAAGTCGATGGAAGAATTGTTAATAGATTCTCTATAGTAAGGTAGAGCTTTCTCGTGGAATTCTTCTAAAGATAACTTTTTAATATATTCACCATTCATCCATTTTAACTTTACAGTATCGAAAATAGCAGGCGACTTATTTATATTTTTATAGTCAAAGATTTCAACTAACTGCTCTAAACTGAATATTTCTTCATTTGTTCCTGGGTTCCATCCTAATAAAGCAATATAATTTAATACCGCATCTTTTAAATATCCCTTTTCTAGCAAATCCTCAAAGGAAGCATCTCCATTTCTCTTAGATAATTTTTGGTGTGCATCCTTCATTATAGGAGGGCAGTGTACATAAATAGGAATATCCCAACCAAATGCTTCATAAAGACGATTATATTTTGGTGATGAAGATAGATATTCACTGCCTCTAACTACATGGGTTATTCCCATTAAATGATCATCGATTACGTTAGCAAAATTATAAGTAGGTAAACCATCAGATTTTATTAATATCATGTCTTCTAAGTCTGAATTATCTACTTCAATTTTTCCGTATATTACATCGTCAAAACTGGTAGTCCCTTCAGTAGGATTGTTTTGTCTTATTACGTAAGGTACACCCTCCGCTAATTTTTTATTAATTTCTTCTTGAGAAAGATGGAGGCAATGCTTATCATATTTTACAGCTCCCTTTGTATCTTCAGCATTGGCCTTTAAAGAATCCAATCTTTCTTTATCACAGAAGCAATAGTAAGCCTCACCTTTTTCTATAAGCTCTTTAGCATATTTTAAATATATATCTTTCCTTTGACTTTGTACATAAGGTCCAAATTCCCCACCAACATCCGGACCTTCATCGTGTTTTAAGCCAGTTAGTTGGAGAGTTTTATAAATTACGTCTACAGCGCCTTCCACATATCTTTCCTGGTCCGTATCTTCAATTCTAAGAATAAAATCTCCACCTTCATGCTTAGCGATTAAATAAGCATAAAGGGCAGTTCTTAAATTTCCTACATGCATATATCCTGTAGGACTAGGTGCAAATCTAGTTCTTACTTTTTTTATTGACATTTTTTTCACTCCCAATATATATAATAAGAAACTCCATTTAAAGGAGCGGTATAATACTTCCTAATAGCCTACCTTAAATATTATCTTAACGGGAGATTAAAGTCAATATTAGCTATTTTTTTATCAGCATAACTATTCATACAGGAATGCATAAAAATACATATCGAAAAAAGTATACTTTATAAGAATTTACATTAAAATTATATAAAACTTAAATTTACATTAAATAAGCATTGCATATTTATTAGTGTGGTTGTATAATATTTCGCATAAGGGGAAAAGGAGTGGTAATATAAATGAATAAAAATCATATGAAAAAGATATTTTCGACAATAATTCTATCAACGGTTTTATTGTCTGTGGGATGTGCTAAGAAAAATGGTACTGCCAACAACGGTACCAATGATGGAGAAAATAAAAAGAAGCTCATTGTAGCTACAAGTGCAGACTATCCACCATATGAATTTCATGCTAATATAGATGGAGAAGACACTATAGTTGGATTTGATATTTCAATAGCTAAAGAGATTGCAAAGGATATGGATGCTGAACTTGAAATAAAGGATATGGATTTTGATGGTCTTTTAGCTACTTTATCATCTGACAAGGCTGATATGGTTATTGCTGGTATGACTCCAACTGAAGAAAGAAAGGAAAATGCAGATTTTTCAAAAATATATTATACTGCAACTCATGGTATAGTAATGAAGAAGGAAAACTCAGGAAAGGTTAAATCAATTGAAGACTTAAATGGAAAGGTAGTTGGAGTACAACAAGGTTCTATTCAAGCAGATATGGCAAAGGAAAAGATTACTGATGCTAAAGAAATAAAACTGGTTGCAAAAATTACTGATCTAGTGCTTATGTTAAAAACAGGTAAAGTAGATGCTATTATTATGGAAAAACCGGTAGCTGAATCATATGTTAAATCAAATAGTGATATAGCATTAACTTCTGCAGAAGTAACAGATGAAACTGGAGGTTCAGCTATTGCCTTTAAAAAAGGCAATACTGAGTTAGTTGAGCAGGCAAATAAAACCATTGATAGATTAATATCAGAAGGTAAAATAGATCAATTCTTAACTGAAGCAAATGAGCTAGCTGAAGAGCAAAAGGATCAATAGAAAATTATCTGCAATATGGACTCCTGACATACATAGGTCAGGAGTTTGTTATGTAAAAATGAAAGGATGGTCATATTGGATTTTTTAGAATTTATAGTAAAATATTATCCTTATTATCTAGAAGGGGCAAAAAACACTATTTTAATTGCTTTATTTACAGTTATTTTAGGAACAGTAGTAGGTACTCTTTTAGCTCTTATGAGATTATCTAAGAATTTTATTTTAAAAGCTATTTCAGCTACATATATTGAGTTTATTCGTGGAACTCCAGTTTATGTGCAAATATTAATTATTTACTTTGGACTTTCACAAATTGGTATAGAATTTCCTAAAGCTGAGTGGCTAGATCCGGTTATTGGCATGAATTTTTCTGATTTTATGTCCTGCGTTATAACCTTATCTATTAATAGTGCTGCATATGTAGCAGAGATAGTTAGGGCTGGTATTCAAGCGGTTGATAAAGGACAGATGGAAGCTGCTAGATCTTTAGGTATGAGCAAATCTTTAGCAATGAAGCAAATAATTTTACCTCAAGCAATAAAAAATATTCTACCTGCTTTAGGCAATGAATTTGTAACTGTTATAAAAGAATCTTCTATAGTTGCTGTAATAGGAATTGCGGATTTAATGTTCAAAGCAAAAATAATATCTGGTAAAAATGCAATGCCTTTTATGCCTTATATAGTTGTTGCTATTGTATATTTTATTTTAACCTTCACTTTATCAAAACTTATGGGATTGCTTGAAAGGAGGATGAAGAACAGTGATTAAAATTACTAATTTAGAAAAGCATTTTGGTAAACTACAAGTACTAAAGGGTGTTAATTGTCACATTAAAAAGGGAGAAGTTGTGGTAGTTATTGGACCTAGTGGTTCCGGTAAAAGTACCTTTTTAAGATGTATGAATTTATTAGAGGTGCCTACAGGAGGTACAATTGAATTTGAAGGAGAAGTAATTACAGATAAGAAGATTAATATAGATAGATTAAGACAAAAAATGGGAATGGTTTTTCAGCAATTTAATTTGTTTCCTCATAAGACTGTTCTTCAAAATATCACTCTTGCTCCAATGAAAGTAAAGGGACTAAGCAAGGAGGAAGCAGAGAATATAGCCTTTAAATTGCTTAAGAAGATAGGTTTAGAGGATAAGGCTACTGCTTACCCAAATCAATTATCTGGTGGTCAAAAGCAAAGAATAGCTATAGCTAGGGCTTTAGCTATGGAGCCAGATGTAATGCTCTTTGATGAGCCCACTTCTGCTTTAGATCCAGAAATGGTAGGAGAAGTTTTAAATGTTATGAAAGAATTGGCTGCTGAAGGTATGACTATGGTAGTAGTTACACATGAAATGGGCTTTGCTAAAGAGGTAGGAGATAGAGTTATTTTCATGGATCAAGGAAACATATTGGAGGAAGGAACCCCTATAGATATTTTTGAAAATCCTAAAAATCAAAGAACTATAGAATTTTTAAGTAAAGTTCTTTAAAATGTAGTAAAAGACTAGGCTAAGCCTAGTCTTTTACTATGTTAAATCCATCACTTCTAATAGTTATATTTCCATCTATGTCTGTTCTAAAATACTTTATATTTAAGTTATCTAATTTATCAATGGTTTCCTTATGAGGATGACCGTATTTATTATTTTTACCACAGGATATTATAGCGTAATCTGGATCTACCTTTTTTAGAAAAGCTGTGCTTGTAGATGATTTGCTTCCATGATGTCCAAGTTTTATTATATTAGCTTCCAGCGTATGTGAATCTTTCAATAACTGTCTTTCAACTTCTGTTTCACAATCTGCCATAAAAATTGCAGAGATCTCTTTAAAATTTATTTTTGCAACTAAAGACAAATTATTATCATTATCCCCACCATATTCAATTGGAGTTAAAAATGTCAAATTGGATTCTTCACCTAAATCTAATTTCATATCCTTATAAGGAACATTAATTTTTAAATTCTTATTTTTAAGTTCTTTTATCATGCTGTTAAAAGCTTCTGTGTTTTTTATAACCTTGGGTGCATATAAAATTTTAACCTTAAAATTTCTTAATACTTCATCCATACCACCAATATGGTCTTCATCAGGATGTGTTGCAATTATATAATCTATACTTTTTATATTTATTTCTTTTAAATAGCTTATCAAATTTCTTGCAGAAGAATTAGGACCTGCATCAATAAGAATATTATAACCATGTAACTCTATTAAGGTTGCATCTCCTTGACCTACATCTATAAAATGGATTTTCAGTACCTTTTCATCCTTGAAGGAGTTATTTATATCAAAGGTATCCTTTGCGGAAGAATTGCATGAAGTTAGATAAATAAGGAGGAACATGATTATTGATAAAATAGTTATGAATTTCTTCACAGTAAGCGACCTTTCCATAATATGATTATATAATCAGTTTATCACATATGGTAATATCCTTAAAGACTTTGATAATAAGAAATTGATATTGAACAAAAAAATAAAACCTCCTTTTAAGGAGGTTTTATTATGTTATACTTCTCTGGAACTGCCTCTATCTCTTGCAAAGAAGGATATGGCGTAAAGTCCTGCAAGACCAATTAAAGCATAGATTATTCTACTAAGTCCAGACATATCACCAAATAGTGAAGCAACTAAATCAAATTGAAAAAGTCCTATAAGGCCCCAATTAATTGCCCCAATTATGACTAGTAAAAGAGCGACTGCATCTAATGCTTTCATTATAAACCTCTCCTTTATAATTACTTTCTGAAATTATTTTTTACAAATTAAAAAAAAATATGTGTTTAAATCAATAAATATTTCATCATAAATGGTGAATTTTTTAACTATCTTTACAAAGTATAATGAATTTTGATAATATTTTATTGTTTTATCTGAAGATATTGTAGTAAAATATAATAGATTACAAACTTGATGGGTTAATTTATGGGGGGGATTTGATATTATGAGTAACTGTAATAGCAGCGTTATTAAAAAGTATCGTAAATTGTTAAATATTTCGCAAAAAGAAGCTGCTTGTGGAAGACTTTCCCATAGTATGATTAGTTTAATAGAAAGCGGTAAAGCACAGTTAACAACAGTAACTGCAATGATTCTTTCTGATAATTTCAACAAAATTGCTGCAGAAAAGGGTATAGAATTAAATTTAACACTTAAAGATTTATTAGTTCAAGAGGAAAAGGATTATGAAAATGAGTTCAAAAAGGATCTTATGTCCTTAGAGGAGAGAGGAGCAACTAATGCAGAATACGATAAGCTTCTTGAAAAGGCTAAACAACACAATTGTTTTGAGGTTATGGGGGAAATCGAAAAATTAAAAGGTAGCAATTTTGAATTAAAGGACAACTTAAGTGAAGCTATAGAATCATATAATAAAGCTTATGAATACTTTAAACTAATAAAAAATCAAAAGAGTGAAGTGGAAGTTCTTCTTTTATTAGTAAAATTATATAACGATCTTAACCAATTTGATAAGGCAGAAAACTATTTGAATAAAATTAAACCTGAGAAAATTAATAAAAGTTTTGCTAATACATTTTTATTTCAATACAATATTGAGCTATTAAAAATTTTAGTTAACACTAATAGAAATGAAGAAGGATTAAAAATTATAGAAGTTTTATCTAAAAGTAGAAAGTTTACAAGTGCCCAAAAGAAGAAGTTTTTATTATTTAAAGGTATTATATACATAGATCAAAAAAACTATTCTGGCGCTGTGAGGGTTTTAAAACCTATAGCGCATACTAGTGGCACAATGCATTATCTAATATATCATAAGCTAGCTATTGCATATTTTCTTACCGGTTCCATTAATGAAGGTTTAAATTGTATTAATCAATGTATTAACTATTTATCTACAAATTCTAATGAAAAGAATACGAAAATTATTATAAAACTTGCAGAGGAATTCAATAAGTACGGTATTGATAAATACTCCACAAAGTACTTTGATTACGCATTAGAAAATTGTGAATTATATGGTCAGAAGGATTATAAACTAATATGCTATAAATCACTTTTTAATATATTTTATAAAAGGGATGAATTAGACTTATTTCAAAAATATGCTGTACAAATAGAAAAATATTTACTAGATAGAAAAGGAAAGAGTGACAACTTAACTGAATATGTATTGCTAATAGTAAAATATTGCTTAAAAACTTCAAAAGAGGTTATGTTAGAGAGATTTATAGATACTTTAGAAAAATTACTATAAAAAAGAGCTACCTTTTATGGTGAGTGACCTAGAAAAGTTGAACTTTTAAGGTCACTCAAGGATTGCTCTATTTATATGGAAATAATTATAATTAAAATTGAATATTTCTATCTATAGGTTGAGACAAAGAAATCCATGTATCGGTTCTTTCAATACCATCAATTACATGGATTTTATTTAGTAACAAGTCTTGAAGATGGGATATACTCTTACAAATTACTTTTATAAAAATAGAATATTCTCCAGTAGTATAATGTAATTCTACAATCTCTTTTATTTTTTTCATTTCCTCCACTACATTAGAAAAAGAAGAGGATTTATCTAGGTATATTCCAACAAAACAGCAAACATCATAACCGAGTTTGGAAGTATTTATTAATAATTTTGTCCCTTTAATTATGCCCATATCCTCCATTTTTTTCATTCTAACGTGAATAGTTCCGCCGCTAACATGGCACATTCGGGCAATTTCTAAATAGGGAGTTCTAGAGTCATTTATTAGAATTTCAAGTATTTGATAGTCTAGTTCATCTAATTGTGGATTTGATGTTAAATTCATATAATCACCTCATCTGATATGTATTAACTTAATTATATCAGAAATTAATAATAATTTGATAAATATTTTATATTTTTTTACGAAATTAATTATTAATACAATAGTTTATCTCATATTTATAAATAATAATTTACATAAATACTATTTTGCTATAAAATAATATTATTATGTATACAATAATTGAAAAGGGGGGAGAAATTCGAATATGGTTTGGAAAATCTTATTGCTAATATTACTGAGCTTATTTACAGTGATTACATTCAACCTTTTATATATATTTGTATTAGATAAGCTTCGCATAAACAAGTGGATTGTTTTAGTATTAGGTGTTCTTTTAATTGGTTTTTCAACCTTTTTAATGGGAACAAAATTACATATAATACTTAAGCTTTTAGCTATCGTTATATCTGTAATGCCTTTTATGTGGTTCTATAATATTGTTAATAAAGAAAAGTACGAGAAAAAGACTAATCCTAAAATCAAGATTAAACCTAAGGCTAAGCCAAATAGAGTTAAAAGCACAAAAAAATAGAAAGAGTGGTAGGTACTCTTTCTATTTTTATATAAAATTATAGATAATAGCTGTCTTAAACACGGATGTAAATCGGGGAAGTAATTGCCTCAAGATTATTTTCTAACAGCACATTAGCTACATACCAGGTATTTATATTAGGGCAGTCTATTGAAAAAATTAGATTTAAAGTGTGCTTTGGAATGTCTGCAATCTTTTCATTGACTATAAAACTATCTTTAGTAATTATTTTAATAGCTTTCACTAAATATTTATCATCAGTAGCTATTATTTTAAAGTTTAATTTATTACAATCTTTGCTACTTATGGTATCACCGACTATAGCTTGATTTACGGAGAAATAAATTTTTAAAGTTTTTGATTCTGTAGAATAGGTTCGACCTTTACCATAGCACTCTAATAAGGACTTGCAATTTAACTTTTTTAAAAATACAGCAGTAAGGTTTTCTGCATCTCCCCAGTTTTTTCTATGATTATCCTGTCCGTTTATAGCTGCTAGTTTCCATCCTAAATCTAATAGCTTAAAATATTGATGATAATATCTTCTATATTTATGGGGAGGAGATCCATTTCCTACTTCTATACACCTAATAACTTTATTTAAATTCAACTTTTTTTTGATCTTATCTACATAGGAACCTGGATGATTAATAATGCCTATTCCTTTATTATCTTTAATCCATGTTTCAATATCCTTAACACTAATTTTTTCACTTATACATTCCTTTGTACCAATAATATTAATGTCAAGCTTAGGATAAAGTTTATATTCGAATCCCATGATAGTTAAAAACTTTTTATACTTCTTATTTAATTTATATATTTGATCTTTTTGAAACTTCCAATAAGATTTGTCTTTTTTATAACTTTTATTTAAATATACATTGTGATCCGTAATTATTAAATAATCTAAATTATTTTTTATAGCATGCTCAACCGCTTCCTTTGTAGAACCTCTGCCAGTAGATATAGAAGTATGACAATGGGGAATGCCATAAAATATCTTATAATTGCTATAAGGATTTTTGCTATTTTTTCTCTTTTTGGAACACACTGAATTATCTCCTAATATTACTTATATAATATATAATACAAAAAAAGGCGACTAAAAGTCACCTTTTTTTATTAGCTGCATCCAGTAGTAGTGCCACAATCTAAGCAAACCATACAAGTACCATTTCGAACCATTCTAGTACTGGAGCAATTTTTGCAGATAGTTCCATAAACACGTTCAGCTTTCTCTACATTCACTGTAGGATATTCTATTTCTACATGTTTAGGTTTTACTTGACATCTTGAATAATCATTAAGTTCAATATCAATAATTTTGCTTATTAAATCTGATATAGAAGTTACATGTTTAATATAGGGATGTTTTTGAACAAAACCATAAGGTTCATATTTTTGTCCTCTCAACATTCTAGCAATATCCTGTGGTGGAACATGGTATTGAAGCATAACTGAAATTGACTTAGATAAAGAATTTAATAATCCGGTAATTATAGTTCCTTCTCTATCGGTAGTTATATATATTTCGCAAATTCTTCCATCTTCATCTCTATTAACAGTAGTATAGATCTTTACATCATCTATTTGAGCAGGATGAGTTGTTCCAGTGCGTATACCTTCAGGTTTATGTCTTTTTGTATATACGGAATTCTCTTGTAAGTTCTTTGCATACTTAAGTAGAGCATCATAAGTTAAGCTTTCCAAATTTACTTCTTTACCTTCTTCTAAGGATGTATTTAAAGGTTGACTTGCTTTAGAAGAATCACGATATAAAGTTATACCTTTTATACCTAATTTCCATGAATCTAAAACAACTTTTTTAAAATCTTCTACTGTAGCATCCTTAGGTAGGTTTACAGTTTTAGATATAGCTCCGGAAATTACAGGGGTTAATGCTGCTACCATTTTAACATGACCTTCTGCTTTTATATACCTAGATCCTGTACCACACTTATTAGCTGTATCAAAAATTGCCAAATGTTCCTCTTTCAAATGAGGTGCACCTTCGATTTTTCCATCAACAATCTTTTCATATTCTATAGAACCATTCTTCACCTTTTCACTTCTAAGAACATAATCTAAGATATCTTTAATCTGTTCTGCTGAATAACCAAGATTTTTTAAAGCTATTTCTATAACTGGGTTAATAACAGTCATGAAACCACCGCCAGATAGTTTCTTATATACAATGTGACTAAAGAAAGGTTCAATAGAAGTTGCTCCGCAATCCATTGCAAAGGAAATAGTACCTGTTGGCGCTATTACAGATACTTGAGCGTTTCTATAACCATTTTCCTCACCAGCTTTTAGGGCGCTTAACCAGGTTTTCTTTACTCTTTCACTTAAATCACCTAAATTACATTTGATCAAAGTTTCATGATTAATCTCTACAGGTCTATAATTTAAACCCTCATAATCATTTTTTAGAGCGCCAGAAACTCTACAATGGTTTCTAATAACCTTAAGCATATGTTCTTTATTAGTTTCAAACTTTTCAAAAGGACCTACTTTCTTAGCCATCATTGAAGAAACTAAATAGGATTGAGCTGTTAACAATGAAACTAATCCAGCAGCTAAATTTCTTGCTTCCTCTGAGTCATAGGGGTAGCCCATAACCATAAATAAAGAAGCGATATTAGAAATTCCTAATCCAGTGGTTCTAAATAAATAAGTTTTCCTTGCTATATCCTCAGTAGGAAATTGTCCAAAATGAATGGAAGCTTCTAAAATTAACTGTACTAAGGAAACTATATGAATATATCCATCTAAGTCAAAGTTTTTAGTTTCGTTATCATAAAATTTATAAACATTTATAGATGCTAAGTTACAGGATGTATCGTCTAAAAAAGCATATTCGCCGCAAGGGTTTGTAGAATTTATTCTATTATAAGGAGCATTATAGACTCCATCTTCACCATTGGGACATGTATGCCAAGCATTAAAGGTATCGTTGAACTGAGGTGCTGGATCAGCACATTCCCAAGCTGCTTGATTAAATTTATCCCAAAGATCTTTAACTTTAACCCTTCTATTTACAGAGGAATCCACACGTCCTTTTAATTCTATAGTAGCATCCGGATACTTATCTAAATTCATAACTTTTTTCATGAATTCATCGCTAAATCTTATGGAATTATTGCTATTTTGACCGGATACTGTTTGATAGGCTTCTCCATCTATATCAGTATCGTATCCCATTTTACCAAGAGCTCTAACTTTTGCTTCTTCTTTTGACTTCCAGGTAATAAATTCTTCAATTTCTGGGTGATCAATATCTAGGCAAACCATCTTTGCTGCACGTCTTGTTGTACCACCAGATTTAATAGCTCCAGCATTTCTATCTAAACCTTTTAAAAAGCTCATAAGTCCAGAAGAAACGCCACCACCAGACAATCTTTCTCCAACGGATCTTATAGAAGAGAAATTAGTTCCTGTTCCAGAACCACCTTTAAAGAGTTTAGTTTCTGTAACATACTGCTCTGTAATAGAATGTTTTCCCAAAAGCTTATCTTCAATGGACAATATAAAACATGCGGAGGCTTGAGTTCTTGAATAAGCATCCTTGGATTTAACTACCTTTTTCTTTTCAGGATCATAATAGTATGTATCATTAGATTCACCAGCTATACCATAGGCTAAATTTAATCCTGTATTAAACCATTGAGGAGAATTTGGTGCATACATTTGAGCCAATAGGGCATATACCATTTCATCATAAAATATAGCTTCCTCTTCTTTGGTTTCTATAAGTCCTTCATCTATTAACGCAGCGCACCAAAATTTAACCATTCTGTGAGCTAGTTGCCTCATACTATTTTCATAACCAACCTCATTAGGAACACCAGCTTTTCTAAAATATTTTGATGCGATTATATCACAGGCATTTTGAGAATAATGCTCTGGAAATTCTAAATCCTTCATATCCACAATGACTCTTCCGGTTTTATGGTCCTTTAATAATACATCGACCTTTTTCCACTTAAATAAATCATATACAGTAATAGATTTATTTTTTTCTAGTTCTTTAGTATAATATCTAGTAAGAAAATCTTTTATACTACTCATGCTACACCTCCATACATATTAACTCAATATATAGTGTTAGAGTTTCATAAAAAACACCATATATTGTGTGCACCTATTTATTATAGTTTATTTTTTTTATAATTACAATCTTTCTTTGAAGAAAGAGAGGAATACTTTTTTACATATAAGAAAAAACTTAAGATGAAATTATGCCGCAATAATTGGGATGCAAGGAGAGAATATAAATGTTACATGATTTTAATAATATTAATCCTGAGCTAGGTGAAAAAGTTTTTATGGCGGAAGGATGTCACATTATAGGAAAAGTTACTATAGAAGAAAAAAGTAGCATATGGTTTGGAGCGGTATTAAGAGGTGATGATAATTACATTAAAGTAGGAAAGGGAACTAACATACAAGACAATGTTGTCATTCATGTTTCAAGAGATACTAATCCAACTATTATTGGGAATTATGTTACCGTTGGACATAGTGCAATTATTCATGGAGCAACTATTGGAGATAACTGCCTAATTGGTATGGGATCCATTATAATGGATGGCTGTGTAATAGGAAAAAATACTATAATTGGAGCAGGATCTTTAGTAACAGGAGATAAGAAGATACCAGAAGGAGTATTGTGTTTAGGTTCTCCTGCTAAAGTAGTACGAAAATTAAGCGAAAATGAAATAAAAAAAATAAATGAATCTGCAGAACATTATATTAAGCTTGCAGAGACATATTACAATAAATAATATAATATAGAAAAATGGAGTGATATTGTGATTAACATTGAGCAATTTAATAATTTATCCTTAGAAGAAGGATATAAATTAATGCACTTATTAGTAGAAAGTCAACTGACAACGGAAAAGGATTTTATTGCAAATTTAAGTAATATCTCTGCAATTTTAAAATCCGGCCTACAAGATATCAACTGGGTTGGATTTTATTTGTATAAAGAAAATCAATTAGTACTAGGACCCTTCCAAGGGTTACCTGCCTGTTGTAGAATAGATATAGGAAGCGGTGTTTGTGGAAAGGCAGCTTTACTAAGAAAAACTTTAAGAGTAGATAATGTTCATAATTTTGATGGTCATATTGCCTGTGATAACGCTTCTAATTCAGAAATAGTTATTCCTTTAATTAAAGGAGATAGCCTAATAGGTGTATTAGACATAGATAGTCCAAAATATAATCGTTTTTCAGAGTTGGACCAAGTGTTTTTGGAAAATATAGCAGAATGTATAGTTAATTATATTTAAAAAGGATCACACTTAAAAGGAGTGATCCTTACTGTATATCAGTAGCCACAAATTAAATAATGGCGCTTTATCTATAAATATCCACAATTAAACCAGAAATTTCATCAATTGTACTAGCCACAGCTAAGTTGTCTACTTCCTCTTTTAACAAAAGGGCCGTTAATTCTTCTAATTTTTGATCAATGGTATCTACGGTTATGAAGTACTGGGTTTGCCAAAAACTAATATCCTTTCGAACATTATACATATGCTGTAATACAGAATTTAAATATTCTTTAATGAGATTTTTATAGGCTTTTACATCAGCATAACATTTTGTGACTACAAGTCTTGCGCCTTTCTTCTTAATTTCTTCTTGCATTTTTTTTAGTTCTTGTTCGCTTCTCTTTTCTCTGGCAAAATTAAAACTCTGAGAAAAATCTTTTTTAAATTCTATATTTTTCTTTTCTTCAGAGACTAGAGGAGACTTTCTTCCAACTCTATTTATTTCCATTATATATCACCTCTGTTATACATTCTTTACTATTTACAATCGAAGCTACAAAATTATAAACATTCAAAATAATTATACCTTGCAAAATGATTTTAGACAATAAATAGATCTAAAGAAAAAGTAGATAATAAAAAGTTAAAAGGTATAAATAACCTTAATAAAATTTATACAATACCTTTACAAGTGGTAATATAATATGTATAATATAATTATAATGAATGTATATTTACAGTTAAGTTTAAGTATTACATTGGTATATACTAATACTAGTCCTTCTTAAAAAGTTGTATAATATAACTAGAGAAGTAATTTAACTGTTTTTATAACATTGAAAGGAGGGGGAAAATGAATAGTTACTTAATTTTATGGATTATTGTAGGGCTTGTATTTTTAGTAGTAGATTTAGTTACTAGTGCTTTTTTGTTCATCTGGTTTTCAATTGGTGCTATAGTAGCAGTAATAGCTAATTTATTAGGTTTCACACTTGTAGTACAAGCATTAAGCTTTGTATTAGTTAGCGCACTATTTACAGCTGTTGGTTATCCGTTAATGAAAAATACTATTAAAAAAACTGTAGCGCCTACACCTACCACTGAAGAAGGATATATAGGTAGAGAGTTTACTATTGAGGAAGACATAAATGAAAAAGCTACTATTAAATTTGACGGAATCTATTGGACTTTTAAGAATGAAGGAGAACCTATAAAGAAAGGTGATAGAATAAAAATTGTAGGCATTGAAGGCAATAAATTATTAGTAAAAAAATATAAATTGTAGGAGGTAAATTATTATGGAATTTGTAATTGGTATTGTATTGGTAATTGTTTTGATTGCTATTATTTCATCTATAAAAATTGTTAATACCGGTTATGTTTATATTCTTGAAAGATTAGGTCAGTTCTATAAGGTGTTGGAACCAGGATGGCATTTTACTATACCTTTTGTTGATTATGTGAAGAGAAAGATCTCTACAAAACAACAAATACTAGATATTGAACCGCAAAGTGTTATTACTAAGGATAATGTAAAGATTTCAATAGATAATGTAATATTCTATAAAGTAATGAATCCAAAGGATGCAGTGTACAATATAGAGAATTACGTACATGGTATCATATACTCAACTATCACTAATATGAGAAATATTGTTGGTGATATGACTTTAGACGAAGTTTTGTCAGGTAGAGACAAAATAAATTCAAAACTTCTTCAAATAATTGACGAAATCACAGATGCTTACGGAATAAAAATTTTATCTGTAGAAATAAAAAATATTATGCCTCCTGCTGAAATACAGAATGCTATGGAAAAGCAAATGAAGGCAGAAAGAGATAAAAGAGCTGCTATTTTACAAGCGGAAGGTCAAAAACAAGCTCAAATTGAAAGAGCAGAAGGTGAAAAGCAAGCTAAAATACTTGCAGCTGAAGCGGAAAAAGAAGCTAATATAAGAAGAGCAGAAGGTCTTAGAGAATCTCAATTACTTGAAGCAGAAGGTAAAGCTAAAGCTATTGAAATTATAGCTCAAGCAGAAGCGGATGCTATAGCAAAAGTCAATAAAGCTATATTAGAATCTGGTACTAATGAAACAGTAATTGCATTAAAACAGGTAGAAGCTTTAACAGAAATGTCTAAGAATCCTGCTAACAAATTAATATTACCTAATGAGACTATTTCATCTTTAGGTAGTATAGCAGCGGTTGCAGAAATGTTAAAAAAGGATAAAAACGTATAATAAACTTGATAAAACGATTTATTGTTCATGATAATACGAACGATAAATCGTTTTTTTATTTTATCATTGACTATTTTGCTTTATAGTGATACAATGTAATAAAAGCTGATAAATTTAATAAATTTATCCATATAATCCTGATAATATGGTTCGGGAGTTTCTACAGAAAGCCATAAACTTTCTACTATGGGTAAATCCTTGGGTAGTATTATACATATACTCCTCTTTTTGTTGACCGCAGGATTTACTCATTTCTGTGGTTTTATTATTTTTTAGGAGGTTCTATTATATGCAACAAAAAGTATACCGTGTATTGGTAGAAAAAAAGCCGGAATATAACGTAGAAGGAATGCATCTATTAAACGATTTAAAAACTAATTTGCACTTAGATAACATACTTGATTTGCGTATAGTAAATCGATATGATATTTCTGGCTTAACGGAAGAAGAATTTGAATACTCTATAAAGACAATTTTTTCAGAAGCGACAGTTGATACTGTTTATAAAGAGAACATACCTCTTCAAGATAATGAAGTAGCCTTTGCCATAGAGTTTTTGCCTGGTCAGTATGATCAAAGAGCAGATTCTGCAATGG
Source organism: Clostridium sp. N3C (assembly GCF_900095445.1). Classification (GTDB taxonomy): domain Bacteria; phylum Bacillota; class Clostridia; order Clostridiales; family Clostridiaceae; genus Clostridium_AU. Next base: position 86,187 of record NZ_FMJL01000005.1, read on the forward strand.
AATGTCTACAACTTATCTATAAAAAGAAAGCTATCGTTAGAAGTTCTAAATTAATCATTCTTAAAGGTTCCCTAAGTAAAGAAGATATTGAGAAGGTAAAACATTATTGCATAAATCCTGTGGATACTAGGGAAGCAAGCCTTGACAATTACATATCACTAATAGATTCCTATGAAACCCCCAGTATGGTTGATATTATAGAAGGATTTATTAATCTTGATGAAGATGAATTATATAAGCTCTACAATAATCTTAATTTAGCAATGACCACTGATGATTTTAAATTAATCCAAGACTACTTTAAAAAAGAAGAAGGTAGAGACCCAAGTATAACTGAAATTAGAGTGCTAGATACTTATTGGTCTGATCATTGTAGACATACTACCTTCCTTACAGAAATAAAGGACGTGAAAATAGAGGAAGGAAAGTTCAACTACTGCATTAATGAAGCTTTCAATGAATATAAAGAAGGTCGTAGTAAAATATACAGAGATAAAGAAAGGGCTATAAGCTTAATGGACATAGCTTTGATGGCTATGAAAGAGTTAAAAAGTCAAGGAAAACTAAAAGATTTAGATGAATCTGAAGAAATTAACGCTTGTAGTATAAAGGTTCCTGTTGTAGTTGATGGAAAAGAAGAACAGTGGTTACTTATGTTTAAAAACGAAACTCACAATCATCCTACAGAAATCGAACCTTTTGGTGGTGCTGCTACATGTTTAGGTGGAGCTATAAGAGATCCTCTATCGGGAAGATCTTACGTTTACCAAGCAATGAGAGTTACAGGTAGTGGTGATCCTAGAACTAGCATTCAAGATACCTTACCCGGTAAACTTCCTCAAAGAAAGATTACTACAGAAGCTGCTCATGGTTATAGTTCCTACGGTAACCAAATAGGTTTGGCAACAGGTATGGTAGCTGAAATATATGATGAAGGTTATGTAGCTAAAAGAATGGAAATTGGTGCAGTTATAGGAGCTGCTCCAGAATCAAATGTAGTTAGAATTAAACCTGCAGCTGGAGATAAGGTAATTCTTTTAGGTGGAAGAACAGGAAGAGATGGATGTGGTGGTGCTACTGGTTCTTCCAAAAAGCATACAGAGGAATCTATTGAAAGCTGCGGAGCAGAAGTTCAAAAAGGAAATCCTCCTACTGAAAGAAAAATTCAAAGACTTTTTAGAAATCCAGAAGTAACAAGGTTAATAAAGAAATGTAATGATTTTGGTGCCGGTGGTGTTTCTGTTGCTATAGGAGAGTTAGCAGAAGGACTAATTATAAATTTAGATATGGTTCCAAAAAAATACGAAGGTTTAGATGGTACAGAGTTAGCTATATCTGAATCTCAAGAACGAATGGCAGTAGTGGTTGCTGCAGAAGATGTTGATACTTTCATTAAATTAGCCAATGAGGAAAACTTGGAAGCAACGGTAGTAGCAGAAGTAACAGACAATAGAAGATTAATAATGGAGTGGAAGGATAAAAAAATCGTTGATATAAGTAGAGATTTCCTAGACACCAATGGAGCTAAAGCAAAAACTGAGGTTGAAGTAGAAAAGGTTGAAGATTTAGAGAAAATATTTACAAATGAAAGTAGTGGAAAAGACTTAGAAGAAAAATGGTATAACAGATTATCCGATTTGAATGTATGTAGTCAAAAGGGATTAATAGAGCGTTTTGATAGCACCATTGGAACAGGAACGGTATTGATGCCTTTAGGCGGAAAGTATCAATTAACCCCAGCAGAAGCTATGGTTTCTAAGCTACCAGTATTGTCCGGTGAAACTACAACCGCATCTATTATGTCTTATGGTTTCAATCCTGCTATAGCTAATGTTAGCCCCTTTCATGGTGCACTATACGCAGTGATAGAATCTGTTGCAAAGGTTGTGGCAGTAGGCGGGGATTATTCTAAAATAAAGTTAACTTTTCAAGAATATTTCCACAAACTTGGACAAGATCCTAAACGATGGGGAAGACCTTTTTCCGCTTTACTAGGGGCATATTATGCACAAAAAAGACTTGATATAGCTTCTATAGGTGGAAAGGATAGTATGTCTGGAAGCTTTAATGATTTAGACGTTCCTCCTACCTTAGTTTCCTTTGCAGTGGATGTTATAAAGGACTGCAGCAATATAGTATCCTCTGAATTTAAATCCTATGGATCGAAGGTAATTTTAATAAAAACTACGATTAAAGAGGATTATATACCGGACTTTAATAATTTAATAAGTAATTTTGCTTTGATAAAAGAACTTAATTTTAAGGGAGCAATAAAATCATGTTCTACTATCAAAAATGGCGGTATTTGTGAAGCCATAAGCAAAATGTGCTTTGGTAATAAAATTGGATTTACATTCCAGAATCCAACAGATGAAAAAGAGCTATTTTCTCTTCAATATGGCTCTTTCATTATAGAAGTAGACAATAACTTCAATGAAAAGTTACTTCTTAAAGATACTAATTATAAACTTTTAGGCTTTACTGAAGATACAAAAGAAATAAAAGTAAATAATGTTAATTTATCTTTAGATGCTTTGATTGATCAATGGGTAAAGCCTTTAGATTCAACCTTCCCTGCTGAAGTTGAAGAGGAAAGAAAAATATATGAAGAGAGATTATATGAAAGAGATACATTTACAAATTGTAATGTGAATTTTAAGAATGCTAGTCCTAAGATCTTTATACCAGTATTCCCTGGTACAAACTGTGAGTATGATTCTGCAAGGGCCTTTGAAAAGGCTGGAGGCAGACCAGTTATTCAAGTTTTTAGAAATCTGTCTTATAAAGATATAGAAGATTCTGTAGCTGCTATGGAAAGGGAAATTAGAGATTCACAAATTATTATGTTTCCTGGTGGTTTCAGTGCAGGAGATGAGCCTGATGGTTCTGGTAAATTTATAGCTAACGCCTTTAGAAATCCTAGGTTGAAAGATGCGGTTATGGACCTACTTTATAACCGTGACGGATTAATCTTAGGAATTTGCAACGGATTCCAAACTTTAATTAAGCTAGGTCTCTTGCCTTACGGTGAAATTAGAGAAATTGATGAGAATTGTCCAACTTTGACATACAACAAAATAGGCAGACACGTTTCTACAATGGTTAACACTAAGGTAGTATCAAATTTATCACCATGGTTTAGTAGTGTAAAAGTAGGTGATATTTATACAATACCGGTATCCCATGGAGAAGGAAGATTTGTGGCAAAGGAAGAGCTTATAGAAGAATTGTTTAGAAACGGTCAGGTAGCTACACAATATGTAGATCTTGAAGGAAATGCTGTAAGTTACATGCCATACAATCCTAATGGTTCAATGTATGCTATTGAAGGTATAACCAGTGCAGATGGAAGAATATTAGGAAAGATGGGTCACAGTGAGCGTATAGGTGAAAACCTATATAAAAATATTATAGGAAATATTGATCAAAAGATTTTTGAATCTGGAGTTAAATATTTTAAATAATGGAGGTAAATATGAAGGTAGCAATAATTTTTGGAAGTAAATCAGACAAAGATATAATGAAAGGAGCGGCACAGGCATTAAAGGAATTTGACATTGAATATAAGGCCTATATTTTATCTGCTCATAGAGTTCCTGAGAAACTATTAGAAGTTATCAAGGAAGTTGAAGGGGCAGGCTGCCAATGTATTATTGCTGGAGCAGGCTTAGCTGCTCATCTTCCAGGAGTAATAGCATCTCATACTACTTTACCGGTGATTGGAGTACCTATAAACGCTGCAGTAAATGGACTAGATTCACTATTATCTATTGTACAAATGCCAAAATCAATTCCAGTAGCCACTGTAGGTATAAATAATAGCTACAATGCAGGATTACTGGCAGTACAAATGCTAGCTATTGGAGATGCAGAGCTTGCTGAGAAATTGAAAAAATATAGAAAAGAAATGAAAGAAAAATTTATAAATGAAAATAATCAGGGGGTAGAATTTTAATGTGCAAGAAAGAAATGATGTATGAAGGTAAGGCAAAAATGGTTTTTTATACCGATAAGGAAGATGAAGTAATTGTTTATTATAAGGATGATGCCACTGCATTTAATGGTGAAAAGAAGGGACAAATAGGAGATAAAGGTGTAATGAATAACAGTATTACATCTATGATCTTTGAATTATTAGAGAAAAATGGTATTAAAACACATTTTATTAAAAAGATTAATGACAGAGAGCAACTTTGTAAAAAAGTTGAAATAGTTCCACTGGAAGTTATAGTTAGAAATGTTGCCGCAGGAAGCATGGCAAAAAGATTAGGTTTAGAAGAAGGTACACAATTAAATACTACAATTTATGAAATATGCTATAAAAACGATGATTTGGGAGATCCACTAATAAACGATTATCATGCAGTTGCTATAGGACTAACAACCTTTGAAGAGCTAGAAAAAATTTATGCCATCACTAGGAAAGTTAATGAAATCCTAAAGGAATTTTTCTTAAAGCAAGGAATCAAATTAATAGATTTTAAATTAGAGTTTGGTAGATATAAAGGAGACATTATTTTAGCAGATGAAATATCTCCAGATACTTGTAGATTTTGGGATGCAGAAACAAATGAAAAGCTGGATAAAGACAGATTTAGAAGAAATATGGGTAATGTAGAAGAAGCCTATAAGGAAATATTGAATAGAATTTCTAATTCAAAATAATGAAAGGATTTTAAGTATGTATTGTGTAGATGAAGATAAATTAAAAGATGAATGTGGAGTCTTTGGTATATATTCTAACGAAGGACTAGATACAGCAGCCTTAACTTATTACGGCCTTTATGCTCTACAGCATAGGGGTCAAGAAAGTGCTGGTATAGCAGTATCTAATGGTGACCAAATTCAAGTATATAAGGATATGGGTCTTGTCTGTGATATCTTTGATGAAGCTTCTTTGAGTAAACTAAAAGGGAAAGCTGCTATAGGCCATGTTAGATATTCAACCACTGGGTCTAGCAACCCTTCTAATGCTCAACCTCTTATCTCACAATTTAAACTTGGCTCACTAGCTATTGCCCATAATGGAAATCTTGTAAATGCAGATGTAATAAGGGAACTTTTAGAGGATGCAGGATGTATATTCCATACTTCCGTAGATACGGAGGTAGTTCTTAATTTAATTGCTAGGGGAGCAAGTAAGGGCATAGAAAATGCCGTATTTGATGCTATTCAAGCAATTAAAGGTTCATTCTCTATAGTAATGTTAGTTAAGGATAAGCTAATTGGCGTTAGAGATCCTAATGGTATAAGACCTTTATGTATAGGTAAATTAAGCAACAGCTATATACTCTGTTCTGAAAGCTGTGCCCTTGATGCTATAGGAGCTGATTTTGTAAGAGATGTAAATCCAGGTGAAATAGTAATAGTTGATGATAATGGTATTAAGTCTATAAATCCTGGGGAAAGAACTAAGTGTGCCACTTGCGCCTTCGAGTATATATATTTTGCAAGACCAGATAGTATCATTGATGGTATTAATGTTTATGAGGCAAGATTTAATGCTGGAAAAATTTTATATGAAGAATGTCCAGTAGATGCAGATGTGGTGGTAGGAGTTCCGGATTCTGGAATGGCTGCTGCTGCTGGCTACGCAGAAGCATCAGGCATACCCTTTGATATGGGGTTTGTAAAAAATAGGTATGTTGGACGAAGCTTTATTGCTCCAACACAGGATTTGAGAGAAAAAGCAGTAGCAATTAAGCTAAATCCTTTAAAGGTAAATATTCAAGGTAAAAGGGTTGTACTAATTGACGACTCAATTATAAGAGGAACTACTAGCAGAAGACTAGTAGACCTTCTAAGAAAGGCTGGAGCTACAGAGGTTCATTTTAGAGTATCTTCACCGGTTGTAAAATATCCTTGCTATTTTGGAATAGACATGCCATACAGAAAAGAACTAATTGGGGCTAATTGTACTATAGAAGAAATTAGGCAAGAAATTGGTGCAGACACTTTACAGTATATTAGTATCGAAGGACTTTTAAAAAGTTTCCAAAAGCATCAAAAGTTCTGTCTTGGTTGCTTTAATGGTGAATATCCAATATCCACGCCTATAGAAACCCAAAAAGAAAGATTAGAAAGGTAGGTATTTGAATGATTACTTATAAGGATTCCGGTGTAAATATTGAAGAAGGCTACAGGTCTGTGAGTTTGATAAAGGAACACACCGCAAAAACTATGCAACCTTTTGTACTAAACTACATTGGCAGCTTTGCTGGTATGGTAGAAATTCCTGAAGGCTATAAAAAACCAGTTTTAGTTTCAGGTACCGATGGTGTAGGAACAAAATTAGACATAGCATTCAGAATGAAAAAATATGATACGGTAGGAATAGATTGCGTGGCAATGTGTGTTAATGATATATTATGCCACGGTGCAAAGCCCTTATTCTTTTTAGATTACATTAGCTGTGGTAAATTAGAAGCGGAAGTCGCTGCAGATTTAGTTAAGGGTATTGCAGAAGGTTGTATACAAGCGAATTGTTCCTTAATAGGTGGCGAAACCGCTGAAATGCCTGGCTTTTATCCAGAAGGAGAATATGATCTAGCGGGATTTGCTGTAGGAATTGTGGAAAAAGATAAAATAGTTGATGGAAGTAATATAAAAGATGGGGATGTTCTCATTGGAATAGCTTCCTCAGGTATTCACAGTAACGGTTATTCCTTGATTAGAAAAATTATTCCTCAATTAGATATGCCTTTTAACGGTCAAGCAATAGGAGAAACTCTTCTAACTCCAACAAAAATATATGTTAGACCTGTTTTAGAATTGCTAAAGAAATTTAATATCAAAGGTATGGCACATATAACCGGTGGTGGATTTATAGAAAATATTCCAAGAATGTTCAAAGATAAATTTACTGCAGAAATAAATTCTAAAGCTTACCCTTTGCCTGATATATTTAATTATATTAACTCATTAGGAGTTGATATAAATCATATGTATAACACCTTCAACATGGGAATAGGATTTGTTTTATGTGTGGCACCACAGGATGCAGATTCTATAGTTAAAGCTCTAATATCTATGGGTGAACATGCTTACAAAATAGGTACAGTAATTGCTGGAGGTGAAGGTGTTTGCATAAAATAGCAGTGCTCATTTCTGGTAGCGGTACAAATTTACAAGCTATTATTGATAATGTTGAAAGCGGAAAATTAAACTGCAGTATAGAATATGTTATCAGCGATAAAGCAGATGTATATGGGCTAAAAAGAGCTGAAGAAAAAGGTATCAAAACTTATGTTCTGGAGAAAAAGGTGTATAAATCAAAATTGTCCGATGCTATTTTAGAAATCGTGGACAATAAGGTGGATTTTATAGTTTTAGCAGGGTTTTTGTCTATTTTACAGGGAGAGATCTTGGAAAAGTTTAATAATCGTATTATTAATGTCCACCCATCTTTAATACCTAGCTTTTGTGGTTCAGGAATGTACGGCATTAAGGTTCATGAAAGTGTAATAAAATCAGGAGTAAAAGTATCAGGTTGTACCGTTCACTTTGTTGATAAGGGAACAGATACAGGGCCAATTATACTTCAAAAGGTTGTTCCAGTTTATTTTGAGGATGATGCTGAAAGTTTGCAAAAAAGAGTTTTAGAACAAGAGCATATAGCTCTTCCAGAGGCATTAGCATTGATTATACAAGGTAAAGTATCCGTTGTAGATAAAAGAGTAAAGATTAGTTAGCATAAATGCTAAACTAAAGTAAATATATAGCTTATATAGGTATAATACCTTCTAAAATTGAGAGAGGTGTTTTTATGAAAGTTTTAGTTGTAGGTTCCGGCGGCAGAGAACATGCTATAGCCTGGAAAATAAGTCAAAATAGTAATGTAGAAACAGTGTACTGTGCTCCAGGTAATGGAGCTACCCATATGGAAAATAAGTGTGTAAATGTTAATATCAATACTATAGAAGAATTAAAAAACTTTGCCCTTAAAGAAAATATAGCTTTAACGGTAGTCGGTCCAGAAGAGCCTCTTACAAAGGGAATTACAGATGTTTTTAAGGCAGAAGGCTTAAAGATTTTTGGTCCATCACAGGAAGCTGCAAAACTAGAAGGTAGTAAAATATTCGCTAAAAACTTTATGAAAAAATATGGAGTTAAAACTGCAGAATATGAAGTATTCACAGATTATGAATCTGCATCAAAGTATGTAAAGACCTGTAGATATCCTGTTGTTATAAAAGCAGACGGTTTAGCAGCGGGCAAAGGTGTAGTAATATGCAAGAATGAGGATGAAGCAATAAAAGTTCTTGAAGACTTTATGCTAAAAGATGCCTTTAACGGTTCTGGTAAAAGGGTTGTAATGGAAGAATATTTAGAAGGAGTAGAAGCTTCCATATTAACTATTACCGATGGAGAAGTAATCATACCTTTCATTTCAGCTAAGGATCATAAGCAAATATTTGATAAAAATCTTGGACCTAATACAGGAGGTATGGGAGTAATATCACCAAATCCTTACTGCTCAGAGGAAGTTCTTGAAAGCTTTAAAAAGGATATAATGCTTCCTACTTTAAAAGGAATTCAAGAAGAAAAATTAGATTACATAGGAATAATCTTCTTCGGTATTATGATTACAAAAAATGGTGTCTATAATTTAGAATATAATGTAAGAATGGGAGATCCTGAAACTCAGGCAGTGCTGCCATTAATGGAAAGCGATTTACTAGACTTAATAAATAGTGCAATTAATAAAGATTTGAAAAATTATAATATACAGTGGAAAAAGGCGCATAGCTGTTGTGTAGTTGCAGCCTCCGAAGGATACCCAGGAAGCTATGAAAAAGGCTTCCCTATTGAAATTAATCCTTTATATGAAAGTAAAGTTTTTGGAGCAGGGGTAGCTGAAAAAGATTCAAAATTATATACTTCTGGTGGAAGAGTACTAGCTGTCACTAGTATTGGTGACGGTTTAGAAGAGGCTATTGAAAAGGCCTATAGAGATATTAAAAATGTGAACTTTAAAGGAATCTACTACAGAAAAGATATAGGTACTCTTTATTAAATTAAACCTTCTTTATTCCCTTGTTTTTTAATAGTATAATAATCATTGAAATTTATAACAAGGGGAGAAAAAAATGAATTTAAGCGGAAAAGTAGCTATAATAACCGGTGGTTCACGGGGCATTGGTAGAGCTATAGCAATCACACTTTCTAAATATGGGGCTAGTGTTGTTATTAGCTATTCAAAGGATGAAGAGGGGGCAAAAGATACATTAAATTTTATAAATAATAATGGCGGTTATTGTCTGGCTAAGCGATTTGATGTTAGCAGTTTTACAGAATGTAGTAAAGCTGTACAGTCTGTTATTGATACCTTTGGTAAAGTTGATATACTAGTAAACAACGCGGGTATATCTAATATCGGATTATTTATAGATGCGGATGAAGCTCTTTGGAATAGATTGATTGATGTTAATATTAAAGGAGTATTTAACATGAGCAAATGTGTGCTTAGCAGTATGCTAAAAAATCATAGCGGAAGCATCCTTAATATTTCATCAATATGGGGGGTTAATGGGGCTTCCTGCGAAAGCATCTATTCAGCTACAAAAGGGGCTATTAATTCTTTTACTAAAGCTTTGGCTAAAGAAATGGGGCCTTCAGGTATAAGAGTGAATGCTATTGCCCCTGGAGTTATAAATACTGGTATGAATAGCTGGATGTCTCCAGAAGAAGAGGAGGAGCTTACAAACTCTATACCTATGGGCTGTTTTGGTACACCAAGTGACGTTGGAGAGTTAGCAGCCTTTCTATGTAGCGAAAAGGCTAAATATATTAACGGACAAACTGTCATAGTAGATGGGGGCTTATTATAAATAAAAAGAAGGAAGAAGGATTTTTGTTATTCTTCTTCCTTTTTTTATTAATTATCATTATTTACTTTTTTCAAAGTAAAAAAGAAACATACTCCAAGATCTGTGTTCCTTACTCCAAAAGTGCTATTGTGCATCAATAAAATATTTTTCACTATAGATAAACCTAAACCAATACCACCGGCAACTCTATTTCTAGATTTATCTGCCTTGTAAAATCTATCCCATATGTATTCCAAGTCGCTTTCGCTTAAATGATCACCTTGATTTTCCACTTCTACCTTGCAAATTTGTCCTTCATCAATGATTTTAATATTTATTATCCCAGTCTCAGGAGTGTGCCTTATAGCATTAGTTAAAAAATTAGTTATAACTTGTTCAATTCTTAAGAAATCACCGTTAACACAAAGATCCTTAGTTAAAAATTCCTGGACTTTAATCTTTTTTTGAAGAAAAAATTGCTTGTGTTTGTTAATACATTTTTGCATCAACTCATCTATGTAAAAAGGCTCCGGTTCCATAGTAAAATTACCACTCTCTAGTTGAGCTAAATCAAGCATATCAGACACTAAAGCATTCATTTTTGCAGCTTCATCTACTATAACATTTAAGTAAAATTCTCTAGAATCTTCATCAGCTATATTATCTTTCAAACCTTCTGCATAACCGGAGATGATAGATATAGGTGTTCTAAGTTCATGGGATACTCCTGCCACAAATTCCTTTCTCATTTTATCTAACTTTCTTTCTTTTTCTATATCTTGTTCTAACTTTATATTTTTTTGCTGTAACTCAGTTAAAGCACTATTTAATCTGTGACTTAAAAAGTTCAAGGTTCTAGCTAAATTACCTAGTTCATCATCGCTATTAACATCACATTCTTGTGAAAAATCCATTTCACTAATTCGTTTTGCACTATTGTTTAACTTAACCAAAGGCTTGGTTATCATGTTAGCGTAAATTAAGGATAGAATAATTGCTATTACTACTGCCCCTATAAATATGTAGATGTAGAATTCTTTTATTATATCAGAAGCTTCTTCAATTGGTTGCAGGGAAGTAACTGCTAAAATAATATTGTAATCTTTTTGATTACTGGTAGGAGATATACAGACTATATTATTAATATCAAAGTCAGGATTATAATAAATTGATGTCTGTGTTTTTTTAAGTTGTAAGATTTCATTAAAAGCATCTAAATTTGCTATCCATTCTTTAAAAATTCTATTTATAGTATTATTTTTACTAGACTCCTCGTCAATTTTACTATCTCCAATAAACTTAACCTTACCAGAAGAATCTATAATAACAATTTTCGCATTGTTGCTTTCCTCAAATTGTCGCATTAAAAGAGACAAATTTGCATCATTTACATAACTTTGGCTATATACAGCACTAAATCTTTCTATATTTTTCTCAAAACGTCTAATTTTTCTCTTAACATAGAAATTTTCAAAGGAAAGGCTCTGAAAATAAATTATAGCAGATATAAACAAAATTAAAATTACAGAGGTTATTAAAAAGAGTTTTTTCCACAACTTATTTTTCACTTTTGCACCTCAAATCTATAACCGCTACCTCTTATTGTAGTTATAAGGTAAGCCTTATCTTTTAATTTTTCTCTCAATCTTTTTATATTAGTGTCTACAGTTCTTGTATCTCCATAATAGTCCGTACCCCAAACATTATCTAATATTTGATTTCTAGTCAAAGCTATGCCGCTATTTTTGACTAAGTATAGCAATAATTCATATTCTTTTGGAGATAGTATAATTTCTTCTCCATCCACTGTAACCCTATGGGATAGTTCGTCTATATACAAGCCGTTTATATCCACACCTGTAGAGTTACTGTCCTTAAAAGCATCAGATCTTTTTAATAGAACTTTTATTTTTGCTACTAAAATCTTAGGGCTAAAAGGTTTTGTTACGTAATCATCGGCCCCAAGATCGTAGCCTAATAATTTATCATCCTCTTCGGAGCGAGCAGTGAGAATAATAATAGGTACATCTGATGTTTTTCTTATAGTTTTGCATACTTCCCAACCATCCATAAAGGGCATCATAATATCAAGAACAACTAAATCAACTTTTTCTTTATTAAAAATATCTAATGCTTCAATGCCGTTTGAAGCTTCTAAATACTTAAAGCCTTCTTTTTTTAAATAATCACCGATTAATATTCGCATTCTTTTTTCATCTTCTACTAATAAGATTGTTTTATCCATAACATCACCCCAAATTTCTATCTAATGTAAAATTATCACAAGACAAGATGTATTTCAAATGATTTATATTAATTATCTGATATAAAAATATTGACAGCATTAAAAGCTTCTATACATATATGATATACTAGTTTCATTGCTTGTATCAATTACCGATTTCCGTTAATAAACTATAGTAAAAGCTATAGATAAATGGAACGGTGAGGATATGGATAAAATAAGAAACTATTTTAAAAAAATTCACCGCATGAGCATAAATGAAATACACAACAATTTTCAATATCTGGGTGAAGGTATAAGCAGAATTGTATATGCTATTGATGATCATTGGGTAGTAAAGGTAGCAAAGGGTATGGAAGGCTTGTACCAAAATAAAGTTGAATTATATGTATATAAACATGCAGGATCTAGATTTAGAAAATATTTATGCCCAATAGTATGGTATAAGCCTGATATGATTTTCATGCCTAGAGCAATACCCTTATCTAAAATATACAAAGGTAAAAAGGTAAATCTTAAAACTATACGACCAGAAGCTAATGCTTATAAAGACCTATTGACTTTTATCGAAAAGTTTTATATGCTTTTCGAAGATATAGAAGCTACGAGTTCATGGGGATTACTTAATTTGGCGCCGGTACTAATTGATTATGGATGTACCGATGAAAAAGGCGATGCTTTTTACGATAGTATCCAGGTGCTTTAAGCACCTTTCTATTATAAATTAATATCCTATAGAGGTGAAATCATGAGAAAAGTCTATGCTGATAATGCTGCTACCACTTATCCAAAGCCTCAGCAAGTTGGAGAAAGCTTATTAAATTACATAAATAATATAGGTGTAAATCTAGCTAGAGGAAATTATGAAAATTCCTATTCTGCAGCCAGGGTGGTTTTTGAAACTAGAGAATTATTATGCGAACTATTTAATTTTAATGATCCTTTAAATGTAGTCTTTACTTCTAATATAACTGAAAGTTTAAATATAATAATAAAGGGATTTTTAAAAAATGGAGACCATGTGATTGTCAGTTCTATGGAACATAATGCAGTTATTAGGCCTCTCCATTCTGTTTCAAAAAATGGTGTAGAATGTAGTGTGCTTCCTTGCGATAAACAGGGAAAGTTAGCAGTGGAACTAGTTGAAAAATCTATCAAAACTAATACAAAATTGGTTTTAGTAAATCATGTTTCAAATGTTTTTGGTACTATACAAAACATACAAGAAATAAGTGATCTTTGTAGAAAGAAGAATATACACTTTATTATTGACAGTGCTCAAAGCGCAGGAGTTTTACCTATTGATTTTCAAAAGTTGAATTTAAGTGCTTTACCTTTTACCGGTCATAAGGGATTACTAGGACCTCAAGGCACTGGAGGAATCCTTTTTAGGGAAGATTTTGCTCCATTAGTTAATCCCTTTAGAGAAGGAGGTACTGGAAGCTTTTCAGAACAGGAATTTCAGCCAGAAATAATGCCGGACAAATTTGAAAGTGGTACTTTAAATATTCCAGGAATTTATGGATTAAACGCCGGGATAAAATACATTAAAGAGATTGGTTTAAAGGCTATATGGGAACATGAACAGGAATTAAGTAAGTTATTTTTAGAGAATGTTCTAAATATTGATGGTGTTACTCTTCATGGAATAAATTCTCTACAAGATAGGGTTGCTGTATTTTCTATAACTATTGATAATTTAAACAGTGCCGAAGCAGGGTACTTATTAGATAAGGAATTTGGTATAATGACCAGAACCGGTATTCATTGTTCTCCCTTAGCTCATAAAACTATGGGAACCTTTCCTGAAGGTACTATACGTTTTAGCTTCGGTTTATTTAATACTAAAGAAGATATTCATTATATATCAAAGGCTCTTCAACAACTTTCTAGAAAAAAATCTTATTAACAACGAAAGCTCGGCATAACCGAGCTTATTATTTATGTTAAATTATCTAACTGTTCTTTCCTGTGTCTTTGCTTTTCTATAGTATTTTCTAAGGTCTCGCTGTCCATATGGTCCTTATTGTGCTCCAAATATCCCTCAGTGTATTCTATGTTTCTTTTCAAGTTTTCTACTTCATTAGTATCATTATCTCCATAAGCTATGATATTTTTCAAATTATCAATTTCTTCCTCTCTTTTTCTTTGAACTTCCTCTGCATTTTCTAAGTTACCAGGATCAGATATATCACTGTGTTGCTCTAAGTGTCTTTCAGTTCTAGTATGTTTTTCAACTAAATTTATTAACTGATCAACTCTATTAGCCTGTTCTTCTTTTTGTCTTTCATTCATTATTATGCACCTCCTTAAACTGTTCATTATTAGTTTGTCATGATAGGAGTTATAAATTCATTGAAAATTAATGTTATAATCATAAATAATGGTTTTAAAATTAAAATTAGTAATAGAAACTATAAATGCGTTTCAATAATAATAAGGAGTGGATGATATGTGTGGCAGATATTTGCTAGCAATGGAAATAGATGAAGTAGTTAAAAGTTATAATATAAAAGAAAAGATCCTTGATAGTATAGAAACCGGTGAAAAATTTCCTGGTACTAATATTCCTATTATTTTAATGAAAAAAGGCGAAACTCTACTAAAAAACACTTTTTGGGGAATAAAGTATTTGAATAAAAATATAATAAATGCTAGATTTGAGACTGTAGAAGAAAAGCCTTTATTCAAAGGGCTTTTAGAATATAAAAGATGCATAATTCCTGCTAGTTCATATTTTGAATGGCAGCAGAAGGGAAAAGTTAAAGAAAAAATAGAGATATCAGTTAAGGGTAATGACTTCATATCTTTAGCTGGCATTTATGGCAATTTCAAAGACATAAATAATAATCTATATGAGGCTGTAGTTATATTAACTGTACCGGCGGCAGAGGATATTAGAAACATACATCCAAGAATGCCTTTAATTATAAAGAAGGAAATGATAAATTACTGGTTAGATACAACTATAAGTAAGATTGACAAAGCTTTAATTCTTGAAAAACATTATAGTCAGTATTTTGCTAAAAACAGTTGTGAAAATATGGAGCAATTAAGCTTTTCAGAAATACTATAGGGAAGTCAAATTCTCTATAGTATTTCTGTTTCTATATTAGTTATATATGCTTCTGTGATATTTTCTATATAATTTATTACTTTTTGGATAACACTATCACCATGAGCAGAGGAATTACTAACATTAGCTATTCCCAAAACTATTGAATTATGTAGATCTAAATCTTCAACTTCACTTATTGAAACGTTAAATTTACCAGAAACCTTATCAATAATCTTATTAACTACCATCCTCTTTTCTTTTAAAGAATGACACCAGTCTGCTCTTAAATTAATTTTAGCAGTAGCAATTACCATAAGATACCTCCCTAACTATAATAAAAATATATATAGATAGTATATACATTTTAGTGATTAAAAACTAGATATACAGAAATAACGAACATTAAAATAAAATAAAAAAATATTGTTTTGACATATACAAATGAATTGACAATCTTACTTGATTTTGATAATATAAAGTCATCAAGAGAATATTCTCGAATTTTAGGTAAAATTTAAAGCTCATATATTTTCGAAAATACGGTTCGAAAGTTTCTACAAAGCAACCTTAAATTGCTTTACTATGAGTGAATATGCTGTTTTTATTAAGTTAATAGACTATATGTCTATTATGTCAACTTGATTAAAAGCACATAATTCCACTTATAGGATTATGTGCTTATTTTTAATAGAGGGGGATAACAAATGAGTAACTTTTTCAAATTGGAAGAAAATAATACCACTGTCAAAACGGAAATAATAGCAGGTATTACTACATTTGTAACAATGGCCTATATTATTTTCGTTAATCCACAAACCTTAGCGGAAGCAGGTATGGATAAGGGTGCTGTATTTGTAGCTACCATTATATCAGCAGTTATCGGTACACTTATAATGGCCTTTGTAGCCAATGTTCCTTTTGCACAAGCAGCAGGTATGGGACTTAATACTTTCTTCACTTATTCTGTTGTAATTGCAAATAATTTAACATGGCAACAAGGGTTAGCTTGTGTTTTCATATGCGGACTTATTAATATTTTGATTACAGCTACAAAAGTTAGAACTATGATTATAAATGCTATACCAGAATCACTGCAAAATGCTATTGGAGCAGGTATTGGACTTTTCATAACGATTATAGGTTTGATTAATGGTGGAATAATAGAACAAGGTGGAGCCTTCATAAAACTTGGAGATTTAAGCCAACCAGGCCCATTCTTAGCAATAATCGGATTAGTTATTACAGTAGTATTGGTAGTAAAAAATGTTACTGGAGCAATATTAATTGGTATATTATCCACTACAGTAATTGGAATTCTTGGGAAAACAGTACTTGGAATTGACTTTCCTGTAAGTTTACCTGAAACTTGGAGTTTATCTTCTTTTGTATCTACTCCTCCAAGCTTAAAGTCAACTTTATTACAATTAGATCTTAAAGGTTTATTTGCAAGCAATTTAGGAATTACATCTATAATTGCAATTATAGTTTCCTTCAGCTTTGTTGATACTTTCGACAGTATAGGAACCTTCATAGGTGCAAGTGCAAAGACAGGTATGTTCGACGAAAAAAATGATCCTCCAAAGGGAAATGGACGCTTCTCTAGAAAGATAGATAAGGCACTTTTTGCTGATGCTACTGCAACTTCCATTGGTGCATTACTTGGAACAAGCAATGTAACTACTTATGTAGAAAGTTCTGCTGGTATCAGTGTTGGAGGAAGAACTGGTTTAACTTCTGTAGTAACTGCTATATGCTTTTTACTAACATTATTTTTAGCACCAGTAGTAGGTTTAGTACCAAGCCAAGCTACTGCACCAGCTTTAATAGTTGTTGGAGTGCTTATGATGAGCTCTATTACAAAAATCAACTTTGATGATTTTGAAGAGGCAGCACCTGCTTTCTTAACAATTACTATGATGCCTTTTGCTTACAGTATTGCTGATGGTATAGCTTCCGGCTTTATATTCTACGTAATTGTTAAGGTTGCAAAAGGCAAATTTAAAGATATACATCCAATAATGGCTGTATTAGCAATTCTATTTATAATTAAATTTGCATTTAATATTTAAGAAACAGGCTTCCGGGCCTGTTTTTTTTAAGCTCTTTCACATAAATTATAGAAGTTTCATATTTTGGTATAAAAATATTATAATTTGAAAATAAATAAAGCATATTTTAACATAATTTGTATTGCATATTTAATTGTATAGTGGTATAATTATACAAAATTTATAAGGTTAATAGAAACATGAGGGATGTTATATGAAAACTATGACTAAACAGCAACAAGTAAACTTTATATATTATTTAAGCCAAAGCTATTATTATAACTTTGGTTACTTTTGCTGCATAAAATTTCATAGTTTTTAGATAAAATGGGTCCTTCATACATTTTTTAAAGACTCATTAGAGTCTTTTTTTATTATAAAAAGGAGGGGTATTTAACATGGTAATAATTATGAAAAAAGATGCTACAAAGGATGATATAAACAGAATTAAAAATAAGGTTGAGAAATTGGGGTGTATCGTTCATATAAGTGAAGGAGACAGTTGTTATATTATTGGTGCAGTAGGTGATACTAGTGCCATAGATGCAGGTGTATTTGAGTTGGAAAATTGCGTAGAAAAGGTAATGAGAGTGCAAAGTCCTTACAAAAGAGCTAGTAGAATGTTTAATCCATTAGATACAATCATTGATGTTAAAGGTAAAACAATAGGTGGAAATAAACTTGCTGTAATAGCTGGTCCATGTTCTGTTGAAAGCGAAGAACAACTTTTAACCATTGCTAAAGCTGTTAAAGAATCAGGAGCTACTTTTCTTCGTGGAGGCGCATATAAACCAAGAACTTCACCTTACAGCTTTCAGGGTTTAAAAGAAGAAGGACTTAAGCTTCTTAAGGAAGCTAGCAATATAACTGGACTACCAGTAGTAACAGAAATTATGGCTCCAAATCAAATAGAATCCGCCTTACCTTATGTTGATGTTATACAAATAGGTGCAAGAAATATGCAGAACTTTGATCTTCTTAAAGAGGTGGGGAAAACAGACAAGCCTGTATTGTTAAAGAGAGGTTTAAGTGCCACTATTGAAGAATTATTAATGTCAGCGGAATATATTATGGCAGAAGGTAATGAAAAAGTAATATTATGTGAAAGAGGAATCAGAACTTTCGAAACCTATACAAGAAATACTTTAGATATAAGTGCTGTACTGGCTATCAAAAAACTTAGCCACTTACCTGTAATTATAGATCCAAGCCATGCCAGTGGAAAATGGTGGATGGTAGAGCCTTTATCAAGGGCCGCTATAGCAGTTGGTGCTGACGGTATTGCTGTGGAAGTGCATCATGATCCTTCTAATGCCCTCAGTGATGGAGAGCAATCAATTAAACCAGAAAAATTTGCTGCTTTGATGGATTCAATTAGAGATTTGGCGAAAATTGTAAATAAGGAAATTCAGGAATAATAGTATGGATTTGGGCGGCTTTAATATTACTATAGTGGGATTGGGACTTATTGGTGGCTCCTATGCAAAGGCTTTAAGAAAAATGAATCCAAAACGACTATGGGCTATCGATAAGGATCCTCTTACTATAAAAAAAGCAGAAGAGGCAAAAGTAATTGATTTTTCTGGTTTAGAATTAAAATATATCTTATCTGAAAGTGATCTAATTATAATGGCTCTATACCCTAAAGACACCATAAAATTTATAGAAGAAAATATGGAATACTTTAAGCCAGGTTCTATTATAACTGATATTTGCGGATTAAAAGCTAATGTGATTTCAAAGGTGAATGAAATATTAAGAAATGATGTGGAATTTGTGGGAGGACATCCCATGGCTGGAAAAGAGCTTTCTGGTTTTGATAATGCAGATGGGTCTATTTTTGAAAATGCAAATTACTTTCTTACTCCTACAAGCCGTAATAAAAAAGAAACTTTAGCGTTCATTGAAAAATTAATTATTGCTTTAGGCTGTAAAAAACCTATTTTAATATCAGCGGAAGATCATGATAGAATAATCGCCTATACAAGTCATCTCCCACACATATTAGCAGTATCTTTGATCAATTGCTTTACTCCAGAAAAACATTTAAAAAGTTTAATTGGTGGAAGTTTTAAAGATGCTACTAGAGTGGCATCTTTAAATCGTAATCTTTGGTTAGAATTAATTAAAACTAATAAGGACAATGTTGTGAATATACTTGATTGTTTTATAAATAATTTAATGGAACTAAAATATGCAATTTTAAATGGTGATGATGAAAAACTTTTACAAGAATTTAATCTTGCAAGTAATAGAAGAAAGGAGTTGGAGTAATGCAGAATATTCAATTAAACTTATCACAACATCAATACAACATATATATTGAAGATGGATTATTAAATAAGGTAGCAGATATAATTAGTCAATTATTCAACACAAAAAAGGTTGTAGTTATTACAGATAAAAATGTTTATAGCTATTATGGTAAAATAGTTGAGAATAACTTATCAAGCAATGGATTTGAAGTAAACTTTATTATCCTGGAGCCCGGTGAGGAAACGAAAAATATTAATTCCTTAGTATATATCTATAATAAATTGTTAGACTTTTCAGTAAATAGAGATAGCTTGTTAATAGCTTTAGGAGGGGGTGTAGTTGGTGATATAACCGGTTTTGCCGCAGCTACCTTTTTAAGAGGAATTAAATATATTCAAATTCCAACTTCAGTAATAGCTCAAGTAGATAGTAGTATAGGTGGAAAGGTTGCTGTCAACTTAGAGCGAGGAAAGAATTTAATAGGTAATTTTTATCATCCCTACGCTGTAATTATTGATCCACAGGTTTTATTGAGCCTAGATGATAGATTTTTCTATGATGGCATGGCAGAAGTAATAAAATATGGTCTTATAAAAGATACAGAGCTTTTCAATAACCTATTAAAATATAAAAGTAAAGCTGAAATTATGGAACATATTGAATATATTATTTATACTTGTTGTAACATTAAGAAAGAAATTGTAGAAAAAGACGAGAAAGATACTGGCGAAAGAATGCTACTAAATTTCGGTCATACCTTAGGACATGGCATTGAGGCTTATTATGATTATAAAACCTATACCCACGGTGAAGCGGTAGCAATGGGTATGTACTCTATTAGTAAGATAGGTGAAAAGTTAGCTTTAACTAAGGAAGGTTGCAGTGAAAAAATTAAGGAAATTTTAATACAATATAATCTACCCTATAAGCTTCCTGTACACATAAATGAGTTGCTTAATATCATTAATAAAGATAAAAAGGTATTAGATGAAGGACTGAATTTTATTCTCATAAAAGATATAGGTGAAGGATATATTAAAAAGGTCAAGTTAGGCCATGTAGCGGAGTTTTTAGGAGAGGATGAAAATTTAATATGAATTACATGGAAATAAAAAATAATTGCAAACTAGCAGGAAAAGTAAATACACCTTCTTCAAAAAGTATTGGCCACAGGGCACTAATATGTGCTGCATTAGCAGAAGGAAAAAGTGTAATAAGAAATATTAATTTATCAAAGGACATTAAAGCTACTGCTGGAGTTTTAGAGGCATTAGGTGCTACCATTGATATAGGTGAAAAAGAAATTCATGTAAAAGGAACTAATAAAGTTAAATATTCAGCTTCTGAATTGTTTTGTAATGAGAGTGGATCTACATTAAGATTTCTAATACCTGTAGCACTGTTGCAGGAAGAAACTGTAACCTTTACAGGAAGAGGAAAGTTAGTAGAAAGACCCTTAACACCATTTTATAATATTATGAAGGAACAGGGCATCTATTATAAAAACAACAATGGCATGCTTCCTCTAGAGGTAAAGGGCCTGTTAAAGCCAGGAGATTTTCATATTGAAGGAAATGTTAGCTCACAGTTTATAAGTGGTTTAATGTTTGCCCTTCCTCTTCTTAATGGAGATTCTAACATAATAGTAACAGGAAAATTAGAATCATGTCCTTACGTAGACTTAACTATAGATGTATTAAAGGACTTTGGGGTAAATATAGATAATTATAATTATGAAAAGTTCTCTATAAGAGGTGGGCAAAAATACAGCGCTAAAGATTATATAGTGGAAGGAGATTACTCCCAGGCTGCCTTCTTTTTAGCAGCAGGTTTACTAAAGGGGCAGGTACAATGCACTAATCTAAAAAAGGATTCACTTCAGGGAGATAAAGAATTTATAAATATAGCTAGAAGAATGGGCGGTAATATAATAGAAGATGATCAAGGAGCTAAAGCAATTGAATCTAAATTAAGATCTACAAACATAGATGCTTCACAGGTGCCAGATTTGGTGCCAATATTGGCAGTATTAGCATCAGTGAGTCAGGGACAAACTATTATATATAACGCTTCACGGTTAAGGATAAAAGAATGTGATAGACTTCATGCTGTAACTACTGAATTAAATGCCTTGGGAGCAAATGTTATAGAAAAAGAAGATTCATTAATTATAAATGGTGTTGAAAGACTAAAAGGTGGAAAGGTGAAATCTTGGAATGATCATCGTATAGCTATGTCCATGACTATTGCTTCTTTAGTTTGTGAAAATCCTGTAATAATAGAAGATTATATGGCAATAGAAAAATCCTATCCTAATTTTTATGAGGACTTTAAGAGTTTGGGTGGAAAAATTACAGTTCACTAAAAGATTAGAGTTAAAGGAGAATAAATATGACTGAATTAAAGGAATACAGAAATGAAATTGATTTAATTGATAAAGAATTAGTACAGCTCCTAGAAAAGAGATTAGAACTTTCAAAGAAAATAGGACAATATAAAAAAGAAAGAAATATGGAAGTTTTAAATATAGAAAGAGAAAAGGAAGTACTTGAAAAGAACTTAAGTCTTGTAGAAATACATGATTATAGACCATATATATCAGAAATATTAAAAGCAATTATGGAAGAAAGCAAAAAGCTTCAATCTAAACTATAGTATAAGCGAGGTTTCTAGGATGAATTTATTTGGTTTAATAGGCGAAAAATTAGGTCATAGTATATCTCCCAAAATACATGAGTTAATATTAGAACATTATGGTGTTGAGGGAAAATATGACCTTTACGAGCTACAAAGAGAAGAGTTACAAGATTTCGTAAAGGATACTAGTTTAAGAGGCTTTAATATTACAATTCCTTATAAGATTGATATAATGGAGTATTTGACTTATATAAGTCCAGAGGCAAAGGCTATTGGTGCCGTTAATACTGTTTTTATAGAAAAAGGTGAAATTAGGGGATATAATACAGACTATAACGGAATTGATATGACCTTTAAAAAATTCAATGTTTCCATAGAGAATTCCAGTGCTGTTGTTTTAGGTAGCGGAGGTGCCTCTGCAGCAGTTATTCAATATCTTGAAGATAAAGGTTGCAAGGACATAACCGTTGTTGTTAGGAATAAGAATAAAATAAATAATAAAAAATGTAATAAGCACAATATAATACAATACGAAGAATTAAACTCTATTAAATCTAAGGAGATCTTAGTGAACTGTACTCCTGTAGGTATGCATCCACAGGTAGATCACTGTCCCGTTGATAAAGAAGTTGTAAAAGGATTTAAATTTATCTTTGATCTAATTTATAATCCTCTAGAAAGTAAATTATTATCTTACGCTAAGGAATATAATATAAAACATAGTAATGGACTTCTTATGCTGGTAAGTCAGGCAGTTTGGGCGGAAGCTATTTGGAATAATATAGAAGTTAAAGAAGGAATTATAGATAAAATCTACATGGAATTGGTGCAAAGGGGTTTATAATTGATATGATACTAGGTAAAACTAATATAGTATTAATAGGTATGCCTGGCAGTGGAAAAACAACCATAGGCAAAAAGTTGGCAATGAAATCAAAAAAAGAATTTGTAGATACTGATGCATTTATAGAAGAAAGTAGTGGTAAAAAAATTTCAGATTTATTTCTTGTAGGAGAGGATTATTTTAGAGAAATAGAAAGTGATATTATTAAGAAGATTGCAAGTAGGGAAAATATTATAATATCTACCGGTGGCGGAGTTATAAAAAGAGAAAAGAACATAAAGCATTTAAAAGAAAATGGGGTAATATTTTTTATTAATCGCCCTCCTGAGTTAATAATTAAAGACATAAAAATTTCAACTAGACCATTATTAAAAAATAAGAGAGAATCGGTATGGACTTTATATAAGGAACGTATAAACTTATATAAAAGTTATTGTGACATAGAAGTAGAAAATGTAGATAGCTTAGAAAAAACTGTAGACAAGATATTAATCCAATGTAAGGAGATGGGGTTAATTTGAAAATATTAGTTATAAATGGTCCTAACATAAATTTTATTGGAATAAGGGAAAAAAATATTTATGGGGATAAAGATTATGAATACTTGTGCTCTCTAATTCAAGAAGAGGCTAAAAAGAGAAATTTATCCGTTGATATAGTTCAAAGCAACAGTGAAGGTCATATAATTGACTATATACACGGTGCCTACAATAAATATCAAGGAATAATCATTAATCCAGGAGCTTATACCCATTATAGTTATGCCATATACGATGCCTTAAAATCTGTTATGATTCCTTCGGTAGAAGTTCATATTAGCAACATACATGCTAGAGATGAATTTAGAAGTAAATCTGTAACTGCTGCAGCTTCAGTAGGAATAATAAGCGGGTTTGGACTTAATAGTTATGTATTAGCTTTGGATGCTATAAAAAATGTAATTGAATAACAGGGAAATCTTACCCTGTTATTTTTATTTACATTGTTTTTATAAACATCTGAGTCCAGTAGTACTTACCAGATTTGCTAATAGCTAAACCTACACCTAGTTGATTATAAGTAGGACTTAATATATTAGCTCTGTGTCCTGGAGAATTCATCCAGGCAGCTACAACTTCTGCAGGAGTTTTTTGTCCTGAAGCTATATTTTCACCAGCGGCGGAAAACCTTATACCAAAGGATTCCATCATATTAAAGGGTGATCCATAGGTTGGTGAATTATGCGAAAAATAATTTTTGTTAATCATGTCCTGTGATTTATATCTTGCCACTCTAGCTAACTGCCAATTATTAGTTACCGGTTGAAGCCCTCTTTTAGTTCTTTCTATGTTTACTAGCCTAACTACTTCTGCTTCCTTAGCTTTAATGTCATCAATGGTAGGTATTGTTAATTTTTGACCAGGATAAATTAAAGAAGCATTTTTAACATTTGGGTTTGAAGCAATAATTTCACTAACACCTACTTCGTATTTTGATGCGATTTTCCACATGGAATCTCCTTGCTTTACTGTATAAGTTACAGGTTGAGCTGTAACACTAGTAGAAAAAAGTGATAAAAATAAGATTGAAAGATAAACTATTTTTTTCTTCATCATTAACACCTCCATCTATATTTTTTAATTTATCCAATTTATTATGTTATAGTTTGGGTGGGAATTTAACTAAGTAATTGCTAAAAGCAAAAAGGCTGTGTATTATGTTAAAAATCTTTGATTTTTACACATTAAGTAATATAATTTAAATTGTATTTTAAATTATAAAGAAATTATGGTGATTTATAATGGAAGAAAGACTGCAAAAGTATATGGCTCATTGTGGCGTTGCTTCACGAAGAAAGTGTGAAGAACTTATTTTAGATGGAAAAGTAAAAGTTAATAATCAAATTGTAAAAGAATTAGGTACTAAGGTAAATCCTTCTATGGATAAGGTAGAAGTTGATGGTGTACTAATTAAACCAGAAGAAAGAAAAATTTATATTGCTTTAAATAAGCCGGTAGGTTATGTAACAACAGTTAAAGATGAGAAGAATCGAAAGACCGTTTTAGATCTAGTAAAGGTTGAGGAAAGAATTTATCCTATTGGAAGATTAGATTATAATACCTCTGGACTTTTATTATTAACAAATGATGGAGAGGTATATAATAAGGTAATCCATCCTAGACAATCTATAAATAAAGTTTATATAGCTTTAATCAAAGGTCATTTAACAGATAAGAAAATTGAGTTGTTTAGCAAGGGCATTGATATAGGTGGATATATAACGGCACCGGCTAAAATTAGAATACTAAAAAAGTTCGAAAATTCATCGGAAGTAGAAATCACTATTCATGAAGGCAAAAATAGACAAATAAGAAGAATGTGTGAGAAAATTGGTAATCCAGTAATACAGTTAAAAAGAATAAAGATAGGAGATATAAAATTAGAAGGACTAGCCATTGGTAAATGGAGATACTTATCAGAAAAAGAAATTAAGTACTTAAAAAATTTGTAATTAAGGTGATAACATGTTTAAATTCATTAGTGATGTTAGTAATATAGCTCATAGTGTAATAAAAAATCATTGTGTAAATTTCGATACTGCTTTGGATGCAACTCTAGGTAATGGCTATGATACAGATTTTTTATCCTCACTTTTCAATACTGTTTATGCCTTTGATATTCAAGAGCAGTGTGTTTTAAATTATAAAAATAAGGCTAATAAAAATGTTACACTTATAAATGATTCTCACGAAAATCTTGATAAATACATAAATAAGGGGCTAGATTGTGCCATATATAATTTAGGCTTTCTACCGGGAGGAAATAAAGAAATAACTACAAACTATGAAAGTACTCTCAAAAGCATTGAAAAGACACTTTTACTACTAAATCCACAGGGCATACTTACAATAGCTATATATCCAGGACACCCTGCGGGAAAGTTAGAAAAAGAATATATAATAGATTATTGCAGAAAACTACCTAAAAATAAATTTGCAGTATTATACAGTCAGTTTATTAATAGGCAAAATAATCCTCCTGAATTATTAATAATTGAAAAAAATGAAGGATTTTAAGTTGAATCTTGCACATGTTTTTAAATGGTGTTAAAATGATGTTGGTCTTGTAATTGTTCTTTATTGGGAGTGGATTTTGATTGTTGGATAATGATAAGCAAGATTTAATGAAATTAATACAAACTAAATTTTCAAGATTAAGTAAAGGTCAAAAGTTAATTGCAGAATATATATTAAAACATTATGACAAAGCTGCTTTTCTCACTGCAGCGAAACTTGGAACAAGTGTAGGGGTTAGTGAGTCTACGGTAGTTAGATTTGCCAATGAATTAGGTTATAGTGGTTATCCAGCTCTTCAGAAAGCTCTTCAGGAGATCATAAAAAATCGACTTACTACTGTTCAGAGGATTGAACTTTCAAATGATTTAATTAGTGACGGAAATGCTCTGAAGGACGTTATAAAGTCAGATATTGAAAACTTAAGAGCAACTTTAGAAAAAATTGATTATAGAGTTTTTGAAGAAGTTATAAAAAATATTTTTGAAGCTAAGAAAATATATATTATAGGTTTGAGAAGCTCAACTGCTCTAGCTGAATTTCTTGGATTTTATTTAAATCTAATATTGGATAATGTTAAAGTAGTAGGCTATGGAATGAGTGATATTTTTGAGCAAATGCTTAATTTATCTAGCGAAGATTTGGTTATTGGTATAGGATTTCCAAGGTACGCAAATCGAACAATAGAGGCTTTGGCCTTTGCGCAAGATAGAAAAGCAAAAGTGGTAGCTATTACTGATGGCCTATTATCACCATTAGCTAGTAAGGCTGATTATACTTTAATTGCTCAAAGTAATATGGCCTCCTTTGTTGATTCTTTAGTTGCACCATTAAGTATTATTAATGCCTTAATCATGGCGGTAGGTTTAAGAGAAAAGGAAAAGATATCTTCTATTTTTACTGATTTAGAAGGCTTATGGGAAAACTATAATGTATATACCTATAAAAATAAAGATTAGAAAAAGGCCTACATAGGTCTTTTTTATTAATACTTTTAAAATTGATCAGATGATTTTATATACTGACTGAATTAGTTACGAGGTGATATATTGAAAACTACAGTGGTAATAGGCGGTGGTCCAGCTGGAATGATGGCAGCAATTGAGGCCTCCAAATCTACTAAAGTTATACTATTAGAATCAAATGCTAAGCTAGGTAAAAAATTATTTATAACAGGAAAGGGCAGATGTAATGTAACTAACGCAAAGGATATAGGGGATTTTTTTAACTATATACCAGGAAACGCTAACTTTCTTTACAGTGCCTTATACACATTTACCAACGAAAATACTATGGATTTTTTTCATAAACAAGGAGTTAAATTAAAAGTAGAAAGAGGGGATAGGGTTTTTCCTAATTCTGACAAGTCTTCTGATATAATAAGTGCTTTAGAATCTGCGCTTAAGAAAAATGAAGTGGACATTAGATTAAATTCTAAAGTGGTTAAGGTTCATAAGGAAGGTAATAAAATTGATTATGTTCTATTAGAGAATGGTGATAAAATAAGGGGAGATTACTTCGTAATATGCACTGGTGGCAAATCCTATCCTTTAACCGGATCTACCGGTGATGGCTATAAATTTGCACAATCCTTAGGTCATAATATAATTCCTATAAAACCCTCATTAGTGCCTATAGTTGTTAAAGAGGAATGGATAAGAGAACTACAAGGACTTTCATTAAAAAATGTTGAATTTAAAATCTATGAAAATAATCGTTGTATTTTTAGGGAATTTGGAGAAATGTTGTTTACCCATTATGGCTTATCAGGACCTATTGTTTTAAGTGGTAGCAGAAAAGTAAATACAAAATGTAAACAATATGCCTACATAGATTTAAAGCCTGCATTGACAGAGGAAGAGCTAGACAAAAGAATACAACGGGATTTTCAAAGTTTTATAAATAAAGAGATAAAAAATGCATTGAATGAACTTTTACCACAAAAAATTATACATAGAATGATTTTATCCGCAGAAATACCTTTGGATAAAAAAGTACATTCAATAACAAAGCATGAACGAAAAAAACTAGCCCATGTCATTAAAAATTTTAAGTTAGAAATTGAAGGATTAAGGCCAATAGAAGAAGCAATTGTAACTGCTGGGGGAGTAGATACAAAAGAAATTAACCCTTCTACAATGGCTTCGAAAATTATAGATAATTTATACTTTGCTGGTGAGGTCATTGATGTAGATGCCTATACAGGTGGATATAATATTCAAATTGCATTTTCCACTGGTTACTTGGCTGGAAAATCCATTAATGATGAAGAAAACCATTAATTTTAAAGGATTTTGTCTTTTCTTATAGAATAACTATATAAATATTATTGGAGCAAAAGAAAGGTGGATTTTTATGAGAATTTCCATAGCTATAGATGGTCCCGCTGGAGCAGGTAAAAGTACTATTGCAAAAAAAATTGCAAATAAACTAGGTATAATGTACATTAACACTGGATTAATGTATCGAGCAATAACATTTAAAGCCCTAGAAAAAAACATAGCACCTGCGGATGTAGAAGGCTTAATAAAATTGATAGATAATATTGAGATGTATTTTGAAAACAATAACATATTTATTAACGGCGAGGATCTAACATCTAAATTAACCACTCAAGAAATAAATAAGTCAGTAGCCTCCTATGCAGCTATACCAGAAGTTAGAGAAAGATTGGTTGAATTACAAAGAAATTTATCTAATAAATTTGATGTAATTATGGATGGAAGAGATATAGGTACCGTTGTATTAAAAAATGCAGCCTTTAAATTCTATCTAACTGCTAGCCCAGAAGAAAGAGCTAATAGAAGATATAGAGAGCTTACAGCAAAAGGTATAGAAGCAAGCTACGAGGAAATTCTTAAGGATATAATTGATAGAGATTATAAGGATATGCATAGAGAAGTAAATCCTTTAAGAAAGGCTGAAGATGCTATAGAAATAGATTCAACTTCACTAAGTATAGATGAAGTTGTAGATCTTATTTCTAAACAAGTTCAACTTGGATTGAATAGTTTATAAAATTGATGAAAATTCTATAAATAATAAGGTTGAGGCCTATTGTTATTATTTATGATAATTGGTAAAAATCATGCATAATAAAGGCATACCTTAAACTAAAGTTAAAAAGAATTATATCAGGCTAATATACACCTGATTACATAATAAAGGAGGCAATATTTAAATGATGGATGAAAACAAAAATGATTTTAATGAACAACTAGCCTATATGGATGAACATGACAAACAGTTGTATGTAGGCCAAGTAGTAGAAGGGGAGATTATTTCCTTAAAAGAAAAAGAAGCCTTTTTAAATATTGGATATAAGGCAGATGCTATATTACCTTTAAAGGAAGCTACCTTTGATGAAAATGCAAATTTAAAGGATATTTTTTCTGTAGGAGATCATATAGAAGCAAAAGTAATAAGCAGAAAAAATGAAGATGGTTATGTAGTGCTATCTACAATTGAATTAGAAAGAGAAAGTGCTTATCATTACATTAAAGAAGCTCATAAAAATAATTCAGTTGTTGAAGTTACTGTAAAGGAAGCTGTAAAAGGCGGCTTAGTAGCAATGTATAAAGGGGTTAGAATCTTTATTCCAGCTTCCCATATTGAATTACATGCTGTTAGTGATTTAAGCTCTTATGTTGGAAAGATTTTAAAAGTACAAATAATAGAATATGATAATTCTAAGAGAAATGTAAGAATTGTAGGCTCCAGAAGAGAGTTATTAAAAGCTGAAAAAGCACGTATAGAAGAAGAGGCTTGGGCAAGCTTTGAAAAAGGTATGGTAGTTGAGGGCGAAGTTAAAAGATTAACTTCCTTCGGTGCTTTTGTAGAGGTTAAAGGAATAGATGGTCTACTACATGTATCTGAAATGTCCTGGGCTAGAGTAACTAAGCCTTCTAGCATAGTAAAAGTTGGAGATAAAGTTACTGTTAAAATTATTGATTTAGATAAAGAAAGTGAGAAACTTTCTTTAAGCATAAAGGCTCTTCAAGAGGATCCATGGAACAATGTAGAGTTAAAATACCCTGTTGATTCTGTTGTTCTTGGCAAAGTAGTAAGATTTGCTAGCTTTGGTGCCTTTGTTGAACTTGAGCCTGGAATTGATGCATTAGTTCATATATCAGAAATAAGTCATAAAAGAATAAATACACCTGCTGATGCTTTAACTATAGGTCAAGAAGTGAAAGCTAAAATAATTGATGTAGACATTGAAAATAGAAAAATTGGATTAAGTATAAAAGCTGTAGATTAATATTAAGAGGCGTGGCTACTTAGGTTTTGAATAGATAACTAATTAAGTTTAAACTCAAAACCTTATGCACGCTTCTTTTACTTTTCCATATTGATTACAATTTTTAAGTACTTATTTCAATTAGCTTCTAATATAATAGAGTAACACAAAAATCTTTAGGAGGATTTTTATGTCCGTAAAGAATTATCATAGTGATAGAGTAACGGATAAAGAAAGGAACATAATTGAAATAGTACTACATCATTATGATATTAATATACATAACATATCAAAGGTTAGAAGTGTTTATAAAGTAGAAAGTGATAAGGGTACACTTTGCGTAAAAAGAGCAAAAAATGGAAGACGTAAAGCCCAAAATGGGTATTATCTTGTGGAGAATCTTAAAAAAAACAATTTCTATAATACTGCAACTTACTTTAGAACTTACCGTGGTAAGTACTATGTAGAATATGGTAAACATATTTATTATGTTACCAGTTGGATTGACGGTACTGAGTGCAATGTTAGTGATATAAATGAAGCTATAGGATGTGTGGAACTATTAGCAAAATTTCATAATGCTGTAGCTTCCATAGATCTTTCTAATATTAAACTGAAAAATAATTTGAAAAACTGGCCTAAAATTTTTTACAGTAACGTATTAGACCTTGAAAAGTTTAAAAGTTATATAAATAGAAAAGTTATAAGAACTCAGTTTGATAATTTATACTATGATTACATTGATATGTATTATCATAGGGGCTTAACTGCTTTAACTTTTTTAAATAGCTCTAATTATTATAAGCTCTCTAAAGAAGCCAATAATCAAAAATCTATATGTCATAATAGCTTCTACTACCAAAATATCATAAAAAAGGGAAATCAGTATTATCTAATTGATTTAGATTCAGTAATAATAGATCTACAGATTATGGATTTAGGAAATTTTATAAGAAGATTAATGTCTAAAAGTGAATACCATTGGGATTTTAGCAAAGCTAAAATTCTAATAGAACATTATTCTTTATTCAAAACCGTTACTGTAGAAGACTTAGAGCTAATCCTTTCCTTATTAATATTTCCTTATCGCTTTTGGAAGTTAGGTAAAAAAAGATATATAAAACACAAAAGTTGGAGTGAGACAAAATATCTTAAGAAATTAAATAAAATTCTCAAATATTCTTTAGATGAGCAGAGGTTTATAGAAAGTTTTATGAATTATATAAACTTGAATTCGGCAAGTTGTTGAAATTCTTTCAATAACCTTGCCATTTTCATTTTTTAACTTTAATTTTATTATTGTTGTTGTTTCTCACGAGCCGTTAGGCTCATTTTGGGTACACTAAATAACCATCACATGAGATTTACAG
>NZ_FMJL01000021.1 GCF_900095445.1 Clostridium sp. N3C
GGAGGTATTTCTGTATTTACAGGAGTAGGTGAGAGAACTAGAGAAGGTAATGACCTTTACTATGAAATGAAGGAGTCCGGCGTAATAAACAAGACTGCTCTTGTCTTTGGGCAAATGAATGAACCACCAGGAGCAAGAATGAGAGTGGCCCTAACAGGTCTTACTATATCAGAATATTTCAGAGATAAGGGTAAAGATGTGTTACTTTTTATTGATAATATATATAGATTTACTCAGGCGGGGTCAGAAGTATCTGCTCTTTTAGGTAGAATACCTAGTGCTGTTGGATATCAACCAACTTTAGCTACGGAGATGGGAGCGCTTCAGGAGAGAATTACATCTACAAAACATGGTTCTATTACATCAGTACAAGCGGTATATGTACCAGCAGATGACTTAACAGATCCAGCTCCAGCTACAACCTTTGCTCATTTAGATGCTACAACAGTATTATCTAGATCTATTGTAGAATTAGGTATATATCCAGCGGTAGATCCTTTAGAGTCCACTTCTAGAATTTTAGATCCAAGAGTGGTAGGAGAGGAACATTACAGAGTAGCTAGTGAAGTTAAAAATATCTTAGAAAGATATAAGGAACTTCAAGACATTATAGCTATTTTAGGTATAGATGAGATTTCAGAGGAAGATAAAATAGTGGTGGCAAGAGCACGAAGAATTCAAAGATTTCTCTCTCAGCCCTTTACTGTAGGAGAGCAATTTACAGGATTAAAGGGTAAATATGTCCCTGTATCAGAAACTATAAGAGGTTTTAAAGAAATATTAGAAGGTAAATGGGATCATGTTCCAGAGGCTGCTTTCCTATTTGTAGGTGGGATTGATGACGTAAAAGAAAAAGCAAAGACCCTTATGGGTTAGTAGGGAAGTGATGATAATGTTAGATATGATGAAACTAACTATTCTTACAGCAGATAGAAGATTTTATCAAGGAGAGATAAAAAGTATTAAAGTTACTAATAAAGAGGGAATATTAGAAGTGCTTCCAAATCATATCTCTTTGATAACTACTATAATACCTAGTGTAACAAAGTTTGAGGATTTAGAAGGGAAGGAACATAAGCTTTTTACCTCTGCAGGTATATTAAGAGTAAAAAAGGGTCAGGTTGATTTGCTTTGTGAAGATAGTAAATGTGTAGACAATAACTAAACAATGAAGTATAAATACTGTAAGTAAACAGAGGTCAATAATAAAGTAATCATATAATAAAAAAAGGATTCAGCTATGCTGAATTCTTTTTTGCTGTTAAGGATAAAAGATTAGGACATTAGTAAAAGTTGATATTATTGAAGATCTTACCTATTTGCTTTTCACACTTTTTAATAAAAAGTATATATTAATAATATATTTAGTACTGCTATATGTGTATAAACCCTCTGGTTTTGGCAATAATTTAGCTAAGAATAAGAGGGGGAATAGAAATGAAGGGCAAAAAAATAGTTATTCAAATTTATCTACTACTTTTAATAGTTTATATAAGTAAGGTTACAGTGTTAGCTGATAGCATTGAAGATATTAGTGGTAGCATTCTTAAAAAAACTAATGGAAGTATTATAGAATCTGGCTTAAGATATGAGTTAACCATAAGTGGAAATCCAGAAGAAAGCTTTAAAGAGATATTTGATCTTCTATCAATTAATAAGGAAGATGTGGAAGTAAGTGATGGAGAGGGGTCAAAAAGGGAGATTGCATTTCATAATAGCAATGTTAAAGGTTTTATAGCATATTCCCAAGAGAATAGTAAAATCATCGTAGAGCTTGTGGAAGAAGGGCACTTGGAAAATATAGCTTCTAAGAAGAACAAGATGGACGAGTTTCTAAAAAGGAAGGTATGGAAAGTAGTTAGATATGAATACTTAAAGGCTATAAGTCCGGAAAAGAATATATCAAATCTTAAAGCAGAAATAGAATATGTTTTAAAGGCTTTTGATGCTAATAATATATCAAGTGTTCATATAGAAAAAGGTTACAGTATAACAGGCTATATAGGAATAGGAAATTCCATGAAGAATGGTAATCATTTAATTGATATAAATTGTGCC
Organism: Clostridium sp. N3C; assembly: GCF_900095445.1. GTDB lineage: Bacteria > Bacillota > Clostridia > Clostridiales > Clostridiaceae > Clostridium_AU. Next base: position 2,059 of record NZ_FMJL01000021.1, read on the forward strand.
GTTCGAAGCTGTGAATCTGGAAGTTATATAATAATAGGTACACCAGTAATCAGCACAAGTTATTAGCAATTTATAATGGAGGACAATATGGAGAAAATAGTAGTAAAAGGTGGATGTAAATTAAGTGGCGAGGTAAATATCAGTTCAGCAAAAAATTCTGTATTACCTATTATTGCCGCAAGTATATTATGCGGAGAAAAATGTGAAATTAAAAATGCACCTATGTTAGAGGACGTATTAGTTATATGTGACGTTTTAAGATCCTTGAGTGCTAAAGTGGATATAGATAAAGAGAGCAATATTATAACTATAGATACTTCTGAAGTAACTCTTTGCGAACCAGACGCTGAATTAGTAAAAAAGATGAGAGCATCTTTTCTTATTATGGGGCCTATGTTAGCTAGGTTTGGAAAGTTTAAAATTTCTCTTCCAGGTGGCTGCAATATTGGTAGCAGGCCCATAGATTTACATTTAAAAGGTTTAAGTGCCTTAGGAGCTAAAATTAATTTAGGACATGGATATGTAGAAGCTTATGTTAATAAGTTGGTAGGAAGCCAAATATATTTGGATTTTCCATCAGTAGGAGCTACTGAAAATATTATGATGTCAGCTGTTATGGCTGAAGGGGAAACTACCATAGAAAACGCAGCAGCTGAACCAGAAATTATAGATCTGGCATCTTTTTTAATTTCTATGGGGGCAAAAATTCAAGGAGCTGGAACAGACACAATTCATATAACAGGAGTAAAAAATTTGAACGGAGCATCTCATACGCCTATTTATGATAGGATAGAAGCAGGAACTTTTATGGTTGCAGCAGCCATTACTAAAAGCAAACTAAAAATTAATGGGATATTAGAGGAACATATGAAGCCGGTAATAGCAAAACTTACGGAATGTGGACTTTCTATGGAATATCAAGGAGGAAGTATTATAATAGACGGTAATAAAGAACTTCGCCCGGTAGATATTAAAACCATGCCTTATCCAGGTTTTCCTACTGATATGCAAGCACAAATGATGGTGCTTTTATCTACTGTTAATGGCACCAGTATTATAACTGAAACAATATTTGAAAACCGTTATATGCATGTAAATGAATTAAAAAGGATGGGGGCAAATATAAAAACAGAAGGAAGAAGTGCTATAATTGAAGGAGTGCCACGGCTAACTGGAGCGGAGGTAAAGGCTACAGATTTACGAGCAGGTGCAGCTTTAATCCTTGCCGGATTAGCAGCGGAAGGCAATACTTCTATTCAGGATGTATATCACATTGATAGAGGCTACGTTGAAATAGAAAAAAAGTTTCAAAAATTAGGAGCTAATATTATTAGAATAAGGGAATAATCAAAGTTAATAATTATAAAAAAATTCGACCAAAGAAGCGTTCTCTTAGGGATTGAAGAAAAACTTAAATGAACAGCTTCAAGCGGGGCAAAAAAGACCAGTCACTTCAAGCATTCATGCCTGATTGTGACTGGTCTTTTTATAAAGATATTATTTTTTGAATTAGCGATTGATATTAATCTATATCAAACCTAAATACTTTTCAAAGAATATCATCAGTTTTTCGATAATTCCTTGTTTTTTCGCAGCTCTGCCTCCGCCAAAGCGAGATACAGGTGGCATGATTTTATCAATGGCTGTACCGGTTGTTTTAAGTATCCCATCTCGGAAAGCATTGTCGATGAATCGGCGGGTTTCTTCAGGCTTTAACTTTTCTTCTTCTATAATTGCTGAAATATCCGCTTCCTTACGCTCATGGAGGAATTTTCGCCAATCCTCATCCACTTTGGTCGATACATTGACTTGCTCAATAAAACGCTCGATAAGTTCTTTCTTACTTCGAAGTTCAATACTCGAATTGATAGCCTTATCAATGGTCGTAAGAATGGTTTTATCCTTGCAGTTGGATTGTTGATATTTAGCTACAAGCATAAGGATGTAGTCAATATTTACCTCTATCTGTTTGACCAGTTCAATCTCAAAAACTATGTCATCATTGATAGTTTCTTTGTCACCATCAGTACCTTTTCTATATTCCTGATACAGGTCAATATAAATGCTCTGATAGTCCTGAAAATCCCTTTCAGATAAAATCTCGTTTCCTTCAAAGTCATCGAAAGAAGTAAGAATATTTCTGAGCCTGAGTATTGCTCCATATAACCTGATAAAGTCTTTTTCCGCTTCTTCTCCGAGAATAGGTTGTCCAAGGGGATACTGTGTTGTAAGGGTTGCAATCAGTTCAGCATAGCCCGGCTTGTGTTCACCTTTTTCATCATATCCCTTATAATATTCATCGAATGTTTTTAGCAGTACAATACCGCCTGCATCCTTATTACCGAATAGTGCAATAGCCTTATCTGTTTCTTCTTTCAAATCTCTAAAGCAAACGATATTACCATAGGTCTTAACGCTGTTTAAGATGCGGTTAGTTCTTGAAAAAGCCTGAATCAGTCCATGCTGTCTCAGGTTTTTATCTACCCATAGCGTATTCAGGGTTGTTGCATCAAAGCCTGTCAGGAACATATTGACAACAATCAATATATCAATCTCCCGATTCTTTACACGAAGAGAGAGGTCTTTATAATAATTCTGGAACTTGTCCGAGGATGTATCGTAATTTGTACTAAATGTG
>NZ_FMJL01000090.1 GCF_900095445.1 Clostridium sp. N3C
TTATAGTTACGGCCGCCGTTTACTGGGGCTTAAGTTCATGCCTTCGCTTGCGCTAAGCAATCCCCTTAACCTTCCAGCACCGGGCAGGCGTCAGCCCCTATACATCAGCTTTCGCTTTAGCAGAGACCTGTGTTTTTGCTAAACAGTTGCTTGGGCCTATTCTCTGCGACCTACTCTCGTAGGCACCCCTTCTCCCGAAGTTACGGGGTCAATTTGCCGAGTTCCTTAACTGCAATTCTTCCGCTGGTCTTAGGATTCTCTCCTCACCTACCTGTGTCGGTTTGCGGTACGGGCACTACTTCACTCCCTAGAGGCTTTTCTTGGCAGCGTGGAATCAGATACTTCGCTACTAAACTTCGCTCCCCATCGCACCTCAGCATTGAGCAAACGGATTTGCCTATCTGCTCTGCCTAAGTACTTAGACCCACATCCAATAGTGAGCACATCCTATCCTCCTGCGTCACCCCATCGGTAATAACGCGTTGTAGTGGTATCGGAATATCAACCGATTGTCCATCGCCTACGCCTATCGGCCTCAGCTTAGGTCCCGACTAACCCTGGGCGGACGAGCCTTCCCCAGGAAACCTTAGGTTTTCGACCAAA
>NZ_FMJL01000013.1 GCF_900095445.1 Clostridium sp. N3C
CAGTTAAATCAATAAACTACCGGTAGTGTAATTATTACTTTTGTTCCCTTTCCTTTGTTGCTAAAAATATTTATTCCGAAAGAATCGCCATACATGAGCTTTATTCTCCTATGAACATTATATAAACCTATGTGTTGACTTTCATTGTCATTGAAATTTAAGCTCGTAATAATTTCGGATAACCTTTCATCATCAATACCCTCACCATTATCCTCAATTTCTATAAACAGTTTATCCTTATCTGTATAGCAATTTATTTCCACCTTTAAATATTTCTTTGTCATAAATCCATATTTGATACTATTTTCAATTATTGGTTGTATTATGAGTTTCGGTATTATGCAATCTTTTGCGGTCTCTTGAAGAATTATGCTGTAATCAAAATTATCTTCGAACCTATATTTTTGTATCATCAAATAATCTTTTATATATTCAATATCCTCAGTTAACTTAACTTTGCGGACATTATTGTTGATGCTGTATCTAAGCAGGTTAGATAGGGAAACAATTACCTTTATGGATGCATCCTTATCAGTTTTAACTAAGTATTTTAACATTTCTAAAATATTGAATAGAAAATGAGGATTAAACTGTGCTTCCAGCTGCTTTAGCGCTGACAGCACTCTTCTTTCAGCCTCCTCCTTATTTTTTTCCATTAATTCTTTTACTTTTATAAGCATTTTATTATAATGATCTCCTATAAGCTCAAATTCATCCTCTGTATTTATGTTAACTACTGTGTCTAGATTTCCTTTCTGTACACTTTTTATAGCCCGGAGCAGTTCGTCTAAAACTTTAGTCTTACTAGCTGCTATTCTACCGGCTATTATAAACATGGTTATAAATAAAATAATGAAAAGGACACTTAAAAATATTTCTCCAATTATATATATTTTTTTGATAAATCCCACAGGGGTTATAGTATGCACATATACATTACCTTCTAAAAGAGAGGATCTATATTGATATAGTTCTTTATCTTTAGAAATATCCCTAAGTTTTCCTATACTATCTAAAAAGGCATTATTGCTTGAAACAATGTTGTTATCATACCTATCAGTAATAACGGCGTGATGCCTTGTATTATTGCTTATTACCTTGTTTAATTCATTCTCTAAAATATCAAAAACTACAAAACCTATAGTTTTTCCTGAGGAATCTAAAACCGGTTTTCCGATAGAATAAATAGTTCTGGTACTTGAATCCAGTTGGGTTCTGTTTAACATCAAAGTAGTATCATTAAGATTTTCCTTCATCCTTTTAAATATTCCCCAAATAAATAAATCATCATTTTCTGCATATTGGGGAATAACAGCGGAATTGCTTATAAGTACTTCACCTTTATCATTGTACACATAAAACATACTTCTGATTTTTTGCTTGTTTACTGTATTATAAAACCGTTCATAAATTATATGTTCATTATGGTTGCCGGATATGACATCTTTTATCTCCTGCCACTGGCTTAGAAACTCCACTTCTTCTATATACTTATTGAATTCTGTCCTTACAATTTGAGCTATTTGAGCATTGTATTTCTTATTGCTATTCTCAACTAAAATCTTACTACTTAGAAAGATCAGGTTATAAAATATAAAGGATATAAAAATAATGGGGACTATGGTATAATGAAGAAATGCCATTCTAAGTTCCTTTTTAAAGAACTTTCTTTTTCTTTCATTCATATCAAGTCCCCCTTATCAATATATTGCTTTATTTATCTTATAAACTGATTTCTTTCTTTCCACTGAGCTTAAAGAATATAAGCAAGGAAATTATTGTAGTGGCGGTTAATATAGTTGACAAGGCTGCTGCTGTACCGTAGCTAGCTCTTATAACTTCTGTATATATAGCTACAGACATAGTTCTTGTCTTACCAGTATAAAGAATTACAGAAGCACTTAACTCATTAATTACTGTAATCCAGCTTAGTATAGCTCCAGATAAAACTCCTGGCAACATCATAACTGCTGTTACCTTGAAGAAGGTCTTCATAGGTGAATAACCTAAGCTTATAGAAGCTTCCTCAACACTTGGGCTTAACTGATATAGTATAGCAGCACTGGATCTAATTGTATATGGTAATCTTCTTATTACGTATACTACTACAATTATAGCAAAAGTACCTGCTATAGCTAATGGTTTTTTATTAAAGGCTAAAAGTAATGTTATACCAAGTACTGATCCCGGAATGATATATGGGAACATTGTTATTGTGTCCAGTAAGGATGTGAACATATTCTTTTTTCTTACAGAAACATAGGATATAAACATTCCTAGCAATACTATTATAAAAATAGCTATTATACCGTAAGTATAAGTATTTGCTATGGAGCTTCCAAGCTTGTTAAGTACTGTTTTGTAGCTGTTTAATGAGAATTCCCTTACAAACATGGAACCTCTTGTCTTTAAGAAAGATGTATAAATAACTGTTGCTTGAGATATTATTGCTAAGCCTACTACAACGTATACATAAAGATGAGCTAATACATTTTTATATCCCTTTAGTTTCTTAGGTTGTATAGGCTTTAATGAACTCATAACGTAGGACTTTTTATTTACTACATATTTTTGTCCTATAAATATTACAGAAGTAATTAATATCATCAATACACTAAGAGCCGCTGCAAAATTAGCTTGTCCTCCAACTTCACTTATAAACTCAGAGTATATTAATACTGGCATTGTTCTATAACCTTCACCTATTAACATTGGTGTTCCAAAGTCTGCTAGACAGTTCATAAATACTAACAAGGAACCTGCTAAAATGGTTGGAGTTATAAGTGGTAATATTATTGTTGCTACCTTTCTAATTCCATTACATCCAAGGCTTTCTGCAGCCTCTCCTAAGGAAGCATCCATCTTTTTAAGAGCACCGGAAACATACATATAAATGTAAGGGAAAAGCTTCAAAGTGAATACTAACAAAATTCCAGTGAACCCATAAATGCTTGGCACTTGGAATCCAAAGGTATTTGAAAAGAACTTAGTTACAACACCGTTTCTTCCAAGAAGTAGGATCCAGGAATATGCTCCTATGAATGGTGGAGATAATACTGATAGGATTATTAACACTTCAACTAATGACTTAAATCTAATTTTTGAAGTAGACATAATGTAGGCCAATGGTGCACCAATCAATATTGCAAGAATTGTTACTAATATGGTTACAACAAAACTGTTAATTAAAGTTTGATAGTAATACTTTTTTGAAAAGAACTGTGCAAAATTTTTAAGGGTAAAGGTTCCGTTTTCTACATCCTTAAAACTTTGTACGAAAAGTGTAAACATTGGATAAATCAAGAACACTACGAATACTAAAAAGCATAATATGCTTATAGATGTCCAGAAGTCTAATTTAAATTTTTTTCTACTTTTAGCTTTCATACTTATTCACTCCATTTATCAGACTTTCTACTCCTAACTCATTAAAGACATTAATTCTTTTAGCATCAACCTCTAAGGTAACCCTATCTCCTGTATTGTAAATATGTTCATGGTCGCTAGACTCCTGTGATACTTCTATTATCTGTCCATTCTCTAGCTCTACTTCGTAATTTACATATCTGCCTAAGAAAGTACTAAAATGTACTTTTCCTTTTATACCTTTTCCATTTTTTGATAAAACAAACTCTTCTGGTCTAACGGATATTACTACATTCTCCTTATCCTTAACCCTACTGCTTAAGTTTGTCATAGGAAGCTTGTAACCTCCTGGGAAAACTACTGCAGTACCTTCATTGTCTACGGTCACTTTTCCTTCGAACAAATTGGAATGTCCAATAAAGGTTGCTACAAAGGTGTTAACTGGTCTTGTATATATTTCTTTTGGTGTACCAATCTGCTGTATTACTCCCTGATTCATAATAGCAATTCTGTCAGATACAGCCAAAGCCTCTTCCTGATCGTGAGTAACATATATTGTTGTAATACCAACTTTCTTTTGAATATCTCTAATAGCAGTTCTCATTTCTACTCTCAATTTAGCATCTAAGTTAGAAAGAGGTTCATCCATAAGAAGCACTGTTGGATGAATTACAATAGCTCTAGCTAAAGCAACTCTTTGCTGTTGTCCTCCAGAAAGTTTATCCGGTAATCTATCCTTATACTGTTCAATCTTAACTACCTTTAAGATATCATCTAAACGTTTCTTCATTTCTTCTTTGCCAAGCTTTCTTAGCTTTAAGCCGTATTCTACGTTTTCATATACTGTCATATGTGGGAAAATAGCATAGTTCTGAAATACCATACCTATATTTCTTTTGTGAGCTGGAATGTCATTTATCACTTTACCATTGAAACTTATTTCACCATCTTCTATACTGTTAAAACCTGCTACCATTCTAAGCAAAGTGGTCTTTCCACAGCCAGAAGGTCCTAGAAGTGTGAAAAATTCACCCTTTTCAATTTCTAAAGACAGTTTTGGAATTACTACATTATCATCATACTTTTTTACTATATTATCAAACTTAATAGTTGTACTCATTATCTTTTCCTCCATATTATAAGATTTATTAAGTCCCTACGAAACGAGGGGGGTAACCTTAATGATTTCGTAGGGACCTTTTACTAGTTTGATGTGAATATATCTTTATATTTATCCATTATTGCTTGTTTATTTTCATTTACCCAATTTTCGTCATCTTCAATAAGGTTAATTTCTTCCATTGTCTGTAAACCTTCAGCAGGTCCAACATCTTTTCTTACGGATCTTCTGTTAAGTTCACTTACAACTAAGTTCTGAGCATCTTTACTTGTAACAAAGTCTATGAATTTTTTAGCATTTTCCATGTTCTTTGCATTTTTAATAATAACAACTCCATCTGGCTTTGCAATAGTACCTTCTTTAGGATAAACGATTTCAACAGGAGCACCATCTTTTACGTACTTTACTGCTGCTTCTTCAAAAGTTAATCCTACTGTGTATTCACCATCACCAACACCTTTATAAACAGCTGATGAACCACTTAGTAACTTACCATCTAAGTTAGCTGTTAGCTTAGCAACATAGTCCCAACCCTTTTCTGGGTCTCCATTACCCATTGCATAAAGCTGATTTACAATTTGCTCAAAGGAAGAAGATGATTTAGTTGGATCTGCATTAGCTATCTTTCCTTTAAGAGCTGGATTTAGTAAATCTTCATAACCTTCTATTTTTATATCTCCTATAAGATTTTTATTAACCATTATAACGCTTGGTATAACTGTAAATCTTGTAATGTGACCATCTACGTTCTTGTATTCGTCATATACATATTCTTCATTTACAGATTGATATTTTTCAAATAATTCCTTCTTTGGTTCTAGTGTTGATAAAGAACCTCCCCAAAGAATATCACCCATTGGGTTATCTCCTTCAGCCTCAACTCTCTTTAAGAGCTCTCCGCTACCGGCTGCTACAACTTCTACCTTAACGCCAGTCTGATTTTGGAATTCGTTTACAATTGGGTCAATAAATTCTAGTGGATGTGGTGAATAGATTACCAAAGATCCTGCGTCTTTACTACCTTCTCCGCCGGTCTCCGCTTTATTACTACAAGCTCCTAAAGAAACCGCCATAACCGCTGCAACTAAAACTGATAAAGCTTTTTTCATGTTAATCCTCCTCATTTTTTAACAATGCCTTGATCTTGCATCAAGAATGTTAACGTTTTCTATGATTAAATAATATACCAAAACCTTTATATCGAAAATACCATAAAACTATTATAATATCCGAAAAACTGAACCAAATATCTTGTTAAAATATGGTTCTTAATATATGAACTTTCCCTCTGATTTAGTAATATCAAGCTTTAATCAACTATAAAAAGCCCATTAAGTTAGTCCTTCTCCATATACATGTAAACATTCTTATAGCTTTTTATAAGCAATACTTACTTAAAAGCATACAAAAAAGTCCTTGATTATATTTAATCAAGAACTGCAAATGTTTCAATCATCTCTCTTATATCATGGAATTTGGCAAAGGAAGAACTATCGTCCTGAAGCTACCTTTGTGCAATATAACATTGTGTTTCTGAATTTTCTAAACTATTGAAGATATCTATTTAGTATCTTTCATTAAGTACAGCATCAATATTTGCAAGTACTTGTATTAGTTTTTCAAAATCAAATTCTTTTTGAGTAAATTCATCTTTTCCATATGCTCTTGTATTATCATATCTGAAAGTAAAAATTAAATCTTCTTCTAGAAAGTATCTTCCAATATGCAGTTGCATAATATATTCAATAAGTTCATTTTTTCTTTTATATATGTAATCATTGAAACCGTCTTTAATAACATCTAAGCCTTTGTCCATATTGGATAAAGCTAAAAAGTCAGTAATCATTATCCTAATCCAATTTATATCTATAATTGATCCTTCCTCTTTTGAAACTTCTTGTATATTTGTAGTATTAAGGAAAAATAACATAGATCAAAGAAAAAATTATTTAGAAACTAGTTAATGATAGGTTATTTTCTACTTTAGAATAAAAAAAGAGCCTCAATAAAAGGCTCTTAATTAGTCTTTGAAATTTATATCAAAACAAGTTATTAAAATTATGATTTATCATCCTATGACTAACGATATTAAATCCCATTTTTTTATAAAAATTTATTGCATCCTGATTAAATTGCCAAACATTTAGTTCAACCTCTGACACTTTGTTAGAATAAATCCAATTTAAGGCTTCATTAAACAATAACTTTCCGATACCTTTCTTCCTATATTCTTCTTTTACATATAAACTATCAATATAAGCAAACTTCCTTTTTTTCAATATATTTATATCAGGGGTTTCTTTTATATATACTTGGATTAAGCCTATTATTTTAGAATTAATTACTGATACATACAAGATAGATTCTTCTTGCTCTATTAAACTATTTATGTATTCAATTGATCGGGAAGGTCCCTCATATTCAGAAAAATACTGTGGTAAACTATTTCTATGATAAGTATCTAACTCTTCGTATAATTTGCAGATTTCTTCATAATCAAGCTTTGTAGCTTCTCTTACAATAACATTCATAAAATTATCACCTCTAACTTCCTTAATAATTATAGTAAGAATATTCTACAACTTATCATAAGCCTATATTATTAATAATTATATAACAACTTTGCTTCTAACAATAGTGTTTTATACCATATATTTCATACATTCAACTTATCATAGCATATTTATCTACAAATCTCTATTATTTTTTGAACTATAGATTGCTTATCAAAACTTTATGCCAAAACTAGCATAATTTATCATTATTTACCATATATAATCAACAGTTACAAAATAACAAGAGGCCAATAGCGAATATAGAAAGAAGGTTGGTAGATGCAATGCTAGAAGATCAATCTTTAAGCCCTTCAGTTAATTGCAGTAAAACTAAAGTTACTAAAGTAAAAAAAACTAAGAAAAAATATGTTATGCCCCTATTTCGTCGTTTAGTAAACAAAAGCTATATAGTTGTGAATTGCGGAGTAATTACTTATAGACAAGTGACAAAGGAAGCGGATTACTTTTATGTGTTAAATAATATCACTAAAATAACAGAGGAAAAAAAATATATTCGCTTATTTGGTGATTTTTTAAAGTATACTATAGAACATTCTTTTATTAATCTACCAGGTTATGGCACACCAGAATCCATATCTACCATTGATATTCCAAAGTCCTTTGCTAATATGAAGGAGTTAATAAACTATATAAAAGAAAATTTAAATTACAACAATTAAAAAAACACCTCTAGCCACGGTACAATACTCTTTACCGCTGCTAAAGGTGTTTTTATTTAATTACTCATTATCTTGATACTTATGCCACACATATCCATAAGCCTTAACTCCATCTTCTTCTCTTTCTAAGTAAACTCCTTGTATTTCAGGTTCAAAGCCTGGAAATTGATTTATGCCTTCTTCCAGAATTAGGAAGTATCTTTGTGCTACTTCGTTCCATCTCTCTCCCGGAACAACACAGAAGATTCCTGGAGGATAAGGCAAAGCCCCTTCTAACGCTATCTCTCCAACTATATCTCTAAGTGGGATTAACTTTGCATTATTTCTTACCAATTCCCAATTAGCTTTCTGAGGATGCATAGCTATTTCCGGAAAATAAGCTTCTTGAAATAATTTCTTTTGGTAGTCTTTCGCCTGTTTTTCCTTATAGAAATCATGCATTTCTTGGCAAAGCCTTCTTATGGTGTAACCTTTATATCTATCTATATGGTTATGATAAACACTAGGCAATACTTCCTTTAAAGGTGCATCTTTCTCAATAAGCTGTTCAAATCTTACCAATTGTTCTACTAAGGCATCCATTTTAGCTTTCCCTTCTGCAGGTGTTAGGATAAATAGTATAGAGTTTAAGTCATTCTTCTCAGGAATTATTCTATTATCTCTTAAGTAATTGGCCAATATAGTGGCTGGTATACCAAAACTATCGTATTCACCAGTTTTAACGTCAATTCCCGGTGTGGTCAACATAAACTTGTTAGGATCTACAAAATATTGATTTTCTCCGTATCCTTCAAAGGAATGCCACTTTTCACCAGGAACAAATTTAAAAAACTCAATATTGTTAGCAATCTCTTCAGTATCGTAATCCTCCCACCTCTTGCCTCTTACAATAGGCGGAATAAAAGGCTTGATCATTGAACATTTTTTTAATACAGCTTTTCTAGCCTCCACTCCTAATTTTATACACTCAATCCATAACCGCTGTCCTGCTTCCCCTTCCTGCATTCTTGCATTAACATCTAGTGATGCAAACAAAGGATAAAAAGGACTGGTGGAAGCATGTAATCTAAATACATTGTTAAATCGTTTATGATCTACATAACGTCTTTGCCCCTTTATATGGTTATCCTTTTTATGTATCTGTGATGCCTGGGAAAAACCTGCCTGTTGCTTATGAACAGATTGAGTTACTATTATTCCTGGATCTTCCGGCTTTAAATCAAGAAGCAATGGCGAACAGTCCTTCATCATTGGAATAAACTGTTCATAGCCAACCCAAGCACTATCAAACAAGATGTAGTCACAAAGATGACCAATCTTATCCACCACTTGTCGTGCGTTATATATAGTACCATCATAGGTACCTAGCTGAATAACCGCCAACCTAAAAGGTCTTTTCTTTTTAGATTTTTCTAAATCCACCTTGGCAGCCGCTTCTCTAAGATACTTTTCATCAAAGCAATGTTCATATATTCCACCAATAAATCCAAAGGGATTTCGAGAAGTTTCCAAATAAACAGGATTACCCCCTGACAATACCAAAGCGGCATTGTACACCGATTTATGGTTATTTCTATCAAAAAGAACCAAATCTCCTGGAGATACTATAGCACTGATAGCTACTGTGTTAGAAGTACTAGTTCCATTCATAACAAAATAGGTTTTATCTGCATTGTATACTTTTGCCGCATAGACCTGAGCCTCCATAGCTGGTCCTTGATGTATCAGCAAATCACCTAGCGCTACATCCGCATTACATATATCTGATCTAAAAATCCTTTCTCCATAAAATTCATAAAGATATCTTCCTGCTGGATGTTTACGGAAATACTTCCCTCCTTGATGTCCAGGACAGTTAAATTGTAAATTACCTCTTTCCACATAACCACTTAAAGTTTTAAAGAAAGGGGGAAGCATCTTTTCTTCATATTCATTAGCCGCTGCCTCTATTTCTTTGCTTAATCTCTCCTTATCAATATTATCAATAGATACTAGACTATAAAGCATTTTTAAAAAATCTTTAGTATATTTGTCAGTATCCTTTGAAAGTAAAAACACTGGAATACCTAACTTTAAATTATATACATCCTTAGCTAAATCTTTATCTTTGTCTGTTAAAACAACCGCTGCAGCATCTATATAATCTGTATTCTGAACTGAAACTATCTGTCTATTTGTACTAAAAAACTTTTTAGAAGCTTCCGTGCAAGCTATTTTTAAGTGTTCCATGGCATTTTCCCTTTCACTAATGAAATATAATAATTTATCTTGCTATCCTATTGAATTTTATAGTTTTTACTACTATCTTTCAATATTAATTTTTCTATAATTTCGTACTTTTATAAATTAATTTAAATTATTTGTTATTTTCCTTAGATAATTAGTGTAATGAAAACTTATATTCATTATAAAAGCAACCTAATTTTAAAAAATTAGGCTGCTTTATAATGGATTAAGAATTAGTTCCCTTTTTATTAATTAAGGTTGGTAGTCCCACTTTCATTAACATAGAACCTACAGGAAGTGCTATAATAATCCCTGCAGAAGCCTGCCATAAGTTACCTGGCACATCCTTTAGTGCAGCTGCAAAACCTGCCGCTAAATTTGGTTGCCTACCTAAAATTAAACTTGCCACAAAAGCTCCTGCCACAAAGTAGGCAGCTGTCATCCACAAACCTGCTACAATAAAGCCCAAGGCGTTATTCCATACCTTTTCACCTTCATAGTCTTTTCTAAAAGCTATGGAAGCGGCTATAATAGCCATTACAGCTTTTATTACTATAGTAAAGGGTGCCCAAATTGGCATGTATAATATATCTGCCAATCCCATCCCCATAGCGGAAGCTACTGCACCTTTTTTCTTCCCCAAGAGCAAGGCTGATAAAAGTACCATGCTGTCTCCTAAATGTACGTATCCACCAAAGGTATTAATTTTTATAGAATAGGTAGCTACAAAAACTATAGCAGCCATCAATGAAGTAATTACCATATTACTAACATGGTTACTGACATTATTATCACTCATCTTTATTCCCCCTTATTTAGAAAATTATTCATATGATTTCGAAATCATATTTCTATTATATACCAGCATAGAAAACTAGCAAATGTACCGGTACAATTTGTATAACCTCAATCCTTAATCATGGAGGTAACCTAAAAAACCTGAGATAATCTCAGGTTTAATAATTTCATAGCCTTATTGTATTAATTTTCAATAAATCTTACTAATTCATTATTGAACTTCTCCCATTGATCATAAAACAATCCATGACCAGAGAATTCAAAGGGTACTAATTTGGAATTCCTTATACCTTGTGCCTGAGCCTCAGCCAAGGCAAATGGCACAACCTTATCATGAATTCCATGGAGAATTAAAGTTGGGCGACTTATTTTCCCTAAATCATAAAACAATTCTTCCTCTCCTAGCCAGGTATTGGCTACAGCTGCTGTAGCCCAAGAAGCAGCTTGCAGTCCCAATTGTAAAAACCATTGGTTGAAAGGTTCTGTTACATTTTGATAAAAGAATATTTGACCAAAGTTTTGCAACATTTTAGGTCTGTCTTTATATGTGCCTTCTATAATATTAATTACAGTGTCCCTATCTATTCCATAAGGAAAATAGGGTCTTTTTATCAAACTAGGAGCTGCTGCTGCAAACAAGGCTAGCTTAGATACACCATACTCCTTATGACGGGCCATATACCTAATAGCAATAGCTCCCCCTGTTGAATGACCACATAATACAAAATCCTTTAATTTAAGTTCTTCAACTACCGCTCTTACATCATCAGATAATCTGTTATAATCATATCCAGTAAAAGGTTTATCAGAATAGCCAAATCCTCGAGTATCTATACCTATACACCTATAGCCTAGCTTAGGTAACTGATTAAATTGATACTCAAATAGCTTATGACTGCCTGGCCACCCATGTAAAAATAAGATTACTTTCTTACCTTCAGGATTCAGGTCCTCTACAAATACTTTTACCTTATCTTCTACATTAATAAAATAACCCATTTGCCCCTCCGCAAAAATTATCCAATATAGATAATATTCACTAATTGGCAAATGAGTTACTATAATGTGAAACTATACTTTTTACTTAAATACATTTATATACATTTGTTTTATTTCGCTAATTAACGGATATCTTGGATTTGCACCGGTGCATTGATCATCAAATGCTTGCTCTGCCATATTATCAAGAGTTTCATAAAATCTAACTTCGCTTACCCCTGCATCATGGATGGTCTTTGGTATATTAACCTTTTCTTTTAACTCATCTATTGCCTTTATTAGCAGCTCAATTTTCTCATCTTCATTCTTCCCACCTAATCCAAGATAATCTGCTACACGAGCATATCTCCATTTAGCATTTGGGTATTTATATTGAGGGAAAGCCGCTTGTTTTCTTGGATTGTCCACAGCATTAAACTTTATTACTTCATTGATCAGTATACCATTAGCAACACCATGAGGTAAATGATGGAAAGCTCCAAGTTTGTGAGCCATTGAGTGACATACTCCTAAGAAGGCATTGGCAAAGGCCATTCCAGCCATAGTTGAAGCGTGGGCCATTTTTTCCCTAGCCTTAACATTAGTAGGACCTTCATTATAAGCCTGTGGCAAATATTTAAAAATCAATCTTATAGCCTCAAGAGCTAAACCATTAGTATATTCTGATGCCATAACAGATACTATAGCTTCCAAAGCATGGGTGAGAGCATCTATACCGGAAGCGGCTGTTAGTCCCTTTGGCATATCCATCATAAGTTCTGCATCAACAATAGCCATATCTGGAGTTAGCTCATAATCTGCCAGTGGATATTTTACCTCAGTTTTTTCATCGGTGATTACTGCAAAAGGTGTTACCTCCGAACCTGTACCAGCAGAAGTAGGTATAGCAACCATAATAGCCTTTTCACCCATCTTAGGGAAGTGGTAAACTCTCTTTCTTATATCCATAAATCTCATAGCTAAGTCTTCGAATCTTACCTCTGGATGCTCATACATTACCCACATAATCTTAGCAGCATCCATTGGTGAACCTCCACCAATAGCTATTATAGTATCCGGCTTAAAGTTTTTCATTTCTGCTGCACCCTTTTTAGCGGTAGCTAAAGTTGGATCCGGTTCAACGTCGAAAAACACCTTAAAATCTATCTTTAGTTCATCCAGTATATCTGTTACCTTTTTTACAAACCCCAAATTATACAGTACTTTGTCTGTTACAATAAAGGCTCTTTTCCTATTCATTTCTGAAAGCTCTCTTAAGGCAGTAGCAAGGCAACCATATTTAAAGTAAATTTTCTCAGGTACTCTAAACCACAACATGTTTTCTCTCCTCTCGGCCACGTTCTTTATATTCAAAAGATGCTTAACTCCTACATTTTCTGATACAGAGTTACCACCCCAAGAACCGCAACCTAGAGTTAAGGATGGTGCTAGTTTAAAGTTGTATAAGTCTCCTATAGCTCCCTGAGAAGATGGCATATTTATAATGGTTCTTCCGGTTTTCATAGTAGCGCCAAACTTTGCTATTCTATCTCTTGATTTAACTTGATCTGTATATAATACAGAAGTATGCCCAAAGCCACCATGCTCCACTAATTTTGCAGCCTTATGCAAAGCTTCATCAAAGTCCTTAACCCTGTAAGCAGCTAAGATTGGTGATAATTTCTCATGGGCAAAAGGTTCTTCTAGTTCTACAGATTCTACCTCTCCTATTAAGACCTTAGCATTATCCGGTACTTCTATACCAGCTAACTGGGCTATCTTATAAGCTGATTGACCAACAATATCAGGATTTAAAGCACCATCTCTAATTAATATATTTCGAACCTTATCAATTTCATCTTCTTTTAATATATAGGCACCTCTTTGGGTAAACTCTTCCATAACTTCATCATATACAGAATCTATAATTATAACAGATTGTTCTGAAGCACAGATAACTCCATTATCAAAGGTTTTGGAAAGTAAAATTGAATTTACTGCCATTTTAATATGAGCTGTTTCATCAATAATAGCCGGTGTGTTACCAGCCCCAACACCTATGGCCGGTTTTCCTGATGAATAAGCTGCCTTAACCATTCCAGGTCCACCAGTAGCTAATACTATATCTGCTTCTTTCATTACCATAGTAGATAAAGCAAGAGAAGGCTCATCTATCCAACCTATGATATTTTCTGGAGCTCCAGCCTTTACCGCAGCTTCTAGAACTATTTTAGCAGCCTCTATAGTTGACTTTTTAGCTCTTGGATGAGGAGAGAAAATAACTCCGTTTCTTGTTTTTAATGCTATAAGAGCCTTAAATATAGCTGTAGAAGTAGGATTAGTAGTAGGTACTACCGCAGCTACCACTCCTATAGGTTCTGCTATTTTAACAATACCAAAAGACTCATCTCTTTCAATAACACCACAGGTTTTTTCATCCTTATATTTATTGTAAATATATTCTGAAGCAAAATGGTTCTTTATAACCTTGTCTTCAACAATACCCATACCAGTTTCTTCTGTAGCCATCTTTGCTAATCTTATTCTGGCATTAGTAGCAGCCATAGCAGCCTGTCTGAAAATCTCATCTACCTGTTCTTGGCTATAAGTGGCATACTTTTTTTGTGCCTCTCTAACCATTTCAATTTTCTGTTTTAATTCTTCACTATTAGTAACTCTCATGATTCATAACCTCCTTACACATGTATTATTTGCATATCCCTTAAAGAATATAAAATCAAAGAGGATTGTTATTTTTTTAACATTTTCACTTAAAAAATTTTACCTTCTTTTGCATACTATTAGTAATTATTATTATAGAAAAATTAAAAAATATTTTTTAAAGAAAAAGCAAATATGACTTCATTAATAAACCTTATATAAAAAGTGATTTTCTTTAATTTCACTTTACCATAATCTGCATCAAAATTCAAATTCATCTAATAAGATTCAAGTCATCTCTTAACATATTGTTAATCTTTTAACAATTACATTGTACTATAGTTTCATTATACTGTCAACCCTTATTTTTGATCCATAAACAAAAGTATATAAATTTAAATTTTAGTAATACTAACAAATGGAGGTGTTGTTAATGACTATTAGTTTAACTACAAAGGAAAGATATTTGCTAGAAGATCAAAAGAATCATGAAGCTATTTGCATAGAGAAGTATAATAACTATGCTAATTTAGCTCAAGATCCACAGCTTAAAGCCCTATTTTCAAATCACGCTAAAATAGAACAAGAGCATTACAATACAATTCAACAGTTATTAAATGGTCAAGTTCCATCATTAGGTAATCAACAAGGGGGAGCTAACAATCAACAAGTGCAGCAACCTCAAGTAAGCAATAGCTTCCAGCCACAAGTAAATACTCCTAACTATAGTACAACGGATAAAGATTTGTGTACAGATATGCTCATGACAGAAAAGTACGTATCCAGTACATATAATACTGCAATATTTGAATTTAAGGATACTCAAGTTAGAGATGTGCTAAATCATATTCAAAAAGAAGAGCAAAAACATGGAGAAGCAATTTTTAAATACATGGAAAGCAAAGGAATGTATCAAGTTCAGTAAATTATTTATAATCATTTTACCAACAGCATATAATAGAATTTTAAAAGAAAAGGTATAAAAATTAATAACTTTATACCTTTTCTTTTATTTTATACCTCTTTCTTAAATGATCACCGATTCTACTAGTAAAATCTCCGATAACAATCACAGCCCCATGACCTAAATCTTGCATCTGCTTTATTTTTCTTAGAAGCACTGCATGACCTAATTTCATATATCCTATCTATAACACATTTTAATGTCAATATTTATAATAGGAAATTTCAACTATTAACTAAAAAAATAGTCCTTATTATTTAAAAGTAAGTCTTAATAACCTTTTAGTGTTATTGACACTCTTACCCATGGTTGATAAAATATTCACATATTCAAGATAGGGGTGTAACGCATGAAGGAACTTATTGACAAATTATATAAACAAAATAATCTAACAAAAGAAGAATTACTATACTTATTAAATAATCTTGATGATGAAAGCAAGGAGTACCTTACTCTGAAAGCTCATGAAACTCGAATGGCTCACTATGGTGATAAAGTATATATGCGTGGTCTTATAGAATTTACAAACTACTGCAAAAATAACTGTCTTTATTGTGGTATACAAGCATCTAATAAGAATGCTCAACGATATCGTTTATCTTTGGAGGATATACTGAATTGCTGTTCTATAGGCTATAAACTTGGTTATAGAACCTTTGTATTGCAAGGTGGTGAAGACCCATACTTTACCGATGATAAAATAATTGAAATTTTACATAACATAAAAGATAAATTTCCAGAATGCGCCATAACCTTATCTATAGGTGAAAAGTCCTATGAATCCTATAAAAAATTTTATGACGCCGGAGCGGATAGATATCTTTTAAGGCATGAAACTGCATCTAAAAAGTTATATGATAGTCTTCATCCTAACATGTCCTTTGAAAACAGAATACAGTGTTTAAAAAATTTAAAGGAAATTGGTTATCAAGTTGGTGCAGGTTTTATGATTGGACTACCTAATCAAAACAATGAAGACGTAGTGGAAGACTTAATCTTTTTAAAGGAATTTCAGCCCCATATGGTGGGTATCGGCCCTTTTATTCCTCATAAAGACACAATTTTAGCTAAGGAAAAAGGTGGTACTTTAGAAACTACAGTAACATTGCTGTCCATAATCCGATTGTTACTTCCTTCTGTACTCCTACCTGCTACTACTGCTCTCGGTAGTATTCACCCCTTAGGTAGAGAAAAAGGGATAAAAGCTGGTGCTAATGTAGTTATGCCTAACTTATCTCCTACCAATGTTAGAGCTAAATATTCTCTATATGATGGGAAAATATGTATTGGAGACGAAGCAGCAGAATGTAGAAGATGCATAGAAAACAGAATAATTAGAGCAGGCTTTTCCGTAGACATGAGTCGTGGAGATAATATAAATTGGAGGCGAATATAAATGAATAATACACCTAATGCTAACAGGAAACATATAGCTATTTATGGTAAGACAAACTCTGGCAAGTCCTCTCTTTTAAATGCCATAATAGGTCAAGAAATTTCAATAGTTTCAGATTTAGAAGGAACCACCACTGACCCAGTAAAAAAGGCTATGGAACTTATACCTTATGGTCCAGTACTTTTTATTGATACTGCTGGTTTAGGGGATAATAGTGAAATTGGTAATTTAAGAGTAGAAAGAACCTTAAAAGTGCTTCAAAATACTGATTTTGCTCTCTATGTTTTAGATGTAAAAGATAAAGATCTGTCTGTTTATAAGGATACCCTAAAACTATTTAAAAAATATAACATTCCTTTTATGACAGTTATTAATAAAATAGATACTGCCACAGAGGAAGAATTAGAATCTGCTAAGGAAGAACACAAAGATGCGGTTTTTGTTTCCGCTTTAAAAGAAGAGAATATACTTGATTTAAAGGATGAGCTTATAAAAAGGCTACAAAAAGAAGAAGAGGATCCCCCTTTGATTGGAGATCTTATTCCTTATAACGGTAAGGTAGTAATGGTTGTTCCTATAGATTCAGAAGCTCCAAAAGGAAGATTGATTCTACCTCAAGTACAATTGATCCGCGACTGCTTAGATCATGGCATAAAAAGCTACGTTGTTAGGGATACAGAGCTGGAGGAAGCTTTGAAGGATCTATCTGACATAGATATAGTAGTAACAGATTCTCAAGCTTTTAAAAAGGTAAGTGAGATAGTACCACCTAATATTAAACTCACAAGTTTTTCTATACTGCAGGCTAGATGTAAAGGTGATTTAAATACCTTTATTGAAGGTGTTAAAAAAATAAAAGATCTAGATGAAAACTCAAAAATTTTAATAAGTGAAAGCTGCACACACAATCATTCTCATGAAGATATTGGCAGAATTAAAATACCAAGACTTTTAAACCAACATGTTGAAAAAAAACTAAATTATGAATTTAAAATGGGTCATGATTTCCCGGCAAATTTAGAAGACTACGACCTTGTTATACACTGTGGCTCCTGCATGTTAAACAGAAAAACTATGCTGACAAGAATAGCACTATGTAAGGAAAAAGGTGTAGCCATTACTAACTATGGAATTATACTAGCTTATTTAACAGGAATATTGGACAGATCTATTGAATTTATAGAGAGCAATTAACTATGCTTTTAGCTTATAAGGACTGGCTTTCTTAATTTTAATATACAAAGGCCGTAGTATTAACTGCTAATACTACAGCCTTTGTTTTATCTCTCATTTCCATAGAAAAATACTTTAATATTCTACTTAATCCTTAAAATAATCGGTAAAAAGCTCTGACCACTTAGTAGCATAGTCGCCTACCGCCCATTGATTTACCACTATTTGCTGATTGCCATCAATATCTATAGTCACAGCAGCATTTTCCAAGCCTTCTGCAGGATTATTGAATACCATTAATTTATTATTTGTTAGCACTATTAATAGATCCTCATTTGGAGAAGATACAGCATCAACAGCCTCTGGAATCGCTTCTAAAATTTCTTCCCACTTTAGGCATAAACTATCATGAGATACTAAAGCTTCTGGAACATCACCCTCATAATCCACATAATCCTCTACAGTATAAAACCAACTTCCATTACCCTCATGGGTAAATTCATTAAAAACTGGTATTGAAATTGTCCATCTACCTCGTTTTCTTTTTAAAACTAAATTATCTAAATCCATTACTCTTTTTTTCTTTATAAAATCAAACTCTTCATCATTGTTATTAGAGTTTTTGGATTTAAAGTCTTCTGCAATCTTAATTAATTCATTCTGCTGAGCTTTACTAAGCATATCAAATAGCTTAGTTTTTTCTTGTCTTTTACTACTATCTCCAAGGCTTTCGATATTATAAAATTGCATGGCATTAAAACCGCTCCTAAAGGTTCCACCACCGGTAATATAATCATCAGTCATGATAGACACATATTTGTTTCCAACATATATGGGCCATTCCACATGAAAATTAAAGGGATTTAGGCCATTATCCTCGAGATACTCCTCTTGAAAGGACTTCTCTGTAAATATTCCCTTTCTTTCCTGGCCTAATATATTACTATTAATTGCTTTAAAGTTGTAATAATAACTATATTTAAGATAAAAATCTTCACTATCAATATTCTCATTTTTTTCCTTAAGTTCAATGCTATCGTTATATAATTCGTAAAAATTATCTCCTACTGGTGTTACTAAGGCATCTTTCTTTTTCTTAGTTGCAATCTTACCATCCTCGGAATATATCCAATAGGAGGTATAAGTATGGGCAGCTTTTCCTCCAATACCTTCCTCATTGTCATCTTTAGTAGTAGCTGTAGATAAACCTATGAGAACTCCTGCTTTATTAAAAGTGTTTGCTCCCTTGCTATTATTAACTTTTTTATTTACTTCTTCACTGTTCTTAGTACAGCCTAAAAAAATAGTCATAAAAATACCTAATATTAAAGTAACTATTATTATGTGTTTTTTCTTCACAAAATTTATCTCCTTTAGTTTTATAGTGTGGAAAATTTATTTATCTATTTTCCAGCTAATTATATATTAAATATTATTTATTATTTATTTTCTTATCTTCTTCAAGAATATGCTTCAATATCCATTCAAATATAAAAGCCAACAAATCCTTTAAGTAACCATCTTGATTTTCATCGATTTCCTTTAAATCAACTTCATTAATCTTTTTTATAAAGTAATCATGTTGTGCTTTTTGGCTTAAAAAACCATTATAAGATACAGATTTCATGTATTCTTCTTCGTAATGAAAATGATATAAAGTATACTGTCTTAACTCTTCAATAATTTCAATTATATTGTCGTACTTGTCCAATTTAAAATCATCATATAATAAATCATAAGCCCTATTACCAATTTCAAAAAGATGCTTGTGCTGTTCATCTATCTTTTCTATTCCTATACAATATTCATCTTTCCACTTCAACATATCCATCCTCCTTAATATCATTCATTTACTATTGTTTATTATAATACAAGTACTATAGTATTTTAAAGTATTACGTGGAAATATTTTATTACAAAATAATTATATGTATATTTTTAATTTTTCTTATAATCATATATTAGTACACAAAAAAACATTTCATCCTTCAGGATAAAATGTTATTTATTATCAATTAACTTATTTGATTTTAATAATTATAATTTTTCTTTATATCTACTCCATGTTCTGTTTTTTCTATGTATACATTACCAACTAAAAAGGAAAAATCTTTGCTTGCAACAAATTTAATGCCTTCTAACTCATAGCATTCATCATCATCTTTTTGCCTATCATAAACCATTTCCATTTCTGCTGTACCACAACAAACCTCACATAATTGAAATCTTACAGCATTCTTCTCTTTGTCTTTTAAATAATCTTTTAAATATTCTATAGCTTCTCTGCTAGCTATAACCTTCATGCTAATCCCCCTATAATTTAAATTATTTCTACAATTAATTTACTTCCATCAAAAAAACTTCTCCATCTTCCTGACCCATACCACCTCAATTATCTACGAAATAGAGAATCCACTTATAGGTATTATAATTAATATATATTATACCATAAGATCTTATTATATATTAACTAAAGGCACCAGAAAAATACCTTCCTAGTGCCTTTACTTTGAATTACATATTTTTATTGAATCATATAATTTTTATACCTAAATAGACGGCTCAAAAGATAAACAAAAAATATAAAAAAACCACCGGCTACAGAAGTTATAGGAACATACCAAATATTCTCTATAGAATCTATTAATACTTCCCTAGGATTGCTCTTATTATAGCGAAAAGTTACCTTTTCACCTAGCTTGCTTTTTTCCTTTTTATCCGGATAAATACTTGTGCCAACTACTTTTTCTCCTGTTTCCTTAACAGTAAAGCTAACTTTAGGATATTTATAATTCCGCCAGCCATCATGTCGTTCTAAGATAATGTCATAACCTATTATTTCCCCTGCAGTAACCTCACTGTTCCTTATGAAAGATATTACTTGAGCAAACTTAAATAAACCATATATTATAAGGAAAGAGGAAACAAAGATTACAAAGGCCTTAATTGGATCTATTATTTTCATTCTCCTTCTCACCAACTTTTAATTAGTTGCCATTTATACTAGCTTATGCAAATTAAGACGAAGAAGGAACTATTTCTTCCAAAACTGCCTACTAAATAGAAGAAGTAAAGGATATATCTCTAATCGACCTGCAAGCATACAAAAAGACATTACCAATTTGCTAAAGTCTGAAAAGGATGAGAAGTTACCCATAGGTCCTACTTCTCCTAAGCCTGGACCAACATTGCCTAAAGTAGTTGCTACTGCAGAAATATTAGTTATCATATCCTTTCCATCCAAAGA
Organism: Clostridium sp. N3C; assembly: GCF_900095445.1. GTDB lineage: Bacteria > Bacillota > Clostridia > Clostridiales > Clostridiaceae > Clostridium_AU. The sequence continues at coordinate 21,165 of NZ_FMJL01000013.1, forward strand.
TACTAATATCAATGCAACAAAATAAATAAATATATATATTACAAAAAAGCTTGAAATTGCCGATAAAGTGCCCTCATTTACTGTTTTTCCACCATATTTTACAGTGGACACTGACTTTGGATGAATTATTTTATGGACTTCTCTTTTAACAGACTTAAATAATAGTAGTATTCTTATATTTTTAACAGATCCAGCTGTGGAGCCAGCACATCCACCAATAAACATTAATATTAACAATATAGTCTTACTAAAAGTTGGCCACTGATTAAAGTCTGTACTAGCATAACCAGTAGTAGTAATTATTGTAACAACCTGAAAAGCAGCTTGTCTTAAAGATTTCCCAAAACTATGAAAAATATTAACATTTAGATTAAAAGTAATTAAGATTGTAGCCACTAAAACAATAACAGCATATAATCTAAATTCTTCATCCTTAAGGAAATCTTTTATATTTCCTTTAATAGCTAAGTAATACAAGGAAAAATTAATACCACAAGAAAAACAGAATATGGTTATGATAATTTCTGCAGCTAAATTATTATAATAGCCAACACTCATACTTTTGTTAGAAAATCCACCTGTACCTACTGATCCAAAGGTATAAATACAGCAATCATATAAAGGTAAGCCACTAATTTTAAGTAAAATTATTTCAATAATGGTTATTACAATATATATTTCATATAGTATTATAGCAGTTTTCTTCAACCTAGGTACTAATTTCCCTGGATTAGGACCAGGACTTTCTGCCTTCATTATCTGCATATTTCCTGCTCCTATATTAGGTAATATAGCCATGGTCAGAACTAATATTCCCATTCCGCCTATCCAGTGGGTAAAGCTTCTCCAAAAGGTTAATCCTAATGGAAGAGCTTCTACATTTGTTAAAATACTAGAACCTGTAGTTGTTAAACCTGATACAGTTTCAAAAAAACAGTCAACTAAAGACGGAATTGCTCCACTGAAATAAAAAGGCAGTGATCCAAAAAAAGATGCTAAAATCCATCCAATTGCTGCTATGGCAAAACCATCTCTTGCATATATAGTTTTATTTTTGGGTTTAATAAAGAGGCTACATAAACCAATAATTAGCAATATTCCAATAGTATATAAAAAGGCAGTTACATCACTACCTTTATACCAAATTGCTACCCCTAAAGAAGGAATCATTGCCAATGCTTCACATATTAATAATATCCCCAATTCTTTTAATACCATTAAGTAATTCATTTTGTAATCCTCCATTTGCTTTAGATATCAACTCTTTAGGTGTGGATATATTCTGCTTTTTAGTTATAACGATTATCCTATCACCTGCCTTAATAAGATCTTTACCATGAGGTACTACAACTTCTTTTCTTCTTACTATAGTAGCAATAATTGTATCAGACACTATCTTTATATTTTTAAGAGGTTTATCAATAAGTCCACTGGATTTATCTACTGCAAATTCTATAACCTCAGCTTGTCCGTCAACAATTCTATGTAAAGACTCTACAGATTTTCCCCTTACAAATTTTAAAATAAGATTTGTTGTTATTTGCTTTGGACTAATTACCGTATCTAAACCTAAATGAGTAACTATATTATCATAATTGGTTCTACTAACCTTAGTTATAACCTTTTTTACTCCTAAATTTTTAGCAATTAAGGAGGCCATAATATTTTCTTCATCAATACCTGTAACCGCAATAAATCCATCTATTGTATCAATATTCTCTGATCTTAATACCGCTTCATCGGTACCATCATCATTAATTATAAGAGCATTAGGTAATTCATCTGCCAGTTCAAGGCATCTACTACTATTAATTTCTATTATTTTAGTATTTATACCCATTCCAACTAGAAGTTTGTACAAATAATAGGTTATTCTTCCTCCACCTACAATAATAACATTCTTAATTTTGTCTGGATTTTTTCCATGGTACTTGCAAAAGCTGTATACACTAGAAGGATTACCAATAACATATATATGATCATTTTCCTCAATTACTGTGGATCCATTTGGTACAAGCACTTTATTATTTCTTACTATTATTCCTATAAGAACCGTTGACTTTGATTCCTTGTCTATATCTGCTATAGTTTTACCAATTAAGCCCATGCCTTCTCTTACTATAAAATCTACCATTCTTACTCTGCCTTTAGCAAAGTTCTCTACATTAATGGCAGAAGTAAATCCCATAGAACGAGCAATTTCTTCTGCTGCAGCAAACTCAGGATTTATTACAAAATCCAAACCTATCTGATCTTTTATTATAGATAGCTCCTGTGAATATTCAGGATTTCTAACTCTTGCTACCGCTTTTTTTGCTCCTAACTTTTTGGCTGTTAAGCAACAAAGCATATTTACTTCATCACTACCAGTAACTGCAATTATTAGATCAGTATCTATCACTCCAGCTTCCATAAGAATGTTAGTGCTGACCCCATTACCTTTTATACACAAAACATCTAAGTTTTCATCGGCCTTTGCTAAAGCATCAGCATCCTTATCAATAACAGTTATATCATAATTTTGATCCATAGCTAAATTTTCTGCTAATGTATATCCAACCTTACCGGCTCCAACGATAATGATTTTCATTAATATTATCCTCCTTCTCTAGTTTTCTACTAGAGGCAAACTATAATTCCATATGTCATTGAATTTATTAGTAATCTTTTTAACTACTTCCTCATCATTAGTAACTACGCAATATTCAAAATTTACTTTAATAGTGCCATTGTGATAATGCTTAGATGAAAAGGAAAGAATTAGAGCATAATTTCCTATTACCACTATATTGCTTCTATATTTACTATTAATCTTCATATGACCGCCTGCACTACAGATCTTGTTAATATAGTTTCTTGACACTATACCATTTCTTCCTACCATTGGTATTATAATTTTTGACTTCTTTATATTATCTGTAATCAAAGTCCTTTCAATAATTTCTTGATACACTTCGTTATCAAAGGTTCCTGATATAAGGACTTCAGACACAGCTTCTTTTCTTAGTAACTTTTCTATATATTCCTTTAATTCCTCAACATGATCTATATAAAAAATAGCTCTTTCCATATAAATCCCCCCTTTTAATCATAGAATCATGACCTTAATTCTACATCACTCACCTCTCATCATTCAATGGCTATAAAAAAACAGAAAACAGGAATTGCAAGAGCAATTCCTGATTTACTTAAATTTATACCTACTTTCCATATATTTTCTTCTTTTCTTTCTTCTTATTGAACGTCTAATACTCTTTCTAATAAGTAGGAAAAGATAAATTAAAAGCAATATTATAATAATCCAACTAAATAATCCCTTTCCTAAAAAAACTTTAGACTCTGTTGAAAAAACTAAATTAATCCTAGCTTCCATACTTTTAGCTGCTATAAGGTTAACCTTTCCAATAGAAACTCCATTTTTTATGTATTCTACAGTACCAAGTACTTGACCCTGTTTTATAGGAGCAGTTATATTTGTATTTATATTTTTTACCTTTTCTATCTTCAAGTTATTTTCTCCTATCGGTAAAACAGCCTTTAGATCCTCTTCTGCTACAAGTGGAAGTTTATCCCCATCTTTGGACTTTGCTACAGAAACTGTTTCAATAACATCATTTTTCTTTACTACACTTTCCATGGTGTAATTGCCAAAACCATATTCATACAAGGCTTTAGTGTATTGAAATACAGCATTATTACCATCTTTTACATTCATAACCGCTGCTATTAATTCCATTCCCTCTTCATTTACAGCGGATGAAATAAGATTATTACCTGCTCCACTAGTATAGCCTGTCTTTATACCAGTAACAGTATATGTATATTCTTTAGAATCCTTAGAATATTTATATTCATTATTGTCCCACAAAAGCTTATTGCTTGTTCTTAAAGGCGGCCATTCCGTATGCTTGTTAGTTGCTGGTAATTCATTATAATATTCTTGTTTTACAATTTCCCTAAATTTAGGAATTGTCATAGCATGCTTTGCCATTAGTACCATATCCCTGGCGGTAGTTAGATGCTTTTTATATTCTTCTGTATCATCCATACCACAAACATTATAAAAGGTAGTATGTGTAGCTCCTAACTCCTTTGCACGCTGATTCATTCTTTCTATAAAAGCTTTTCTAGTAGGATAAACATTTTCAGCTATGATATTAGCGGTTTCATTTGCTGATTTCACCATCATAACATTAAGCATATGCTCTAAGGTAAGATTAGTTTCACCAGCCATTATGCCTATATTCATTCCACCGTCTCCAATATCAAATACAGCTTCTTGAGAAACTGTAACTTCCTTATTTAAATTCCCTTCTTCTAGAGCAATTATAGCAGTTAGTAATTTAGTGGTACTAGCGGGACGTATTAGAGCATCCGCATTATTTTCAGCTAAAACTAGTCCAGTTTTCGCATCAATTAATATATAAGAACACTCACTATTAATATTAAGTGTATTATTTGAAACAGCTTGAACTCTTTTTATAGGAAACATAAATAACATAAGAATTATTAATAAAAAACTTAATCTCTTCATAAGCTCCTCCTAAGTATGTGATTCCAACCTCAACTATAAACTTATACATGCCTAAAAGTTAATGAAGATTCACTATTTTCAGACATGTATAAGTTAAATCTCACTAATGGTATCCTATATAAAACTAATATTATAAAGATTAATTGTAGATATAAAAATTTGTACAAATACTATATTAAATTAACTATGAACTTTTGTAAAATGTAAATATTTGCAACAGTTAAAAACAGTCATTACTTATTTCCATCCGTAGCCGTTTGTATAATTATTTCCTACAGAATAAGGCTTTATGCCTCTAATGCAAGCATTATCCTTCTATATTCCATCCATATGCCAGACATAACCTGGTACCCTGGTGTTACAATTGACATAGCTTCTTTGACACCATAAATTTTAACAATTTCCCAAGCCAGCAAACAGAATTTTTCTTGTATAGTTGTCATAGCACTCTTAAGTTTATTAGGTAAAATATTACAATTTGCTTTAGCTAATGCTCTAGAAAGATTATAAAATATATCAATAAGGCCTGAAGCATATCTGTATACTGAATTAATTCTAAACTTTATCTCTTCTTCTGCACATTCTAAGTAATGAACCTTGAGAATTAAAGGAATCTCTTGGCACATATCATCTATAAGACATAAGTATTTAATTATATCTTTATTATATTTAAATTGTGGTAACTTAAGTATATCCTTTAGTGCTTCCATTGCCATCTCAGAGCATTCAGTAATTTCTTTAAGCAAATTATTAATAATTATCATAATAAACCTCCTGGCCATGATGACACATATTAATATAATATGAAGATGTTTATTTTGTGTTAACGAAAACCAGGATATATCATAATTCGATTTTATTTTACTACAATATATAATTATATACAAAATCCTGCTTATTACAATGAATCAAAAGCAGAAAAAAGTAGATAAGTATATATTCTTTAATATTTATTCACTAGCATAATTTCTATAAATGTATTTCACTGCACTTAAAATAGTTGCTAAATATATAAAGCTTTCCCCATTGGCTATTTACACATAAAAGCATAGATTTATGGTTAATACTATTATATAAACATGGACATTGGGGAGGAATAACATAATGAAGGCTTCACTCTCTAAAAAAATTTTTTTCACACTATTTTTGATGATATTTATTTTAGTTTGTGGATATTTCCTATATATTTATCTAGGATTGAAAAAAATTGAAAAGGTAGAAATACCCCAAAGCAAAGAGGAACTAGGCATTAATTATGTGGAAGTAAAAGAATCACCTTTAGATATTCGCAACATAGCTCTTTTCGGTATTGACACAGGAAGAGAAAAGTACGACCCACCTCATTCCGATACTATAATCATTCTTACCATAGATAAACTTCATAACAAAATAAAAATCTCCTCTATATTAAGAGATTCTTATGTATTTATTGAGGGACATGGACAATCAAAAATCACGGAAGCTTATACCTATGGTGGACCCTTATTGGCTGTAAAAACCTTAAACCAAAATTTTAACTTGGATATAAAGGAATACATGACGGTAGATTTCAAAGGACTATCAAAAATTATTGATGCTCTAGGAGGAGTGGATATTGAGATAAAAAATAATGAAATCAAAGAAATTAACAAATGGACAAAGGAACTTGCCCAATTGCAAAATGTTAATCCTACTTATATCAAAACAAGCGGCGTTCAGCATTTAAACGGAATACAAGCGGTTGCCTATAGCCGCATAAGAAATTTAGGTGCTGGAGAATTTGATAGAACTTCTAGGCAAAGAAAAGTATTAACAGCTCTTTTTAATAATATCAAAGAAATAGACATTACTAGTTTTCCAAGTCTAGTCTGGGAACTTACCCCTTATGTAAGTACCAATATATCAACTAACGATATTCTTGCCCTTGCTTCTTCTTTGCTACTTTCTCCTCCACCGCTAGAAGAAATGAGATTTCCTATAGATGGGTACTGCAAAGGTACTACTATATCCGGTATTTGGTATTTAACTATGGAGCCTGATATAGAAACTACAGCAGATCAAATTACAAATTACATATATAATGATGTTTTGCCTACTCCAAAAGCCCCTCTTTTTTAGAGCCTTGTTTGGCTCTAAAATTTTATAATTTACTATAACTATAAAATAAGGAGACCCTAATGGATCTCCAAACTTACATTTATTCTACCTTTTATTAAACTTATTTATTGAAAATACGATAGGAGTAGCAATTAGTGTAGCTAATATGGCTTCTAATAAGCCGTTAAGAGCTCCTGCTGTAAGGAAAGCCTTACCGGTAACGCCTTTAGCTGAAATATATTTCTCTAAGTAAATTATGTAAATCATACCTAGCACTCCAACAGTATTAGTTAGAGAACCTAAAGCAGCTCCTAAGGCAACTCCAACGGTTTTATTAAACTTTGAAAGAAACTTGTACACATAAAATGGAACAATTCCTATCAAAATCCTTGGCAAAACAGATACTAAAGGATTATAAAATGCAAAAGATACTATAGTAGGATTGACAATATTCTGATATATACTAAATAGTCCAAAAATTAATCCTACTAGCCCTCCAGCTACAGGTCCTAGCAATATGGAACCTATAATTACAGGTAGATGCATAATGGTGAGTTTAAAAGGTTGTATTGGGATAAAGCCCAAGCCTGAAAGTCCCATTACTATGGTAATTGCCGATAGCAATCCAACTTTCACCATCTCGTTTGTACTAAGTCTTCTTGATACATTTTGATTTAACATTTCATTCCTCCTCGCTCTTATTCCCCTAAGGGATATAAGTCGTATTTAATTGATAATTTTTTAACAGTTCAGTTTCCCGCAATTAATCCAGGAATACCGACAAAATTTATTTTATCACGTAGATAGAATTTTGCAATAAAAATTTTATAGTAATAAGAATTTAGAAAATTAAATATATTTTAAAATACATCTTTAAATAAGTTAATCTATAGCATAAAACTTTTGGGAGGTCCATATGGGGAAGAATAAAAGTTTTAGACTAAAAAAGCGAGAAACTATTTTAACTTTAGTATTATTAGTTATGCTTTTGTATAGCGCTCCTCTAATTAAAATAAAAATTAATAGATTTAGAACCTTAAGTTCACTTAAAGTATTAAGCAATCAAGGTGTATATTTTATGACATATAAACTGGACTATAAATTAGATAATTACTTAAAAAGAGGATCAGAAAATATTAATCAATTATACGATTTTATAGATAAAGCTACTGCAATTCCTCTTATCAACAATAACAGCACCACCGTATATGCTCCTAAAATAGAAGATAATGAATCTTATTATGAAGATGAAGAATGTAGCGCTTTTTCAACCTTCGATAATAAAGGCAGTATGCTCTTTGCTAGAAATTTAGACTTAAAGGGTAAGCATCCAATATTAGCCCTCTATACTAATCCTTCTAAGGGCTACTCTTCAATTTCTATAGTTGAAATGACCACTTTAGGCTTAACCAATGATAATGGAAAATTACTTACTTCTTTAAAGCAATATGATGAAAGAACTCCTCTTCTACGGGCTCCCTACATGCCTAGAGATGGAATGAATGAAAAGGGCTTAGTAGTGGCTACTTTGAATGTTCCAAATGAAAAAATAATTTATGATATTTCTAAACCGGTATTAGGTCGTTGGCAAGTTCTAAGATTACTGCTAGATAAGGCAGCTACAGTAGAGGAAGCCTTAGCATTAATGAAAAACTATAATTGCTTTGATGGTTCTGTTCACTTCTTTATTGCCGACTGCTGGGGAAATTCTGCTGTAGTTGAGTATGTAGATGGAAAAATGAAAGTTATACGTTCAGATGAAAATTTTCAAGTAGTAACAAATTTTTATTTATCTAAGAAAGAAAGGTCTGGTAAAGGTAAAGAAAGATATAATACCGCTTATACTCTACTTAGCTCTACCAATGGTAATATAGATGAAGTAGATGCTATGAAAATTCTAAAATCAGTGAAAGAGGATTCTACCGTATATTCTATAATATATAATCAAGGAACCGGTAATGTTTATCTTGCGTATAATGGTAACTATGATAATGTATATAAATTTAATTTAAAAATTCAATAAGTGTTATATAACTGTTTATTACTGTCATATATTAACATATAAATATCTTGGAGGAGGTCCTTTTGATGTATGGTGATGAAATTATTCAAGAAATGATTGAGGGATTGCAGCAAAATGGAGAAATACGCTTAACCGATGGATTGAGGGAAATAAGTATACAAGCTTTAGAAGAAGTAGAAACTCTTTATATTACTAGTACCAACAGGGAATTTGATGATGCTGAAGAAGCAGTACAATGGGTTGTGGAACAATTGGGAGGTATTGAGAATGTAGAAGAATGGGAATGAGTTTTATATTCTTTCAGAAGTGATATAAATAAAGCTTGTTCTTAGCATTAAAATCTAAGAACAAGCTTTTTAATCTCTTATCAATCTTTACTTTTAAGTAGTTTTATAACATAAAGGAAAATATTTATGAAGTCAAGATACAAACTTAAAGCAGCAATAACTGCAAACTTGGATCTATAGCTTTCATCATAGGCATAAGCACTTTGATGAAAATGCTTAATTTTTTGCATGTCATAGGCCGTTAATCCACAAAATATTGCAATACCTAACAAGGATATAAACTTATTCATTCCAAGGAAGGCACTAGGTAATATAATACCAATAATTTCGATTAAGATAAGTCCTATTACTCCCATTATTAAAACTCTACCTAAAGTAGATAAATCTTTCTTAGTAGTAATACCAATCATAGCTGAGCAAAAGAACATTAATGCACATAGTCCGAAAGCTACAGATACAGTACCAAGACCATAAGCATAAAATACGATGCTTAAAGTAAATCCATTTAGAAATGAATAAACAAAGAACCATGTTCTAGCGGCAGAAATACTAAGCCTATCAATTCTTCTACTTAAATTCCATACCACAACCACTTCCAGTATCATTGCCACAAATATAAATGGTAATATTTTTATTAAATAATTCTCATTGCTAGTTATTAAAAGTTGAGTTCCTACTGCTGTAGCAAAGGTTACTAGTAAACCTAAGGCCATGATAAGCAAGGTTTTGGATATAAAATTACTCTCACTTTTTACATATAAATTTTCCATATAATCACCTCTCTTTGATTATAAAAATATTATAACATATAATCTCTTTTTCATAAATTTTATTTGTAAATTTAGCTTAAATTATGATATAGAATCCAAATTAACAGTTTCTTTTACCGGAAGTTTCCTGCAAGTAAAAATTATAACTTGATGTTCCTTAGAATACTCTTGTAAAAACTCCATTGCATTATGCAATCTACTTTCATCATATTGTATGAAAGCATCATCTAAAAATATGGGTACATTTGATTTCTTAAATATCAAATTACTTAAAGCTAAACGTAAGGAAAAATAAACCTGATCAAAGGTACCACCGCTAAGAAAATCTAAACTCCTCAAAGATTCCTCTTGTAGCACTTTTATTTGGTAATTATCCGCAGGAGATACCCTTACCTTATTATACTTACCCTTTGTTATACTACTTAAAATATTAGCAACTTCAGCATTAAGATTAGGAATAAAGTTACTTTGCACCTCTTGGAAAGCTTCATCTAATACTGTAGATGCTATCTTTGAAGCTTCATATAAGTTCTTTAATTTTGCTATTTGCTCCCTACACTGTTCAATCTCTTCTTCTACCATCCATAATTGTCTCTTATCTTTAAACCTAGTTTCAATTTTATGTTCTATATCCTTTTTTAGTTCTTTACTTTCAATAATTTTTCTATTTAGCTCAGCTATTTGCTCATCTAAACTATCTACAAGTTCATTTAGCTTTTTATCCTCTTTTTCTTGTGCTTCTTTAATATTGTCCAGTGCCTCTTTTAAATCTTCTATAAAGTTCTGGCAATAATTTAAATTATACATATTATCATTAAAGTTTTTAAAATTAGATAAAAGATGCTTTAACTCCTTTTCTGCACTAGTGAAGGCTATAAGTTTCTTTTCTACTTCATCAATTTTACTCTTGTATTGCTCCTGTAATTTATTGATAGCAAACTGCAGTTCACGGTATTCTTTTAATCTTATGTAAAAGTGCTCCATGTTGCTACAATCACACTGTTTAAATATTTTTTCAAAGTATTTTTGTATTTTATCTAACCTTTCCCAAGCCTTTGTAATCCTTAATTTATCTAGCTGTAGTTCCTTCTCCTTAAGGCTTATATTAATACCTTCTAATGTACTAATGGTACTTCTACAACTGTCCAGCTTATTCTTTAAATCCATATAACTTTCAACATGATACTTGCTATATAATTCCTTTAGCTTTTCTTCCACTTCCCTTTTCTCTTTTAATAAAAGCCCATCACTATTTGCTTCCGCTTTGGCTATAATTTGCAGCTCTTTAGTAGCCCTTTTATATTGGCTATACCCGTAAATACCCATTAATATACCTACAAATCCAATAATATCAGCAGTCAAATTTCTAGAAACTGCTCCATAAATTATTGCCAAGCTTATTAAAGAGCCTACTAATATTAAGAATTTAAAATTTTTCCTTTTGTCCTTTAAAATATCCTTTTTTAACTCTCTATTATCCTTTATTTTTTTCGACTCTATAGCATAGGATAAATGCTGTAGCTTTTCCTCAAGTCTTATTATAGTATTTTCTTCCTCAATAGTAATATTTAAAAGTTTAGCATCTTCTTGAAATTCACTGTTAAGATAAGCTATTCGACTTTGAAGAGCTTTTATTTCCTCTTCCAGCAAGGACTGTTGCTGCATAAGATTCTCCAATTCCTTTTTTTCCATAGCTAAAATATTTAACTTTTTATCTACATTTTCTTCCAATAATTGAAAACCTTCATAGTGATTAAGTTCTTCTTTCTCTCTTTCTAACAAGCTTTTTAGTTTTTTTGCTTCCTCTTCAATTACCTTCAAAGCTTCGTATCTTTCCTTATAAATAACAAAAGTTTCTGAAGCTTTATATATCAAATCTTCTGCTTCTTTAATAGTTCCATCATAGTATTTATCCTTAAAAATTCTTTCCTTTTCACTCTCCATAGAAGTATTTTTTATATCCCTTTTCCTTTTTAAAACCTGTTCTAAATTTTGCTCTAAAATTCTTATTTTATTCAAGTTTTCCTGGAGAAGTTTGCTATCCTCTAAATTGCTTCTGTGTAAAAGCTCTAACTCCTGCTGTTCCATCTTTAAGCTCATAATCTTATCTTCTAAAATATCAATCTTTCCTTGTTTTCTTGATCCTCTTAAGGATTTCTTATAATTTTCTAAAGCTAACTTAGCCTTGTTATAAGAAAGATCTTCTTGCCCACTCTCTTGAATATTGGAGAGTTTTTTCATAATTTCATCTTCCTTATCCATAGCTACCTTTGCACCTAATTGCTTTATAAACAAAGTTTTTTCAAAGGCATCTTCACCAAGTCCAAAAAGGTCCCTTCCTGGTTGATAGTTATCTAGATGCAGGGCCTCTTGCCCTGTAATAAAATCATATACTACTGTATGATCTTCTTTTTTCGTAGCGCCAAAAGTTCGCTCTATAACATACTCCCTTCCTCTTTCATCTTGGAAGGTCAGCCTTCCTTCTGCTCTGTTATCATACCAAGGAATATATTTTTTTCGTTCATTGTCTGCAATGGCCCTTTTCTGTGAATTCATGCCATAAAACATAGTCTTTATAAAATGCTGGATGGTGCTTTTTCCTGATTCATTGCTCCCATATATAATATTAAGCCCATCATTAAAGTCTAAATTTAAATCTTTTAATTTACCAAAGCTTTTAATATATATATTCTTAATCTTCATATTTTCTCACCACCCTGTAGTCTAAAGCTTCAACTCCCATTCTTAATGCCATCTTTAACTTTTCCTTCTCTTCCTCATCTTCTGCTAAACTTAACTTTTCAAGGATTTTCTTTACAAAGACTCCCTTAAGATTGTATTCTTGTGCCAAGGACTTATAATCAATTTTAGCTTCTGTTAAATCCACTATCTTAACATAATAGAAAGATTCCTTTAATTTATCCTCTAAAACAGATTTGTTTATAATAAACTCTTCATCAATTTGCCCCTTGAGAACTATTTTATATATGTCTCTTCTTATATCATCTAATATTTGAGCTTTGTCCTTCTTTTCATCATGTAAACCTAACTTTTTATTTATTTCCAAAAGGATATCATCATAATTTTCAACTCCAGAAATTTCCACCTGTAACTCATGCAAACGTCTTTTGCAAATTTCTTGAAATCCTAATTTTACAAAGCCCTTACCAACTTCACCTATAACAATTCCTTTAGGCCCTAATTCATCAAACCCCCTTCCCTCTACACAACCTGAATAAGACCAATAGGTCTTTCCATTTCGTTGTATTCCTGAATATTTGTGAATATGGCCTAAGGCTAAATAATCTAAACCACTATTATAAATGTCTGATTCCATAATAGGATTATAGTCAGAGCTACCATTGCCTTGAACCACATCACCGTGCATAACCATAATATTAATCTTCGAAGGATCTTCTACAGTAAAGTTTTTTAATAGACCTTCCCTCTCATAAGTGCTACCAAAGGATCTACCATATACACATACTCCTAATTCCTCCAGAGCAATCTTTTCCATATTAGTGCCAAATATATGCACATTTTCCGGCCAACTCACAGTATTATAATAGCTATTTTTGTCTAGAGGATCATGATTACCGGCACTAATGAAAATATGTATATGACTCACTTGTTCAAAATACTTTTTCATAACCTTTATTGTCTCATAGGTTACAGTTGAATTATCAAAGATATCTCCACTGATTAATATAAACTGAACCCCTTCATCCTTGGCCATTTTTATTATGTTAGCAAAGGTTTCTCTTAGGTCTTCCTTTCTTTTTTCCGCCATGTTTTTTTCATATTCCTTGAAAGGCGTATCAAAATGAAAATCACTACAATGTATTATTTTTACTGTGCTCATAAAGTCCTCCACAAACTAAAATTAATGAGGTACCAAAAGGCACCTCCTTAACAATTCCCTCTTATTTTTCAATAGTTTCTATCAGTTTCTCAATTTCTTTAACAGTTTCTTCAACAGAACCATTATTATCAATTACATAGTGACATTTTATAGTAGAAAAAAACTCTCTATCATGCTTTATTCTTCTTTCCACTTCTTCTTGAGCCTTTCTTAAAGCAGTAGCATCCATATTTTTATTTCCCTTTATATGCCGATTAAGAATTCTTTCTTTTCTAATACTCTCGTCTACCTCAATATAAATAAAGATTAAGTTAGCATCTGTAATCTCTCTTTCTAGTGCAATAACGCCAACAGGATCTATAGTATAAAAGGTTATTCCTTTACCTCTATATTGACTTCTTGTAGCAAAATAATGATGGCTGTCAAAAAAAGTATAGGCTATCATTTCGTCTTTATATTTTTCTACATCTTCCCTTGAAATAAATAGATGTCCTCTTTCATTTTCAAATCTTTTAGGCCTGTCGGTATAGCTTTCAATAACATTATAACCTTTTTCCCTGAAATGCTGGAGTATCGTAGTTTTTCCACTACCGGATTTGCCTATTAGTCCTATGATATGATCATTAGCCTTATTCTCCATTTTTACTACCTCCAAGCTTTAAAAATATACAAATAGCTATATAAATATCATACCATCTCATAGGGAATTATGTAAATGCTTAACTAAGCATATTTGAATTTATCACAAATTTATATAGGCCAATTTTTCTCAAAGTAAAAAACGCTAACTATTGCTGTGTTAACGTTTTTTACATCAAATATATTTATTAAAAATATAACCTAGTACCTATTCTTCTATCGTATTCAGACCAAGTATCCGGCTCTAATAGATCTTTAATCTGGCCTATTTTATTCATAGTAGCATCCACATAATCTGCAAAGTGGACTATATAAGCTTCTTCAGTGTTAGGAGCCTTTGGAGACCCATACTCTACTTTTCCATGGTGCTGAACTATACATCCTCTTAATCGATGTTTAAAATCCTCGCTATAAATATTTCCACCAGCCTTAAAGGCTTCTTCTATCATCCCCATGCCTATTACTATATGACCTTCCATTTCACCTCTCATAGTTACCTTAAAGGGTCCTTCTGTGTTATACTCCTCTATTTTACCAATATCGTGAAGCTTTGCAGCTAAAATTGCAATTTCCTTAAAGCGACAATCATATCTATAGGCTAACATCTTAGTTAGGTACATTACATTCAAAGTATGTTCTAATAACCCGCCTCTATAATTATGATGTTGACTCAATCCTCCGATACCATACTTAAATTTTTCAACAAAGTCTGGATTAGAAAAGAAGTAGGCATTTAAGCTTTGACTTTCTTTTGTTTTGAACTCTTCGCAGGATATTTGTTCTAGTTCCTGCATTAATTCATCAATAGGTCTATTTATAGAAGGAAGGTAGTGGTCTAACTTATAGTTCTTTTCAATTTTATACTCTGTGGCTTTAAGGATTCCATCCTTTGTAGCTTTTATAGTTATTACGTCTCCTACCTTTATACTATTACTTTTATCACAAATTAAGGCCCTCATTTCACCGGTTTTATCACCAATAAAGGCCGTTACATTTTCTCCATCAAAGGACAACTTTTTCATTACCATAAAACTATCATTAACTTTTGAACCATCTTTTATATCTTTAATGTATAGCTTCTTCAATAATACCACCTCTCATCTGAAAAACTCAATTTTAGTTTTTCCTAAGAGTAGGGATTTTATTAAGGATATAAAAACAAGGGAGACACACAGTCTCCCTTGCATTATTTTAAGTTTTCAGCAGCTTCTACTACCTTTTCTACAGTTATGCCAAACTTTTCAAATAGTAAGTTTCCAGGAGCAGATGCACCAAAGGTATCTATAGAAACTATATCCCCATCAAGTCCTACATATTTGTGCCATCCAAAGGAACTAGCAGCTTCTACTGCAACTCTCTTTCTAACTGACTTAGGTAGAATAGCTTCTTTATATTCTTCACTTTGTCTTTCAAAGATTTCAAAAGAAGGCATGCTAACTACTCTAGCCTTTATTCCTTTTTCGTTTAATATTTTTGCAGCTTCAACTATAAGTTGAACTTCAGATCCTGTAGCCATCAATATAATATCTGGTGTACCATTACTGTAGTCCTTAAGAATATAAGCACCCTTTAAGGCTTCTGCAGAACTTCCTTCTAATAGTGGCAAGTCTTGACGGCTTAATATTAAGGCTGTAGGAGCATCCTTTGTAGTTAATGCTGAACACCAAGCAGCAGCCACTTCTCTAGCATCAGCTGGTCTATAAGTGATAAAGTTTGGTATGCTTCTCAAACCTGCTAAATGTTCTATTGGTTCATGAGTAGGTCCGTCTTCTCCAACACCAATACTGTCGTGAGTTAGTATATAAATTACAGGAAGCTTCATAAGTGCTGACAATCTCATGGAATGCTTCATGTAATCGCTAAATACGAAGAAAGTAGATACAAAAGGAATTAGTCCACCATGAACAGCTATTCCATTTGCTATAGCTGCCATAGCATGTTCTCTTACACCAAAATGTAAGTTAGCTCCCTTTCTATCCTCTGCTGAAAAATCTCCCTTACCTTTCATGTAAGTCTTAGTAGAAGGAGCTAAATCAGCGGATCCACCAAATAGGTTTGGTATATATTCTATAAGTCTATTTAAAACTTCTCCAGAAGAGCTTCTAGTAGCAGCCTTTCCTTCAAACTTCCAAAGCTTCTCTTCTTTTAACAAGTCTACTGAAAGCTCCTTACTGTGGTAAGTTTCCCATAGCTTTGCTAAATCAGGATATTGCTTTTTATAATCTTCGAAAAGCTTATTCCACTCTTCTTCCGCTTTCTTTCCCTTTTCCTGTAAAGTAGACATATAATCTCTTACTTCCTGTGGTACATGGAACTCAACACCATAGTTCCAATTAAAGAACTCTTTTGTCTTTGCTATATTATCATCACCTAAAGGTTCTCCATGAGAAGAAGCACTTCCTTCTTTTGGTGAACCATATCCAATCTTTGTCTTTATTTCAATTAAGGTTGGACGATCTTTATCTGCCTTAGCTTCTTCTAAAGCTTTATTGATAGCTTCTACATCATTACCGTCTTCAACTAACAATACCTGCCAGCCATAAGCCTTAAATCTTTCTCCAACCTTTTCTCTAAAGGCAATGTCTGTGCTTCCTTCTATAGAAATATTATTTGAATCATACAATACTATTAACTTTCCAAGCCCTAAGGTTCCTGCTAAAGATGCTGCTTCACCTGAAATACCTTCCATCATACAGCCATCTCCAGCTAAGGCATAGGTGTAATGGTCTACTATTTCAAAACCTGGCTTATTAAATATGCTAGCAAGATGAGCCTCTGCCATAGCCATACCTACTGCATTAGCGATACCTTGACCTAGGGGGCCTGTAGTAATTTCAACACCTACAGTATGGCCATATTCTGGATGACCTGGTGTTTTGCTTCCCCATTGTCTGAAATTTTTTAAATCATCTATGCTAAGCCCATATCCAAAAAGATGCAACAATGAATATAAGAGCATTGATCCATGTCCAGCTGAAAGAATAAATCTATCTCTATTTACCCAATTTGGATTACTTGGATTATGCTTCATAACCTTTGACCATAAAGTATAGGCCATAGGTGCTGCTCCTAAAGGCAATCCTGGATGTCCTGATTTTGATTTTTGAATAGCTTCGATACTTAACATTCTTATTGTATTGATTGAAAGATTATCAATAGCGCTATTGCTCATATTTAAAGCCTCCTTTTAGTTATCTAGGTTGCTGGCTAAATACACCAAGGCAGCCATATGTAATTTAGTATTGGTAATTCCAACATCTATTCCATTGTATTTTATTGATTCATTTTAATCAATATTATATTTCGATTTTTTCTTATATATTTATATTTACTTCTTTATAATTTGGAAAACTAAATTACGAAAATAGTCAAATTTTAAAAAACAAATTTTCTGAATATTCCAAATTCACCGTTGACTTATCTTTATATTTTTCTTATAATATTATTAACAACTTCCATCAAATTAACATATATATTGCTTCTTAAATTAAATTTTAATATATTCCATATCATTTATAGGTAAGGGGTGATCAGCAAGTATCTAAATTTTAAAGATAGGGGATGATTCCACCAATATAATTTATTAAAACCTTTAGGGGTATGGAAATATTAATCTTAAAAGATGGGAGTGATGGACCGGATCCTTTAAAGTACATCAAGGAGGCTTAGTCCAATGTGGTAATAATTAATGAGATAAACTGAGATTAAAGAAGGCTTTTTCATAGCAATGTTATGAAAAAGCCTTTATATCTTTCTACTTCTTTCTTAGACCCTAATTAAATATTAATTAGTCAACTTTTTTAATCCTTCTTCAACTATTGCCTGCACTTGCTCAGTAAGATTCTTTTGATCTTCCTTAGACAATCCTGCAGTTTCTATAGGTTTATGAAACATTATTTTTATTGTATGACCGCTTACTTTCTTTCCTACTTCTAACACTTTATAAGTTCCATCTATTGTTACTGGCACTATTGGCGCTTCGGATTTAATTGCCATTTTCAAGCTTCCCTTTTTCATAGTTCCCATGGCGGAACTTAAGCTTCTAGTTCCTTCAGGAAAAATAACCATGGAATAGCCTTTCTTTATATTTTCAATTCCTTGGTTTATAGCCTTCATACCTTCTCTTGCGTTTGATCTATCTATAAATACAGTACCTATAGCCCTCACCCATGTAGGAATAAGGGGTAACTTTGATAGTTCCTTTTTAGCAATAAAACCAGTTACCTGATTCATAGATGCCAAAAGGGCAAAAACATCAAAAATTGCTTGATGATTGGCCACAAACACACACGGTTCATCCGGTATATTTTCCTCACCATATATCTGAAAATCTGTTTTAGTAATCTTTAAAATATGATTGGTCATTTCTTTAATTTTTTTAAAAGCATACTGAGCTGCCTTTTGTGGATCCTTTTTTTCTAAGTATTTCACTTTAACTAAAGCTGTACTTTTTAAAGTTAAATATACAGCAAAGTAACTATACCATAAAAATTTCAACAATATCACTCCCTGCATAAATATAACGTCATAATTATTAATATAGAATTGGTAGAGAAGTTATTGAAGTAATCCTTCTTAAATTATTGCCAAGTTTTCAAGGTCTTACTATTTTAATGGCTTTTGGAAGTATTTCAAGACTTATATCCCTAGCCCTAAACAATTCTCCATCAATATTTACAGATATCTCTTCTTCACTTTGTATTCTAATCTTCTTTGTTTTATAAAAGCTCACTTCTTTTATTGTATCATGAATTCCTTTAATTAGTCTTGGAAATAATCTAATAATTTTAAAAGGGCTTACTTCCTTGACATGGCAGATTTCAAAAGTTCCATCACATAATTCAGCCTTTGGCGCTACCATCATACCTCCACCATAGTATTTGCCATTAGCTACTGCCGTTAATAATGTTTCCTCGTATATATTTTTGTCATCTAATTGAATTTTTAACTTCTTACTTTTATATCCAAATACAGTGGTAAATATGCTGATCAAATAAGCAAACTTTGAAGGTATTAAGGGTAGTCTTTTTATCTTTATAGCATTATAGACTATTTCTGCATCTAAACCGACAGAGGCTATATTAATAAAATACTTATCATTACACTTTCCTAAATCCACTAATTCAAATTCCTTCTTAATACTAGTTATCAGTATGTCTTCTAAATCTTCCTTATTCGTTAAGCTTCTAATAAAATCATTCCCACTACCGCTTGGAATTATAGCCAAACTACTATCACTTTCAGCCATACCATTTAGAACTTCGTTTAGGGTACCATCTCCCCCTACAGAGTATACCCTCATAACCTCTTTGCTAGTATACTCCTTTGCAATTTCTCTAGCATGTCCAGCTTTTTCTGTAATTTCTATAATGTATTCTATTGATTCCTTCTTACAGGCTTTTTCTATCATTGGAATTATATCTTTTGTTCTTCCTTTACCTGCTTGAGGATTTATTATAAATAGATGCCTCATAGCACACACTCTCTTTCGTTTATAATTAGCTTGTCTAAACCTATTTTATTATATTAGCAGGTTTTAGTATAGTATATATTTATAAAGAGAATCAAACCTTTTACTGGTAATTAAATTCAAAAGCAAAAAATAGATATTTTTAAGCTACAAAGAAAAACTTCAGCCAAAAAGGCTGAAATCTTACTTATATAATAATCTTATAATTTTTTTACATTCATAGCTCTCATAGAATTTAAAACAGCTATCACTGTAACCCCTACATCACCAAATACTGCTTCCCACATGGTACCTAAGCCTATAGCAACTAATATCAGTATTAAAACCTTAACGGCAAGGGCAAAGCAAATATTTTGCAAAACAATTTTTCTTGTATTCTTTGCAATTTTTATTGCATCAACTATCTTATAAGGCTCATCGGTCATTATAACAACATCAGAAGCTTCTATTGCTGCATCAGAGCCTACCCCTCCCATTGCTATACCTATATCTGCTCTAGCCAAAACGGGAGCATCATTAATACCATCTCCTACAAAAATTAACTTCCCTTTTGTAGATTTTTCTTTTTCTAGCGACTCTAGTTTTTCCACCTTTTGATCTGGCAATAGTTCAGCATAAACTTCATCAAGCTCAAGCTCCTTACCTATTCTTTCTGCTACAAACCTATTATCTCCTGTTAGCATTGATGTCTTTCTTACACCTAGGGACTTTAGAGTTTTTATAGCCTCTGCAGAATCCTTTTTTATTTCATCTGAAATCACTAAATATCCTAAATATCTTTTATCAAGAGCAATATAAACTACAGTGCCAATAGCATCTATTTTTTTGTAGGCTATATTTTCTTTATCCATTAATCTGTAATTACCTGCTAAAATCTCTTTTCCTTCAACTAAAACTTTAACTCCCTGTCCTGAAATTTCTTCATAATTACTAATTTTACCTTTTATTATCTCTTTACCGTAAGCCTTTAATATAGATGTGGCTATAGGATGATTGGAAAAGGCTTCAGCATAAGCTGCATAGCTTAAAAGTTCATCCTTATTGACCTTATTTTCTGTCCTTATCTCTGTTACTTCAAAGACTCCCTTAGTTAAGGTTCCTGTTTTATCAAAGACAACCATCTCCACATTGTTTAATGCCTCAAGATAATTTCCACCTTTAACTAATATACCATTTTTAGAGGCTGCTCCTATTCCTCCAAAGAAACCCAAAGGTACAGATACCACTAAAGCACATGGACAAGATACTACTAAGAAGGATAAGGCCCTATATAACCACTGAGAGAAGGTTGCTCCTTCAACGAAAAGTGGTGGAATTATAGCTAAAGCTATGGCTAAGAACACTACAACAGGAGTATAAACTCTCGCAAACTTAGTTATAAACTTTTCCGTTGGAGCCTTCTTACTGCCGGCGTTTTCTACTAAATCAAGAATTTTTGCTACAGTAGAATCAGCAAATTCCTTTTCTATTTTTATTGTTAAGACAGCATTTTTATTAATTGCACCACTAAGAACTGCATCTCCTACTCCTACCCTAGTAGGCACTGATTCACCAGTTAAAGCGGAGGTATCTATCATGGAAGTTCCTTCTACTATAACTCCATCAAGAGGTACCTTTTCACCAGGTTTAACTATTATTAAATCCCCAAGGCTCACATCTTCTGGAGAAACTTTTCTTATTTCCTCATCAATTTTAAGATTAGCATAATCAGGTCTAATATCCATTAAAGCAGTTATGGATTTTCTTGAATTATTAACCGCCATATCCTGAAATATTTCTCCAACTTGGTAGAAGAGCATTACTGCCACTGCTTCAGGATATTCTTTAATAAGAAAAGCTCCAATGGTAGCCAAGGCCATTAAAAAGTTCTCATCAAACACTTCACCCTTTAATATATTTTTTCCAGCCCTTAAAACTACCTTTCCACCTACGATAATATAGCTTATAAGAAAGAGGATTAATTCTAATGTTTGAGGAAAATCAAAGGCTAAGGCTACTGCAAATATCAAAGCACCTATAGCTAGCTTTATTAGTTCCCCTTTTCCTTCTTGCTCTTCTTCCATCTTTTTCGAAGTGTTTTTATTTTGTAGCTCTATTACTTCTACCTCTGGTTCATGACTTTTCACTACTTCTTTAATCTTATTTACCATTTCCTTTGTAGAAACATCTTTATCTATTTGAATTGAAAGTTTAGTGTTGATAAAATCTACAGTAGCCTCTTCAACATCTACTAGCTTCTGAACTTCCTTTTCTATCTTAGCGGCACAGTTAGCACAGTCTAGTCCCTTTAAAATAAACTCCATTTTTTGATTGCTATTTTTAATCTTCTCCTTAACCTTCACATGAGCTTCAACCTCTGTGACAGTCTTTATAACTAAGGAAAGTAATTTATTCACATCACCATTTTCATTAACTTCAATAGTTAGGGTCTTAGTAGGAAAATTAACACTGGCAAAATGAATTCCTTCTAAATTAGAAACTCTTTGCTCTATTTTGGCAGCGCAATTAGCACAGTCTAGACCTTCTAATATAAATTGTCGTCTCAACTTGCCTTTACTATCTTTTATATTATTTGCTTCCATTTTAGATCCCCCGTTTCTATTACTATCTTTTCTCCAATATGTGATTTAGGCCTTGATCAAATATACTCTTAACATGATCATCATCTAAGGAATAATAAACTACCTTACCTTCCTTTCTGAATTTAACTAATCTAGCTTGTTTTAGTACTCTCAATTGATGAGATATTGCTGATTGAGTCATATTAAGCAAGGCTGCAATATCGCATACGCACATTTCCTCTTGAAATAATGCACATAGGATTTTTATTCGGGTAGTATCACCAAAGACCTTAAATAAATCAGACAGGTCGTAAAGCAGTTCTTCCTCAGGTATATGTTCTTTAACTTTGTCTACTATATCTTGATGTATGGTTAAACTATTGCAAATCTCCAAATTATCCTTTTCTCCCATCACTTTCACCTCTAATTTGAATATATGAATCATTGTTCATATATTCATTATATGCTTGTCAAATTTTTATGTCAATAAATCTAATAAAAATTCTTTTTTCAATTTATAAAAATCCTATAAAGTTCACTGTATTTTTTTATTTTTTAGTGCCATTATATTTAATGTCATTATGTTGACATATAAATATTGATTATTTTTCCACTATATGTTATAATTTCTGTGAAAAGGGGAGTAGCTAGGCATTGGCCTTTAACTATTCGTCATTACGGCGTAAGCCCGGATAGTTAGCTCGTATATAAAAATTTAAGTTTTTAAACTTAAATTTTTTACTTGAGTTAGCAAGACCTTTGTTTCACTAGAAATTATTGTGAGACAAAGGTCTTTTTTAATACTTTTAAGTATATCTAATCTAAATACCAGAGGAAATTTGAAAAAATCTAAATAATATTCTAAAAGAAAGGGTGTTGTTCATTGAAGTGGTTTACGAAAAGCCAAGAATCTATAATCGAAGAATTTGGCACAGACATCCTTAATGGATTAACCCACGAAGAAGTTGCCAAAAGACAAGAAAAATATGGACTGAATAAATTAGAAGGTAAAAAGAAAAAAACTATGTTTCAAATGCTCTTAGCCCAATTAAATGATGTACTTATATATATACTATTAGCTGCAGCGGTAATTTCTGTAATATTAGATGAGCCTAGTGACGCTATAGTTATTGCTGTAGTTGTGGTAATCAATGCAGTAGTTGGTGTAATACAAGAATCTAAAGCCGAGAAATCTTTAGAAGCTCTAAAGCAATTAGCAACCCCTAAGGCTATTGCTAAGCGAAATGGTGAATTGATAGAAATACCATCAGAAGAAATAGTTCCTGGTGATATTGTTATCATTGACGCTGGAAGATATATACCTTGCGATATCAGACTTATAGAAACCGCCAATTTAAAAGTAGAAGAATCAGCTTTGACTGGTGAATCGGTACCTGTAGACAAGGATGCCTCCATTAATTTAGAATCAGAAGATACTCCTCTTGGAGATCAAAAGAATATGGCCTTTATGTCTACCCTAGCTACTTATGGTCGAGGAGTAGGTATAGCCGTGGCTACCGGTATGGATACGGAAATAGGAAAAATAGCAAAAATGTTAGATGAGCAAGAAAATGAACTTACTCCCCTTCAGAAGAAGTTAGCTCAACTTGGTAAATTCTTAGGTGCCGGTGCTATTATTATTTGTCTTCTTATGTTTGTCGTTGGAATATTAAGAGGTAACCCTCCTCTTGAAATGTTATTAATAGCTATAAGCTTAGCTGTGGCTGCTATACCTGAAGGCTTGGCCGCTATAGTAACCATTGTTCTAGCTATAGGTGTTCAAAAAATGATAAAGAAAAACGCTATAGTTAGAAAGCTCCCCTCTGTTGAAACCCTAGGTTCTGTTAATATAGTTTGCTCTGATAAAACTGGAACACTTACCCAAAACAAAATGACTGTTATGAAGTATTATGCTGATGGAATTTTAAGCCCTATAAATACCATGGATATTAAAATTCCAAGCCATAAGCTCCTTCTTGAAAACATGATGCTTTGTAATGACGCTACCTATACAGAAAACTCAAAAACAGGTGATCCTACAGAAATAGCTTTACTAGAAATGGGTGTTAAATTCAATATAACCACAGAGGAATTAAATAAAAACCACAAAAGAGTTATGGAAATTCCTTTTGAATCCGATAGAAAGTTGATGACTACAGTAAATAAATATAATGATGAATACTATGTAATGACCAAAGGTGCTATCGATAATCTATTAAATATTTGTACGAAGGCCTATGTTAATGGTAAAATTCTTCCCCTAACAGATGATATTAAGACCGATATTATGAGTAGCTCCAACGCCATGTCCGATGATGCCTTAAGAGTTTTAGGAGGTGCCTTCAAGGTAATTACTAGTACAGAGGTTGAAATAGATAGTCTTGAAAAAGATTTAATCTTCATAGGCTTAGTGGGCATTATTGATCCACCTAGAGAGGAAGTTAAAGATTCCATTGCTCTATGTAAACAATCCGGTATAAAAACCATAATGATAACAGGAGACCATAAAAATACCGCCTTTGCTATTGCAAAGGAATTAGGTATCGCAGAGGACGAGTCTCAGGCTATCTTTGGTACAGAACTTGATAAGATGAGCGATGAAGAGCTTAGCTCTAAAATAGATAACTTAAGAGTATTTGCTAGAGTTTCACCGGAACATAAGGTTAGAATAGTAAAAGCCTTTAAGTCAAAGGGAAATATAGTATCCATGACCGGTGATGGGGTTAACGATGCTCCTTCACTTAAAATGGCAGATATCGGTGTTGCCATGGGTATTACTGGAACCGACGTTGCTAAAGGTGCCTCCGATATGGTTCTAACAGACGACAATTTCTCTACTATAGTTACTGCTATTGAAGAAGGTAGAAATATCTTTAACAATATTAAGAAATCTGTACTTTTCCTATTGTCTTGTAATGCTGGTGAAATAATAGCTTTATTTTTCGCAATAATACTAGGTTGGGAAGCTCCTTTGCTATCTATCCACATTCTTTGGGTTAACCTTATTACAGATACCCTTCCAGCTTTGTCTTTGGGAATGGATCCCGGTGATAAAGATGTAATGAAGGAAAAACCTAGAGATCCCGATGAAAACTTATTTGCCCATGGCGGCGGCATTAAGGTATTACTTAACGGATTGTTAATCGGTCTATTAACCTTAACAGCTTTTGTTATTGGTGCAAAAATGTACACAGGTACCAAAAACATACTTCCTCTGTTCCCAGCAAATATATCTGAAGAGGCTCTAAGACACGCAAGAACTATGGCTTTCGTAGTACTTAGTGTATCCCAATTGTTCCATTCCTTTAATATGAGACATCCGGATAAGTCTATATTCCAATTAGGCCTCTTTAGCAATAAATACTTAATTGGAGCTGTTATAATAGGTATTTTGCTACAAGATATAGTAATAACAGTGCCTTTCTTAAGAAATGTTTTCAATGTCTATGATCTGTATATGAAGGATTGGCTCATTGTAGGTATACTTTCTGTAATGCCTCTTGTTATAAATGAAATTGCTAAACTCATAAAAAGGGCCACTGCAAGATCATAGTATAGATCCAAATTACTAGAACTAATATTATAAATCATATATTTCAAAGGCTGATGCAAAGTAATAAGCTTTTCATCAGCCTTTTTCCTTTAATATAAAATAAAAATTACTCTAATATCTCAGAACTTATGTTTAATATCTAAAAATATTGACTAATTTCTTCATTGTTGTAAAATAATTTTATCTTTATGAAAATTGGGGGGCTTGCGAATATGTTAGGAACTATTATAAATTTCCTTGCAATTATTGCCGGGTCTATTTTAGGCTTATTGCTAAGAGGGGGTATTTCTGAAAGATTTAATAAAACTATAATGCAAGGTTTAGCTTTATGTGTACTACTAATTGGCATTCAAGGATCCTTAAAGGCGGAAAACACCTTAGTAGTAATTATATGTATGGCTTTAGGTGCTCTTATAGGAGAAGCTATAGATATAGATAAGGCACTGAAAAAACTAGGAGATAAAATAGAATCTAAATTTAACAATACCAATAGCAAGATTTCTGAAGGATTTGTTAGTGCTAGCTTACTCTTTTGTGTTGGTGCCATGTCCATTGTAGGTTCCTTGCAAAGCGGACTTCAAAATGATCACAAAATTCTTTTTTCTAAATCTATATTAGATGGCATAAGCTCCATAATCTTCACTTCAACATTAGGTATTGGGGTAATGTTATCTGCCGTTGTTGTACTAATTTATCAGGGCTCAATAACTTTAGGAGCATCCTTTCTTGTGCCTATATTAACAGAAGCTGTAAAATTAAATATGGAAGCTTGCGGTAGTCTTATAATCATAGGTTTAGGTTTAAATATGCTAGGAGTAACAAAAATAAAAGTAGCTAATTTGCTTCCTGCAATATTCTTGCCTATACTAGCACCATACATAATAAATCTATTTCACTTTTAGTTAAAAGAGCTATTAAATTATTTTTTCACTGGGTTGTTGCACTATTCTATTGTGTAGCAGCCCTCTTCTTTTTTTATCAAAAAATCCTACCTTAAAATCTTATTTTACTCAAGGATCAATATTTAAAAATATACATAATTATGTTATAAATTGATATTTTATGTTACTTATCATATGATATAAGTAAGGAACCCTTTGGAGGTGCTAAACTTATGTTTGTAGGAAGAAAATATGAATTGGAACAACTGAATAAATTATATACAAGAGATGGCTTTCAATTAGTAATATTATATGGACGGAGAAAGGTTGGAAAAACTTCTCTAATTAAAGAGTTTGTAAAAGACAAAGATACTCTATATTACGCTATGGATGAAAGCAATGAAGCATCAGCTATGGATAATTTTAATAAATTAATATGTAATTTTTTCAATATCAACGAAGAATCTTCTCCTATTATTAGCTGGGAGGACTGCCTAAAAACTATCGCTGATAATTGTGGTAATAAGAGAATAGTAGTAGTTTTAGAGGAACTTTCATATATAGGCCAAAACAATGCTTTATTTCTATCCCAACTAAAAAAAGCTATAGAATTCTATTTTAAAGCTACTCAAATCTTTCTTATAATTAGCGGTTCTGCCAATGGATTCATGGAAAAGACCTTTCTAAATCCTAAAAGCTCCCTTTACGGCTTACAAACTGCTCAATTTAAGATAGAACCCTTTAGCTTTTTTGAATGTTCTCATTTTTTTCCATATCTCTCCATTGAAGAAAAAATCATCTATTACTCTACTCTAGGTGGCATTCCTCAATATGTAATGCAATTTGATTATAGTAGAGATTATGAGACCAATGTAATGGAATTTATTCTAAATAAGAGTTCCTATCTTTTCAACGAACCAGAAAATTATTTAAAAGCTCAAGTTGAAGATATTAACTTTGCTAATAAAATTCTCTCCTTACTATCTAAGGGAGATTATAACTTAGAAAGGTTTCATAATAAAAATATTTCAACTGGAGAAGATTTGATTTTAATGATTAAGAAATTGAAAAAATTAAATATAATCAGTCGTAGACGATCTGTAGGTATGAGTATTGTTAGACCATGGAGCTTTTATAGACTAGAGGATAACTTCTTTAGATTCTGGTATAGATTTGTTTATAAAAACCGAGGTCTAATTGATATGAATATGATAGATTATTTATTTCAAAATAAAATAAAAAGAGATTTAAACAGCCATATTGGATATGTTTTTGAAGAAATTTCAACGGAATATCTAAAAAAACTCAACTCTGAGTATAAACTTCCCTTTGTATTTGAAAGTATAGGAAGCTGGGTTGGATATAATCCAGTTCTACAAAAGCCCTCACAATTGGACATTGTGGCCACTAGTTATGATAGTGTTTTAGTTGGTGAATGTAAATGGAGTCAAAGCTTAACCACCATTGATGTACTAGAAAATCTAGTTCTTAAAGCCGAAACACTAAAGTATAAAAATAAGTATTATTGCTTATTTAGCAAATGTGGTTACGACAAAAAAGTTTTGGAGTATGTAAAAAATAAGAATAACTTTTATTTATTCACCTTAAAGGATATAGATATTTAATATTGTGAAAAAATTATAAAACACTGTATAAATTTCCTTACCTTGTCAATAATTAAGATATACAAAGGTAAAGGAAGTGATAATATGAGCAAAAATAAAAAAATTGGATTAGCGGTTCTATTAGTAATAGGAATTCTTATATGCACTTGGAGCATTTATAATTCTATAACAACTATGTCTCAAAACAATAATTCTACAAAACAATTGACAGATAATAATTCTTCTAACACTAATAATGGTAGTCCTACAATAATTGATGGTGAAGAAAGCAATGAAAATACCTCAAAGTCAACTAAGAAAAATTCCTCCGATGAAGATGCATTTAGCAATAGTCTTAAGGAAAGCTCAGAAAAATATATCATTTACACTGTAGAAAAAGATGAAACTTTAAAAGACATATGCGAAAAATATTCAGATAAATGTCCCATTCCTGTTTTGTCTAAAGCTATACTTCAAATAAACAACTTAAGTAACTCCAGCAAAATTAGTGAAGGTAATAAATTAAAAATACCTGAAAAATACATTAGTACTGGAATCAAATATACCGTTAGAAATGGCGATTCCCTTTCCTCTATTGCTATGCACTTCATGAAGGATTATGACTATTCTGAAGCCTTAAAAATAATTAAACAAGATAATTTCTTATCCTCTGATACTATAAAGGTAGGAGATGAACTTTTCATTCGTAATTATGACTCAATAGAGGTTAGCAGTCAGTTAGAGAATAAAGATACCAAAAATAAAGAAGATAAAAATGATAAAGAGGACAAAGCTTCCAGCAAAAAAAGTACAGAGGATAGCAAAGATAAAGATAAAGATGAAAACAAAGATAAAGAAACTATGAACCAAAATGTGGATAAATCAAAAAACAATGCTACTTTAAATTCACTTACTAATAGAATCGGAAACTTAGTAACTTATACAGTGAAGAAAAATGATACTTTAAACTCAATAGCTAAAAATTATGAAAACACTTGTCCTGTGCAAGTAGCCAGTAAAATTATTTTGCAAATCAATAATTTAGATAGTAGTTCATCTATAAAGGAAGGTATGAAAATTAAACTACCGGAGAACTATTTATCAAAAGGTAAAATATACAAGGTTAAGGCTGGAGATACCCTATCAAATATAGTAGCAGAAAATATGCCTAACATTGACCATGATCTTGCTTTAAAGATTATAGTGGAAGATAACGATATAAAAAACCATACTATATATCCAAATCAAGAACTATTTATAACATCAATAGAAAAATAATTATACTATTATAAAAAATAGCCCAACTTTATGTTGAGGCTATTTTTACTATTTTCAGTTTTGTCCAACTTCTTCTAATTGATAGAAAGAATTTCTTTAACTACCTGTTTCATTTCATCCTTAGAGCATACTTTCTTATGCAATATAGGTCGCTTTTCTATGTCCTTTACTGCTCTTGGTATTTCTACCCCACTTAATTTACACATTTCATTTATTAAAGATATTTCGTCAATTTCCTTATATTTTTCATCAACGGCTCCCATTACAGCACTGTTGAACTTATAAGGGCTAGCTGTTGAAGCTATAACTGTAGGAGTATTATCCTTAGTTTCTTCTATATACTTTTTATAGGCTGTATAAGCTACAGCAGTGTGAGTATCTATTAAATAATGATCCTTATTGAAAACCTCTCTTATGGCTTCAAAGGTATCTTCTTCTGAAGCATAAGCACCAAAGAAATCTTTTAATCCTGCTTTCATATCATCATCTATCTCATAATAGCCTTCAGTGGCAAGACCTTTCATTAAAGCTGTCACCTTGTTAGAATCTTCTCCACTAATAAAGTAAAGTAATCTTTCAAGATTGCTAGATATTAATATATCCATAGATGGTGATGAAGTTAGGACAAATTCCCTTCTCTTATCATATATGCCCGTCTTAATAAAATCATATAGAACCTTATTTTCATTAGAAGCACAAATTAATTTATTAATAGGTAACCCCATCTTTTTAGCCAAATATGCTGCCAATATATTACCAAAGTTTCCTGTAGGAACCACTATATTTATTTTGTCTCCTAAAGCAATGTCGCCTTTTCTTACCAATGTCAAATAGCCATAGAAATAATAAGCTACCTGTGGAACTAATCTTCCTATGTTTATAGAGTTGGCAGAAGAAAACATACTGTTATTTTCTTCCATAGCTTTTTTAAATTTCTCATCATTAAATATAGCCTTAACCCCATTCTGTGCATCATCAAAATTTCCCTCTATACCAATTACATAGGAATTAGAACTTTCATGAGTAGTCATTTGAAGCTTTTGAATTTGGCTAACTCCCTTCTCTGGGAAAAATACTATTATTTTTATACCTTCTACATTTGAAAAGCCTTCTAGTGCTGCCTTACCGGTATCCCCTGAAGTTGCAGTAAGGATAACTACTTCTTTATTTATATTATGCTTTTTTAAAGATGTGGTAAGTAAATGTGGTAAAATTGAAAGTGCCATATCCTTAAAAGCTATAGTTGGACCATGGAAAAGCTCTAAGAAATATGCACCACCGGCCTTTCTTAAAGGTGCTATATCTTCATGATCAAATTTCTTATCATAAGCTTTATTAACACAATTCATTAGTTCTTCTTCAGTAAAGTCTGTAAAAAATTCTTTCATTACTGTGTATGCTACTTCCTTATAGCTCATATTGATCATGGAGCTTAAATCTACAGACAGTGTAGGAATAGCATTTGGTACATAAAGACCTCCATCCATTGCAATTCCAGCAATTATTGCTTGGCTAGAACTTATTAACTCTCCATTACCTCTAGTACTTTTATATAATACTGACATAAAATCACTCCCCAATAAAATAATCCATTAATTTACAGCCATCTTGGAAAAATAAGCCTGACTTTGCAGCTCCATCTTCATCAAAGTTATAAGGATTTGCAATTTCTTTTCTACTGTCATATATTAAAAATGGTACTGGATCACTGGTATGAGTTCTCAATGTTAAAGGTGTTGGATGGTCCGGCAACACCATTATTTTATAATCTTCTGAAGCCTTGTCTAATTCCTGTATCAAGAACCCTGCAATTTTTTCATCTATTAGCTCTATTGATTTAACTTTATTATCTCTTTCATTTCTATGTCCACATTCATCTGGCGCTTCAATATGTATATATACGAAATCCTTTCCCTTATTTAAAGCTTCTAAAGCAGCCTTTGCCTTTCCAGTATAGTTGGTGTGAACATTTCCTGTGGCTCCTTCCACTTCTATTACCTCAAGATCAGCACACTTACCTATTCCTTTAATTAAATCTACGGCAGATATAACTGCTCCCTTTAATCCATACTTTTCATGGAATTTTGTAAGCAGAGGCTTTTTCCCTTCGCCCCAAATCCATATAGAATTTGCTGGTTTTAATCCTCTTTTTATTCTATCTAAATTTATAGGGTGTTTTTCCAGTATATCTACACTTTTCTCCATCATTTCTAATAGTACTTTACTATCCTTACCGGTAGGCAAATATTCTTCAATTTTTCTACCGATAATATCATGAGGAGGTATTAGCTTATAATCTGAAGGGGCTTTATCCCAAACTAAAAGATGTCTATAACTAACACCTGCATAAAGCTTCATCTCTTCAGTTTCCAGTTCCTTCTTTAAATCTTCAATTAATATGGCTGCCTCTTCAGTAGTTATTTCATCTGCACTGTGATCTAGCATGATTCTATCCTTATAATTTTCAGCT
This sequence comes from Clostridium sp. N3C, assembly GCF_900095445.1. GTDB lineage: Bacteria > Bacillota > Clostridia > Clostridiales > Clostridiaceae > Clostridium_AU. The sequence continues at coordinate 53,173 of NZ_FMJL01000013.1, forward strand.
TCAGATAAAGTAACCACATTACATCTAAAGGTTACATCTGTGTCCTTTAAGTCTATACCCATACTGGCTGCTTCAAAGGGTGAACGACCAGTATAATATAGCTTAGGGTTATAACCCATTACCGCTAAATTTGCAGTATCACTTCCTGGAGGCATACCTTCAGGTATAGTATTTACTAAACCAACTTCTCCTTTTGATGCAAGGTAATCAAAGTTATTTGTTTTAGCATATTGAAGAGGTGTTTTATTACCTAGTTCTTCAACTATATAATCTGCCATGCCATCTGCAAGGATAACTACATATTTCAAAATAAGCCCCCCTAAATATTTTCTACTCTTATGATGTTTTCTACCTTAATAACTGAAGGTAATTTCTTAATTTTTTTTATAGCTTCATTTATATTCTTTTCAAAAGTTTCATGAGTAATGAATACTAAAGGCACTTTCTTTTCATCTTTACCCTTCTGAATTACGCTAGCCAAACTTACACCATTTCTGCCAAAAATAGAGGAAATATCCGCCAACGTTCCTGGATTATCCATAACAGCAAATCTAAGATAGTACTTGCATACAGTATCATCCATACTTTGAACCTTAAGCTGGCAATTTGATTCTTTGCTTACTGGAGCTACATAATCATCCATACCATTTCTAAGCACAGCAATAATATCCCCAACTACTGCACTACCGGTAGGTAAGTCTCCAGCTCCCTTTCCGTAAAACATTAAGTCTCCTACAGCATTTCCTTTAATGAAAATTGCATTGAAAGCATCATTTACATTAGCTAATGGATGCTTAGAAGGAATCATGGCTGGATGTACTCTAAGTTCCAATTCTCCGTTATTTTCCTTAGCTATAGCTAGTAATTTAATAGTATAACCAAATTCCTTGGCATATTGTATATCTACAGCAGTAATTCCAGTTATACCTTCCCTATATATTGAATTTACATCTACTGCGCTATTAAAGGATAAATCACTTAATATAGCTAGTTTATACATAGCATCATAGCCTTCAACATCTGAAGTAGGATCTGCTTCAGCGAAACCTAATTTTTGTGCTAATTTAAGCGCCTCATCAAATTCCATTCCTTCTTGAGACATCTTTGTAAGTATAAAATTAGTAGTACCATTAATTATTCCTAATATTTGCTCAATTTTATTTGCAGTTAAACTCTCGCTAATTGTATTGATAATAGGAATACCTCCTGCTACACTAGCCTCAAAGTATAGCATTACTCCTTCTTTCTTTGCTGCCTCCATTATCTCCTTACCTTGAGTAGCTAATAGAAACTTGTTGGCAGTTACTACATGTTTTTTCCTACTAATAGCTTTAAGTATATAGTCCTTAGCAGGCTCTACTCCTCCCATAAGCTCCACTACAATTCTAATACTGTCATCCTCTAATATCTCATTAAAGTCTGTTGTGATAATCTCCTCAGGAACGTCCACATTTCTAGCTTTATTTTTATTTCTTACAAGAATTTTAGCCACTTCAATTTCATATCCGGATCTTATGGAAACTTGTTCCCTATTTTCTTCAAGTATCTTCCACACTCCGCTACCTACATTTCCTAGACCTAAAATTGCAATTCTAACTTTCTTCATAAAAAATAGCCTCCCTTAATTACTATACAGCAATAAGCAAAGGTAAAACTTGACTTATTGCATAATATGTTAATGTTGTGATACAACCATATTTAATAGGCCACCTAATTTTAGCATCTTTCGTTGTCTTTCAGTTACTAATAAAGCCATTTCATATTCTCTGTTTTGAGTAAGATTTTTTACTATAATCTTTTCAGACTCAACTTGCTTATCAGCATTTTCGATAACAAGCTTATCATTAGCTTGAATGCTATCATAGTCTTCTTCATGAAGAAATACCAATGGTATTATTCCATTATTAATTAAATTATCTCTGTGTATTCTAGCAAAGGATTTAGCCATAACAGCTTTAACTCCTAAATATAAAGGAGCAAGAGCAGCATGCTCTCTGCTAGATCCCTGCCCATAGTTGGCTCCTCCAACTACTATACCTCCACCGTTTTCCTTAGCCTTCTTTGGAAATTCTTTGTCACAAGGAACTAAACAGTAATCAGCTAAATATGGTATATTGGATCTAAATGGAAGCAACTTAGCATTAGAAGGCATAATATGATCTGTAGTAATGTTATCTCCAACCTTTATAAGGACTTTACCCTCAACCTTTGAAGAAAGCGGTTGACCCTTAGGGAAAGGTTTAATGTTAGGCCCTCGCTTTACCTCCACTTCACTGCCATTTTCTGCTGGCTCAATTATTAAATTATCGTTTATTATAAATTCCTCTGGCATAGAAATATCATAATCTTCTCCTAAATCTCTAGGATCTGTTATTACCCCTGTAATGGCAGAAGCTGCTGCTACCTCTGGACTAACTAAGTAAACATCCGCAGAAAAAGTTCCTGATCTACCTTCAAAATTCCTGTTAAAGGTTCTTAGGGAAACTCCCTTAGATGCAGGTGCTTGCCCCATACCTATACAAGGTCCACAGGCGCTTTCAAGAATCCTTGCTCCAGAAGATATAAATACCTCTAAAGCCCCATTTCTAGCCATAGTTGTTAACACCTGCTTTGATCCCGGTGAAATAACTAAAGAAACCTCTTCTGCTACAGTATTACCATCTAAAATAGATGCTACTTTCATCATATCCACATAGGAGGAGTTTGTACAACTTCCAATTGCCACTTGATTTACTTTGATTCCCTTTAATTCTCTCACAGGCTTTACATTATCAGGACTGTGAGGACAAGCAATTAAAGGTTCTAATTCTGATAAATTGATTTCTATTTCTCCATCATAAACAGCATCTTCATCAGCCTTCAGTTCCACAAAATCCTTCTCTCTTCCTTGAGCCTTAAGATATTCTAAGGTTCTTTCATCGCTAGGGAAGATTGAAGTAGTGGCCCCTAGTTCTGCTCCCATATTTGTTATAGTAGCTCTCTGTGGAACCGTTAAGGTTTTAACACCTTCACCACTATATTCAAAAATCTTTCCCACTCCACCTTTAACGGTAAGTCTTCTTAGTAGTTCTAATATAATATCCTTAGCTGAAACCCAAGGTCTTAAAGCTCCTGTCAGCTTTACCCTTATTATTTCAGGCATATTTAAATAATATTCTCCACCGCCCATAGCTACTGCTACATCTAATCCTCCAGCACCAATAGCTAACATTCCAATTCCACCACCAGTTGGAGTATGGCTATCGGAACCTAATAAAGTTTCCCCTGGAACACCAAATCTCTCTAAGTGAACTTGATGGCATATTCCATTACCAGGTTTAGAAAAATATATGCCATGCTTTTTGGCAACGGTTTGAATATATAAATGATCATCTGCGTTTTCTGGACCTGCTTGTAACATATTGTGATCAATATAAGCTACAGATCTTTTTGTTCTAACTCTATCTATACCCATAGCTTCAAACTGAAGGTATGCCATAGTACCTGTTGAATCCTGAGTTAGGGTCTGATCGATTCGGATTGCGATCTCCTCACCCTTGACCATTTTTCCTTTTACAAGATGCGACTTTAATATTTTTTGTACAACATTATTCCCCATTGCCATACCTCCACTTTTCTTACATATCTATCCTATAGATATGAATATTTATGCATTGCTATTTCCCCTCTATATCGCATAAAAGCCTACTATTAGATATATCGAAAATTTTATCATACTTTTAATATTATATCAATTATTTTTGATACTGTAGCAATATTGAGAGCATTTCCCTGAAATTATATCAATAAATTTCGAAAAAAACACTGAAAGTGTAAATACTTTCAGTGCTAAGGGGAAAATTATCTAAACCGCTGTTATGGCATCATAGCAGCGAGATTTAGCCCAAGGGTTTCATCTAGTCCAAACATCAAATTCATACACTGCACCGCCTGCCCTGCGGCTCCTTTTATTAAATTATCAATAACGGATACAGTTATTATATTTCCAGTTCTTTCGTCGAATCTTGAGTATACATGACAGAAATTGCTACCTCTAACGTGTCTTGTTTCTGGAGCCTTATCTACTATTTTAACAAAATAATTATTGCCGTAAAACTGCTTATACAGCTCCAATAAATTCTTCTGGTCGATGTTTACTTTACTTTTACTATAGCATGTGGCTATAATACCTCTATTCATTGGTATTAAATGAGGGGTAAAGGTAATATTTAGACTTTCATCGGCAATATTACTAAGTTCCTGTTCAATTTCCGGTGTATGTCTATGGGTTCCAATACCATAGGCTTTCACAGATTCATTTACCTCACAAAACAAGTTGGCAACATTGGCATTTCTGCCAGCACCTGAAACACCTGATTTTGCATCTATTATTATAGAATTTGTATCAATTATTTTATTAGTCAACAGTGGGGCTATAGCTAAGATAGATGCGGTAGGATAGCAACCAGGATTAGCAATAAGTGAAGCTTTAGCAATCCGCTCTCTGTTTAATTCTACCAATCCATACACACTTTCTTCTAGTGCTGAAGTTAATTCATGTTTAACACCATACCATTTCTCATATTCATCCTTACTTTTTATCCTATAATCTGCACCTAAATCTATTACTTTAACTCCTTGCTTTAGAGCTTTTTCCACCAGATTGAAACTCTTTCCATGTGGTAATGAAATAAACAACACATCTATATTTGAAAGCATCTTTTCTGCTTCATCCATATCCACCGTAGTATGGTCTATAATATCAAAAAAACTACCATATATATCACTATACTTTACACCTGCATTGCTGTGGGCGTTAAGAAATGCTATATCCACTTTCGGATGATTATGTAAAATCCATGTTAACATTTCTCCTGCATATCCTGTAGAACCTATAATTCCTGCTCTGATCAAAGTAATCACCTCTTGTCCATATTATGCCAAATATTTATCTATTATATTATTACAAAGAATTGCATTTTTTTAAGCATTGTACATTTGTAAATTTATTGTATACGAAACGAAATAATTATGCAATACTTTTCATAAAAATTCATTTACTTTATTGAATTAATATATGAAAGTGTTATAATAATACCAATATTGCTGTTCTCATTTTGAGCAAAGGAGGTTTATTATGTCCGTTGATCTTAATACATTAGCTATAGAATTACTTCCCCATATAAAAGAGTATAAAAATAAAATATTTGTTGTTAAATATGGTGGAAGCATAATGGAAAACAAAGAAGCTCAAAAGGCTTTTTTAGCTGATGCATCTTTATTAAAAGCCTTTGGAATTAATTTAGTTATTGTTCATGGTGGTGGACCAGCTATAAACAAATGGCTTAAAAGGGCTAATATAGAAAGCCAATTTATCAATGGCCTTAGAGTAACTGATGAAGATACTATAGAAATTGTGGAAATGGTACTGTCCGGCAGTGTTAATAAAAAGCTTACCGCTGAGCTTAATAGCCTTGGAGTAAATGCCATAGGTATAAGTGGAAGAGATTGCCAACTAATTACCGCTAAGAAGAAATATTCATATAATAATGATGAGCGTATAGATATTGGTTTTGTAGGAGAAGTTACATCTATAAATAAGAACTTCCTTTTACAATTACTAAACAATGATTTTATTCCTGTTATTTCACCGGTAGGCTGTGATTCTCTAGGAAACACCTATAATATTAATGCTGATTATGCTGCCGCTGCAGTAGCTTGTGCTTTAGAAGCAGAAAAACTCATAATAATGACAGATATAGAAGGCGTTTATAAAGATATTAATGATAAAAATTCTCTTATTAAGAAATTAACCAGTCAGGATATAAATAAATACATAGAAGAAGGCATAATAACCGGTGGAATGATTCCTAAAATGCATTGCTGCCAATATGCCCTTGAAAAAGGAGCAAAAGCTGTACATCTTATTGATGGTAGAAAGGAACATAGCCTTTTATTAGACACTTTTGACCAATCCGGAACCCAAATAGTTAAATAAGGAGGTTTTTCTATGGAAGCTAATCATGTAATGGCCACATACAAAAGATATGATATAACTTTAGTTGAAGGAAAAGGTTCCAAAGTTTACGATATTAATGGAAAAGAGTACATTGATTTTATACAGGGAGTTGCTGTAAATTGCTTAGGCCATAGTAATGATAAAATTAACGATACTATCACTAAGCAAAGCCGTAAATTAACCCATATATCAAATTACTTTTGGAACGAGTATAATACTCAACTAGCAGATTTGCTATGTAATAATAGTTGCTTAGACAAGGTATTTTTCTGTAATAGCGGTGCAGAAGCAGTAGAAGGCTCCCTAAAAGTAGCAAGAAAGTATGGAAAAATTAAAGGTGGAGAAAATAAAAATATTGTTTTATATATGAATAAATCCTTCCATGGTAGAACCTTAGGCTCCCTTTCCGTTACAGGACAAATTAAATATCAGAAGGATTATTTGCCTTTACTTCCTGCTGTAAAGGAAGTAGCCTTTAACGACATACAATCTCTTAAGGATAATTTTAATGAAAATGTTTGTGCTGTTATTATAGAGCCTATTCAAGGTGAAGGTGGCGTAAATGTAGCAAATAAGGAATTCTTACAGGCCGCTAGAGATTTATGCGACAAATATGATGCCCTTTTAATATTTGATGAAATCCAATGTGGAATTGGAAGATTAGGAACCCTCTTTGCCTATGAAAGTTTTGGCGTAGAGCCCGATGTAGTAGCAATTGCAAAGGCTCTAGGAGGAGGTTTCCCTATTGGTGCCTTTCTTACTAATGAAAGAGCTTCTGTACTAAGCTATGGAGATCACGGCAGTACCTATGGCGGAAATCCTTTAGCTTGTGCTGTAGCTACTACTGTCATAAAAGAGCTTACAGAAGGTGGAGTTATTGCTTCAGTAAAGGAGCAAAGTCAATACCTTGTTAATAGACTTAAAGAATTGAAGGATAAATATAACTATATAACAGAAATAAGAGGTATGGGCCTTCTTTTAGGCATAAAAATTAAAGAAAATCCTTCTGTCTTTATTAATAAATGTATAGATAAGGGCTTACTTTTAATTACTGCCGGTTCTGATGTTATAAGATTGCTACCTCCTTTAAATGTAAGTAAACAGGATATTGATAGTGCAATTGAAATAATGGAAGCTGTTATTAAAGAAAGTTGAGTGAGGCTAATGAATTTAAAAGAACTTATAATAAACAGACTAGAAGAATTTAAGGATATAAGACGTACTCTACACGAAAATGCTGAACTTTCTAATCAGGAGTATAAAACCAGCAAAATCATACAAAATTATTTATCATCTATAGGACTAACCTATCAAACTATAGCAAATACCGGTGTAGTATCTGTGCTTAACCAAGGTACAGAATGCATTGGAATAAGAGCGGATATAGACGCCCTTCCTATTAATGGAGTCTTTCATGGGTGTGGTCACGATTATCATATGGCAATTCTATTAGGCGTAGCAGCTATACTAAAGGAGTTGAATATAGATAAATGTATTAAGTTTATATTTCAGCCTGCTGAGGAAGATGGTGGTGGCGCACTGCCTATGATAAAGGAAGGAGTTTTAGAAAATCCCAAGGTAACTAGAATGATTGGTTACCATGTTTGGCCAGGATTAGAATTAGGATCTATAGAAGCTACATCTGGGCCATCCATGGGGTCCGTAGATGATTTTAAAATCCTTTTTAAAGGCAAGGGCGGTCATGGAGCTATGCCTGATCTATGTATTAATCCTTTAAAACCAGCGGTAGAATTCACATATACTATGCAGAATTATAAAACTTCCCTTGCATCTACTCCTTATGTTCTAAATTTAACTTCTATAAATTGCGGCAATGCTCCTAATGTAGTTGCTGATGAAGCTTTAGTGATGGGAACCCTTAGAACCTTTGATGACAACTTGAGAAAACATCTAAAAGAAGAAATAAGTAAAACTGCATCAGACTTTGCCCAGAAATATGGTTGTACTCACTCTGTAAAATTTCTAGATGAGTATCCTCCATTAATCAATGATGATAGAGTAAGCAAAGAATTTATAAATATAACTTCAGAGCTCTTAGGAAAAGAAAAAGTAAAACCCTTAATCCCAACCTATGCCGGAGAAGATTTCTCTTACTTTGCCAAAGCAGTACCCTCTGTACATTTTAGGCTAGGTATAAAAGGTGATGGCCTTGGTGAGCTTCCACTTCATTCCAGCAATTTCACTGCCCATGAAGACGCTATCTTTTATGGAATTTATATTATTTGTAACTACATTTTATCTCTTAAATGAAAGATAATTTATCTAATTTATATATCAAAGAAATTCAGATCACTCTGAATTTCTTTCTTTTTATGCTATAATATCAGTTGATATACTCAGTATATTTGTTTAAGGTGGTGAAACTATGAAGGAATCCCTAGCTGAATATCATTACTCCAGTGCTAGAAAACTTGGCTTAAAAGCATATAATAAATCACTATCTAAAGGTCAAAATGGTAATCTACCCTCTTTAGATGAAATCATAAGAAATGTTGAAATAGTTTCCGAGGTAGATTTGGGCATAGTGGAAATTCCATTAAAAAAGATTGTAGGTACTAATTCACACTTAAGAAGCGTTTCTTTTGCCAATAACTTTATGCCCATTCTAGGTGAAAATACAGAATTTTTTAACAAGTGGAAAGCTCTCTGTGCTGCCCATTTGAACGAAGGCATAAAGCATTCCATCAAAGTTTACGAATACTTGAATTGGTTTTATGTAATAGAAGGTAATAAACGGGTCAGTGTATTAAAATACTTTGATGCTCATTCGATTTCAGGCACTGTTACACGATTAATTCCTAAAATGGATAAAAACGATCCAGATATTTGCATATATTACAGCTTTTTAAAATTTAATAAAATAACAAAAATATTTTCCATATATTTTTCCAAAGCTGAAAGCTTCGATATTCTGCTTAAGAAGCTAGAAAATTATAATCCTAAAATTTCAGAAGTGGAAACTAAATATCAACATTTTGAAATATATATTTATAAACCTTTTAGAAAACTATATAAGAGCCTTGGCGGTGATAAGTTACCATTAACCACCGGAGATGCCTTTCTAGAATTTACTAAAATATATGGCATTCCTGATAAAATTGATGAGAAGGTTATAACTCCTAAAATCAAGGCTCTATTAACAGAATTAGAATATAAAAACAAAAATCCTGAGCTAGATATACAAACTACACCAGAGAATATCAGTGCCCCTAGTGTTATTTCCACAATAACCTCTCTAGTTTTACCAAAGAAGACCCTAAAGATAACCTTTGTCTATTCAAAAACCATTGAGTCCTCTGGGTGGACCTATGCTCATGAAATAGGTAGAAAACATGTGGAACAAGTATTTAAGGATCAAATACAGACTTCTTATGTTGAAGATTTCCCTACATCCATAGAAGAAGGTTACAATATATTACATGATCTTGTTAAAAAGGGCAATGATGTAATTTTCACTACTAGTCCAATGTTCAAAAAGGCCACCTTAAAATGTGCAATGGATAATCCGGATGTAAAATTTTTTAATTGCTCTGAATACCAACCTTATCTTCATGTTGGAAATTACTTTGGCCGAACCTATGAACCAAGATTTTTAACTGGTATTATCGCCGGTTCTATGACCAAAAATAATAAATTAGGTTATGTAGCTACCAGTCCTGCCCATGAAGTAATAAGTTCCATTAATGCCTTTGCTTTAGGTGCCAAACTAGTAAACCCTTATGCAGAGGTTATTGTGAGCTGGACTAAAGAATGGAATAATCCTGATAAAAATCGTATAGCCACTGAAAGGTTAGTTGCTGCTGGAGTGGATATGATTTCTAATCACAATATACTAACTCCTCATCCTATTACAAAGCAATTTGGGGTTTACTCTATGCTATCAAGTATTGATTTAAAAAGTGGTTTACCAGATAAGTATTTAGCTGCACCTATATGGAATTGGGGTGTATTTTACGAAAAAATAATAAGAAGTATTTTAAATGACACCATTAATAACTTAATTGATATCTATGGCAATGATACTAAGATGATAAACTTCTGGTGGGGCATAGCTGCTGGTGTATTGGATATATATTATTCTGATGACCTAGTACCGGAAGATACGAAAAAACTAGTGTCCTTAATGAGAAAAATGATTATGGAATCAGTTTTTCATCCCTTTACAGGACCTATTTACGACAATAAAACCAATTTAGTTGTTGAAAATGACCAAATATTGTCCCATGAAGAAATATTATCTATGGATTGGTTCGTTAAAGGTGTTGAGCCTAACTATTTTGACCATTAATAGAAACTATACCTTTTTCTTAAAATAAGCTTTGAAGTAAAATATTATTATAACCCTCTATATATACGGGAATACTTATTATAAACAGCCTTATAAAAGTGTTGTGGTGTATATGGAGGTGATATAATGATTGTTAATATCATAGGCGTTCCTGTCTTTTGGGGCAGCGATAAAAAAGGTGTGGATTTAGGACCAAATGACTTAAGGGCTCACAACCTTGAAAAAATCATTGAAAAGCATAATCATACCGTTTATGATTTAGGGAATATATATATTAAAGATGTGGAGGAAAGCTTAAAGTATTCTTCCCATGAAAAAATGAAATACTTTAAAGAAATATCTGATTATAATAATAATTTAGCCCATGCGGTTTATTGCTCTCTAAAGGCTGGTTGCTTTCCTTTAGTAATAGGTGGTGACCATTCTTTAGGTTTAGGTAGTATTTCTGGAGCCAGTAAATTCTTTGATAACCTAGGTGTAGTCTGGATTGACGCCCATGGCGACTTAAACACCTATGAAACAAGCCTCACTGGAAATGTACATGGTATGCCCCTTTCTGCCGCAATGGGCTTTGGTTTTGATAACTTAGTAAACCTGTATTTCCAAGGTAAAAAAGTTGAAATAGAAAATGTTTTTATTATAGGTGCCCGAGACTTAGACGCAGATGAAGTGCTTTTTGTAAAAGATCATAATTTAAATGTATGGACTACAGAATACATTCAAACTCATGGTATAGAAAAAACCTTAAAAGAAGTTCTCCATAAGTTTAAGGAAAGAAACCTAAGTCACATCCACCTAAGTTTCGATATAGATGTATTGGATAAAGCTCTGGTGCCAGGAACTGGTACGCCGGTAGAAAATGGATTAACCGTTGAAGAAGCTAAAGCAATACTTAAATGTATTATAGAAACTGAACTGGTATCCTCAATGGACGTGGTAGAATTAAACTCCCTGCTAGATTCCAATGGATTAACTTTAAACACTACCATAGATATCATTGACTATTGTTTTTCTTTATATAAATAAGATAGAGTTTTCTCGGCCAAGCTGAGAAAACTCTATCTATTTTATCCATATTAAAAATTTTTTCTTACTTATTAGTTAATATATTTCTGTATATATACTAACTGTCTAAGGAAAGGATTACAATTAATACTCAAAAATATAATATTCATAAGCATTTATTACACTAGTATCTTTATACTTTCTTACTCTCATAGGTTGATATCCGTAGCATAAATGTTGATGGCCATGTATAAAATACTTAGGTTCATACTTATCTAAAATTTTAAAGAAACATTTAAAGCCTTTATGAGGTAAATCCTCTCCATCCCCAATGCCTAAGGCCGGAGAATGAGTTACAAGTATATCTACTCCTTTATTCCACCAAAGCTTAAAGGACATTTTTTTAATCCTTTTATCCATTTCTCTTTCAGTATATTGATTAATACCAAAATTATATCGTTTACTTCCTCCAAGACCCATTATTCTTATTCCCTTATATGTAATCAATTTACCATCGATATTTTCACAACCTTCAGGGGGATTGGTTTGATATTTATCATTATGATTTCCTGGCACATAAAATAAGGGTGCCTTTATCATAGTTACCAAAAAAGACAAGTATTCTGCCTTAACATCACCTGCAGAAATTATCAAGTCTATATCTTGAAACTTATCAGGCTGAAAATAATCCCATATATACTTTGACTCAATATCTGCTACCACCATTATTTTCAAACCATATCCCACCTTTTATCCCTTGTATTAAAATCACAGTTACCTATAGTAATTATTATATCATGAATAAAAATAAGACACAAAGAATAATTCTTCCTGTCTTATTTTATTCATACTTATTTAAATTTTAGTAATAAACTCTAACAAATTTTATAGAGAAGATATCACACATCAAATTATCATCGCTCTGGGATTCTCTTAAAACCACATAACTTACACCTACTTCCAGCAGGATTCCTTCTCTATCTACTAAGGAATTTGTTCCAACTAGAAAGTCAATCTTTACGTACCTTCCTATAAAAGTTCTTAAGTACCCTTGAATATATTCTATGCCTTGAAAAACCGGTGAACCTGGCGCCTGTGAAAAGGTTGCATCAGGTACTGCAGAAGGTCCTGTAGGCTGCTGTTGCATAGCTGTTGCAGTAGGAATAGCTGATGTAATTGGCATTCCTTGAGCCTGTGGTATAGTGCCAGGCTGATTTATGTTATAAGGTATTTGCATAGAAGGTATTCCCATTTGCCCCTGCATAGTGTTTTGCATTTGGCCTTGCGTTGGAATTTGACCTTGTACTCCTCCTTGGTTTTGTGCTTTTCCCTGCCACTGCTGCTGTGGGCTACCGCAGCCGCAAGCTCTTGTATCTACATAATCCTCTTTAGGTGTTTGAGAATTATTTTCATATGCTTCAGAAAAATCTTGGTACATAAATATCCTCCTAAAAATTGCTTGTTACCTTAAGTCTGAGCATATAGTTCTGTAGGATTATAAAAACAGTGTTGCCCCACTCTCACTTGAAAACTTCCTGAACCATTGTAAGGAAAGGTCCAAGGACATGATGGAGAAAAAGGATTAAAGTACCATAAAGAGGCACCAACTGTAAAGAGCCTATTACCCGCTAAGGCCCAGTCAGCTATATTATAGTGTATTTGTTCAGGAGGATTAGCCCATATAGTCTGGGGATTAGGTACACCACCTAAAACTGATCGCATACAGTCAAATTGTCCTTTTTGATATATAACCTTTCTTAAATCTCCCTGACATACTCTATGATATTCACCGAAGCTTACCCTAACCCTATTCATTATACAGGTAGCTACGGCCTTCATACCATTGTCTCCTTCACCTCCTGATTCACACTTAATAAGTCTAGCAAACAACTCTCTGTTTGAATAAGACATGGTTCCACTCCTTAGTCAGTGTACACTATCAAGATATTCAATTTTTCAAAAAATGTTACAGACTTATTTTACTTTCCTGCTACAGACAACTCCTTCACTAAGAGTGATGGACTTCCATAATAACTTGAAGATGAAGATAAAATAAATTTTAAATCCTTTCCCACCAATAATATATCTTTTAGTAACTGATAAAAGTTACCGGATACAGTGATTTGCTCCACAGCCTTAACTATCTTACCCTTGGATACATAAAAACCTTTAGCGGATAGAGAGAAATCCCCAGTAATAGCATTGGCTCCTGCATGAGTACCAGCAAAATCTGTTATTAGCAACCCTTCATTTAGTTCCTCTAGCAACTGTTCAAAACTTGTGTCACCAGCTTCAAAATAAAAATTAGTTGGCGCCACATTAATACTGGAGGAATAGGATGGTCTTGAAGCATTACCAGTAGTCTTTACTCCAAAAAGCTCTGCAGTTTTTAAATTATGCAAAAATGTCTTTAACCTTCCCTTTTCTATTACGGCTTTTTTATAGGTAGCTACACCTTCTCCATCAAAAGGTGATGAAGCTAAGCCATACACCATCAATGGATCATCTACTAAAGTTACTTTTTCAGAGCATATCATAGTATTTTCTTTACCCTTTAATAAGGACAATCCCTTATGAACATTATCACCACAAAATGATCCTGAAAAAATCCTTAACATTTCTGACGCCACATCATTTCTTAGCACTATCTTATATTTTCCTGAAGGAACAGTCTCTCCCCCTATTCTGCTTAAGGCTTCCTTAACAGCCTCCTTTGCCAAAGTTGAAGGTTCTATTTCCTTAATATCCTTTGCTATTACATAACTTGTACTATCGTAAACTATTTCTTCTTCTCCAACTATAGGAGTTATTGATGCAAATAAAAAATTATTTTTGTGTATAGCTTCAATACCATAGGAATTAAATATACCTTTTTCTTCAGTGTAACTACCTAAGCTGCAGGATTTTATGTTAACTACCTTATCACTAGCACTTCTTGCTTCTTTCTCTAGCTGTAAAGCTAAATCTATTTTTTCACTTGCAGTAACCTTTTCTAAAGATCTATTATATATATTTAAACTGTTGTACTGCTGCGGCAAATTATTAATGTTTTCTCTTTCTTCACTATCGATATTTCCTGCATTATCTATAACACTATTCAATAAAAACTCAACACTTTCCTCATCTAAACTTTCAGTATAGGCATATCCCATTTTTCCATTTACTAAGGCCCTAAAACCAAGACCCATACTGCTACTAACACTATATTTATCAATGTCTCCTTCATATACATTAATACTGAAATTTTCATCTTTACTATAAAAAATCTCGTATTCTTCTAATCCCTTTTCCTTAGCCTTTGAAAACAATAGTTTTTTAAATTCCATTAACTCCATACTATCTGCCTCCCACTGTAATTTCATAAACCCTAATCAATGGCTGTCCTACATTTGTTGGTATGCTTCCACTAACAGAACCACACATCCCTTGTCCACAAGCAAGATCCTTACCAACCATATCAATCTTCATTAATATATCTGCGCCCTTTCCAATAAGGCTAGCACCTCTTACTGGTTCCTGAATGATGCCATTTTTTACCAAATACCCCTCTGCTACAGCAAAATTAAATTCTCCTGTAACAGGATTTACAGATCCTCCACCCATTTTTTTAGCATATAATCCTTCAGATATGGAAGCAATAATATCCTCATTACTATCTTCTCCTGGTGCAATATAAGTATTGGTCATTCTAGAGGTAGGTGCATATCTATAGGACTGTCTTCTACCACTACCAGTGGACTCCATCCCCATTCGTCTTCCGTTTAGCTTATCTATCATATAACTCTTTAAAATCCCATTTTCTATCAAAATATTTTTTCTTGTTGGGGTTCCCTCATCATCAATATTTAGGGATCCCCATTGGCCTGGTTCTGTACCATCATCTACAGCTGTTAACTTATCAGAGGCAATTTTCTGTCCTAGCTTACCTGCAAATACTGAATTTCCTTTAGCTACTGCAGTAGCTTCCAATGAGTGTCCGCAAGCTTCGTGGAAAATAACACCGCCAAAACCATTTTCAATAGCCACTGTCATTCTTCCAGCTGGACAGTTTCTTGCATGTAGCATAGTTACTGCAGACCTACTGGCTTCCCTACCATAATATTCTGGATCTACATATTCGAATAATTCAAATCCCTTAGCAGCACCGGGCCCTTCGGAACCAGTTTGGTTTTCCACACCATTTGAAGCTACAGATTTAATCATAAGTCTTGTCCTAACTCTTCTATCTTCTGTTAATAAACCTTCAGAGTTTGCAATCAAAACTTTTTGATCCCAATCTATATAGTTTACTAAAACTTGAGCAATTTCCTCACTATAATTTTTAGCAGCATCATTGGCCTTCTTAATTACTTTTATTTTACGACTATTTTCAACACTGGATGGAACATAAAGCACTGGATGTATATTAGGATTAATTCTTTCTGTAAGATTAATGCTAATATCACTAGTGATAGAACCTAATGCTGATGCGGCCTTTTCAGCACATTCTAGCAAAGAAGACCTTGAACTATCATTACAATATACATAGATGCTTCTAAAGCCTTTAAAAATCCTTATTCCAACGCCAAAGTCTCTGCCAGAAACAATCCGTTCCATTTTTCCATCTATCATACTTAAATTATTTGAAATTTTATCTTCCACAAATATTTCAGCAAAATCTCCTCCACTGCTAAGAGCTCTGCCTAAAACATCTTTTATCAAAGTTTTTGATAACATACCTTCACTCCTTTTTGCATATATAAGTTCTATATCTTATTAATACTTGTATAATACATTAGATTATAACATAAAAGCTAAAGGGTTATTATTTTTTATAAAAATAAAAGCAAAAACCGGATTATAAAATCCAGCTTTTGCAAAAATAATATTTATTCAAATTCTTTGAGGAATCTTTCTATATTCTTTACTTCCCACTTTCTATCAACTAAAGGTTCATCCTTAGCTATCACTGGATGTAATTCTTCGAATACAGGTTTCCCTTCTTCTCTATAGATAATTCCTGTAGGAATACCTTCATCACCAAATTCTAAAGCTTTTTCCAAAGCCTTAGCCTTGTTAGATGGATCATAACTACTATCCAATGCATATACCCTTTCTTTGTACCACTTGAAAGTATTAACTTTATTGAAGGTAACACAAGGCTGTAATATATCTATTAAAGCATATCCCTTATGGTTGATAGCTTCTTTTAGCAAGTTTTTCAACTGTTCTCTTTCCCCTGTAAAAGTTCTTGCTACAAATGTAGCTCCTGCAGCTATAGCCAAAGCTAATGGGTTTAAAGGTTGTTGCATAACTCCTTCAAATTGCATTGAAGTCTTTTGTCCAAAAGCTGTTGTTGGTGAACCTTGACCTTTAGTTAAACCATATATTTGGTTATCATGAACTATTTGAGTAATGTCCATGTTTCTTCTAATAGCATGTATAAAATGGTTTCCACCTTCACCATAAGCATCTCCATCACCGCTGGCTACTATAATCTTTAGATTCTTATTAACCATTTTAATTCCTTGGGCTGGTGGTAGCGCTCTACCATGAAGACCATTAAAGCCATTAGCTCTAATATAGTGAGGTGTTTTAGCAGCCTGCCCTATACCAGAAACCATTACCAAGTCCTCAGGCTTAATTTCTAATTCGGCTGCAGCTCTTTTTATAGCATCTAATATGGCAAAATTTCCGCAACCAGGACACCATGCAATTTCATCTTTACTATTATATAAATTTATATTTAACATTTACATCACCTCACCTTTCACTCTTTCTACTAATTCTTCACCATAGATTTCTCTACCATCATATTTTAAGATACTCTTATTCATCAATATACCAGTTTCCTGAGCAATTAACTTGCCAAGCTGACCAGTATAATTTTGCTCTACATTTACTATAACCTTTGCCTTAGCAGCATAATTAGTTAATTTCTTAGTTGGTAAAGGATATAGATCTCCAAAGGAAAGAGCTCCTATGTTCACGCCTTCACCATTTAGTGTTTCTACTGCTTCCTTTAAAGCTCCATAAGTTGATCCCCAACCTACTAAAAGTATTTCTGGACTTTCAACACCAAAGTACTCTGGCTCTTCCACATACTCTTTCAACATCTCTAACTTATTCATTCTCTTTTCCATTTGAGCTATTCTTACTTCTGCAGATTCAGTAATATGAGAATCTTCAGTATGCTCATCACTGTCTACTAAAACCACTTGGCCAGGGACTTGTCCTGGAATAAGTCTAGGTGATATACCATTGTCTGTGAGCTTATATCTCTTATACTCTTCCCCTTTAGCTAACACTTTTCCATCAGCTATGTGACTTTCAATCTTTAAGTCATCCAATTTAAAGCTAGGCACTGTTACTTTAGAATCTGCTAAATATTGATCTGTTAAAATTATTACTAAAGTTTGGAACCTATCTGCTAAATTTAAGGCTCTAAAGGTCTGATAAAAAGCATCTTCAGCATTTCTTACAGACATAACCATCCTTGGAAATTCTCCATGGGAAGCTGTTAATAAGAAACTTAAGTCACTTTGTTCTGTTCTAGTAGGTAATCCTGTAGCAGGTCCTGGTCTTTGTGAATCTAGAACTACTAAAGGAGTTTCCATTATACCAGCCAAGCCAAAAGCTTCAACCATTAGCGAAACACCACCACCAGAAGAACCTGTCATAGCACGGGCTCCAGCATAAGAAGCTCCTATAGCCATATTAATAGCAGCTATTTCATCTTCCACCTGTTCAACTATCATGCCTGCTTCTACCTGTTTCTTAGATAGATAAGTCATTACGCTGGTAGCTGGTGTCATAGGATAAGCTGAATAAAAATTCAAGCCTCCTGCCATGGCGCCTAAAGCAATAGCGGTATTACCATTTAATAATAATGTATCTTCAATATTTCTTTTTTCTAAATTATATTGAGAGTCAATTAAGCTATATCCCTTTTTTACAGCTTCTATATTTATATTTCTAACCTGTTCAGTAAACTTAGTTGGAATAAATCTTTCAAAACCTTCTAAACTTAAACCAAAATATTTCATTGTGGCACCTATGGCCATCATACCAACTGCTCTACTTAATCCTAATTCATTTGCTAACTTAACTAGGGGCAAGCTTATAGCTTTCTCATGTTCAAATTTAATCCCTTCATCTAGTATAATTACTCCTTTATCATTTAACCTGTCTACATGAAATTCAGCGGTATTTTTATCTAAGGCTATAATAAAATCTAATTTATTGCTGTGAGAAAAAAGTTGTTTGTCACTTATTCTAATCTGAGTAAAATTATTTCCTCCTCTTGCCCTAGACATATAATCTTTATTAGAGAAGACATAATAGCCGTTTAGCTTTATTACCTTTTCTAAAAAGTCACTTATGGTGTCCATACCTTGTCCAGCTTCACCGCCAACTAAAATATTAAATTCCAATTGTTACACCTCCAATTTATTTTCTATCCACGATTCTTAATTATTATATATATCTTAATCCTAGCCAATCACTGTAAGTTTTAACTTAGATATATACATAACTGCTTAACTTGATGTAAGTATACCCCATTGCGGTATTATTAATCAATAATTATTATCATATAATATAAGTTATTATATTAATTTATGACCCTTTTCCACTATCATACTACAATATCCTCAGTATTTTAAAAACTGTTATATTATTTTTTAATTTCTGTTACATTAATTAAAACAAGAATTATTAAGTGCTATATCATCTGTTATCTTATCTTCCATATCTTTCTTATTAACATATCTATAAGAGAACAGAAGAAAGTATAAAAGACGATTATAAGTAAAGTTTAAAAGTACTAACTACAATATGTCATTTAGTTTATGATTTCATAAATAAGTGATAATAAAAAAAATAATCCATAAAGATTATTTTTTTTATTATCACCACTATTCTTTAACAGTGAAAAAAAAAACTACGAAGTCTTTCTAATTATCAAACTTCGTAGTTTATTACTTTAGATATTATTCTAAGGATTCCTTTAATGTATGCCAAGATAGAACAGCACACTTCACTCTTGCAGGCATATTAGAAATATTCTTTAGTGCTGCTGCATCCTCTAAATCCTCCAAAACTTCATCGTCAGTTATCTCTCTTTTTATCATACCGAGAAATAGATTCATTAATCTTTTAGCTTCATCTACACTTTTACCCTTTATTAAATCGATCATCATAGAGGTAGAGGCCTGCGAAATAGCACAACCTACTCCTGTAAAGGAGGCATCATCTATAACTCCTTCTTTTAGCTTTAATTCTAATTGAATTTCATCACCGCAACTGGGGTTTCTTCCTTTAAGCACCACATCCGGTGAGTCTAGATGCTTTTTATTATGATTTGATGAATTGTGTTCCATTATTAATTCTGTATAAATTGAACTAAGATCCATATCCTAACCACTTCCTAACGGCTTTTATACTATCAATAAATATGTCTACATCCTGTATTGTGTTATATAAATAGAAACTTACTCTACAAGTAGCATTAGCTCCTAAATATCGCATAAGTGGATGGGCACAATGATGACCAGCTCTTATTGAAACTCCGTCTGCATCTAGTATAGATGCCACATCATGAGGATGTACCTCCTGTATATTAAAGGATATAACAGAGGATTTTTTATTTATATCCTCTGTTCCATATATAGTTATATAAGGAATTTCTGACATTTTCATAAGCGCATAGCTTGTTAGTGCCTTTTCTGTAGCTTTAATATTATTCATACCAACTTTATTTATATAATTAATAGCTTCACTTAGCCCTATAGCACCTGCTACATTTTGAGTTCCGCCTTCAAATTTTTGAGGCAGGGGAGCAAATTCTGATTCCTGTTCCGTTACATATTCAATCATATCTCCTCCATATAAAAAAGGAGGCATGGCTTCTAACAATTCCTTCTTACCATAAAGTACCCCTATACCCATAGGTGCCAACATCTTATGTCCAGAAAAAACTAAGAAATCCGCATCTAACTCTGAAACATTTACTTTCATATGAGGAACACTTTGAGATCCGTCAATTATGGCAACAGCTCCTACTTCATGAGCTCTTTTTATTATAGCTTCAATAGGATTAATTGTACCTAACACGTTAGAAACATGAGTAACAGATACAATTTTTGTCCTTTCTCCAATCTTACTTTCAATTTCTTCCTCAGGAATAACTCCTTCTTCATTGATATACATATACTTTAGGATAGCCCCCTTAGCCTTAGCTACTATCTGCCAAGGTACTAGGTTACTATGATGTTCTGCTATAGATATTACTATTTCGTCTCCTTCTTTTAAGAAGTGCATACCATAGCTGTAAGCTAGTAAATTAAAGGATTCTGTAGCTCCCTTTGTAAAAATTATTTCACTTGATTCTTTAGCTCCAATAAAGTCTTTTACCACTTCTCTAGCTTGTTCATATAATTCAGTAGATTTTACACTAAGATAATAAGCTCCCCTATGAGGATTGGCATTATATAAATTATAATATTCATCTACTGCTTTAATAACACTCAAAGGCTTATGAGTTGTGGCTGCATTATCTAAATATACTAACTTCTTTCCATTTACTTTTTGATTAAGCACTGGAAAGTCTAAAAGATAATTACTAGACATTAAGCATTCTCCTCCTAATATATTCAGAGATTTCTTCCCTTAATTCTTCTATAGGAACTTTTTCTGTTATTGGGGTAAAGGAAGACTCAATTATGAGCTTTTTAGCCTCAAGCTCAGAAAAGCCTCTGCTCATAAGATAGAAAAGTTTGTTCTCATCAATCTTTCCGGTGCTAGCCGCATGCTGTCCTTGTACGTCATCCTCAGCACAAAGTAGTAAAGGCACGGATCTATTCCTTATACCACTGCTTAATAATACAGCATATTCTTCTTCCATTCCTTTAGATTCCTTAGAACCTCTTTTAAAATCAATGGTTCCTCTAAAAATCTTACTACTTTTATCCATTAAAGCACCATTAGTTTTAATATTACTTTCAGATTTTCTGCCATAATGATTGATTACATAATTTATATCTATACTTCTATCCTTGTCACCTAAATAAATAGAATATATATTAGCTTTACTATTTTTGCTAAGGAGATCGTTTTTACAGCTAGTAACAGTACTTTTTGCTCCTAATTCAATAAGAACGCAGTTAATCTCTGCCTCTTCCTCAGTAGCTGCTGCTATAGCATCTAAATGAATTCCGTCATCTTCCATAAGCTGAACTTTAACTAAATTAATAACGGCGCCCTTTTTAGCATATAACTTAGTCAAGCCACTATGGAAAGCTTCATCTCCTTTATTTGATGAGTACTTTATTACTACAGTTATCTCACTATTTTCCCCTGCAATTATAAAATTATTATCAACTAATACAGAATTGTTTGTATCCATTTTATAATCAATAAGTATTGGTTCTTGTACTTTTTTATTTTCATCCACTTCTATAAGATAACCAGAATTAAAATTCTTAGTAACTAGATCAGTCAATGGATCTGCTATACCTATATCTCTCTTATTATCAAAAAACCTTATACTGCTATTATTTTTCTTTATATCAAATACTTTATAGCCTTCTCCATTATTTTCTATCAAGGGATTTAAATTATAATCCTTTATTTCCGGCATCTTATCCTTTATATTGGTCTCATTTACTCCTAACCATCTCCACGTCCTAACCGGAATATTATTTAAATTATTTAGAATTTCACTCATTTGATCACCACCTATCCTATACTGCCTTCCATTTCAAGCTTAATTAAATTATTCATTTCTACTGCATATTCTAAAGGAAGCTCCTTAGCAATAGGTTCTACAAAGCCTCTTACTATCATTGCTTTTGCTTCCTCCTCGCTGATGCCTCTAGTCATTAAATAATAGATAGCCTCTTCACTAATTCTACCTATCTTAGCTTCATGACCAATATCCACTTCATCATTTAAGATATCCAATACCGGTAATGTATCTGAACGTGATATATCGTCCAACATCAATGATTCACAAGATACAGTAGATTTGCAATGGTGTGCATTGGCTGCTACCTTTATAGCTCCTCTGTAAACCGCTTCGCCGCCGCCCTTTGAAATAGACTTAGAATTTATATTAGAAGAAGTATATGGTGCCGCATGAACAACCTTAGCGCCTGTATCTAATATTTGACCCTTTGCAGCAAAAGTAACACCTGTAAATTCAGCCCTTGCTCCTTCTCCTCTCAATATACTCATAGGATATAGCATAGAAACCTTAGATCCAAAGGATCCAGATACCCATTCAATAGTACCATTTTTATCAACCACTGCCCTCTTGGTATTTAAATTCATCATATTTTTAGACCAGTTTTCTATAGTAGAATATCTTAAATATGCATCCTCTTTCACGAACAATTCAACGCAACCAGCATGTAAATTTGTTACATTATATTTAGGAGCTGAACATCCTTCTATAAAGTGAAGGTAAGCACCTTTTTCTACTATTATAAGTGTATGTTCAAACTGACCAGCTCCAGGAGAATTAAGTCTAAAGTATGATTGAAGTGGTATTTCTACCTTTACTCCCTCTGGGACATACACAAAAGAACCACCTGACCAAACAGCACCATGCAAGGCCACAAATTTATGATCACTTGGTGGAACCAACTTCATAAAGTATTCTTTAACTATATCTTCATAGTCTCTGATGGCAGTTTCCATGTCCGTATATATAACACCCTGCTGCACTAACTCTTCTCTTATGCTATGATAAACCACTTCGGAATCGTACTGAGCACCTACCCCTGCCAAAGATTCTCTTTCCGCTTGAGGAATACCCAATCTTTCAAAGGTGTTTTTAATATCCTCTGGAACTTCCTCCCAGCTCCCCTTTAAGCTAGTATCCGGTTTAACATAGGTTACTATGTTATCCATATCCAATTCTTCTAAGGAAGGTCCCCAAGTTGGCATTTTTATTTTATTGTATATATCCAAAGACTTTAATCTAAAATCTCTCATCCATTGAGGTTCATTTTTCTCCCTAGATATTGCCTCCACGATTTCTGGAGTCAATCCGCTGGACACCTTATAACTGTATCTATCTTCATTTCTTATATCGTAAAGTCCTCTATCTAAGTCATCTACATAAGTTTTTCTTTTTTCCATATTATCACCTCATAGATTAAACTGAAGCTATATTTTCAAAGCCCTTTTCATTGATTTCATTTACTAGGTTAGCATCGCCTACCTTTACAACCTTACCATCCTGTATTACATGAACATAATCCACATCTAAGGACTCTAATATTTTGCTATTATGAGTAATTATTAATATGGCATTATCTTCATTCTTAAATTGCTTTACACCGTTAGACACAATCTTAACAGCATCAACATCTAGTCCAGAATCTGTTTCATCTAATATAGCTAACTTAGGATTTAACATCATCATTTGAAGTATTTCATTCTTCTTCTTTTCTCCACCAGAAAATCCCACATTAAGATATCTTCCAGCATAGCTTTCATCTATCTTCAACAGAGCCATTTTTTCTTTAAGTTCTTTTTTAAAAGCCATAACCTTTAGAGGCTTACCTGTAATTGCGCTCTTAGAAGCTCTTAAAAAGCTTTCTACAGTTATTCCTGGCACTTCCTCTGGTGCTTGGAAGGATAAAAATATTCCCTTTTTGGCTCTTTCCTCAGTTTTTAATTCAGTAATATCCTCACCTTCAAATATTATAGATCCCTTTGTCACATCATACTTTGGATGACCCATTATTATATTAACCAATGTGGATTTACCAGCTCCATTAGGTCCCATAATAACATGAACCTCACCTTTTTTTATTTCTAAATTTAATCCTTTTAATATTTCCTTTCCTTCAACTTCAGCATGTATATCTCTAACTTCCAATAATATATCCGCCATTCAATTTCACCTCTTAAGAAAATTAATTCCGAGCATTTTACTCTGATTTATGCTTATATTTTATCCTTGTTTACATTGTTTGTCAATAATTATTATCTCCAAAAATCTTATACATATTATGTACCTTACTCTTTCATAATTAATCAAAAAATTATTATTCAAAAAATTAAAGTTCATGGATGCTTTAAGTTTTTCCATGAACTATCTTAATTATTAGTGGATCTTTTTTATATTTTCTCCTCATTTCTTTATATTTATAATTTTTTCATAAATGTCTCTAACAGCCTGCTCCTGAGTTTCCGTTAATGCCAATATTTCTTCAGTAGTAGCAGTATTTTGCTCCGATACTGCTGCTATAGTTTCTAGCTGAGCTTGAGTTTTATTAATTTGTTTAAGTAGACCATCTATCATTTCATATTCCTTACTTAATTTTTCATCTACTAGCTCTACCGATTTTTTTACATCTTGAAATAATTCCAGTATTTTATCTACTTTTTTATTTCCTATTAAAACTGCATCTCTACCTTTAACAACATCCTGTAAGGCACTTTCTGTAGATTCAGTAACTAATAGGGTGATTTTTTTTATCTCATCAGCAGCATGTGCACTTTCTTCTGCTAACTTTCTTACTTCTTCTGCTACCACAGCAAAACCCTTACCATACTCTCCGGCTCGAGCAGCTTCTATGGCGGTATTTAATGCTAGCAGGTTTGTCTGATCTGCTATTTGACTTATTGCTAATAAAGCTTGCTGAATACTATTCATATTATTCTTTAAGTTAGATACTGTCTCAACAGAAGTATTGATAGCATCACTAATAATCTGCATCTGCTTAGACATTTCTTTAACTTCCTTTGTTCCTTGGAAAACAGCAACAGCAGATCCTTTAAAGGAGTTTTCTATATCCTTGGACAATTCATAGGTTTCATCTATTTGTTTAGTAGATACAAGCATGGCATTATTAGCATTATTGATAGATACCGCTGTTTCCTCTACAGCTCTAGACATGTCTCTCATTGACTGCCCAACCATTCCAATACCTTCTTTTATCTCATCTATAAGATCCGTACTATCATTAACATTTTCAATTAATAACTTAGTGCTTTCTTCTAATTTTATAACAGCCTTATTTATCTTACTTAAGGATTCTTTTGCCATAGCTTCTTCTTTTTGAGCCTTTATTATTAATTCACTTCCCCAAATAGTTAAAAAGTATAAAATTATAACAACACAAATCAAAACACCTATACGAGAAATAAATCCACCAACATTAGTATCATTCCCCATTACGGAAGTTGGCGAAACTATATAAACTATTGTCAATATTGTTAAAAACAAAGCAGAAAAGGTTAATAGAACTTTCTTATTAAAATATATAGCTGCTATGCAAAAAGCAAAAATATAAATATTAAACATTCTTTCTATTCCACCATATAGGATTGAGAAAGTTAGTGGTCCTAAGGCTATTAACAGTGGAACTAAAACACTTTTAACAAAATCATTTATAGGTAAAACAATTATAATTGTAATAACAACGGAAAAGGGAATCATTAATAAACATGCTCTAATAGCATACTGAAAACCATCTACACCATAGGCTGCTCCTAATAATATAACGCTTAATATCCATATAACAGCAATACTAAGTCCTCGTTCCTTTGTTATTATGATTTTCATAGCAAACCACCTTTTACAATGCTGATAATAATAATATGATAATAAAAATTCAATTATGCTATTTTAATATAAAAAACACAAAAAACCAGCAAAAGCTGGTTTTTGCACATGAAAATATGACTTTTTTATAAATAATTATCCTCTTTTTACTATTTT
>NZ_FMJL01000030.1 GCF_900095445.1 Clostridium sp. N3C
CCAGACCATGAACAGGAATTCATCCGTATAGTTATGAATAATTCAGAAAAGGAACTTGCCAAAGAACTCCGCCAAAGTCAAAAGGAGTATGAACAAGCACAGACTCGCATTGCTGACATAGACAAAATCATTCGAAAGCTATATGAGGACAATGTGATGGGCAAAATTCCCGAAGAGCGTTTTTACAAGATGTCGGCTGAATATGAAGCCGAGCAGAAGACACTGGAAGAAAGGATAATCAAATTAAAGCATACCATTGATGCAGCAAATGAACAGTCCATCAATACCGACCGCTTTTTAGCACTGGTTAAAAAGTACACAGAAATTACAGAATTGGATGCAGAGATTATTCGAGAATTCATTGACAAAATTATAGTATTCAAGGCTGAAAAGGTAGATGGCCGCAGAACCCAGCGGATTCAAATTTTCTATAACTGCATTGGCGCTATCGACTTACCAAAATAAACGAAAAAACGGCATAGCCGAAAATCTACGACTATGCCGAATTTTTCAGGAATTAATAATCCCTATCTGACCGCTCCAAATGAGGACCATTTTTTCATTATATCTTTATTATGTCCCATTAATTTTTCAAATGGCGTAACCCCTTCTTCTGAAAAATTTATTTTTGCCATGCTATCTCTCCTCTATAAATATATTTTCATCTCAGTTAATATTATATAAGTTATTACTTTAATATTGTATTTCAAATGACATATATTATTATTATTAATATATAATTTAAAACAATTATTAAAGGAGATAACTTATAAATGAAAAACGATAAAATAGATGTTTTAATTTTAAAGGAATTACAAAAGGATAGTAGATTATCTATAAGAGAATTATCAAAACGTATAAATCTTTCTCCACCATCTGTTTCTGAAAGAGTAAGGAAACTTGAAGACTATGGAATTATTGAAGGTTATTCAATTAAAATAAATAAAAAGAAAATAGGACTATCTATTGATTGTATAATTAAAGTAACTATGAAAAATGGAGAATATGAAAAATTTAAGACATTTATTAAGGATTATGAAAGAAGTGAATGGTGTTATAGAATTGCTGGTAACGGTTGCTTTTTAGTTAAATTATCCGTTGAGTCCTTAGAAGAAATAGAAGAATTTATAAATCATATATCTTCATATGCATTAACAGAAACTACAATAGCATTTTCCGAAGTACCAATTGATAATAGTATAGATAAATTTATAGAAAAAGCAAATTCTAAATAAAACTATGGTATTAATATTTTTAAATCTAATGGTAAAACTAATCTATAAAATTCATTAGATTGGTCATTCTGTTTTTTATAAGTATTTTATTTTTTCATAAAAAGAGACTGCTACACAATTAACAAATCAGTTAATTGTGTAGCAGTCTCTTTTTAACTTATATGTTTACCTTTTTTGTCTTACAACTTTTCTTTCCCAGGTTTCCAAAAGCTCTACTTCAATCCAAAGAGCTCTTGGAGAAGTAGCTTTAAATCTTCTTCCCAAAACTTTATAGAGACCATTTCTTAATTCTATTCTGTCTGCATTCATATAGATTTGTAAAAGTGTTGCATCTTTTTCTGTATCTAGGTCTTCATAACCACAATCTATAGTTGGTAAATCTTTTTGTTCTTTTATTATTCTTTCATTTATTTCTTTAGCAGTAAATAGCGGCTCTCTGTAACCTTTTTTGAAGAACATAACCCGGATATTACTCATGGCAACATCTCCCATATAATATTAAAAAATAGATAATCTCTTTACCTTAACAAATGGAGCTGGATATCTGGATATATATTACTTATATATGCAGTTAACTACTATATGGTTCCAAATTTAACTACAACGCCAAAATTAAATATGTATTATTTAATAATAATTATTATTGACACATTGTATAGTAAATGTTATTATATAACCAACAAGCTGAATTACAAACATCCCCTCATGTTGCTAAAAACACTTATGAGAAAAGACCTTATAAAGAAGTTCCTGTTATAGCAGGAGCTTCTTTTATTTTACTTATATATCCAACAGTATTTCGATGAAAAAGTACGCATATCTTATTAAAGAGGAAATATTTTTCAATTTACATACCTTCCTTATTTTGACACAGCCTTCCTTAGGCTCTAAAATTAAATTATAGATATTGTTGGTATTAAGTGAAAAAGAAAGGAAGATAATTATGGATACTAACTTAGTTCCTTGCAAAATTTCTGTTAGAGGTGATTATTACAGAGATCGTTACGTAAATAGTATAACCTTACATTATGGAATTAACGGATGGAATGATATTAAAGAAGTAAAAATGGAAAGGAATTTTTCAAACTACCCTGATGATCTCTTTTATCAAGCTACTGTATATGTACCAAAAGATGCCATTGTCGACTATGTTATTAAATACAACTTAGGTGAGCAAGGTATTCATTGGGACAATAACTTTGGTAAGGATTATCATGTAAAGGTATCCAATGATAATTTTTAAATTAGAAAAAATCATGGCGTAAAAACTTGTACCTTGTTCAAGTTTTTACGCCATAATGCTTTATTTAAAAAACTTATAAAGCTCTAGGACTTTTAGAAAAATCTACAGTAACGTAGATTTGCTGACCAGTAAAATTAATATCCCTTACTTTTACACCCTTTAAGCTATTGGATATAAGTTTGTCTACATCAATCTCTACCCTGTCATTATCTAATTTTATAAATTCATTTATTTTTTTACCGCCCATCTCGTTCATAAGGCCAAGCAGTACTTTTATGCCGCCCTTAGTTATAATATTGAAATAAAGTTTTCCATTTATGTAGCTATTATAAGACACTAATACCTTCATATCTGGAAAAAAGCGTCCCAAACTAACGGTAATCTCTATTTGGCTATCATTTATTAAGCTTATATTCTTTATTCTGTCTCTATTATACTCTAAATTATTATCCATAAATCCTAATACTTCTGTTATTGAAAGATTAATATATGCCATAGTTAAAACTCCCTGTTATCAGCATAGGAAGATATAATTCCACCTATTTACAATGTAATTATATTCTTAAAGTTATATTTTTTAAGAATCTCTTCCTTTAATTGTATAACTCTTTCAATTCAATTGCAATGGTTTATATCTATGATTAATAACCTTATCTACTATTATGCCAACTTTTATTTATTACAGGTTTATCAATGATAGCTTCAATAAATTTAACATATTGTTTATGCAGTGGCAGAAAAATTATAGCACTAAATATATTAAATAAAGTATGAGAATTAGCAATCTGAAGAGCTAAATCTGTACTTCCATTAAATTTTAATGTTATAAATTGCACCGCATTTAAGAATGGATTTAATAATAGAAGAGCTATTATCACTCCTATCAAATTATATAAAGTGTGGGCCCAAGCGGTTCTGCGAGCATTTATATTTCCTGTTAAACTAGCCATTTGAGCAGTAATACAAGTGCCAATATTATCTCCTAACATAATACATACTGCTGTTTTTAAATCCAGCAGACCAGAATTTCCAAGTACCAAAACCATACCTACGGTGGCGCTGCTGCTATGAACTGCAGCGGTAGCCAAAGCTCCTAACAAAATGCCTATAAGGGGGATAGAAGCATAACTTTTAAAAAAGTATCTCATTATTTCATTATTTTGTATATAGGGTATACCAGAATTTAATATTTTAAGACCTAAAAACATCATACCAAAGCCCATTATGGCGTTTCCAAGTTGATTAAATACATTCTTTTCACTAAAATAACTGATAATAAATCCTAAGCCTATAGCTAACATAGCAAGCTTGGTTAAATCCACCACAAAACTAAAAGCCATAAGCTGTGCTGTTATGGTGGTTCCTATATTAGCTCCAAATATTATTCCAATTGCTTGTGATAAATTCATTAGTTCAGCATCTACTAAACCTACAGTTATAACTGTAATAGCAGTACTGCTTTGAACAAGTGCTGTAATGATTATTCCTACTAAAAAGGACACCCATACCCGTTTGGTAAGGGCAGATAATAACTTTCGCATAAACCTTCCTGAAGCCTTTTCTAGCCCATCACTCATTTTTTCAACACCGTACATTAATAAAGCAGTACCGCCTAACAATCCTAAAATAAAATCTAACATAAGCTATAATTTATACCTCAACTTAAAAAACTTGATTTCATATAATTATACGCTGTTAGAATGAAATATATATTTAATTTTTATCTAGCATACCTTTTTATTGCAATGGTATATCTAGCTCCACAGCTAGGACAATAAATTATTCTTTCAAAACTTTTATCTTTTGGATCATGTTCTTTATCCTCAAATTCAAGTTTCATTTCATTACATTCAGGACATAAAAAATCGACATTTTTCGCATATTCTCCTGCAAAAACCTTTCCTGCCTCAATCCATTTTACTAATTTACTTGACCTCATATTCTTTACCTTCCTTCATTTCTATCTACCTTTTCTAAATATAACATATAATTACATAGGTATCAATAGATACACGACATTTTACGACATTTTTTTTGTTGATTGCTAGATCCCTCTTTGTTAGTCCTGAATTTAATGTAAATGATTGCAATTAAATTAAAAAAATTATAAATAATCTTTCATAAATCATCCTCAGAACTAATATCATTAATTATCTCGTGATTCCTAATAATTATTGACTTACCTCTCCAGCTAAAAGCTCTGTCCCTATACCTTCTTAGAAATTCCTTATTAGAAATCCCCTTCAGTTCTTCATAATCTATGTTAAACTTTAACTCTTGTCTAAAATCTTCTATAATAGTTTCTTGAACATTCCTATTGTGTGGGCAAACATCTTGACAAACATCACAACCCCAAATCAACTTATGTTTTTTTAAAATTTCTATATCTCTTTCGTTTAAATCCTTCTTCTTTTGAGTAATAAAAGACTTACATCTTAATGGATCTATAGTAAAATCCCCCAAAATAGCAGAGCCAGGGCACTTTCTTACACAACTAAAGCATTGATAACAGGTTCTATCTTGTGGTTCATCTGCTGGAAAAGGATAGTTATTTAATATATATCCTATAAACACATATGAACCGTATTTATCCGTAATAATATGTCCATTTATTCCAAAGAAACCCAAACCTGCCTTGTAAGCTAAATATCTATCCGACAAGGGTCCTGTATCAACAAAAACCTTATATTCGAAACCTTCAATATTACTTTTTAAAAACTGAGCTATGGCCTCCAGCTTTTCATTACCAATTAAATGATAATCCCTAGCAAAAGCATACTTTGAAATATTAGCCCCTTCCTTATGGCCTACAAAATAAGGAAATAAGCAGACAATTACAGATTTAGTGCCTGGCAATGATAAATTAGGATCAATCCTCTTTTCAATGTCCTTTTCCTCAAAACCACAAATATGTCCCTTCCCCACTTTTTCCTTCCAAAGCTTTTCAAAATCATAATAAGGACCTGGAGGAGCAATACCAACATATTCGATATCTAAATTTCTGCAAAATTCCATAAGTTTATCCTTCATTTTTATAACCCCTAACTTTTTTCACTTAGCTTTTTACTTATAGTTTGTTAAAAAAAATTTAAAACTAAGCAATCAATGGAGAATTTTTTGATATTTGAGAAAAATAAATAGATTTTTCATTTCCCTGGTAATAAATCTATTACTCTGGAATAATTTTTATATCACTGAAAAAAGCTTGAATTTTCACTTCTATATAAGGCTGTCCATCAACAAATCCCTTGGAAACATAATCAAAGCCTCCAATGGTAACCTCTCTGTCTCTAGGTTGATTCACATCTGAAAAAATTGTATTTATTTTTACAAGTATCGGTAAATGTTCAGGGACTTTAATTTTTGCATCGGAAAATATTAAATTAAGATTAAGACTTCTTGAATTTATAGGTGCTTTCATCTTAGTTAAATCTATCATGCCATCACTAAAAATCATTTTAATTAAGCCTTCAAATCCACTGGCTACTACATCTCTATCAGAAAATATAAGACTTCTTTTCTCAGCAAGAGTAGGCATAAAACTATTATCCCCTTCATTAAAATACCCATAACATTCTTCAGCTCTTTTTCCCTTTAACTTTTTCAAAACAAGAACACCCCTTTTGAAAAATTATCTATATAAAAATATTAACACATTTATATATATTCTATGGATAAAGCGAATAAATTTAACAATTTTCCTTTTAATAGCCTCTTTTAATATTAACTTTATTGGTTAAAACACTAATATCTTTTTCAAGCAATGATAAGGTTTCTAAAAAACACTTTACTCCTTCTTCTACTGTAGTTATAGCAGATATATGTGGAGTGATTTTTATTTTAGGATGACTCCAAAGAGGAGAATCCTTTGGCAAAGGCTCTATGTCAAATACATCTAGCACCGCTTCTTTTATAGATCCCCTTTCTAAAGCATCTAGCAAGGCAGATGTTTTCACTGTTTTTCCTCTACCTACATTGATAAATCCAGCCTTATTACTATTAGCAAATATATTCTCATCAAGCAGCTCAAAGGTATCATTTGTTAATGGCAAAGTATTTATTATCCAATTGGCTCTAGGTAGTTCCCTTTTAATCTCTTTAAACTTAATTACCTTATTAAAATGTAATTTAGGAGTACCACTTAAAGAAATACCTGTAATCTTGGAACCTAATAGACTTAGATTTTTAGCTAATTCTTGTCCTATTACTCCTGTACCTAAAATCAATATATTTTGCTCTTCCATAGATATAGGTTCCACAGACTGCCATAAGCAATTTTCCTGCTGTCTTCGAAATTTATCATGTTGCTGAAGGCTTGCTAGTATATAACTTAAACAATACTCACTTATCTTTTTGCCAAAGGAGCATATGGTTCTTGTTAGAAGTACGTCTTCCTTCCAGTGTCTTTGAAATAAAAATCCATCTACCCCAGCCCCTAAAGAGTGCACCCATTTTATATTATAGAAATCAAAATTTGCTGTTAGCCTAAAAGCTACAAAGGCATCAGCCCATTGTAAATTTTCCTTCCTTACCACTTCTTCCTCTAGAGAAAGTATCTCTTTATTAAGCTTTCCTTGAAGCTGCTCTTCTATTTCCTTATATAATCTTCCCGTTATTAAAATCTTATTTATCTCCATTCTATTTCTTCTCCCTTTTATGATTCATAAAAGACAAGAACTCCCCTACATACCTTGTAATTTTTATTAATTCCTATTCTTTTTTAGGATTTATAAGTTGCCCATTAAATATTTCTTTTTCTTCTATTTTAATTTTATAGGCTTTGCTAATAGCTTTAATTAATTTTACTTCCCTTTGAGAAGCAATAGTTATAGATACTCCTCTTTTTCCTGCACGTCCAGTACGACCAGCTCTATGTAAATAATCCTTTGGATCCTCCGGTACCTCTAAATTAAAAACATGACTTACACCTTTTATATCCAAACCTCTTGCAGCAATATCTGAAGCCACCAACAATTGCAGCTTCCCTAGCCTAAAATCCTGTAAAACTCTCTTTCTTTCTTCCTTGTGCTTTGTACCATGAAGTCCTTCTGCCTTTAGCTTATGATAGTTAAGCTTAGAAGATGTTTTTGCAATATCATAGCTCCTATTGATAAAAACTAGTGCCTTTTTTGGCTTCAAAGCATGTACTAGCTTTCTTAAAATAACGATTTTATCTCTTTCATCACATATTAAATAATAATGCTCTATATTATTATTAATAATTTCCTTGCTATCTACCTTAATTAATTCCGGTTCCTTCATAAATTCTTTAGCAATATCCAAGGTTTTATCTGGTATAGTAGCAGAAAAAATCATTATTTGTCTTTCCTTAAGAGTAGTTTTTATTACCGACTTTACCATTTCAATATTATTTTTGTCTAGAAGTTTATCTCCTTCATCAACCACTATGGTTTTTATGGTATGAGCAGATATTTTTCTTTTTTTAATCAGCTCTAATATTCTTCCAGGAGATCCTACAATTATGTGGGGTTTTTCCTTTAGCTTTTCAATTTGCCTGTTTATATTGGCTTCACCTATTATTGGTACAGAAGTCAAATTAGTGGCTGAGTTCTTAGACAAATTACCAATTTCATTATGTATTTGCATTGCCAACTCGTGGGTTGGAGCTAATATTATAGCCTGCATTTCCCTCTTACTTGCATCTAACTTCATAAATAAAGGCAGCAAAAATGCCAGGGTCTTCCCCGTTCCTGTGCCTGATTGCCCTATTAGATCTTTGTTTTCCAGCGCTAGAGGAATGACCTTTTCCTGAATTTCTGTAGGCTTAGTTATTCCTAATTTACTTAACCCCTCAACTAAATCACTACTTATTCCTAAAGTTTGAAATGAATCGATCATATATCATCATGCCTCCTAGCAATTATTAAATTTACTTATTCAACTATAACTGTTATCAAGGAAAGTTTCAATACAATCTAGTTTGCATTATAGAAATCTCCATATTAAAATAGATTATCTTATATACCATATATTTATCTTTCTTCATAATCATTAAATTAATTATCAATGTATCAAAAATGAAGTGTAGCTTATCCTAGAAATCTTAAGCCTTATAATAGGCTTTTTAATTGATCTTGAATAACATTCAAACGATTAATTTGAACATAATAGATTCAAAAAAACTCATCAGCACACATAAAAAAAGGAACCTTGTAAAAACAAGGCTCCCATAAAGAATTACATTTTGTCGTGGAAGGTTCTGCTTATAACTTCAAGCTGTTGTTCTCTTGAAAGTCTGTTGAAGTTTACAGCATAACCGGAAACTCTGATTGTAAGCGTTGGATACTTTTCAGGGTTTTCCATAGCATCTTCTAAAGTTGCTCGATTTAATACATTTACGTTTAGGTGATGAGCTCCCTGTACAAAATATCCATCTAATATGCTTACTAAGTTATTTATTCTTGTTTCAGCAGTCTTTCCTAATGCATCTGGAACTATGGAGAATGTATTTGAAACTCCATCTTCGCAGACATCTTTGTAAGGTATCTTAGCTACTGAGTTTAGTGAAGCTAAAGCTCCTTCGACATCTCTACCATGCATTGGGTTTGCTCCTGGTGCTAAAGGCTCTCCAGCTATTCTTCCGTCAGGAGTTGAACCAGTCTTCTTACCATAAACTACGTTTGAAGTAATTGTTAATACAGATAGTGTATGCTTAGCATTTCTGTAAGTTGGGTGCTTCTTAAGTTCGCTAGAGAACTTCTTAACTACTTCTACAGCTATTTCGTCAACTCTGTTGTCGTCATTACCGTACTTAGGGAATTCTCCTTCTATTTCAAAGTCTACAGCGATTCCATCTTCTCTTATTGGTTTTACCTTAGCGTACTTAATTGCGCTTAAGGAGTCAGCTACTACGGACAATCCAGCTATACCGAAGGCCATTAATCTTTCAACCTTAGTATCATGCAATGCTAATAGCCCTGCTTCATAAGCATACTTATCATGCATGAAGTGAATTGTGTTCATAGTATTTACATAAAGCTCTGCTACATATTCTAATACCTTGAAGAAGTTTGCTTTTACCTTTTCGTAATCAAGCACTTCATCTTCTATCTTATCTATACCTTTAATTACTGTCATACCCTTCTTCTTCTTTTCATCCACTCCGCCGTTTATAGCGTATAGTAAGGACTT
Organism: Clostridium sp. N3C; assembly: GCF_900095445.1. GTDB lineage: Bacteria > Bacillota > Clostridia > Clostridiales > Clostridiaceae > Clostridium_AU. The sequence continues at coordinate 9,631 of NZ_FMJL01000030.1, forward strand.
AGCAAGGTTGCATCTTGCTCCGAAGAACTGCATCTGCTTACCAACCTGCATTGCGGATACGCAGCAAGCTATAGCATAGTCATCACCGTAAAGAGGTCTCATTACATCGTCATTTTCATACTGAATGGAGTCTGTTAATATAGACATTTCTGCACAGAACTTCTTAAAGTTCTCTGGAAGATCTTGTGACCATAGAACTGTCATATTTGGTTCTGGAGCAGGTCCTAAATTAACTAGAGTGTGTAAGAATCTATAGGAGTTCTTGGTTACTAATGGTCTTCCATCAAGTCCTACACCACCAATAGCTTCAGTTACCCAAGTTGGGTCTCCAGCAAAGAGCTCATTGTATTCTGGAGTTCTTAAGTGTCTTACCATTCTAAGCTTAATTACAAACTGATCGATAAGCTCTTGAGCTTCTTCTTCTGTTAATAATCCATTTTGTAAGTCTCTTTCAATATAGATATCTAAGAAGGTGCTAATTCTACCTAGTGACATTGCTGCACCATTGTTTTCTTTAACTCCTGCTAAATAACCAAAGTATACAGCTTGCACTGCTTCCTTAGCATTTGCAGCTGGTTGAGAAATATCTACACCATAGGAAGCGGCCATATCCTTTATAGCTTTTAGGGCACGGATTTGCTCTGAAACTTCTTCTCTTAATCTTATTAATTCATCAAGCATATCGCCCTTTAGGTTCTTTAGATCCTTCTTCTTTTCTTCTATTAAATAATCTATTCCGTATAGAGCTATTCTTCTGTAATCACCTATTATTCTTCCTCTTCCATAAGCATCTGGAAGTCCAGTTAATAATCCAGCGGATCTAGCTGCTCTCATTTCTTCAGTATAAGCATCGAAAACACCGTCGTTATGAGTTTTTCTATATGCCTTAAAGTACTTAGCAATATCTTCGTTAAGCTTATATCCATAAGCCTCTAAGGACTGTTCTACCATTCTCATGCCACCGAAAGGATTAACTATTCTCTTTAATGGAGCATCTGTTTGGAAACCTACGATTACTTCATTTTCCCTGTCTAAATATCCTGGCTTAAAGTTATTAATACCAGAAACTTCATTAGTTTCAACGTCAATGATACCCTTCTTGATTTCTTCTACAATAAGCTTTGATGCCTTTTCCCAAACCTTCTTTGTCTTTTCTGAAATGCCAGCAAGGAAGCTCTTGTCCCCTTCATATACAGTATAATTCTTTTGGATAAAGTCTCTTACATTAATGCCTTCTGTCCACTCACCAGTTTTAAATCCTTCCCATTGCTTAAACATTTTTACCCTCCTCATATATATAAATTTTAATTTTCACATATTTAATTTGCAGGTACTTTGTTTTATTTTTGACAATTTATATCTCTTAATACACTTATATTATAATATTATTATAACAGACTGTCAATCAAAATGATACAGTTTTTTTATCGCCCTTATTTTAAGGATTTCAATGTATCATTTTAATATTTTAAGTTGTGATACAGTATATTTTAAAACAATTGTTAATATTCAATTAATAAATTGTAAGAAAATTATACCATAAAATTATAGACTATTTGGATAATTAAAGAGATAATATTATAAACACAATTTTTTATTGGAGGTCGTAAAATGAGTGGAATTTGGGGCAAGAAAATACAATATTCAATTTTTGGTGAATCTCACGGACCAGCTATAGGCATTACTATCAGCGGGCTACCTGCAGGTATTAAACTAGACATGGAGCATATAAAAAAGGAAATGCAAAGACGAGCTCCTGGTTCTAGCGATCTTGTAACACCAAGAAAAGAAGAAGACAATGTGGAAATCCTTAGCGGTTATTTTGAAGAACATACTACCGGTACACCTTTATGTGCTATTATTCGCAATAAAAACACTCAATCTAAAGATTATAGCAATTTAAGATATGCTATGAGACCAGGCCATGCAGATTATAGCGGCAGAATGAAATATCAGGGCTTTAATGATTTTAGAGGTAGCGGTCACTTTTCTGGACGTATAACCGCAGGACTAGTTTTTGCAGGGGCTATAGCTAAGCAAATCTTAAAGAGCAAGGGCATTGAAGTAATTAGTCATGTTCATAGCATCCACACTATTAAGGATAAACCCTTTGACCTTACTGGTATATCTAAAGAATTATTTGAAAAACTAGCTAATGCATCTTTTCCAGTAATAGATGATAATATAGCGGAAGAAATGAAGCAATGCATAAGAAAAGCTAAGGAGGAACAGGATTCTGTAGGTGGCGTTGTAGAATGTGCAATTTTAAATGTTCCTGCTGGCGTTGGAGATCCCTTCTTTGACTCCATAGAAAGCACTTTAGCCCATTTGCTTTTCTCTGTGCCAGCAGTTAAGGCTGTAGAATTTGGTAAAGGCTTTGATATAAGCACTATGAAGGGTTCAGAAGCAAATGACCCTTACTATATAGACAATGGTTCCATAAAAACTTCCTCTAACAATAACGGAGGCATAATAGGAGGAATAAGCAACGGCATGCCAATAATATTCCGCTGCGCTATAAAGCCTACCGCCTCCATAAGCCAAGAACAAAAAACCGTAGACATTACAAAAATGGAAAACACCACTCTAAAAGTAGAAGGAAGACATGACCCCTGCATAGTACCAAGGGTTCTTCCTGTAATTGAAGCAGTAAGTGCTTTAGCTATATTAGATAGACTTTAGTAATCACAATTTCACCTATATCATCATAGTATATAGGTGAAATTATTTTTTAGGAGCATTAATTTGCAAGAGAATTTAAATGAACCATTAAATAATCTCAAAACCATTCTTCCATCAGGAGCTGAACTAATTTATCTCACTTATCCTAAAAAACAGGAAGCTATTATTATGGTAGACTTTGATGGAGATGAGGAGGTAGAGTTAGTTGTAGCCTACAACCTGCAAAACACTCCATATGTTTCTATGCTAAAACAGTCTAATAATCAATGGCAAATAGTGCACACTATCCAAGGAAAGGGTTATAATCTTCTTTACTATAAACCTTTAAATATTACATCGAAAAAAAACAAAGACTTAGTATTAGGTTGGCAGATAGAAGAGGAAAAGGCCTTGCTTACTATTTATCAGTGGACTGGTAAAGAACTTAAAGCAATGACCACTACTCATTACAACAAGATGGATATAGAAGATATGCCTAGTAATAAAGGTTGCGATGGCAATTTAGAGATAGCCCTGTGGAATAAACTTTTTGCTAATGCCTATGAGATAGAGGTCTACCGTTGGCACAAGGATAAATTAGTTCCAGCCCTAGATGTGTATCCCTACTATTTTAAGAAAGTATCAAGGTACTACCTAGCTATGGTAAAACAAAAACCCTATGCTGACTTCTATTGGTATCATCTTGCAAAAGCACAGTTTAAAGCAGGACTTTTCAATGAGGCTTTAAAATCTATAGATACCGCCTTAAGTTTACATCTAATCTACACTTCAAAAGAAAAACTTATGGCATTAAAAAAGCTCATACTGTCAAAGGTAAAAACTAAGGATATAAATCTTTATAAAGCTCCACTTATAACTGTTTCAGGTAAAAAGTACGGCTATATAGATAACACAATCAGCTTTGTTATTAAGCCTATATTCAACGAAGCTATGGATTTTCAACTTAACGGCCTAGCAGTAGTTAAACTAAAGGATCTCTACGGCATAATAAATACTAGTGGTGATTTTATTATACAGCCTGAATATAGCTATATATCGGATTTTTCTGAAGGTTTAGCCATAGCTATAAAAGAAGACTCTTTCTTAGTTTTAAATGAAAATGGAAAAATACTTACTACAAAACCCTACAACTATATCAGTATTTATAGAAATGGAAGAGCTCTATTCAGCCAACAGGATGAAGAAAAGGGATTTTTATATGGGTATCTTGATAGAAATGGTAAAGAAATAATTCCAGCCCAATACATCAGCGCTTCTGACTTTGTAGATGGAAAAGCACTAGTGCAAAGAGAGCAAGAGAAATTTGAGCTCATAAATCTAAATGGTAATGTTCTTTATAGCTATACCTACCCCTTTGTAGGACACTTAGGTGAAGGTTTTCTAAGCTTTAAGGAAAGCCCTTCCGGTAAATTTGGCTATATAAGAGAATCTGGTGAAATAGCGATTCCCACTCATTATAGCAGCGTAGAAGCCTTTAAACATGGCAAGGCAGTGGTAAACCTTAGCGAAGATTTTCTAGAAAATAAGTACGGCTTAATTAACACTAAAGGACAGTTCATTATAGCTCCTATTTATAATGACATAATTATACTGAATGAAGACAGAATTGCTGTTGGAAAAGCTATTGATAAAGAGAAGCCTTATTACGGCTCCATATATGCTTTAGCTGATAAGGAGGGTAATTTTCTTACAGACTTCAAATATTACAACATATCTAACTTTAATGAAGGTGTAGCTTCTGTTTATGATGATAAATTCACTTTCTTTATAGACCGTTATGGTAAAGTAATGACAAATCTGCCTATAGTAGAAGGAAGGGGTACTCTTTCCATAGTAAATTCCTTAATTGCAGCTAATATTGATCAACGCTTATCCTATTATAGCATGTGTGGAAAACTCCTATGGGAAGAAAACAAAATTATTCCACTAAATAAACAGTATAAGGTAATAGTGAAAAAGTATAAGCCTAATAAGGATTACCTTGTTTACTATCCAAGAATTGAAGGAATGGCTGACAAAAATTCAGAAAGGCTAGTAAACACTAGATTAAAAGAAATGTCCCAAGTAAAACCTATAAGCCCCTTAGCACAATTAGACTATAGCTATACTGCTGATTTTAACATTTCGCTATTTAAAAATAAACTCTTAGTATTAGAGCTTTATGGCTATAATTATCCCTTTGGCGCTGCCCATGGAATGCCAAGCAAAAACTATGTTCACATTGATTTAGTCACCGGTGAATTTTACCAACTTGAGGATTTATTTAAAACAAGCATCGATTATGTGAAAATACTTAGTTCCATAATTGAAAGTGAAATAAAAAATAATCCGGCTTATTCCTATATATTTCCTGATTCCTATACCGGCATAAAAGCAGACCAACCTTTTTACCTCGATGAAAATAATCTATATATTTATTTTCTCCCCTACGAGATAGCACCTTACGCTGCAGGCTTTCCTACCTTTAAAATAGCCTTTGCAGATATTATGAATCTCATAGATGTAGGGGGTAGCTTCTGGAAATCTTTTAATTAAAATTATCTTTATAACACTGTATTTTTATATATAACCTCATACTTTCTCATAAAAATCAGAACATTTATTTATAAAGGTACAAAAGGCTGTATTGCAGCTATGCTACAATACAGCCTTTTGTGTAAGTTCAAAATTCAATTAAGATAAATTTCAAACTTTTATATTCATTAACACATCCTAATACGGTATACGATGCAAAATTTTTATTTTACCTGCTGTTAAAACTTACAATTCCCCGGTCTTAGTTCAAGATTTTTCATATCAATCCAATAAACTCCTTCTCCGTCTGTTACACAAGCCTTGCTGTGTAAGTAGTCAAATTCAGATATTTTAACTTTTAATATATTAACTATATCTCCATTATTAAATTTACCATAAGGTTCTCTTATCTGTCCTATTACTCCGCTCATTTTAACTCTCATAGGCATTTTTACCTCCATAAACTTCCTTATTAATCAATCCCCTCATTAAGTTATACGTTTACATTTCGTAAAAAATTCTATTGTTCTTTTTAATTTTTTTCCCTTTAAATATGTAAATCTTAAAAGCTATGCTAACATTGATTTTACGGTATAAATTATATCACACTTCAATATTTATATTATTAAAGACTTCTAAAAATGTTATTAAAATTTTCTTAATTTCTTACTTACACAGCCTGCATATAGACTTAATACCAGGAAGATACCTTTATACTTATGCAGGCCAAATTCCATCTATAGTCAATAATATAGTCATAGAGCTTATATTAATTTAATATGTATCTTATGAAACTTTCGAAATTTTTTCCTTGCTTACATCTGCCCTAATTTTTTGATTTTTAACCTTATTATATCCATACAAGATTACTGCTACAGCCGCTGCCATTTGCAGCAATATTTCAGTGCTATGAGTAAGATGTATATAGTGCTTAAATAAATTATCTTCCATAATCATTTTTACCGAGGTAAAAGCTAAAATTGATCCACCTATGTATACTACCATAGGTATCTTTTGCATTAGCTTCATTACAAATTGACTTCCAAAGAATATAAAAGGGACGTTAAGAAAAATCCCTATTACTATTAAACTTATATTACCATCGGCAGCCCCTGCTATAGCTAAAACATTGTCAAGGCTCATGCTTACATCCGCAAGTATTACTGCTATTACCGCATCCCAAAATTTTTGTGATGACTTGCCATGATACTCTTCTTCTTTTTCTGTTGAACTTATCAAATCCCAAGTTACTTTAATTAATATAATTCCTCCAATTAACCTTAAAGGAATCCATCTTATGTTTAAAAAAGCTGATATACATATTGCAAAGTAGATTCTAAGGGCTATGGCACCAGTAACCCCAATAATCCCTGCTAACTTTGCAGACTTTGGTGGTAAATTTCTAGTAGCTAAAGCTATAATACCGATATTATCACCACACAATACTAAATCCAACAGAGCAATTTCCATGATCCCTAAGACTAGACCTATATTAAGCTTCATGTAAAACTCCTTTTTAATAATACATCCAATTATATTTTATTAATAAAAGTGCTTTTTATGATACATTAACATTTATAAAATGTATAATTTAATTATTGAGGTTGGATAATTTAATATACAGCATATTGAAAGGTGTGATATTAAAATGGAAGAAATTACTATGTTTATCCTAGCAGGCTGCCCCTACTGCCGAAAAGCTCTGTCTTGGATGGAGGAACTAAAAAAAGAAAATCCTAAGTACACTAATATTCCAATTAAGATTATCGATGAGAGTAAAGAGGCTGATTTAGCAAATCAATACGACTACTATTATGTGCCATCCTACTACATAGGTAATGAAAAGCTTCACGAAGGTGCTGTTAAAAAAGAAATAATTCAAAATATCTTTGAAAAAGCTTTAGAAGAATAATAAAAAGGTGCAGGAGTCATTTTCCTTGCACCTCTAGTCACCTATCCATGTTAAAGTTGCCCTTCCACTTTTTCTAAAAGTTTCATAAAATCCACTTCATTTTTTCTTTCTAAATAGAGATTTAGCAAAGCTCTATTATTCATATTTTCATAGCCCTTATGACCCTTAGCTAATATTTCTGTAAGTATGGACTTATATTCTTCCCTTCCCTCTTCTAAGCTTTTCATTATTTTATTATAGGTATCCTGAATTAATTCCTCTATTAAAACATCTCTCAACTTTTCCGTATAACTTCTTAAATATTCTTGCACTTCCTCTGGATAAGCAAAAAAATCCCCCTCCATTAAATCCCCTATATTCAACATTGCTCTATCACCTCAAATAATCATTATCTTCTAAATCAAAATTAAAAAGACTATAAATGTCATCTTCATGTACTATTATAACTTTTTCTACATTAATGTATAATCAATTTTTTTACTTCTAAAACTAACATAGATATGATTTTGCTTCACTGGAGGATTTGTTATGCTAATAAAACTTGACATTATTCAAAGTCTTTCCTTATCAGTAGTAATTTTTTTAGTAGGAGAATTTTTCAAAAACAAAGTATCAATGTTAGAGAAGTTTTCTATACCATCACCGGTCATTGGTGGAATCCTATTCTCTATTATAGCCCTTTTAGGACACATTACAGGCTTATACGCCTTTGAATTCGATGAAACTTTACAAAGTGTTTTATTGATAGCCGCCTTTACCACCATAGGCTTTTCCGCCAGCTTAAAACTACTAAAAAAAGGCGGTATACAAGTAGTTACCTTCTTAATTTTAAGCATTATATTAGTATTTATTCAAAATCTATTAGGCGTTGGATTAGCAAAGCTCTTCAACCTTCACCCTTATATAGGTTTAGCAGCAGGATCCACTGCTTTAGTAGGTGGGCCAGGTACTTCAGCCGCCTTTGGACCTATCTTTGAAGCTGCAGGTTTAAAAGGAGGGACAGCTGCAGCTATGGCTGCTGCAACTTTTGGCTTGGTAATGGGTTCTTTAGTAGGAGGACCGGTTTCTAAGTCACTTATAGATAAATATAATTTAGTTGAAAAATACGTTGAAAATGAGGAAGAAAAAATTCTTAGTAGCAAAACAAGAAAGTTAGATAGTAATTCCCTACTGCACTCAACAGTTCTCATCGTAATTGCTATGGGTCTTGGCACTATCATTTCTAATTGGCTTAAAAGCTTAGACTTTACTTTCCCATCATATATAGGTGGAATGTTAGCCGCATCCTTAATACGTAATATTTTAGACTTGACTGATAGAAAAATCATTCTTGAAGAAATAGAAGTAATAGGACATATATCTTTAGTTTTCTTTCTCTCAATGTCCTTGATGTCTCTTAAACTATGGCAGCTATATGAATTAGCCTTACCTATGCTAATAATTTTAACTATCCAAGTATTGGTTATGGTTATATTTGCCTACTTTATTATATTTAAAATTATGGGGAAGGATTATGATGCAGCAGTAATGAGTGCTGGAGCTTGCGGCTTTGGACTAGGTGCCACCGCTAATGCCATAGCCAACATGGAAGCACTGACAGAAAAATATAATGTTAAGGCTATGAGAGCTTTCTTTATAGTACCTCTAGTAGGTTCTTTATTTATAGACTTTTTCAACGCCTTTGCCATTACACTTTTTATGAACTGGTTTAAATAAATTATAGCTTAGAAGAAAAGGAATAATTAATTCTTAATACATACAAAGGTATTATGAAAAGATAATCTAAAAGCATCCACAGATTTGTCTAAGCAAATCTATGGATGCTTTAAATTTAAGAATAATTTTCTTTCACCCAATTTCTGATATCCTCTGCAATTCTCTTGTCTTTACATTCAATAGCTATAGTGGTTGTTTCTTCATCATCATCAATACGGCCAGTAACTTTTATATCCTCATGATTTTTATTATCGCATAGAATCATTCCATTGGTGGTTCTAGTTTTAGGAATTAAATGAAAGCTTTCTTGAACTCCTCTTATAATATCATCATAATTTTCCATGGATTCCAATACAATGGTTGTTCTATCCATTCTCATCACCTCATATATGTTCTTACCATAATATTATTTGTCAAGCCGTATCTTTTATTCTAAGCCTTAAGTAATATATAGGGTGATTTTCACTATGTTCTTCAATATCCTTACTTATTGAGCAACTTCATTACTTTGATCTTTTTCAACAACAGTAGCAGTATTATTATCCATATTTTCAACTTTGGTATCATCTTGTGTTTCCACAATATCCTCAGCCTTTTTTAAAGTTTCAACAGGGTCTTTATTCTCCTCTACTACTGGGTTTGCCTTTTTAGTTCCTCTCAAAACTTGTCCATCTACTGGATAATAATAATCATTAGATATAAGCTCTGTATTTATCAATTTTCCATTTTCATAGGTATTTCTATATACTTTAACCTTATAACCTGTTGTACCAGATTTAACAACCTTTGTCTCACCTTCTAGCAAATCATTAGAATCAGTATAGTTTATTTTAGGTTGAATTGTAGCATATACGTCAGTAGATAGCTCATAAGTATACTTGCTTAATTCTTTATTAGAATATATATTGAAGTACACATTTCTATTTTGGGTATATCCCTCAATATAAATTGGATAATTTAAGGTATTAGTAAATTTATAGTCAATATTGCCCCAATCCACAGTAGCATCTAAACCTTTTGGTACATAAGAAAGAACCAAGGTGTGATTTTTTCTTTCTGTAGCTTTAATACCTGCCTTTAACATTGCATTATATAAAGTACTTGAAACCTGACAAATTCCTCCACCTAAGCCGGATTGAACGGAATCTCCTATGATAACTCCTGCATCCTTATATCCTCTTTCTCTAGTACGCTCACCTACAGCTTCATTAAAACTAAAAGAATCTCCTGGCATTAATATAGTACCATTTATAGCTTTTGTTGCTAATTCAATATTATTCCTTCTGTTTGCATTAGAGGAGGAAAAATTAGTGCTGAAGCTAGATATTTTTGTATTCATTTTCTCAAGTTGAGCTTTGCTTACATCTGGTTCAGTAACTTCCAATGGTGCTTCAATCCGTACAACTTGTTGTGATAAATCACTATTTATACTATTTAAAATAGTTTCCTTAAGTTTTTCTCTATTTAAAGTTGTCCCATTTACGCCTTCAGTAATATTAATATTACCAGATTCAATAGTAATTTTCGCGTTTACCGGTTGTGAATTTACTTCCTGTTCTATCTTATCTAATAATTCATTTACAGCCTCTGCATCATATTCAAATGAAAGCTTATATTCTTTCTTTTTTCCATTCTTAATTAAAGAATATCTTGAGAATATATTCTCATTCTTACCATAATCAAAGGCTTCTTTAATAGTTTCCTCTATATTATACTTTGTATCTAGCTCACTGTAATCTAAACCATAAGACTTGTCCCCTGCAATAATTTTAATTTCCTTCGAAATCAGATTTTGCTCATACTTTTCTTCTATTAATCTTTTTGCTTCTTCTAAACTTTTACCACCTACATCTACCCCTTCTATATAAACACCAGGATAAATAATATCATTCCATTTAGACTCCGTAGCATAAACATGAACCACTGGCAAGGATGTAATGGTTAAAGCCGCTAATATTGCAAAAATAACTTTCAGTCTCTTTTTTTTGATATTTTTTACTTTTTTCATTTTATGTCGTCCTTCCTATAAACATTATATATTATATATACCACAGAAAAGGACAATAAGTTTTCTTTTTAAGAATAAATTTTTTAAATTTATAAAAATAATCTCAAAATCCAACAAATAAATGACGAATTTTGAGACTCTTTAAATTTTTATCTTTTATTCTTTATTATCGTGAAAGATTTGATCTATAGCTATTGCCAAGGATAAAATAAAAGGATAACTCTCATTGTCATTTATACTCACTTCATAAGTATCACTAAAGGCAAAAGCTTTCTTATAAATTTCCGCCACCAAAACCCCATTCCTGAAAATTCTGAAATTATAGGCAAAAATATCTCCTTCAATATAAAAGTCTCCGTATCGACTTTCAATTCTTAACCTTGGTTTAAAGAAAGAAAACTCCTTTTTCAATACTGCTGATACAATACCATTTTCATATATTAAATACTCTGGCAAAAATCTAAAAATCTTTTCCTCAATATATACCAGTTCTCTATCATCCATGCTATATAATCTAAGTTTATTACCAAAACTGAAAACTTTGCCCCTAACCTTATATGCATCATAGCCATCAATATCTTTAATTGTAAAATCATCTCCAAAACTAAAAATCTTTTCTCTAACATAAAAGATCATTTTTCCACCTCCTTATATATAATTTTATCATCACTCAGAATTAGCGTAAACTCGAAAGTACTGTAAATTAATAAAGTCCGCCTCTACATTTTGTAGCGGCAGACTATGGATATTAATGATCACAGCAATGACTTTGACATTCACACTCGTAATCATCATCAAAATCGTCTAAATCATCATCTTGGTTTATATTTATGATGTTTGTATTTTGAGCTGCCCCAGCTACCCCTGCAGGGCTTGTTGCAGCTGCCAATAGCACCCCTAGAATCAAAAGTAATAAGCCCCTATTTCCTCTTCTAGAGCTTCTTACAATCTTATGACATCGACAACAGCAATGTCCATGACGCCTACTCATTTTTCTCCTCCTTTTGTTTAAAAATTCATCTGCAAAATATCTAAAACTTCACCACTTTATAATATATTATTCTGACATAGTGAAATTTGTACCAAGGATAGCTTTTGGCAAATATGCTACTTAGTGAATATTTGTGAACCGTCCCTCCTTAAAAATCATATACTATTATGAATAAAACTGTAAACGGAGGATTAAAAATGATATTAATCAAAAGAAATATGATAAGCAAAAGAAGCCTTATTCATTTTTTTCCACCAGATAGCTTAGAAGTTAAGATCTTATCTAAGATTTCAGATTCTAATGAAATATATCAATATGATCATGTTAGCCAATTAATCTTTGAAGTAGACCTTAGAAACAAAATAATTAATGCATCAAGAAAGCTTAACGCTAGTGGCTTTAAATTCAGAACCTTTAAAAGTGCCTTTTGCAATCCAGAATACTGGGAACTTACTAATAAAGGCGGCTTTCTCCTTAGAAAAGATAGAAACCCTTCTGACGCTATAGAAGATATATTCCAACAAGGTAGCAAATACGGAACAGAATGTTCTACTGCCATAACCATTGTTTATTATAAAGCGCTTCTAGATATATATTCTAAGGAATTATTCGATGCTTTCTTTCAAGATCTTTACCTTATGAATTGGCATTATATTGCTCATAATTTAGATATAGTAACCTACAAATATTTATTAGATTATATTCCTGGGGACTGCAGGTATGTAGAAAATCCAGATTATGACCCTAAAAGATCTGAATTTAGAGGCCAAAATCTGATAGACTTAGGTGATGGCACTTACTATGGTCATGGTACTGGTATCACAACCTTAGAAGAGGTAATCAATCATTTAAATAGGCATAGAGTGGATTATCCATCCAGATCTGCCTTCTTAAAGCAATCTGCCACCAGACCAAACTTTATACACCTAGCTAATATCTATTTAAAACATGTGACCTAAAGAGCTACTATAAATGCTTTAATCGCAAAAAGGATGTCAACTTAATGACATCCCTTTTATTAATTATGAATTACTTATTGAATTTTTTTCTTCTAGTGAATAGTACTACTACACCTGCTAATACAGTTAATATTCCTAATGCAAATACTGTATTTAAATCTATAGGTGAACCTGTCTTTGGTAATACACCTGTTGCCACTAGGTCCTTATCTGCAACAAAGAAGTCACTGTTATGGTCTATAGCAAATTCAATGTATCCATCAGCATCTACCTTTAGCTGCTTAGCTATAGTTTTAGCCTTATCATTCTTTTCATTGTAGTAGTATACGTACATATTGTTCTTATTCTTATTAGCTAACCAAGTTGAATCCATTTTGACTCTAACGGTTGCCTTGCCAGGAAGCTCTCCATTAGAAGCAAAGGTGAGTACTAGCACATCTTCATTATTAACCTTTTTAGCTATAGCATCCTTATTATCAGATACTGTATCCTTTAGTGAAGCTATTAGAATAGTTAAGTCAATATCCTTTACAATTTTGATATCTTTGCCGTAGAATGTCCATTCAGCATTTTCTGTTCTAAAGGTTATGAACTTGTCTGTTCCTTTAATTGCTTCAAAGATAGATTTGTCAACTCTCTTATTTGAAGATGCATCTACCACAATTGTTGATCCGTTTGAAGCATTTTTAATAGCTTCTATTATAAGCTTTTGATCATTCTTTACAACAGATCCGAGCTGCTGATCATCTGTTTTCTTTTCCTCTGTTCCTTGGCTTCCTTTGCCAGTGCTTGGTTTTTCTTCACCAGTTCCTGATTGTTCTCCTCCAGTTCCTGGTTTCTCTTCACCGCTTCCTGGATGTTCTTCGCCAGTTCCTGGTTTCTCTTCACCGCTTCCTGGTTCTTCTCCGCCAGTTCCTGGTTCTTCGCTTTCCTCTTTAACTTTAGCCAAAATTACTGTAGCTCCATCAGCTATTGCTGGTAAAGTAAAGCTTACTTTCTGATCTGAGCCAACAGTATATGTTGTTCCGCTATATAGATCCACAATTTCAGCTCCCGCTTCAAAAGGCACTTCTACAGTAACATTTTTAGAACTTGTATCTGTATTTATAGCCACAACCACAGACTGTTCATTATAGGTTCTCTTAAATACAAGATACTTTTCAGCATCACTGCCACCTATTTGAGTTCTGCTTCCCTTAGCAAAAATCTTTGAATAGTCTGCTCTGATATTTAAGAGCTTCTTATAGTGATCATGAACTGACATATATAATGGGTTATTTAATCTATCCCATGGCATATCATATCTGTTTTCACTTAATTCACCTGCTGCCATATTTCCAGCATTACGTCCACTAGCTCCAAGTTCTTCACCATAGTAAACTATAGGCTGACCTTTTGCTGTCATTTGCAATGCTACTGCTGCCTTTAACTTAGCAAGCTTATCTTCCTCTGACATATTGCCTAATCTAATTAAGAAACCATCTTCGTCATGGCTGCTTAGGAATAAACCTAAAGTAGCAGTATTGTCGATCTTATCATTTACTTCTTCTAAATAAGCTTCTACATCATTAATCTTTCCATTTACAAAGTTTTGTGCAGAATACTTGAAAGAGAAGTCTAATAAGGAATCCATTTGTCCGCTTCTAAGTTGTCCATATTGATTATTAATGTCAGCACCAAAAACTTCACCAATAAACTTAGCCTTTGGATTCTTTGTAGTCACAGCGTTCTTAAAAGCCTTCCAAGTTGTATTATCAACATGCTTTACTGTATCAATTCTAAAGTAGTCTATAGTATTACCCTTTTCAGTTCTGAGAATATCTATCCAAGAGCTCTGCCATTGAATAATCTTCTCTCTTACTTCAGGATTTTCAGTTAATAAATCCGGTAGTCCTGATACGTTTGATAAAATATCTCCGGAATTAACACTACCATCTCTAAGCATACCATCAAATTTAGCCTTTTCCTCAGCAGTTGGATAGTTAGATACCCCTGTACTGTTAGTATCTGTGCTTCTCATACCATAACCAACGTGATTTAAAACAACGTCAATCATGATTTTAATACCTCTGTCATGAGCTTCATCAATAAGTTCCTTTAAGTCATCTACATCTCCAAGATGTTCATCAATCTTCTCAAAGTCCTTAGCCCAATAACCATGGTATGCGTATTGCAAGCCACCGAAAGCTGCTCCTTGGTTAAAGTCAATATTATCTACAATAGGTGTTATCCATATTGTATTTATTCCCAAGTCCTGTAAGTAATCTAGCTTTTTAGTTATACCCTTAAAGTCACCACCATGATATGTCTCTAAATTGCTCTTATCATAGTTTTCACCATTTGGATCATCATTGCTAGTATCACCATTGTAAAATCTATCGGTTAACATAAAGTAAATTCTAGCTTCATCCCAATCAAAATCAGTATTTCCAACATACTGTCTTGTTTTTACTGTAACAGTGGCTTCAGACTTATGTTCATTTCCAAACTGATCTACTACAGTAATAGCAATCTTTTTGTCGCCAGCAGTTACATTATCCCTAACGGATATTGTATGACTCATAAGATTAGTGTCAACTTCCACCTTATCTGGGCCACCAAGTGCGGATAAGTCAGCATAGATCTTCTTAGCTACTGCGCCATCTTCAGAAGTTACTTCTATATTAAGCACAGCATTTTCACTATAATCTATAGCCTTTGAACTTACTGAAGCATTAATTTTCATATCTGGTAATCTATATTCGATAATAGATTTTCCATTTACCGTATTCTTAGGATCAGTAATTACTTTTTTATTACCATCCTTGTCAGTAATATGGAACTTATATTCATAAACCCCTTCTTCAGCTAATTTTAGACTACCACGATATAATTCATCTTCTTCATCATAGCTCATATCATAAAGCTGTCCATTTACTTCAACCTGCACCTTTTGAAGTTGAGATAATGTATTATTAACAAATAAATCATCATCTCTATATTCAAAGTAGGCTACACCATTTTCAACCTTAGCTCCAGTTACTGATGGTAAAGTTACTATTTCACTAACACCGCTAAATACCTTAACTTTAGTTACTACTGCATCTTCATCTACTTCTATACTTCTATCTGCTTCTATATCTTTATCATCCCAATTGCCTTTTCTTACAATGAAGCCTATTCTTGTTACTCCTGGTGCTATTTCTACCTTTGCAACAACGCTACCATCATTAGCACTACTAAAATCAACCTGTCCATCAACATTGGATAATCCCGTTGACCATACCCAAAGATTCCAACCAGTATAATCCTTATCAGGACGAGAATAGTACAAATAAATATATCTCTTTACACTCTTCTTAACGGTCATAACAAGTTCTTGCTCAGCGTCGCCTGCTTTAGCTTTTATAGTAACTGTTCCTGGTTTTATACCAGTAACAACTCCACTAGCATTAACTGTAGCTATGGATTCATCGCTGGAAGACCAAGTTATTCCTGTAGTTAAGATCTGATCAAATTGATCCTTTACAGTTGCTGTAAGTGTTACTTGCGCATCTGTATAAACTGAATTAGAACCGCTTATATTTATTGTAGTTGGAACTAACTTACCTACATTTACTTTAACAGTTGCTGTAGCTTCTCCAACTTTAGCTGTAACTAGTGCAGTACCATCCTTTAATGCTGTTATCTTACCGGATTTACTTACAGAAACCACACCACTTTCATCCGCTGACCAAGTTACCACAGCATTAGGAATTATTCTATTAGTTTGGTCTTTTACAACTGCTGTCAAATAAGTATATTTACCTGCTTCTAATCCTATAGTATTTTTTGATAACTCTATAGTTGTTGGTATTGATTCATATGCTTCCTCAGCTTCGTCGTAAAGCACCATCATTGATATTGGTTCAACAGTAACTTTGTTGCCGTCTATCTCACTTAGAACTTCTACACCAGCTTTTTGTCCATTAACAACTACTTTCCAGCTTGCACTGAAAGGTAATTGAACCTCTTGACTTGTAGTATTTGCATTATATATTACTACAATGTTCTTCCAAGTATCGCCATTAGCATAGTTCTTTAATTGGAATACAACCACATTTCCATTAGCCTTCTTAACTTCAAGATTGCTTTCAACGGCAGCTTTAGTATTCATTCTAAAGGCTGGATGTGACTTTCTTAACTCAATTAAGCCCTTATAATAATCAAATACCTCTTTAAATTTCTCTTTATTTTCCCAGCTTATTTTATTTATTGAATCTGGGCTCTTGTAACTGTTATGGTCACCATATTTTGTCTTTATAAATTCATCTCCTGCTTGGAAGAATGGTATACCCTGAGAGGTTAATATTATACCATTAGCAAGAAGTGTTTGCTTAACTGTAGTGTTAGCTAAGACATTGTTTAAATCTATATCCTTATAAGGATCTTCCTTATCAATTCCTTCTGGAGAAGTGTTAAGGAATTTATCCCAAAGGTTCAAGTTATCATGGGCAGTTACATAGTTGATACTTTCTGAAGGAGAATTAGTAAAGTCATATATAGAACCTCTAACACCTTCAACTATAGCCGCTTCTTTTCCAGAGGCACCATTTGCAAAACCAGTAGTCTTATCGTCACTGCCTCCTTTAATAGCTCCTCTAAAGTTATCATTGAATACTGCAAAGCCCTTATCTTTTTGGCTTCCCTTTAAAGTTTGCTGTTCCTGAGACAGTGAGCTTCCACCAGCCTGCCATGGTTCACCATAAATTAAGATAGTTGGATCAACTTCATTTCTCAATTCATTAGTTACTTCTGTCATAGTTGTTGTATCAATCAATCCCATTAAGTCAAATCTAAATCCGTCTACCTTATATTCGTTAGCCCAATACTTAACAGAATCCTTGATAAACTTTCTAACCATTGGTCTTTCACTGGCTACCTCATTACCACAGCCTGAACCATTAGTAAACTTACCATTATCATCAGTACGATAATAATATCCTGGTACTATTAAATTAAAGGAAGAAGTAGTTGTTTCATAAGTATGGTTGTAAACTACGTCCATAACTACTCTTATTCCATTTTCATGAAGCGCCTGCACCATTTCTTTAAACTGAGTTACTCTTAAAGCTGGGTCAGTAGCATCTGTAGAATAAGAACCTTCTGGCACATTGTAGTTCTGTGGATCATATCCCCAGTTATATTGAGCTTCCTTTGACATTTCGTTTACTGTTTTATAGTCATAGGATGGAAGCAAATGTACATGTGTAATTCCCAATTCAACTAGGTGATCTATACCAGTTTTTATACTATTATTTCCTACAAGAGTTGTACCCTCTTCTGTAAAGGCCTTAAAGGTACCTTTATTATCCATACCGGATTTTTCATCTATAGAAAAATCTCTCACATGCAATTCGTATAATATTGCATCTGTTGCTTTTATCATAGCTGGTCTTTCTATTTCTTCAAAGTCTTCAGGATCTGTAGAATCTAAATCAATTATAGCTCCCCTTTGTCCATTAGCAGAAACTGCCTTAGCATATGGGTCTACTGCATAATTTACTGTACCATCAGCAAATTGAACCTTATACATATAGTATTTATTTTCATAATCTCCATGTACGGTTCCTACCCAAGCACCCTCTTCAGAACGGGACATTTCATATTCAGTGCCCCCTTCATGGTTAGTTACTAAACCGACTTCATTGTATTGTCCAGCATCATTATAAAGGACCACGCTTACCTTAGTAGCTGTAGGAGCCCATACTCTAAATATACTTTCATAAGGTTTGTATTCAACTCCTAAATCGGATCTACTATAAGTAAATTTGCTGTGATTTAATATGTCCCTCATCACAACTTTTACTGCTCTGTAGCTTTGACTTTCAACAGTATATAGTTTTCTAACATCTATCTTACTAGGATCTGTAACAGTTATTTCTACTTTTTTGTCTGATAATTTTTTAGTAGTAGCTTCTATTACTTGTCCATTTTCATCCTTTACTATAAAGGTTTTTGCTTCTTCATCAGATATAGTACCTGTTGTAGTAGCATATATCTTATTTAAATCATCCATAAATGCAGCTCTTACCTTAGGCCTTATATCCGCTTCACTTCTACTGTAGTAGATAGTATCATCTGCCTCTATAATCCATACATCAATGGATTTACCCTCTTTAATTTGGATTACTTTTGCATCTTCTTGTGCGTTCCAAACACCTTTTGTTCTTGGTATAACGTTTACTTTAGTGGCAGTGCTCTTAACCTCTGCTACAGCAAAACCATCCACTAAATCTGGCTTAAATTCATAGGCAGAACCTTCTTTTCCATCTAGCCAAATCCATAAATCCCAGTTCAACTGTTCATTATCATATCTATAATAGTGAATATTATAGGTATACATTTGGGAAACAACAGTGATTTCCTTCTTAACTTCAAAGCTATCATAAGTTGCCACTAAGGATATTTTAGTATCTGCTGGAACATCCTTTGAAACTACTAATTTATTATCCTCAATGGATACACCTTCTATAGATCTTTCCAGAGACCAAACCGGTGTAACTACTTGCTCTTGACCTTTTGCATTAAGTAACTTAGCCGCTAAATCTAAGCTTCCTCCACTTTCCACTTCACTAGCTGTATTTATTATAAGTCCTGGCACTATCAATAAGGAATTGCCATTTCTAGTTTTAGTATTTACTTTATCTAAAAAGTCTCCATCCCAAGATTCAGCTAAAGGTTTAAACTTATATTCATAAGTTCCTGGTGTAAGTTTAACACTTGCTTTAAAGATACCGTTTTCATCCTTAGCCATAGAAATTTGCTTATTTGTATCCCATTGTACAAAATCACCTATAACATATAAGGTATTTCCGCTATGTTCTGCTTTGAATGTAACGGTACCGTCTGAATTAACTACAGGTATATTTTCTTTTAAAACTGTAACTGTTTTTGTTACAACCTGTGTTTCATCTGACTTTCTAACAGCTTTAATTATTATCTTTGTAGCTAAAGTACCGGAAGGAAAGTCCTTTACTGTTAATGATCCATTCTCATCTATTTCTACAACATTTGTAGCAGTACTTCCATCTTCACCGGTAACGGACCAGTACACTTCATCTGCATTGCCATCGGTACCAGCTCCATCTTCGGAGATAAATCTAGGTATGTAATTTGTAGTTTCTCCTAAAACAACAGAATCTGCACCTTTAATTTCAGATAATCTAGGAACAAAAGGTCCGGTAATTTCTTCAACTGTGAATTCCTTGCTGTAAACACTCTGAACATTTGGATTTGCTGATTCATTCCAACTAGAAGCTTTGCTATTTCCCTCATCTGGAATAACATCAAAAGCTCCGTGTTCGCTACCATTATTACCGCTTAATACCACTATTCCTTTTAGCTTATCACCAGCTTCTAAGCCAAGTAAACTTAAAGGAATTTTTCCTTCGAAACCATTCTTAATATTTATAGCAAAAGCAGCATTCTGTAAATTAGAAGAATTAAGAATTTCCTTTGGTTCTCCATTTTCAATCTTATAAACGCTTGCCCAAGCTACTTCCGCTTCACTTTTAGCTCTAAGTAATATATGAATATTAGGTTTTACATCTGTTCCACTGAAGTTAAAAGGAGCACTCCACGGATTTCCCTCATACCCTGAATCTGTATGATTTACGTTTAAGGCTATATCTATAAATTGTCCTTCATTACCCCAATTAGGAACATTTTTAGCATCTACCCAAAAATACAAGTTATTATTGTCATTAGTAAGATAAAAATTCCCCACATCGCTGCCTTGCCAACCAGCAGAATCGGATGTGGCTAGTGGTTCCATGTCTTTCCAAATCTGATCTTTAACACCGTCTACACTAATACCACTAGCAGCTTGTACCTCTAAATTCAACTGTGGTACTAAGCTGAATAAAAACAAGAAAGCCATTACTAGACTTAACTTATTTTTATATTTTTTCATGTTATCCCTCCTTTATTTAATTTAAACATCTTTTGTGTTTGCAAACGGTTGCAAAATCAATTATAGCATTTTTTTCAATTTAATTCAATATTGTTCATGAATAAATATATCTATTTTTACAGTATTTAAATGATTATCAAATATTATCGAAATTTATGTTTATATTAGAACAATATCCATATAATATTAAAAAAGAGACTCAATAAAAATGAATCTCTTTTACTGTTAATATTCGTCGTTAAATCATTAAATGAAACAAAACTGAATTACACCATATACAAATAATACAACTCCTAAAACTGCTATTACATAGGGTAACAGATTCCCTAACCTATTTGATTTTTTACTTTTTATCGTCTTTATACCCTTTGAAGCTAAAAAATTAACCCCCGTAAGAGTAATAAACATTCCTAAAATCATAGATGCTACAAAAATGCCATATGTAAGAACACCTTTATCATGCCAATATGTTATAAAAGTTGTACTAAAAGTTAACCAAGCAAAATGAGTCATGGGATAAGAAAAGGTAATGACAAAGCCCGTAATATAAGGATGGTCAAATAATCCTTTTTTCTCCAGATATTTTTCTTCATCTTGCAAATTAAATCCACGACCTCTCTTAATATCCTTATAGCCTATGTAAAATGTAACAATACCTGATAGCATCCAAAAAATATCCTTAAAACACTTATTACTTTCTAGCCAACTCAATAGGCCAAAATTAATTAGTATGGCATCTAATGTATCTACAGATAGAGCACCTATTACCACTAAGATCCCTTTTCTAAAACCTTTTGTTACTGTCCATCTAATGGCTTCAATTCCTGCAGGACCTACAGGAATAGCAATGACCATTCCTATAGCTAGTCCCCACAAAAGCGCCTTAAATATCATAATTAATCCCCCCATCTGCATACTAATTTTTATAATATCATAAAAATTAACTCTACCATATATAAAATATAAACTAAATTTCTCTATATCTAATTCAACTTGATTTTATATTAAATTGTGTATATCGTTCTACACAAAATATGCTATAATAAATTCAAGTAAAGCATATTAATAATTTTTACCAAAAATGCTAACATATAATTTTTATATTTTCCATGTCCGTACCCTATTTGGAGGTTTATTATAATGAATAAGCAAATTAACCTTTTTTCTAATCTACTTCAAAATAATTTTGAAAAAGTATTAAAGAATAAATGTTGCACTCTTCATTTTCATAGTGAAAATATGGGTAACTTTTGCTATTTAGTTGATAATTCCTTATCAACTTTAAATAATAAATTCCTCTTTTATAAATATCAATTTATAGCTAATAAAATAACTGAACCCTATGAACCTTTTTTAAATATAATACGTGAAATCGTAATCAAACTTAACATAAATATAGATCAATTGTTAGAAAATGCTAATGTATATCCTAGTCATAGAATTTTATTTAAAGGCTACTTGCAAAATCAACTACCTGAACGAAAAGATGAAATAGTTTTGGATGAATTGCAATATGAATTTACTCAAATGTGCAAATCTATTTGCAAAATTTTAAAGACTATCTCTAAAAATACACCTATTATTATAGCTATGGCTGATTTGCAATTTGCAGATTGCAATACTTTAGAGCTTATTAAGTATATTAATAGCTTTTCAGCAAGCGGTAAAATAATGTTTATTTACTGCTATAATAAAAATTACTATTTTGAAGATTCAACCAAGTATGATAACTGGAGTAGCTTTATTTCCCTTTCAGAAGAAAGACATAGTATAATTGATTTACCTCAAGATACTTCCAATGAAAATCTAAGTTGGCATACTGCTGATTCTTCAAATTCTCTTGATGAAATTGTAAATCTTGCTTCTTTAAATCTAAGCTTCCTTAATTTAAAAAATGCAATAAGCTGCGCATCCATAGCAAAAAATTTAACCATTACTAATGTTATTAAAGAAGAAACTCGGTTCAAAATTTTTGAAATTTTAGCCGATAGCCACTATTATTTAGGGGAAATGGATAACGCCCTAATTTACTATAGAACACTTTCGGAAATAGCACATAAAACTAACGACTACAAAATGCTTTCAGAAGCTTATAGAAAAACAGCTTTAGCTTATTTAAAAAATTACGATGTAAATACCGCCACAAAGCTGTCAAGTCAATGCTTAAAGTACGCAGCATTAACCAAGGATGAGTTCCAACTTTTAAGAGCCTATCATTTATTGTTTTGTATATCTGATAGAACCACTCATCCTATGGACAGAGATAGATACTTTTTCCTATTAAATTTACTTGAGAAGTATAATCTTAAAAATACTTATGTTCATTGCTTAAAAAATGCTTCTTTATATTCCGATTACTATAATAATGTTGCTGATCTTCACGCTTTATGTGATAAAGCTATTGAAATTTCTAAAGAAAATCAAAATGAGTTTGCTCTATTTGTTAGTTATCACAAGAAAGGTATTATTTACTCTTATAATGAAGATTATGATAATGCATTAACATATTTTCTAAAAAGTAAGGATCTTAGATTAAAACTTGGCTATTCTTTGTACTTAACTCGAATTTATAACGGTATTGGTTATTTATACATGCTTACAGAGAAATACAAAGAATCTCAACGATACTATAAAAAGGCAATTAGTCAATTACACAAAATCCACGATTTTAATGAAGTTTCTGCGACTCTTTGCAATTATGCCTTTCTACATTTTATAAGTAGAAATTATAAAGAATGTATCAAAATAATTGACAAGCAGCTTCAAATAATGAGAATTTTTAATATAACCTACCTTCCATATAGAAACATAAATGATATTTACATATTAAAAGCTTTATGTTTCTGTAAACTAGGAGAATACTTTAAAGCAACAAACTTAGTAACTAGAATAGAGGCTACAAGTTCCATAACCCCAACCCATAACTATATGCTTTTATATTGCATGCTAAAGGGACTAATTTATGCTGAAAATAATCAATACGATTTAGCAGTAAACTCCTTTGAAGAAGCCATATGTAAGCTTGATTCTGCTAATAAATCTAGTAAGTTTATGCTTCCTATGTATTATCTAGAATACGGAGAACTGCTCTTTAAGATTAATAGCAAGCAACATGTAGAAGAAGTTCTAAAAAAAGGGTTGTCTTTATGCGAAAAAATGAATTATAAATATTATAAAGGATTAATTCAAAATCTTTTAGAAGGTAAGCAAAATCAAAACACTAGTTATAAATTATCAAAAGTAGATTTAGATTTAGACTCTATAATAGAACTAGCAAAACAGGATATCACACTTAATAAACTTCAAAAGAAAATACGTGAAATAGAGTTTTTAAGTAAAATTCAAGAACTATCCAGCAACTTACTAGATAGAGACGCTATTATAGAAAAATATTTAACATTAATTCTCTCAAACTTTCCTGTTGATGTGGTTAATCTTTATTACCACAAAGATAAAGAATATCTTTGCTTAGCTTCTAAGTGTACTGCAATTACAAAAATTGAAGTTCCTATTGAATATATAAAGAGGTTATTGGATAAAAAGGTTCCTCAACTATTAAGCCTATGCAATGATAAAGAAAGTCTTGATTTAAATAATACTAGTTCTATGAGGTTTATTATTAATATCCCAGAAAAATTTGGCCCTAACTCCTACTTAGATTTGTTTGTTGCTACTATTAATCCACAAAACAACTTAACTGAAGATGACTTAAATATTTTATCTATATCCATAAGTCAATTATCAACTATTTTAGCTAAGGTAGAGCAAGATTTAGAATTACTAAGAGCAAGCAGAACGGATCAGCTAACTGGTGTAAACAACAGACAAGCTCTTCAAATAGCTATTAATGAAGAAATATTAAGGATTAAAAATACAGAAGATAAAATTACTAAGGATATCTCCGTAATATTTATTGACTTAGATAACTTTAAATATTATAACGATACTTTTGGTCATAATGTTGGTGATTTAATTCTTAAAAGTTTCGCTAACATATTAAAACAATACTTTAGACCAACAGATTTTATTGCAAGATTTGGCGGAGATGAATTTGTAATAATTCTTCCAGATACTAATAAAGAAACAGCTCATATTATGGGGCAGAAACTTTTAAGTAAACTGTCTCATGAAGCTGTACTAAAACACAGTTTATCTGAAATTATAGGAGTTACAGCAAATATACCAGATGAAAATTTACTAACCTGCTCTATTGGTATTGCTAGTCATAGCTTTACTAAAAATGATGCAGAGAAACTTGACGTTTTACTTCATTATGCAGATAAAGCTCAGTACAAATCTAAAAACTCTGGAAAGAACGCTATTAGTATCTATGGTAATTCTTAGTAGTTTGACCCTTCATATTATGTTTTTATCTTTTTTATTTCTTCTTTTGCAAACTATGTTATATAACAGCTTAATTACCCATATTATTATTCTAGATTGACTTTTAAATACAATTTAAATTAATTTTAAAGGCTTATACAAAAAATGTTTTTTGAACTGGTAATTTTTTACTTTGGAGGTTCTGAATATATGAATAGTAAATTTAAAAACTTTACGGATATACTCCATAATCAGTTTAAAAATGTGCTAAAAGGTAACCCGTTAACTATCAACTTCCACACAACAGATATAAGTAACTTTTGTTACTTAATAGACAGTTCCTTTGGAGAGGAAGATAACAACTACCTTTTATTTAAATATCAATATAAACAAGCTGATATATTAGAACCCTACGAACCCTTTTTATCTATAATACGAGACACTATTAATAAATATAATATTGATATAAAAAAGTTATTAGATAAGTCTAAAGTATATCCAGCTCATAAGATATTATTTGAAAGCTATATAAAAGGAGAAGTGCCAATTAGACTAGATGAACTTGTAACAGGAGAAATTATTTATGAGATATCACAGTTACACAAATCAATTGCTAACTTATTAAAGTCTCTATCAAAATATAGTCCCCTTATCATTGCTCTTGGCCAATTGCAATTTGCAGACTTCTCCACCTTAGATCTAATTAAGTCTTTCAAAGACAATTTAAATGATTGTAGAGTCTTCCTTATATATGGGTATAATCAAAATTACTATTTTGCAAATCCTGATTACTATGAAACTTGGAATGAATTTGTTACCTTTGCAGAGGAAAAACACAGTATATTTAATTTAGAAAATACCCTTATTCCACATCAATCTGATTGGAGCTATCTTAAAACTCAAGATAATTTGACCATCAATAAAATTACAACTATTAGTTCACTAAATTTACACTTTTTAAACTTTAATAATGCAATATACTGCGGATTAAAAGCTGAATCCATGCTAAAAGGTAAAGAAGACATTACTTTAAGATATACTATTCACCATGTTCTAGGGGATAGTTATTATCATTTAGATAAAATTGAAAACGCTTTAACTTATTACCGTATATTCTTAGAATTGGCTCACAAGGAAGAAAATTACAAGCAGATTTCGGAAGCATATAGGAAATTAGCTATGTGTTATATAAAAAAATACGATTTAGAAACTAGCACTACTTTAGCAAATCAATGTTTAAAATATGCTAGCCTTATGGATGATGACCTTCAACTTATGCGGGCCTATTATTTGATGTATCTATTAGCAGACATAAGTTCTCGTTCCATTGATAAATATAACTATTTCACTTTACTAAGGTTACTAGAAAAGTATAATCTAAAAAATAACTACGCCTATTATTTACAAGATGCATCCTTATACACTGAATTCTTTTCCTTAGAGGAACTTCATGCTCTATGTGATAAGAGTATTCAAATTTCTTTAGAAAATGAAAATGAGTTTTGCTTGTTTGTTAACTATCATAAAAAAGGAATTTTGTATACTTACAGTGAAGATTATGAAAATGCTATAAAATGTTTTCTTAAGAGTAAAGATTTACGTCAAAAATTAGGGTACCCTATACATTTAACTCAAATCCATAATGCTATTGGTTATTTATATCTAATTACAGAAAAATACAAAGAAGCTCAAAAGCACTACCAAAAAGCCATTGATCAATTAACTAAAATTCATGATTATAATGAAATTGCCGCCACACTCTTTAATTATGCTTTTATTCAATTCATGACCAGGAATTATATAGCTTGTATTAAATCGTTGGACAAACTTCTTCAGATAATAAAAATTTTTAATATGACTTACTTGCCTTATAGAACTATTACAGACATTTATGTAATAAAAGCCTTTAGTTTTTATCAGATTGGAGAATCTTTTAAGGCAATTGATTTATTAAACAGGGTGGATTCAATGTCATCCATTAAGTTAACTTTCAATCATAGGTTCCTATATTATATTTTAAACGGTCTTATTAAAGCAGACAGTGAACAATATGAAGAATTTATTTCATTATTTGAAGATGCCTCTTCTCAACTAGATCCAGCAAACGGATCAAGCAAATTTTTATTACCTATTTATTACATAGAATATGGTCGAAAGCTTATTTCTATAGGCAAAAAAGAGCAGGGAGAAAAAATACTTAAAGAAGGTTTAGACTTTTGCAATAATCAAAATTATCAATATCATAAACAATTAATTGAAATGTCTTTAGCTAATGTAAATTCACCTTTACCTAATTTTAATCTACCAAAAATAAGATTGAATTTAGATTCTATAATAGAACTTGCTAAGCAAGACGTTACTCTTAATAAATTGCAAAAGAAAATTGGAGAAATCGAGTTTATAAGTAAAGTTCAAGAACTATCTAGTAGCTCTATGAATGGAAACTCCATTATAGACTCATACTTGTCTTTAATCCATGTAAATTTCCCTGTTGACATAACTAACATATACTCTAAGATAGGTGATGAATATGTATGTATGGCTTCTAAATCTAGCACTATAGCAAAAGTAGAAATACCTATAGAATATGTAAAAGAATTGATGAATGCAAATCGTCCAACTCTCTTAAATTTATCAAATAACAATCAAATAGATGGTAGCATAAAGGATTTAAAGTGTATTATTAATATTCCTATATGTTGGGATAATAACAGTACTCTTAATTTATTTGTAGCTACAATAAATCCTAACAGTAGACTAACAGAGGACGACTTAAACGTTCTATCAATTTCTATGAAGCAGTTTATAACTATTCTTTCTAGAGTTAAACATGAATCGGAATTGCTTGAGATGAGTAGAACAGATAGTCTAACCGGTTTAAATAACCGTCAGGCTCTTCAACTAGCATTAAAGGATGAATTTTCAAAAATTAAAGATAATACTAGCGATATTAATACAGAACTATCCCTTATGTTTATAGATTTAGACAACTTTAAGTATTACAACGATACCTTCGGCCATAGCGTAGGAGATAGTTTACTAAAAATCTTTGCTAGATTCCTAAAAGAATCTTTCAGTACTTCCGACTTCGTAGCTAGGTTCGGTGGTGATGAATTTATTATAATTCTTCCAAATACAAATAAGAATACATCCAAACTAATAGCAGAGAATATTTTACGCAAAATGTCTGATAAAACAAGTTCCTTCCAGCAACAGTTACAGGAGCTTATTGGTAACGATAAGATCATTAGTTCAGACAAATTATTAACTTGTTCTATCGGAATATCTAGCATAAGTTCTACGAATAAAGAGAATATCTGTTTAGATAGCCTGTTACGTAATGCTGACCAAGCTATGTATACAGCAAAAAAATCCGGTAAAAATGCAATTTTCATAATTTAAAAAACTATATCCCTTTGCTTTTGCATGGGATATAGTTTTTTGCTTAAACTAAATATAATATGCGATTTCTTTGATCTTTACGGCAACTGCTCATTATTCTAAAAAGGAGGCTTAATGATGGATGAGGAATATGGTGTGCTAAAATGTAAAATTGTTGAAACCACTGGCATAAAGGGCAAAACACCTCATTTTCATATACATGGCTTCGCCGATGGAATTCACTACAGAATTTCTGTTAACATTCAGTCTGAAAGTCCACCTTACGATATGCTCTACTATATAGATTATGATTTTAAAAATATAATTACTGAAAAATTATCTCTTTTACCCTTTGGTTTTAATGCTATTGGTCCTAATATAAAAGAGGAGCTAGGCCTAGATTATGCCCGAGGAGATTTATTTGATTTATCTAAACTAACCCCTATACCGGATTCCCTTCCCGGCAATGATAATGATTTGGAAGAAAAAATTCGGGCAATTACACACAAGGCCCTTCAAAAGCAACAAAGCACCATATTGTACGCCTTTGGCAGGCGTTGGGGCCCTGTAGGCAATAAGGATAAGTATTTTCATTTTTCTCCTGGTGACGGACTTCACTTCCTTCATATGAATCAGGGCAATAGTGATCTTCATGAAAAGGCTAATGATACTTGGCAAGATGGAGGTCTTTTAATACATTTTCAAGAAGAAAATAAATGGAACGCTCTCTTTCTTGCTTTTCAATCTCAGTTTCCTCTTGATACTTAACAGTAATTCATTAAATAATTTAAGATATCTACAGAATAATCTAAATGCCATTACTGTATTAAATTAGACTTTTCACCCTTATATAAAATATACTCCATGTGCAGGGATCTTGTTAAAACCACATATAGCAATCTTTTATCCAGCTCTGAATTACAGTAGTTACTATCATTACAGTCATAAACAATACTACAGTCAAATTCTAACCCCTTCGTCATATAAGAAGGTATTATTATCTTTTCTAAATCAAGCTTCTTATCCCGGTCACTAATAACCTTCCATTTATTAACACTCCTTTTAAGGAGTTTTTTTATCTCTTTGCACTGTTCATGAGTCTTGCAAATTATTGCAACATTTTTCTTTCCTGCCCTTTCTGCTTCCTCTACAAGATCATCTATTATAGCTACCACTTCTTTATCCTTTTGGTACTCTATAATTTTAGGTTCCATTCCATGCCTCAACACTGGTTTGGCTGGCTCCAAACTATTTTTCTGCTTTCTTAAAACCTTATTAGCGAAATTAACTATCTCAACAGTAGATCTATAGCTTTGAGTGAGTGGAGTATAATAAATGTCCTCTTGAAAAACTTCCTTGATTAGCTTTTGCCAATCATCTATGCCCTTATAGTAGTATATGCTTTGGCCAGTATCTCCTACTATGGTCATAGAGGAACCTAGAACCATTTCTCTCATGATAAATAGTTCAAAGGGGCTGTAATCTTGAGCTTCATCTATAACAATATGCTGAAATTTATACTTTTCTGGAATACCATTAATTTTAAACTTAAGATAAAGTAAGGCTGCTAAATCATCACTATCAATTATCCCCTTATTATAGTTATCATTAAGCTCATTAATCATAAATTTTGCAAGTTTTTCTGGTATTTTTCCTCCTGTTATCATTTCAAATATAAACTCATCATTAAATAAGTTTAAGTACAGTTTTACTATGTCATCCTGCAAGCCGTTTCCCAAGTAATTATTTATAGCTTCTTTTGCCTCATCCTTTAATGTAGCCTTTTTCTTATCCCTTTCGTCATATAAAGCTGTAAGTTTTTCACGCCTCTCTACGCTATCCTCCATAGAATTTCTTATAGATGCAATTTCTTTAGCATAATAAGCATCAATCTCCTCGCTTATATTAGTCAATTTGCTTTTTAACTTTTCCATTAAATATTTCTTAATTTCCTGCTTTCTTTTATTAGGAGGAGTATGAGATAAATCCTTCAAATACAATCTTTTTATCTCTTTACCTTTAAATAAAGTATATTTATCAACTACAATATCCTCATAATCTATGCCTGAAGCCTCTATATATTTAGCATATCGATCCAAAATAGTTTTAAATACCATACTCCCCTTTACTTTACTGCTATTTGTAATATACTTGATATTTTCCCCTTGAGAATTTTCTATAACATAGGCCAACTTTTTATCCTTAGGATACAGTTTATAGGATACATTAAGTATTTCCATAGCAAGTTCCTCAAAGGTTTTTTGCTTAACATCCTCAACACCTAAATTAGGTAATATGTCAGAAATATAATCCAAAAACAGCTTGTTTGGTGCTACTACTAAAACATCATTGCCCCTTATTTTTTGCCTGTACTTATATAATAAATAGGCTAATCTATGTAAAGCTACTGTAGTTTTTCCTGATCCTGCAGAACCTTGTACTATCAAAGCCTTGCTCTTCTCAGCCCTAATAATTTCATTTTGCTCCTTCTGTATAGTGGCT
Organism: Clostridium sp. N3C; assembly: GCF_900095445.1. Taxonomy (GTDB): domain Bacteria; phylum Bacillota; class Clostridia; order Clostridiales; family Clostridiaceae; genus Clostridium_AU. The sequence goes on from NZ_FMJL01000030.1 coordinate 40,552, forward strand.
ACAATGTCCTTCAGCTTACCTTTTACAGACTCTTCCAAGTTAATTCTAAGAAATTCATCGGTTAAGGTTCCTTCATTACTTTCATCATTAGTTTTCAATATAATCTCGTTAATACCTTCGTCAAAGGCATCTATCAACTGACCATCCCTTATAAGAAGCTTCCTTTTTAACAAAAGCTCCCCTTCTATCTCCCCCATGGGTGCCTGGTAAGAGGTTTTACCGGAAGTACCACTATAATATAAATCTGCTATAGGTGCCCTCCAATCCACTACCTTTTCATCTCCAGTAGCTTCATCCATCAATCCAATTTTCCCAATGTAGAAACTGTCCATAGGTCCTCTAGTTTCTTGAAAATCTATTCTAGCAAAGTATGGTTGTGGCTTAACTTCCTTATAACCATTTAATATATTGCTACTAATATGATGCTGATTAATAGCAGTTTCCATCTCATAGCTATAAGAACCTCCAGATTCCTTTCTTAATATCACCACCTTTTCTTCTAATTGTAGATGTTCTTCTTCTTTATTTTTAATTTTTCTTTCTAGCCATTCAATAGTATCTTTCAAATTATTTTTCTCATATCGAAAATCTTCATCCTTTATAGCCACATTACTTCACCTCCATCTATAACTCTCTAATTATACTATAAATATAGCCAGTAACAATACGAATATTTATGTAAGATTGTCTTAAGTTTTATTTAAAGAATATATTAGGTTCTATGTTGACAAACTTAACTTATGTAAGTTAATCTTTATCTAGGAGAGTGAATTATGAAATCTGAATTATTAGAAATAGTAGTATCAACTAGAACTGATGCTGCAGGCTTATTAATTCCTACACTAATATTTATAAATGAAGGTATTGAAGGTCCTACAGCTTACTTTGTTGATAGAGTTATTCGAAGGGACAATGAAAAAATTGATGGTATAAACACAATAGCTTATACCTGTCTAGTAGAAGTAGATTCTAAAAAAGAAGCTTGGTACATAAGATTTTACCCCTCTGAGGATAAATGGTTCTTATACAAAAAAGACTTTATGGATATCTAACTTCCCAATCTTTTTACTTACAAGAAAAATATTAAGAATAAAAAGCAAAGATATAGATTTAAATTCTAATCTTTGCTTTTTATTTATTTTGTAATTTATGTGTTAATTTGACAAAATATATTTAACTTTCCGGTAGCATTCAAAGTTTTTATCCATTTTTCCTTATATCATTACAACGTTTTCATCCCCTCACTAGCTTTTTTTGTATAAGCTATGTTATAATGTTTATAATTGTGTAATATAAATTAACATTAAGTTTATAATTATTTTTTATAAAAGCTACAAATACCTATTCAAGTTAGATATCTATCTATCATATAATCTATAAAAGGAGGTGTAGCATACTTGTATAAAAAACTACTACCTTTGCTTATTTCCTTTTTATTTGTTTTTTGCTCTAGCTCACCTGTTTTCGCTGCTAATTCTCCTCAGGATGTCATAACCGCAAACAAAACAAAGTATAATGAACTTAGTTCCAAAATTGTAGAAATAAGCAAAGAAGTATCACAGCTTAGTCAAGACATAGAGAAACTTAAAGCTGACATAAGCAGAAATCAATCAGATATAGCTAATATTGAAGCAGAAATCAAAGCAAAGGAAGTTGAATTAAATAAACTAAATGATGAATTAAAAAAGACTCAGGAGATTGCTAACAAAAGATTAAATGCTTTGTATAAAAACTCCTATAGCAAAAGTACTTTATCTTTAATTCTCACTGCCAATGGCTTTTCTGACTTGCTTACTAAATTAGAAGCCACTCAGAAAATTGCAGAATTAGATAAAAAGCTTCTTTCAGAACTTCAAGAGTCAAGAGATGCCGTTAGCAAAAATATGGATAAGCTAACTGAAAAAAAGCAAGAGTTAGAAAAACTTAAGAATGAGAACACCAAAAATCTTACAGAGTTAAATACTAAAAAAAGTGACTTAGAAAACTTAATTGCTCAATTTAATAAAGAAAAGGAAGCTGCCGCTGCTTTAATAGCTGAAAATGAGGAAAAGTTAATATCCCATTCAATTTCTGTTATCGACTCTGACAGTTCAAGTATAGGAAATTTAAAAGATGCTGTTTCAACATTAAAAAGTTTAGCCCCTCAGATAAGTACTAATTCTGTAAAAGAAAAGGCTGAAAAGTATATTTCCATTGGAAATAATAAAATTGAAACACTTAGTGCATCTAAAAGTAATTCTTATAATGCTTCTTTATCCCGTGGTTCTTCTTCATATAAAGCTGCTTATAAGATGACAGCTACCGCCTATACCGGTGGAGGATTAACATCCATGGGTATAAAAGTTGTAAGAGATCCAAATGGGCTAAGTACTATCGCAGTAGATCCTAGCGTTATCCCTTTAGGTAGTAAGGTATACATACCTGGTTATGGTTATGCTATAGCTGCTGATACCGGTGGCGCAATAAAGGGGCATAAAATAGATTTATATTTAAATTCTCAGTCAGAATGCTATCAATGGGGTGTTAGAACTGTTACTGTACAAATAGTTGCTTACCCTGGTGAGTGGTAGACTCTGGAGGTAGCACTATGCCAATTTACCGTTTAACTGAAGATTTGATTTTTCCTCATCCATCCTTAGCTAATAGTGATGGACTTTTAGCTGCTTACGGTGATTTATCCCCAGAGAGATTACTGTTTGCCTATTGCAACGGTATCTTTCCTTGGTATTCAGAAGGTGAACCTATACTTTGGTGGTCACCGGATCCAAGATTTATATTATATCCTAAAGACATAAAGATCTCTCATTCTATGAAAAAGATTTTGAAGAAAAACACCTTCAAGATAACCTACAATACTTGTTTTAAAGATGTAATAGCAAATTGTGCTAATGTGAGGAAGGACACTACAGGTACTTGGATTACAGATGAAATGATAGAAGCCTATTGCACACTCCATGAACTAAACTTCGCCCACAGCATAGAGGCTTGGTATGAAAATAAACTTGTAGGTGGTCTTTATGGCCTAATTATAGGCAAATGCTTTTTTGGTGAATCTATGTTCTCCTTGATGAGCAACGCCTCTAAAGCAGCTTTTATAACTCTTTGCCAAAAGCTAGAAGAAGAAAATTTTCTTTTTATAGACTGTCAAGTTTACACTAAGCATCTTGAAAGCTTAGGCGCAGTGATGATTAGTAGAGATGAATATTTAAAGCTTTTAAAAA
>NZ_FMJL01000052.1 GCF_900095445.1 Clostridium sp. N3C
CAAATTTTAGTCTAATATAATTATTAAACTGAGAAACAAATCCTTCTAAGTCTTTTCTTTCTTTTCGAAGTTTATCTGACGATACTGCTCCTAATATCCAGCAAAAATAATCCGGATTCATATGTTCCATATACAATCTATCTCCAACACTTTTAAAAAGAATATAGGAAGTTATTTCTGGTTGTTTTTCTATTTGTTTATCAATAATAATATCTTTTATAATTCCTTCCTTACCGTAAGGTACATTATACCAAAAATAATATGTTTTATTTTTTAAATATTGATATTGATCACATCTTTTGAGCTTATATTTAAATCTCCTTGTTTGTATATCATAAAAAATTTGTGATACAGGTATTCCTAGTGCTTGTTCGAAAAGTTTAAAAAATCCACCTCCAGCTCCTGGTCTACTTGTTGTTTCTATTATATATGGTATATCTTTTTTAAATCTTATCTCTGTGTGTGTGGCTCCATTTTTTATTCCAATACTACTAACAGCTTTCTCCGCTATATCTTCAATTGACTTTTTTGTTTTCTCCTCCAAAAACGGATCCATATAGTACAGTCTATCTGGATAATAAGGTCCTTTTGAAATACACTTTGATAATATACAATGTAGTATGGGTACTCCTTCTACCCAGAACGTATCTATAGAAAATTCTTTTCCTTCAATATATTCTTCAATTATACAACCTATATTATTTAATTTTTCTTTACTAACAATTAAGGCATTCAACATCTGTATCTCTTTAAATTGCTTAACTAATTCTTCTTCATTTTCAACTCTTTTAACCCCAAAGCTAGCGTATCCTGATGATGGTTTTACTATTAATGGATATTCTAAATAATTCTTAACTCTATCAAATTCTGAGTAGCTTTTTATAAAAAAAGATTTCGGTGTTGTTACTTTATCATTAATCCACTTTTCTTTCATTTTACTTTTATCTCTAGATATTTCTATAGAAGTATTATCATTTAAAGCAACATTAAAGTATTCAGCTAAACGAGCAGTTTGTGTCAAAAACATTTCAGAAACAGTAAAGATCGCATCTGGTTTACCAAAACACTGTGATATTTCATCCTTAATACTTTCAAATTCTTTTCTGATATCTTTAGATATAATATGTCCATACTGTTTATTATCTGCCTTTGATCTTACAATAATCAAATTATCATTATAAGTTTTAGCTCTTTTAATAAAACTATCAATCATAAATTTAGGAGGCTCTATAATTACAACATTTTTACTCATACTATCAATCCTTCTAACTTATTCTATCTAAATTTGCCCTTATTTTTTTAATATAGTCTTCTCCATATTCATCAATTTGTTCTTGTATTGGCATAATGAATCTATTATATCCTATCCCAATACACATAGTAGATAAAATACCATCTTCTTCATCTCTTATGTTAAATGCTTTTGAAAAATGATTTCCATGTTTATTTATTGATGCTATTGATATTTCCTTATTTAACGATTTAACATAAGTAGTCGTTTCAACTTTATTATCTGAAACTAGCTGCGCAAAAAGCAGATTTTGAGCATTTTCATCAAAGAATATATCATTTGATGTTTCTAATTTAAAATTGATTCCAAAAACATAGCCTAATAATTTTAATAATTCAAGTAATAGCTTATGAGTCTTTAAAATTATTTTATTTCCTCCAAAAAAAACACACTCTCTCATTATAAATTCATAAAGTCGTTCTTCATTATTCAAATTTCCAGATTCATCTCTAAAGCAATTTCCTTTAATAGTTACTGCTATCAAATTATCTTTGCTTATTTTTTTATTCTGGAAAATGGGATAACAATGCAGGCAAAGGGCTGGATTCAAAATATAAGTAGGTTCCTTACAATAATGATGTATAGAAAAAGACTTTTCTTTATCTTTTTTATTTTTTTCCCATGCAGGTAAAAATTCTTTAAACCTATCTGGATGATTTGTTATAGGAGATACGAAGCTAATATGTTGACATCCTGTCACAAAATATCCACATTTATCAATAATATCTGTAGATATTATTGATGGAGCTATAATTTCTACTGCACCAAAAAGATTTTTAAACAAATCTTTAAATATGTCATCAATAAATTCCATTAAAGCAGGTAATCTTCTGGTATATATATTTAGTCCTTTTGATAATTTAATTTTTTCATTTCCTTCAAATAAATCACAATCCTTTATTAATAATTTATCCAAGTTATCTACTTTACTTTTCATAGTATTAATAAATCTATTTAAAATAAGTAACATATTTTCATTAGTATCTATAAATTTGTTATCATTAGAATTAAAAAATATCTTCTTGTTAAATTTCTTTTTCTTATATGGATACTTAGATAATATGGAGTTAATATGCATTTTTACATTCTCTTCTTCTAATTCTTCAGCTGACTCTATAATTAACTTTTTATTAATCCAAGTTATACTGCTAACATTAGGAAAGTAGAACCTTATTTGATATTCTATTGTATTACGAATGGCTTTGCTTATTAACTCTTCTCCTAAATCAAACTCGATCTTCATTTCAATCACCATTTTTAAATATTTTTATAAATTTTTCCATTTTTTCTAATGTCTCGATATCACTTATATCAAACTTTTCAAAATCTATTTCTATATTATATATTTTTTCCATATCTAAAACTAATCCCATAATATCTAATGAATCTATACCTAATTGCAATAAAGTGTAAGACTTGTATTGTTCATAATTATTTATTATTTTTTCCAAATCATTTTTTTCAATATAATTAGTAAGAAGTTTATTCATTTCTTTTATCATCATAATTCAACCTCATTTCCTCTATACTATATGCTTAACAATCTCTGCATTTACTCGTTGATAATCTGATAAAACAGTTTTTAATTCTAAAATAGAATTAATGTATAACTTATAATTATTTACATCTGGCTTTTGTACCAATAAGCTAGCAAATTTCAAGATATTATTTAGTTTATTATCTACTAGTGTTGAGCAAATCTTAATTTGATCTATATTGTATTTTCCTATTAACTCCGATGCTTTTTTATCGTTAATCATGATTTTTATCAAATTCTGTATAGGCCGTATTTTATTATTAATATGGACATTTAATCTAAATTGCTGGTGTTTAGGAACTCCTGATTCTGTTATTATCTTATGAGGATTTTTTCTTAAATCATCAACAAACTTGTCAAATCCACTTATATCAAAACTAACTTCATTCCCATTTTTGGTAATGCCATTCTTACCAATGTCATATTTATATAGATTATAAAAAACGTAACGATACATTTCTAAAAAATCCATGTTTCTTAATTTATCTAACAGCCTTGGATATTTAATAATTGAAAAATGAACACTTCCATTTTCATCTGGATTAAGCTTTTTCTCAAACTCTTCCTTAGAGATTCTAATACAGCATTTTTTATCTACAGCTGTATGCTTTGTATAGTAAATATTATTATTTATATCCATACCTTCAAGTAAGACTGCAGTAACATAAGGTGTACCATCAGAAAAATGTTTCATCCAAAGTGGTATTGATATCTTATTACCATGTTCAAATATTTTATAAAACTCTTCTATGACTCTCTCTTTACTTGTACACTCTTCTTCATAAACATAATTTTGCAAAAATTCTTCTAATCCATTACATGCTGGTAATAACGGCTCGCTACCATCAGAATATATCCAACCTAAATATCTATCTAAGTAAAATATAGGAAAATAGTTAATTCCATACTGCTTTTTAAATAAATAATATATTACTCTTTCATGGCATACATATCCTATTGCTTCCTTTTGCTCTTCATCTGATAGCTCAAATGTTTCAAAGTTACGTATATTACTAGCACAGTACTCCATAAGGATCACCTCATAAACATTTATTAATTCTATAAAAATCTTATAAATCAGAGGATTTAATTCTCATATAATTTATAATTCCACCACTTTTCAAAATAGATAACATAAATTCTGGTATAGGCTCTATATAATATCTTTCATTCTTAGTAACATTAAATAATATTCCTTTATCTAATTCCAACTCCAATATATCTAGTTCATCTATCTTATCAACATCCTTACACTCAATAACTACAATCCCCAAATTTATTGCGTTTCTATAAAATATACGTGCAAAATCCTTTGCAATTATTGCTCCTACCCCCATCTCTTTCAAAACCGCTGGAGCTTGTTCTCTAGATGATCCACATCCAAAATTAGACTCTGCTACTATGATATCTCCATTTTCATAGTTATCTCTAAAATTTTTATAATTTTTAAAAGCGTAAGGTACCATACTTTGAATTGTTGGTAGACTTAAATATTCACCTCCTATTATTTGATCAGTATCAATATTATTACCGAATTTAATAGCCTTTCCTTTAATCATTATTAATCACTCTCCTTGGATCTGTAATTTTCCCAAATAATGCTGATGCTGCAATTGTTGCAGGGCTAGCTAAATAGATTTCTGATTCACTACTACCTACTCTTCCTTTAAAGTTACGATTTGCAGTAGATAATAACTTCTCTCCTTTACCTAGTAAACCATTAGTGGCTCCAAAACAAGTGCTACATCCAGGATTATTTATCATAGCACCACTTTCTATCAATGTTTTGATAATTCCTTTATCTAAAGCTTCAACATATACATCTCTTGATGCTGGAGTTACAAGAAATCTAACTTTATTACTAATTTTCTTACCTTTCAATATTGTTGCTGCAATTTCTAAGTCTTCCAATCTACCATTAGTGCATGCTCCTAAGAATATTTCATCTAATTCTATTCCCTCACATTCAGATATATCCATTACATTATCGACGCTATGTGGTAAAGCAACCTGAGGTTCTAAATCAGTTACATCATATTCTAAAACTCTTTCATATGAAGCATCTTCATCCGGATAAACAAGCTCTTGAGCTACTCTTCCTCTAGACTGTATAAATTCAATAGTTTTTTTATCAGGAGGTATATATGCAAATTTCGCTCCTGCCTCTATTGCCATATTACACAAAGTTAACCTGGATGATATGCTCATTTCATCTATGACTTCACCGTAAAACTCTATGCCCTTATACGTAGCACCACTAACAGACAAATCTTTTATTATCCTTAATATAATATCTTTAGCTTGTACAGCTTTGTTTAACTTTCCATTAAGAACTACCTTGATTGTGTATGGAACTTTCATCCATGTTTTCCCTTCCAACCATGACACAGCAATATCAGTTGATCCCATACCAGTAGATAGAACGCCTAATCCTCCATAAGTACAAGTATGTGAATCTGCTCCGATTACTAAATTTCCTGGAACAACGTGATTTTCAACCATTAATTGATGACAAACGCCACAGCCATCATAGACATACTTCAAATTCTGCTCCTGAGCGAAATCTCTCATTCTTTTATGATATTCAGCTGATGCCACTGAATTGGAAGGTGTATAATGATCCATAACCATAATCAATTTTTCCGAATTCCATACTTTCTTGCCTAATGCTTGTTTTTTAAAGATATCAATTCCTAGAGCAGTAGTTGCATCATTAGTCATAACATAATCAACACTAACTTCTACTATCTGACCTGGAACTACTTTTGACTTATTTGCATGATTAGAAATAATTTTTTCAATACAATTCATACCCATAATTAGCATTTCTCCTTTATATATATTTTCGTTCTACTTAACATAAAAAGTTTCGTGAATCAGTAATATATCCACTAATAGCTGATGCTGCTGTGGTTGCTGGAGAGGCTAAATAAATTTCTACCCTATCTTCTCCCATTCGTCCATAAAAATTTCGATTATTTGTACTTATTATTTTTTCACCATTTTCCATTAAACCTCCACTGATTCCACAACATAAACCACATGCAGGATGATTTACTATTGCTCCAGCTTCTAAAAAAGTTTTTATATATCCAAGATTTAGTGCTTTTTTATATATTTCTCTACTAGCAGGTACTATTATCAATCTTACATCTTTATTAACTTTCCTGTTTTTCAATATTTTAGCAGCTATCTCCAAATCTTCAATTCTACCATTGGTACAAGATCCAATGAATGCTTGATCTATTTTGATGTATTTACATTCATCTACTGTTTTAACATTATCAACGTTATATGGACAAGCCACCAATGGTTCTATTGTTTCAGCATTATAATGTATTACTTTTTCATATACTGCATCTTTATCACTTTTTAGATCTAATAAAAACTCTTTATCTATACCATACTTTTCAAGATATTTAATTGTCTTTTCATCTGGTTCTATAATACCCGCTTTTGCTCCGACCTCAACGGTCATGTTGCATAATGTAAGTCTTGAACTTATGGACATTTCTGAAATTGTACTTCCACTGAACTCAATAACTTTATAATTACTTCCGTCTACCCTTAAATCTGATAGTATACGTAATATTAAATCCTTTGCATATACACCTGGTTTTAATTTACCATCAACAACAATTTTAATTGTCGGAGGAACCTTCATCCACAATTTACCTGTCCCCAGTATTACAGCCATTTCGGTATATCCAATTCCTGTTGCAATTGCCCCAAGAGCCCCATATGTTACAGTATGAGAATCTGTACCAAAAATTATATTTCCCGGTTTTACATGACCTTTTTCATGCATTATTTGATGACAAACTCCCTCTGTTCTATAAACATTTTTAATTTTGTGTAATTTTATAAATTCTTCAGTTACTTGATGATGATACACATCCTTTGGAAAAACAATAGGTACTAAGTGATCATATATAAATACCACATTATCTGGTTTTATTACATGTTTAAATCCCATTTTATTAAATTGATCAATGCAAAATGGTGCGAAGAAATCATGAATCATAACTGAGTCCACATTAACTTCAACAATATCTCCAATATTTATGTTTTTTTGATTCGAATGTCTTTTTATGATTTTTTCGAATATATTTAATCCCATACTAACTCTCTCCATATCTATCACGATTTACTTTACTCCAATAAGCAACAATACCGCCGCTCTTAATCATATTAATAAATGTATCTGGAATTCTTCCTATTTTAATTTCTCTATTACCATTAATGAATATAGTAAATTTATCAAAGTCAATTGTAATTTTATCTCCCTCATTCACTAAGTCATATAATTCTGAATTCTCTATTACAAATATTCCATTATTTAATGCATTCCTATAAAATATTCGAGCAAAAGATTTAGCGATAATACAACTGAATCCTAAAGACTTTATAATAGCTGGAGCTTGTTCTCTAGATGAACCACATCCAAAATTTTTACCACATAATAATATGTCTCCACGCTCTACTATCTCTGGAATTTCAGGCCTAAGCGGCTGGAATGCAAACCTTGACATTTCCTCAATTGTTCTTAATGTCATATATTGAGTAGGAATTATGATATCAGTATCGATATCATCTCCTAATTTAATTACTTTCCCTGAATAGACCTCTATTTTAATCACCAACTTTCCATTTGATTATATATAGGCTTAATCAATTATTACATTTAATCAATGTCAGTTATGCATGATTTTACTACAGTTTTCGTAGATGCTATATAAGTATCACCACTCAAATTATCTGAATTAGACCTATTAGCAGTTGAAATCATTCTTTGTCCAGCTCCAATTTTACCTTGACATCCCCCCCAACATGCCCCGCATCCAGAATTCAACAATATCGCTCCACTACTTATAAAGATATCCACAAGCCCTTCTTCGATAGCTTGTATATATAATTTATTGGTGGGAAATGAAATTATAAGTTTTTTTAACGGATCTACCTTTTTGCCCTTCAGTAAACTAGCAGCAAGACGAAAATCATCAATCCCCACTGAACATCCTCCAATAAATCCTTGATCAAATTTCATACCAGCAATATTATTTACTTCTATAACTTTATCTTTCATATTACTTGTACAACACATCGGTTTAATAGAAGATACATCGATATATATAACTTCATCATATATATTTTCTTCTTTCTTATTAAATTGCTTGCTAAAATTTATAGCATTTTTTTCATATAAATTCGTTGAATTATAGTTTTCTGCAATAATAGCACTCAAAGCTCCCATTTCAGATGACATATTACATAACTGTATTTTGTCCGACAAACTCATATTCTTAATTAATTCTCCACTATACTCTACAATGCTATTAAATTTACTAAAATTATATTTTTGCATAAGATATAGCATAACATCTCTAACTGAACTATCTTCTCCAAGCTGACCATACAGCTCAATTCTAATTTTCTTTATTTCATTTAGCTTTAAATATCCACTTTGTAAGACATCTATTAGTTGCTTTTCATCTGTGATTCTTATTCCTAAAGCACCTATAGCTCCAATTGTAGATATATGTTCTCCTGTTGATATAACTATATTTCCAATTATTTCCCTACCTTCCAGTAACAGATGATATCCTATTCCTTGTCCATAATAAAAGCTACCATTTATTCTTTTACAAATTTTCTTAATACGATTATGTTTCTTAATAGCATCCACACTTGGAGCTGGTACATCATGTTGTATTGAAAATATTATCTTAGTTTTAATATCCTCTGAACTTTTATCGAAACACTTCTCTAAATATTCTAAATATTTATCATTCACCCAATCATCTACCAAAATTGTACTAATCTTCAAATAAGTAGTATCAAAATTATCTTCTTTTGATTGAATTTTGTTATTTGAAATTATTTTTTCAATAGTACTATCTGTCATTTTCTATCACCTATTAACCTTCTTACATTTTATAAAATAATTACTGTGTTCATGCTCATAGTCATGATAATGTTTTTCAGTAAATTTTTTATAATTTATTTCATTAAATATATTAAATTCCTCTTTTATTGCATCTTCATTATAGTAATACTTAATTACTCCACGTTCATTCTTAACTAAGTTATATCCTACTTTTTCTCCTAAATTAAAATCAATGTCATCAATTGACGAAACAGTAAAATATGCAATACCACCATCAAGCAATAAATCGTATATAATTTTTATTATCTCTTTTCTTTGATTTTCTTGTAATAAATGTATAAAAAAGTTACAAAATGCTATATTAAACTTTTGACTTTTAAAATTATAAGTGAATATATCATCACATATTAATCTTATATCTGGCCATTGCTTAATTCCTAACTGAATAGCTTCTGGAGATTTATCTATTCCATACGCATTTAAACCGCTAATATTAAAATAATTGACATCTCGTCCATATCCACAACCTATATCTAACAATGAGCCCTTAATCCCATCCTCCTTTTTTAAATCATCAACCATTAAGATAGCAGACTCACTTGGATTTAATCCCCATATATACTTCTTCCTAGCGAACTTATCATTCCAATAATTATTACACATAATACTCCTCCTGAAATTTTTACAAGAAATATCAAAAATTTTACAGTTATATTACTTTTTAGTACATTTATGTTATATATTTACTTTATTTATATTATATATCATAATATACTATAAGAGAAATACATATTAGTTATGTTAGTCATGAAAACTAGTTATACCTTTATTTCTAAATCTTATAAATTACATTTAAATTTTTACTTATCATTACTTCTATACTGTACAATGAATTTTCCTATTATGTATTATTTACCTAATAACTTTTGATATTTTATTATGTTTATAAAATAAAGGGTTAGAAAGGAATGATAAATGTATGGCAACTAATTTAGACTTATACAGAGTATTTTACAGTGTAGCAACTCACGGCAATATATCGAAAGCAGCTAATGAGTTATTTATTAGTCAACCAGCTGTAAGTAAAGCAATCTGTAATTTAGAAAGAAGTAGTGGGATAACTCTTTTTTCAAGAAATTCAAGAGGTGTTAAGCTTACAAAAGAAGGTGAAGTATTTTATCAATATGTTAAATCTGCTTTAAATCAAATTTACGAAGGGGAAAGAGTATTAACTAAACTAAAAAATAAAGAGATAGGAATTACAAAAGTAGGAATAAGTTCAATTCTATGCAAAAACTTTCTAGTGCCAAGATTAAAAAACTTTATTCAAAAGTATCCTCAAATTAAAATAATAATTAACAATAAAACCTCATCAGAAACATTAAAACTTTTAGATGATGGTAAAGTAGATATCGCTATTGTAAGCACTCCTTGCGATTACTTTCATTATAACTTTGTAGAAATCTTCAAAATACAAGATATCTTTGTTGCAAGCAAAGGCTACATAAATTCTCATAATATCGAAAATTTAGAAGATATCACATCATATCATACACTAATGCTTCTTGAAGAAGGAAATGTAAGCAGAAAATATATTGATCTATATTTTAATCAAAACAATATTCATATAAAACCTGATATAGAATTAAGCAATATGGATTTATTAGTTGAACTGGCAAAAGTAGATTTAGGGATTACCGTTGCAATAAAAGAGTTCATAACCAATGAGCTCTCTGACGGACCTTTGATAGAACTACCAATTAAACCTTCCATACCTTGTCGTTCTATTGTTATGCTATCTCATAAATCTACACCTCTTTCTATAGCGTCACAAGCATTTTGGAATTATTTAATTAATAATAGCTCTAACTGAGATATTTTATTTAATTTAAACAATTAGAGAAAACATTATTATATAATTGGCAGGTATTAAGCTATAAAGGATTTAGCTATATATAGAATGATTTATAATGAAAAATAGTTTGTTAAAAAATTAAGTTTTTCTCTGCATAATAAAAAAATACCTGCCATTTTCACAGCAGATACTTCAATCACTATTTTCTACAATACTATACGAACAAGTAAATGCCTCTCTTTTTATTAACATATATATTCACTATGTGAAATTCCTCATTAAGCAGGATTATTGAGGTACTTTTCTGACAATTTATTAATGGATTTTGATAAATCTAAAATCTTTTCCAAAGTATCTCTATTATAAAACTCATCAAAATTATTTCATAATCATACCTATAATTAAGCTAGCAAATTATCAAAGCAGGAGGTTATAAAATGCTTCCTTATATTAATACTTTCACTGTTTACCACGGCACCAACTTATTCTCCGCCAAGCTCCTATTATCTTACGGAATAATGCTAGATGTGCAAAGAAAACTAACTGACTTTGGTAAGGGATTCTATGTGACCTTAAATCACAATCAAGCTAAGGAGTGGGCTTTAGTAAAAACTCAAAATCATCAGATTTATCCTTCACTATTGGAAAAACTTAATATAAGTGAAAATCAATATTTAAGTCATCCAGATATAAAAATGCCCGCCTGTGTAATATGTAAGATTAATCTAGAATGTCTTTTAAACTTAAGAGGATTAATATTTCCAATGCCTCAGGATTTAAGCTGGCCCTTTTATAAAAAACTTTGGGAAACCTTCATTAATAATTGCCGTAGAGGTATAAAACATAACTATGATTTTGTGTATGGACCTTTTGTCGGAAGGCAGCCAAATGGTGTTTACGCAATAACCTCCAATAATACGAAAGATCAGCTATCATTAAATAGCATTAGGGCCATTGATTGCATTTATGATTTAAGGATAGAAGAATTGACACCAGATGTAAACTCATTAAATAAGCTAGTGACAATGAATGAAAATGATCTACTAAGAAGTGAAATACCAATGACAGAAAATAGTTATAGCTTTTTAATAGAAATACGTAATTCTATAGTAGATATAATTCACTGTTCCTATCAAGAAGCCAACAATTTAATAAAAAACTCATGGATATCATCTAATATAAGTAAATATGAATCAACTATAATGCATGAATCACCTTCCTATTGGGCATTTTCCATTTTATATGAGAATATAAACTTATGGTATAAAGATTACGAATCCTATGTATCTACTAATAAGAAATATTACTATGATTCTCCTAATTATTTAGATAATCTAAATCAAGGATATTATATTCATAATAATAAACCATAGATAATCTGATATTTACCTTTTTCAAAAACTCTTCACATCTTATAATATCTGTAAAATATTTTAGTCTATGATGCTAACTTCCCATTAATTATCAAAAAACTAATAATTATATATAAGCGGCTTAATCTGCTGAAAGGTTCTCAATATAAGCTTATTGGTAGTTTCTATAACTTATATAAGAACCTTTCTTCCAGTGAGCCTTGTTCTTCATTTAATAAAATCTATTTTTAGTAATCTTTATAATACTGAACAAAAATTTCATGTATCTATGAATCTTGTCTTTTTACAAAATTAGCTCTTAACTCTTACTATTCCTGTCATCAGCAATTGTACAAGCCCCTTCTTTTGGAGTTTTAGATTTTTCAGTTCTTCTTCAAGCAAGCTTATTTCTTTATCAGCATTCTCTAATACTTCTACTATTTTATTTTGCTCCTCTAATGTAGGAATAAAAATTTTAATCATTTCTAAAGAATTAAAGGACAAAGTATCCCTAACACTACCTTGTAATAAGTTAGGTAAATAATTCAAAAACATATCTGATTTTAAATACTGATATAGATATTTAGGGCTTAATCCCTCTTCACATTCAAAGACTACATACATTGGACTTAATAGACCTTTTTCAAATCTTTTTAACAAATCTATAGATCCAACATTTATTCTTGAAGGATTATAGGCAAATTGATTCTTATAAACTATCTTATAATTTGAAAGATCTTTACTTGCTACTTTTCTATCAAATTGTTCTTCTTGCAATATAAAGCCTTGCTTATTTGTTACACTCAGAACCACAGTTTCTTTGCAATCTTTATTTCTAACATTACACTCTTTGATATAGCCTTTTAATTTTTTATACGAAACTTGTCCATTAAATCCTGGCATCCTAACTTCACCGATTAAAAGTTTCTTCATCAGTGCTTTTTTTTGATTCTTCTTTTGATGAATTAGCTTTTCTTTTAATTCTATGGCCTTGTCCCAAGTAGAAAGAATATTAGCAATCTTATTTTGCTCTCCTTTTGGAGGGATTGGAATTTCTAATTTTCCGTATTCCTGACTATTAATACCCGGTTGGCCGCTTCTTGCAGACATAAGGGACACCCAATATTTATAATGATTTGTTTCCGTGCAATACTTCACATATCTACAATTTACTTTTTCAGCATTTAAACTGAATTTTATTAAAAATCCTCCATAAACAAGTTGTCCATCTTTTTCATCATATAAATATGATTTTCCAGTGGTACTTCCAGTTCTAGCAAATATCAAATCCCCTTCTTTAAGGAGATAATTTTTATAATCTGGTATATCAACACTCTTTAAACTATCTTTTATTAATCTTCCCTCATCATCTATATCTGTAATTCTTAAATATGTAGGAAGATTGTCACTATACTCCACTGCAGCGTCGGTTGCTCCATAAGTGCCTTTACTCATTGAAATTTCATTAAGTTTTTTTATACTCCAATTTATTGGTATCATACCTGCTTTAGAATATTTTAAATCATTGGGAATCTTTCCGGATTTAATACTCTCTATTCTTTTCTTAATTTCAACTTTCAAAAGCTTCACCCCCTAAAGCCCAAGTTCTTCAAGATACTTAGCCATCTGCCTTTCTACTTTCTGAAGTTCCGCTTTTATATTTGTAATATTCACCGCCACTTCTTCCATATCCACCATTTCTTCTTCTTCAAAAGTATCTACATACCTAGGAATATTTAAGTTATAGTCATTTTCTTTAATTTCATCAATGGCTGCAACATAAGAAAATTTCTCAACAGTTTCATATTTTTCATAAACTTCTATTATCCGTTGAATACCTTCTTCCCTAAGTTTATTTTGATTCTTCCCCTTATCATAGTAATCATAACCTGAAGCATCTATAAAAAGTATATCCTTCCTAGCTCTGTTCTGTTTAAATACTAAAATACAAGCTGGTATACCAGTTCCAAAGAAAAGGTTAGCTGGAAGGCCTATAACTGAATCAAGTAAATTCATCTCTATTATTTTCTTTCTTATTTTACCTTCATTAGCACCTCTAAATAGAACACCATGGGGTAAAACAACTGCCATTCTCCCTCCTTCATCTAAAGAATGTAACATGTGTAGAATAAAAGCATAGTCGCCTTTTGATAATGGAGGTATTCCCCAGGAAAACCTATTAAATGGATCAATACCCGCTTCCATTTTAAAATTCTTTTCATTTCCTTCACCTGCAAAGCCCATTGCCCATTTATCTAGAGAAAAAGGTGGATTAGCTACAATCACTTGAAACTTCATTAATTTATCATTTTCAAGATGCTGGGGATTAGAAAGAGTATCACCCCAAGCTATTTTTGCATCATCTATATTATGAAGAAACATATTCATTCTACAAAGGGAGTGAGTTTGACCATTTCTTTCTTGACCATAAATCTGAGCTTTTCCATTTGGAACTTTTTTATAAGCTTTTATAAGCAAGGAACCTGAGCCACAGGTAGGATCATAAATTCTATCATTCTCCTCTGGTTTTACAAGCCTTGCTAAAAGCTCAGAAACCTCTGAAGGAGTAAAGAATTCTCCACCTTTTTTACCTGCATCTGAAGCAAAGTTTGAAATCATATATTCATAGGCATTTCCTATTACGTCATCACCGATGAGCCTAGAAGGTCTTAAGTCTAAATCACTAAAATCTTCAATAAGATGTTTTAGCATTACATTACGTTCCTTTGAACTTCCAAGTACAGCCTCCGAGTTAAAATCTACGTTTTTAAATACACCTCTTAATTTTGCTTTATTTTCTTCTTCCAACTGCTCTAGAGCTCTATTAATTATTTCACCAATATTGGCTTGATTTCTATTTTCATATATATAATCAAAGGTTGAAATTTCATTTACCGCAAATCTCTCATAGCTCATCTGTCTTTTAACCATTTCTTCATCATTATTATACTTTACCATCAAATCTGCCTTACGTTCCTTATATATATCACTTACATATTTAATAAAGAGCATGACTAAAATATAATCCTTATATATTGAAGAATCTACTTTTCCTCTGAAGGTATCACAGGCACGCCATAAAGTATTGTTAACCTCTTCCTGAGTAAAGTTTTTACTATCCATTACTCATTCCTCCCTGCAATTAATTGGTCTAAAATTTCCTTATTAAATTTTAATTTTTCTTCAATAAGTTTATTAAGTAAAACCTTCTCTCTAGTAAATACTACACTACTTATTTCCTAATATTTGTAACTATATTCAAACAACCAATCATTATGACAACGTATTCTCTTTAAATTAAACACTTATCATAAAATTCTTCATCACTTTTAAATTCTTCTATTTCACTAGTATTTAGCTATAAATCTGCTTAAGCAGACGATATATGTTAACATAAATATACCATGTAGGCAATTGAATGTCGACATTTTTTGTATTAATTTAAAATAATATTACAATTACCTATTTATTTTCATATATTTTATTATTTAACTAATAATTGCATAAAATATATCTTTATTCTTGGCTATTATCTGCATAAAAGTTTATAATGTAATTTAAAAATTCATCAAAGTTTTAGTTTTAAGAGATGTATATAATTAAATTGCTCACCATTTTAAAATAATTTTCTATACTTTATTCTTAACATATATCTCCTATAAAACTTTTTTACATTATAATAAAATGTACAATCAATTTTCATATAATAAAAACTAAAACCTCCTAAGTAAAATAGATATAATTAATAATTTATAAAGAGGTAAAACCTATGTTACCAAAAATACTAACATTTATATAAGTGATTCCAGAAGAACAATGTAAAAAATATTAACAGAAGAAAAAAGAATAATCCTTACCTTCATAGGTAATTACAAATATTCCTATTTAGTCAGTATTAATAGTTTGTATAGCCTGTTACTACTTCATCTACCAACTATTGTAACAAAACAATCTTTTTTTGAACTCCTATTCGGTTGAATTAAATACAAGCTATCCATCTGACAAGCTTATAATAGCACCATCTGATCAATTCTGATACACCTTCATTTTTCCGAATATATGTAAAATCCTCTGTGCTTCCATATAAGGAAATTTAAATACAATAACATAAACCAAATTATCATATCCTTCATATTATAAAATGAACCAAAAAATATGGAGGTTACCATGAAAAAATCTCTCTTTAAAATCTCTTCTCTATTTCTTACTATGTTGTTTTTCTCTACACTATTCTACGGATGCAAAAAGAAGGATGATGGCTTAACCACAGTACGTCTTAATGAAGTTACTAGATCTGTCTTTTATGCTCCTATGTATGTTGCAATCAGTGAGGGCTTCTTTGAGCAGGAAGGCTTAAATATTGACTTGTCCACTGGTCAAGGAGCAGACAAAACAATGCAACAGGTGTTAAGCAAAAATGCAGATATTGGCTTCTGCGGTCCAGAGCAAGTAATTTATATTTATAATCAGAATAGAGAAGACTTACCTATATTATTTGCTCAGCTTACTCAGAGAGATGGTTCCTTTTTAGTTAGTCGAAAGGATGAACCTAACTTTGATTGGAAGTCATTGAAGGGTAAAACTATTATAGGTGGAAGACCTGGTGGAGTTCCTGAAATGGCATTAGAACATGTACTTAAGCAAAATGGTGTGGATCCAAGCAAAGATGTGGAGTTAATAACCAACTTAGCCTTTACTACTACTGCTGGTGCCTTCAAGAGTGGAACAGGAGATTATGTAGCTCTCTTTGAACCTACTGCTAGTATGCTTGAACAAGAGAATGCTGGAAAAATTGTAGCTTCCATTGGAGAATCTGCTGGACCTATTGCTTATACTTGTTTCTTTGCAACTGAATCTTATATTAATAAAAACCCCGAAATCATACAAAAATTCACAAATGCTATTTATAAGGGCCAAATTTGGGTATCAAATCATAGTGATGAAGAAATAGCTAATTCCATAAAGGAATTCTTCCCAGGTACCGACATAAACCTAATACAAACTGTTACGAAAAATTATAGGGAAATTGATGCTATTTCTAAAACACCTGCTTTAAAGGAAGAAGAATTGACAAATCTAATGGATATTATCCAAGAATATGATTCAAAACTAATTAAAGAAAGGCCAGCCTTTGATGTTATAGTAAATAATTCTTTTGCTGAAACAGCTATTGATCAAATTGAAAAGTAACATTCAATAGAATATAAAATTAATACAATTTCTTATAGCTGTGCTTGAACAGGTTATTCAAGTGCAGCTATTTTACTTAAAAAAATATTTTAATTAGTCTAGATCTATATATTATGAAATTTTCACAGAATAATAATTTACTATACTTTATATAACTTAATATAATAATTTTTATAATTAATAGTCTAACGCTTACTAATAATATACTTATAGTCATTTAATTATTATAAATAAATTTGTAAGCAGGTGATTATTTTGGGATTTAAAATGAGAAAGAGTATAAAACTGGCTCCAGGTGTAAGATTAAATGTTGGCAAGAAAAGTGCTGGCATAAGCTTTGGTACCGGTGGCCTCCGTTATAGTATAAATTCCAGTGGAAGAAGAACCGCTACCGTGGGAATACCTGGTACTGGAATTTCCTATTCTACAAGTACTAGCAATAAAAAATATAAAACTAAAGCATATAATGATTATGCTAATGCTAAAAGAAGATTATCTGAAGTTGAAAAACATGATAAACTTAATCAAGCTAAACTTATAGTTGAAGAATTCGAAAAAAGGATTGAATATATTAAATCTCTTCATAAAGAATGTGATGATCCTATAGATTGGGAGTATATTAGCAAATCCTCGCCTCCTTTTAATAAAGAAGATATTGGGCCAAAAGAACGTGAAGCTATTAGTATTTATAATAGCTATAAGCCAAATCTTCTAGAAAAAATTTTTAAATCATTACTAGTAAAAAAGCAATCTGAATTTCAAAATAACATAGAGCAATCAAGGAAAGAAGATCTTATAGATTATGAGAATTGGGAGCACTTATATAATCTTTCACATAAAATACTAAATGGTGATATTGACAGTATGTTATCTGTAATTGACGAGATGAAACCACTGAATGATCTTCTAGAGTTTGGAAGTGGCTTTGATATTTCCATAGAAAATCCAAATTTAGTTGAAGTTGAGTTTCAAGTAATGTCCAATAATGTTATACCTAATGAGCAAAAAACATTAACTCCTACAGGAAAACTTTCAATTAAACCTATGCCAAAAACAAAAAAATTAGATTTAATTCAGGATTATGTATGTAGTTGTGTTCTAAGAATAGCAAGAGATATATTTGCACTTTTACCTATTCAATATGTTTTAATACATGCCAATGATATTATACTTAACAGTAAAACTGGTTTTGAAGAAAATATTACACTTTTGTCTGTTTTAATAGATAAAGCCATTTTGAATTCATTAAATATGGATATGATTGATCCATCAGATTCAATGTCAAATTTTAAATGCAACATGTCTTTTACTAAGAATGGTGGCTTTAAGCCCGTCGAAAAATTATCCAATAAAATATAAATAATAAAGCAAAATAGTGTGAAAATAAATAATGTGTGACCTCAAAGTCAAAATTTTGTGGTCACATTATTTACTTTGTTATTTAATTGATTATCAACCAAAAAATCTTTTTCAAACTGCTCATTTAAACTTATTTTGTATGACACTATACTCTATGCCTATTAAATACTATTACTCATAAATAGTGCATTACTCTCAGAAATACATCATAAGAGTACAAGCATACTTTCTTAATAATTAGGTTAAATTAAATTTGTAACAGGATTTCTTAAGCTTACTTAACTAAATTAAATTATTTAGTTTTTAAGGAGGGTTACCAATGAGGAAATCTTTAAGTGTTACATTATCATCTTTAGTATTTTTAAGCATGGTAGGATGTGCTCCAAGAAATACTGTTAGAAATGATAATATGAATATAGGTTACAATAATGCTGACGTAATTCAAAATACTAGAACTACTACTGGAATTAATAAAACTACTAAAAGCTACAAAGATGGTGTTTATACTGGCTATGGTGATATGACTTCTAAAGGTCGTCAAATGGCTATAGTTACTGTTCGTAATGGTAGAATAGTTGACGTTGATTTAACTACTATAAGCCCTAATAGTAACACTGATGATAATAACACTACTATCAATAAAGGCATTAAGAATACTGGAAATAAGCAAACTACTTCCATAAATAATACAACAAATAATGTAACAGGAAAAACTAATAAGACAACGGGGATTAATAGTAATGTAGCTCTAAATAGAAATAATATTACTGGTACAAGAACTGTAACTAATAAAACTCCTAATACCATTACTGATACTGATAACACCATCCCTCGTACTATTAATAGCTTAACAAGAACTAATCCAAAGGATAGCATTTATAACAGCAACACTAAAAATGAACTTACTAAGACAGAAAATGGAATAACAGGAATGATAACAGATAATAATAGATCAAACAATATATCCGGTACTATAACAAATACTGTTGACGAAGCTATCACTAGAGTACGCTCAATGTTGGCTAGTTCAATTATTGAAAACCAAAACTATGATTTTGATACTAGTAGAATAACAACTAACCTTAAGGATGCAGCGTCCAAGTCCTACGTTAGAAACTGGCAGTTAGCTGTTAGAAGAGCCCTAAACAAGGCAAGTAGATAATGTTTTATGGCAGAGAATTTTCTCTGCCTTTATTTTATAACAAGTAAAGCTCCTCAATCATATAATGCAATATAGGATTGCAAGGAGTTGATAGCTTGAGCAAAGTAGAACTTAGAAATATTTACATGAATTATCACACTGTTAAAGGCGAAACCGCAGCACTTAAAAATATAAATTTTTCAGTTAATCAAGGAGAATTTATTAGCATTGTTGGACCTTCCGGTTGTGGAAAATCTACCTTTCTAAATATTATATCCGGTCTTATAAAGCCATCCTCTGGAGAGGTTTATTTTGATAATAAAAAAATTCAAGGCTATAACCCAAAGCTTGGATATATGTTTCAAAGAGATCATCTTTTTGAATGGCTAACGGTGTGGAATAATGTAACCCTTGGTTTAAAAATTCAGCATAGACTTAATTCTAGCAATAAAGAAAAGATAGAATCACTTTTAAGAAATTATGGTTTATGGGACTTTAGGGACTATAAACCCTCAGAATTATCTGGTGGTATGCGGCAAAGGGTCGCTTTAATCAGAACCTTAGCCTTAGATCCAGAAGTACTTCTATTAGATGAACCCTTTTCTGCATTAGATTATCAAAATCGCCTTAAAGTAAGTGATGATATCTATAAGATTATAAAAAGAGAAAACAAAACTGCTATTATGGTTACCCACGATATTGCTGAAGCAATTTCCACCAGCAACAGAGTTGTTGTTTTATCTAAGAGACCAGCCTATATTAAAAAAGAAATATCCATCAACTTCTCAACTTCCTTTGACTCACCATTAAAGTGTAGGAATGCTCCAGAGTTTAGAGAGTACTTCAACGAGATTTGGAAGGAGATGGATTTAGATGAAGATCAGTGATGAGCATAAACAATATTTAAAAAAAATAAAAAGTTATAATAGAAAAGTAGTTTTTACACAAATAGCAATTCTAGCTTTATTCTTTGTATTATGGGAAGTGCTAGCCGACTTTAAAATTTTGGATCCATTCCTAACCAGTAGTCCTTCCCGTATAATAAAAAGTTTAGTTGAAATTTATAATGAAGGTACCTTATTTAAACACATTTGGATTACCTGTTACGAAACAGTTTTAGGCTTCATTTTAGGTACTATACTAGGTACTGTAATTGCTATAATTCTATGGTGGTCTGATTTTATTTCAAAGGTTTTAGAACCTTACTTGGTAGTATTAAACGCCCTACCTAAAGTCGCTCTAGCTCCTATAATTATTTTTTGGGTAGGAAACGGAATGAAAGCCATAGTAATTATCGCCCTATTAATTTCTATTGTAGTTACAATCATAACTGTTTTATCTGGATTCCAAGAAGTAGATAAAGATAAGGTAAAACTTCTAAAAACTTTTGGCGCCAGTAAGGTTCAAATTCTAACTCATCTTATTATACCCGCTTCCATACCTACCCTTGTATCTGCACTTAAAATTAATGTAGGCTTATCCTGGGTTGGAGTTATTATGGGAGAATTCTTAGTGGCTAAAGAGGGGCTAGGATTTCTAATAGTTTACGGCGGTCAAATTTCACAACTAGACATGGTAATGATGAGTATTATAATTCTATCTATCATAGCTTATATAATGTATGCTGTAGTAACGGTTATAGAAAAAAAACTACACAATAGATATTAATTAAAAAATTAAGCAGAACCTATATAGTTCTGCTTAATTTGCATTTACCTTATCCTTTTCTCTTTTATCATTTATTATGATACTTTTACAGAATTTTATTTTCTTAGCACCATTTATTGTAAAGTTATAAATTTCCCTTAAGAAATCTTCCTTTTTATACTTGCCCTTTTCCATATCAAAAAGCTTTTTCTCCAGTTTTCCTGTATAGTCCGTATCCATAATTTCTTTCACAGGAAAGTTCTCAATTAATTTAATACCTACATCAGTTATAAGCAAAGACTTACCCTTTGCATAAATATATCCAGCAGTCTTTAGTTTATTTATAGTTTCAGCTCTAGTGGCAGCAGTTCCTATAGAATAACCATATAAAATGCTGTCATCATCATCCTCTTTATCTCCCCTGTTTTTACCGCAAGTCTCCATAGCTTTCAACAGAGTTTTTTCTGTATGATGGGCAGGAGGCTTAGTCTTCTTAGTTACAACATCCGCTTTAACTATATCTACTTCTTCATCCTTTTCTAAAGGTGGTAGCAGTTCATCCTTCTTGTCCTCCTTATAAAGCTTTAACCAACCTTTACGTTTAAGAATCTTTCCCTTTGTAATAAATAATCGATCATAATTTTCACCTTTTACTTTAGTTATAACTTCCGTATTCTCATACTCTGCTGGTTCCATAAACTGTGAGATAAATCTGTTTTTTACTTCATCATATACTATAGCTTCATCCTGGGATAGATTTTTAGGTTTAATATATGTTGGCATTATAGCACTATGGCTTTCAACCTTTGCGTTGTTAAATACCTTTTTTGAATCATTAAACTTTATTTCATCTTTAAAAGGAAGATCTGCCTTTAAAGTTTCTAATACATTTTTAGCCTTATCCTTTATAGTCTCCTCTAGAGCTGTACTTTCAGTTCTTGGATAAGTTATATACTTCTTCTCATATAAGCTTTGTGCCACTTTTAATACCTTATCTGCAGTCCATCCTTTATATTTACTTGTGATATGACCTTGTAAATTACTTAGATTAAATAAAGAAGGAGAATATTCATACTTTATTTCTACCTTTTTTTCTTCAATAATCCCCCTCTTACCCTCTATTTCTTTTTTTAATTTTTCTACACTTTCTTTTTTAGGAAACTTATCATTTTTTCCGTGAAAAAACCTTCCTTTATAGCTTCCTCCTTCAGCCATAAACTCAACTATTAATTCATAGTTAGTTTCCGACTTAAAATTTTTAATTTCCATTTCTCTATCGTATATCATTTTTAAAGTAGGCATTAGTACCCTACCTATATTAAGTAAACTACCTTTTCCTCTAGCAAATTTTAAAGTTGCTAAAGAAGTGAAATTTATTCCAATTACCCAATCAGCAAGCTGTCTACTGACTCCTGCATCCTGCAGCGGTTTCATTTCTTCATTGGTCTTTAAGTTTTCTAATCCTCTCTTAATTTCCTGAGGTGTCCATTCATTTATCAGTATTCTTTTCCTAGGCTTATCTGTTTTTATATAAGAAAATATTAATAATGCAATTAACTCTCCTTCTCTATCATAGTCCGTAGCAATTATAATACTCTCTACATCTGGCCTTTCTGATAGAGCTTTAATAATCATTAATTGTTTCTTAGCCCCTGTATCTTCCTTATTTTTGTTCTTATCGTTCGGTTTAATCTTATACCTAAATTTTTCTGGTATATAGGGGAAATATTCAAAGTTCCATAAAGCAAACTTTTTATCATAATCTTTGCAGTCACAAAGTGTTACTAAATGACCAAAGGCCCAGGTAACAATATATTCTTCCCCTTCTAAGTATCCATCTTTTTTCTGCTTGCAGTTTAAAGCTTCAGCTATATTTCTACCAACTGAAGGCTTTTCTGCCAGTATCAATTTTTTCATTTATATCACCATGTATTATTATATAACAAGTTTACCTATTTTAATAGGTTTAAATCTTCTGCCATAAGGTATACCTATGACGTCAAAAAGATACTAATTACTTAATTGAAAAATAAGATGTACAAAAACTATATTTGCCTTGCAAATGTTTGATTGTCCGTTCCAAAGCTAGCATTTGTTTTTACAAAATGGTAGCTTGCTTTACAATTGACCCAATAAAAAAGCATGCTATTTTAATTAACATGCTCTTTATTTTGGAACTGTAAATAAAGGCTCAATAAAACATAATAATTAAAATCATGCTATCAATTTAATCCATAAGAGCGATAATCACCATTATCTGCTTTTGCAATAAAAAGCAAATATTTATGAAAACTGGACATATTTATTCCAAGCATATATCCATTAAGATCATTATCATCTTCATGATCAAAGCCTTTACAAACCGCATTTGCTGCCTTTTTATAATCATTTCCTTCATCTTTGGAATGGATCCTAAGTTAATTTTATTTTATAAATGCAAAAAACAGGCTTTCGCCTGCTGTACACTTTTT
>NZ_FMJL01000008.1 GCF_900095445.1 Clostridium sp. N3C
AAATAATTGAGATTTATGCTTTAAAAGGTCGAAGGGATTATCCATAAGTGTTTTTGTACCATCTTTATTTATACTAAAAAAGTTTCCTTCTTTGTCTACATAAGTTTTCCCTGAAATTATTGAAGCATCAAGTATGTATATTCCTTCATTAGTTAAGAGTACATGGTCATATTGTACCATTTCTCCTTCACATTCTAAGGTTATATCGTAGAGATATTTCAAATTTTTATTCATTCTTAATATATATTCAGCTACCTCGTAATCACCGTCGATTTTTGCTTTATATTTTTCGTAATCAAACTGAACCCACCTTTTTTTGCTTTCATTTGATAATTTATTAATTAAGTTTTCCATATCTTTTAAGGTTTTTAATCCCTTCTTGATATTATTTAATGCAATAGTATTTTTTTTGGCATTAAATAATAAAGAGGATGTAACTGTAAGATTATTTTTCTGATGATTATTTATATTTTCAGATATTATTTGATCTTCAATAGTTTCTTCAAGTGTAATAATTTTAGGCTCAGTTTTTTTACTCTTATTCTTAAATAAGCCAATAAATCTAACAAGACCGCTAGTTATAAATAAACATATCTTTTTTATAATAGATATAATTTTAGGTAGGATATATCCAATAATACTTAGTGCTATTAAAGCTAAGGGTATATATATAATTAAATAAGTCATTTATATCAACTTCCTTACTTTATCTACATAATATTGAATTTAAAATATCTTAATAATTATGTTAGTTCAATTATACTGCAATATATGAGGCTGTACAATGTAAATTCACCCTTCTTTTCACCCTAATACGCATTTATTTTGCCATAAAGCGCAAAATAAATTTAGTAATATAGAGGGAGGGTGAATTTGATGTTTAAGGTAATTAAAAGAAAAAAGATGATTTTTGTAGCAGTAATAACATTAGTAACATACATAATTAGTACATTTCTTTTTACCTCTCATAATATGGAGGTTGATGCAGTTACTTATTCCTATGGTTCTAGAGGTAGTGTAGTAAGAGAAATACAAACACGACTAAAGCGTTGGGGCTATTATAATGGAAGTGTAGATGGTATATACGGTTACGCAACTCTTGCAGCGGTAAAACAGTTCCAGAAAAAAAATAAATTATCTGTAGATGGCGTAGTTGGAAATAAAACCTTAGCCGCTTTAGGAATAAATACAGGAACAGCTTCCAAATCCACTGCAGCCACTAGCAGTACAAATGATCAAAACGTTTTACTTTTAGCTAGATTAATAAATGGAGAAGCAAGAGGAGAGCCTTATGAAGGTCAGGTAGCAGTAGGAGCTGTAGTTTTAAATCGTACAAGAGATCCTAGATTTCCTAATACTATAGCTGGAGTTATATATCAACCCGGTGCCTTCACTGCAATAGTAGATGGTCAAATACATGCAGAAATTCAACAAAGTTCTATAAATGCTGCTCGAGATGCCTTGAATGGATGGGATCCTAGCGGTGGAGCCTTATATTATTTTAATCCAGCCAAGACAACAAATAAGTGGATTTGGTCTAGACCACTTATTAAAGTAATAGGTAAGCATAGATTTTGTTCCTAATATTAAATGATAATTAATTTAAGAATACTATAATTACATGTTGACAAATGATTTAAAAAGCATATAATGTAAGTATAAATCGCAGTAAAATGCTCGGAAATACATTGAAGAAGGAGAGTAGCATAATTAGACTTTACAGAGAGGGAATAGTTTGGTGGAATATTCCTATTGTTCGGTTATGTGAAGTGCCCTTCGGAGTAGTGGACTGAAATTAAGTAGGGAACACCGGGGTCGCCCGTTATAGCGATAGAGCATAGCGTTACTTAGTAATTTGTGCTCGAAGGAGTGAGATTCTATATCTAATTAGGGTGGAACCGCGGAGTATTCAACTTCGTCTCTAAAAATGAGACGAAGTTTTTTTAATGGAATAGAAAAGGATAGCTTTCTATTTGAAAATCACAAGATTAAGGGGTGATGTTATGTTTAGTGATTTAAAGCAAAATATACAAGCTGTAAAGAAGAACGATCCCGCTGCTAGAAGTAGTTTTGAAATATTAATGCTTTATCCATCAATACATGCTATTATATTTCATAGAATTGCTCATTTTTTATATAAAAAACATTTATTCTTTTTAGCAAGATTAGTTTCTCAAATAAGTAGATTTATAACTGGAATAGAAATTCATCCAGGAGCTAAAATAGGTAAGGGTCTATTTATAGACCATGGAATGGGAGTAGTAATTGGTGAAACAGCAGAAATTGGAGATAATGTTACTATATTTCACGGTGTAACTTTAGGTGGTACAGGCAAGGATAAGGGTAAAAGGCATCCTACCATAGGTAACAACGTAATTATTGGTGCTGGAGCAAAGATTTTAGGTCCAATAAAAATTGGCGATGATGTAAAGATAGGAGCTAATGCGGTAGTTCTTAAGGATGTACCAGCAAATGCTACTGCAGTAGGCATACCGGCTAGAGTAATTTTAAAGAAGCCAAAGAACATTATAGCAATAAGCGACTATCGAGGAAAGGTAAGAACAATATATAATGAAATGATAATTTAGAAGGGGAAATCCCTTCTTTATTTCTTTACAGCTTTTCTAATAGACATTTTTTAGATAAGTAACTATAATAGATTATAGAATTACAACTGAAAGGTGGAATAACCATGATTTCCTCTAGAACTGCAAAATTAATAGGTTACTTACCTAAGGGAATGCTAAAGTATGTATCTAAAAAGGTTGTAGATAGGTATTTGAATAAGTATGCCAATATTAAGATATTAGGTAAAGAGAATATAGAAAATATAAAGGAACCAGTTATATATATAGGAAATCATCTTAGCAATTCTGATGGTTTAGTATTACAAAAGGTTCTTAAAGATAAAAATGTAACTTTTGTAGCAGGGATGAAGTTATCCAATAACCCTTTAACTAATATAGGTATGAGTATAGTTAAAAGCATAAGCATAAAGCCTAACTCTGCGGATAAAGAAGCTATAAATTCTATCATAAAGACAATAAAGTCTGGAGAAAGTATTTTTATTTTCCCTGAAGGTACTAGAAGTCGAACCGGTAGTATGATAGAGGCAAAAAAAGGAGTAGTACTTATTGCTAAGGTTACAAAGGTACCAATTATTCCTGTTGGTATATGGGGAACGGAAAAGTTAATGCCCATAAATAAAGAAGGAGATATGGGAGCAGAGAAATTTTATCATGCAGATGTAAATGTTTCTTTTGGTAAGCCTATTAGCATTCCTGAAAAAAATAAAGATGAAGATAAGCACCAATATAATGATAGAGTTTTGGAGTATTTAATGAAAAGTATTGCTAATTTATTACCTGAGGAATATAGAGGAGTCTATGGAGATAATAAATAGGCTAAAGTATTTTGTTAATATTTTATACATAAAAGTAGGACTGTCCATTAGTGTAAAAACAATAGTAGGACAGTCCTATTTCTTATAAGATAATTTATTTATTGTCACTGTTTTTTTCAGGAAAGATCCTTAATAGTAATTTTATCGTTAAATATATAATAAAAGTTACGATGAAGATTCCTGTCATTCCCATCCCCATAAGTTTTAAGGATTTTAAAAAGTTATCTTGTAGCAATTCAATTCACTCCTTTTTCTAATTGGAAAAATTATAATGCAGGTACTAAGGATAGTACTAATCCTCCTGCAATTACAGAAGCTACCTGTCCTGCTACATTTGCCCCTACTGCAAACATAAGTATGAAATTTTGGTTATCTTCTTTTTGAGCCATCTTTTGAATAACTCTAGCGGACATAGGGAAAGCAGAAATACCAGCAGCACCAATCATTGGATTAATCTTTTCTTTTCTAAATAGATTAATAAATTTAGCGAAAAGTACTCCGCCAATGGTATCAAATACGAAGGCCACTAGACCTAATCCTATTATTATTAAAGTATCTACAGTAACGAAACGTTCTGCTTCCATTGTGCTAGCAATAGTAATACCTATCAATATGGTAATTATATTTACAAGTTCATTTTGTGCTGTAGTAGATAATCTTTCTAAAACACCACATTCTCTAAGTAAATTTCCGAACATTAAGAAACCTATTAAAGCCACAGAATCGGGAGAAATAAGACCGGCTATAATAGTTATTAGTATAGGGAAAAGGATTCTAGTAGTTTTAGATACATCAGAGGCCTTGTATTTCATTCTAATTTGTCTTTCCTTTTTTGTAGTAACCAATTTAATAGCAAAAGGCTGAATTACAGGTACTAATGCCATATAAGAGTATGCAGCCACAGTTATTTGAGGCAAATACTTTGAAGCAAATTTAGTTGCTACGAATATGGATGTAGGACCATCAGCGGCGCCTATTATTCCAATAGAAGCTGCATCTAATATATTGAAACCAAATAGACTTGCTAAAGCTATGGTAAAGAATATACCAAATTGAGCAGCAGCACCAAACAAAAGCATGAATGGATTTTGAAGTAGCGGACCAAAGTCAATCATGGCTCCTATACCTATAAAAATCAGTAAAGGAAAGAGTTCACCATTGGCAATACCTGAATTAAAAAGTATACTTAGAGGTCCATGTTCACCTAAGACACCGGTAAAGGGTATATTTACCAGTATAGCTCCAAAGCCCATAGGCAGTAATAGAGATGGTTCGAAGTCTTTAGCTATAGCCAGGTAAATTAGTAAAGCTCCAATTGCCCACATAACTAGCATTTGCCAGCTTATAGAAGTGATCCCTTTGATCAAAACATCCATTTCTAATCCTCCTTGGTAAATTATCTTGTGTTATATTAATAAATAGTATTTACATAAAAAGTTAAAAATTTAACAATATCTTTTCACAAAAAATACATTTAAATAATATAGGGGAAAATTACAGACTGATTACAGTGACCATAAAAATCCTTAGGAAATCCCCTTTAAAAGACTATATTTCTATTCTATAATAATAGAAAATAGTTGTCAAAATATTAATAAACTTTAGGAGGAAAAATGAGGAGTAAAAAAGTAACTAGAGAAATTCTGGATAGCCTTTATGAGATGTATCCAGATGCCCATTGCGAATTGGAACACGAGAATCCCTTTCAATTGTTAGTGGCTACAGTATTATCCGCCCAGACTACAGATAAAAAGGTTAATCAGGTAACGGGAAGACTATTTAAGAAATTTAAAAGTCCACAGGATTTTGCAGAATTAGATTACAGTGAATTAGAAAAGGAAATTAAAGAAATAGGACTATATAGAAATAAAGCAAAAAATATAATAAATTTAAGTAGAGCATTGATAGAGAATTTTAATTCAGAAGTGCCTAGGACTCACGAAGAATTGATGACATTACCAGGAGTAGGTAGAAAAACTGCAAATGTAGTTTTAAGTAATGCCTATGGAATTCCAGCTTTGGCAGTAGATACTCATGTCTTTAGGGTATCTAATAGAATTGGACTAGCTGAAGCTTCTAACGTGGAAGAAACAGAAAGGCAGCTTACTAAGGCTATACCAAAGGATGAATGGATAAGGGCACATCATACTTTAATTTTCCATGGTAGAAGAATTTGCAAGGCTCAAAACCCTAATTGTGCGCAATGTGCCATTGCGTCTAAATGCAAGGAATATCTTAAAAATAACAAGAAAAAGTAAAGGAAGGATATTTTTTATTAAAGGAAGGAATATTGTAATTCCAATCCAGTTGTCATATTATATAATTATACTTTTAAATTCAATGTGTAATGAGGTGCGTTATGATAAAAGGAATATCAGCTTCCTGGGGATATGCTATAGGTACTGTATTTATAAAGGAAGAACCTAAGCTAAATTTAGATACTAAGTATGCATTAAATCTTGAGTATGAAAAAGAGAAGCTATTAAATGCTATAAACTTATCGAAAGAGCAGATTAGGGAGTTGAGAGAAAAGGTAGCAAAGGAAATTGGAGAAGATGAAGCTCAGGTTTTTGATAGTCATTATATCTTGTTAGAAGATCCAGATTTCCTTGATGCTGTGCAGAAGGAAATGGTGGGACATGGAAAATCTGCTGAAAATGCTGTGAACGATGTGATTAATAGCTACATAGATACAATGTCTATGCTTGAAGATGAATATTTAAAAGAAAGAGTGTCAGATATTAAAGATGTAGGCAGAAGGCTTATAATGAATATTACAGGAAATGTTTCTAAATCCTTTGCTAATATTAAAGAAAATACTGTAATAGTGGCCAGGGATTTAACACCTTCTGATACAGCCCAGCTTGATAAAGAAAATGTTATAGCTTTTTTAACGGAAGTAGGAGGACTTACTTCTCATACTGCTATTATGGCAAGAGCTATGGAAATTCCAGCGGTAGTAGGACTTAATGATATAGTTTATAAGCTACGAAATGGCGATAAGGTTGTTGTAGATGGTGTTGAAGGTGTAGTTATAGTAAATCCTGAAGAAAAGGTTATAGAAAGTTATAGGGAAAAAATAAAAGAGTTTGAAATAGGAAAAAGAAAACTTAAAGAATTAAAAAATAAAGTAATAATAGATTCCAAGGGAAAGCATATAGAAATATCCGCTAATATTGGATCTACAGAAGAAATGGATAAGGTCCTTGAATATGGAGCTGACGGTATAGGATTGTTCAGAACAGAATTTTTATATATGGATAGGGAGTTTATGCCTAGCGAAGAAGAACAGTTTGAAGCTTATAAAAAGGTACTTATAAAAATGGAAAATAAGCCAGTGGTTATAAGAACATTAGATGTAGGTGGAGATAAAAGTTTACCTTATTTAAAAACTCCAGAAGAGATGAATCCTTTTTTAGGATATAGGGCCATAAGACTATGTTTAGATCGTAAAGACCTATTTAAGACCCAACTTAGGGCTCTTTTAAGAGCATCTATTTATGGTAATTTAAAAATCATGTTTCCTATGATAAGCACACCGGATGAGTTTATAAAAGCTAAGGAAGTATTAACGGAATGTATGGATGAGTTAAAGCAGCAAGGAATTGAGTTTAAAGAGAATATTCCATTAGGAATAATGATAGAAGTACCTTCTGCTGCTGTACGAGCAGATGAATTTGCAAAAATGGTGGACTTTTTCAGTATAGGAACCAATGACTTGATACAATATACCTTAGCGGTGGATAGAACCAACGAAAAAATCTCACATTTATATAATACTATGGACTTAGCGGTGTTAAGACTAATAAAGTTTACTATAGATGCTGCTCATAAAGAAGGTAAGTGCTGTGGCATGTGTGGTGAGATGGCTGCAGATGAAAGAGCCATTCCTCTATTGTTAGAATACGGGTTAGATGAATTTTCTATGAATCCCGCATCTATTTTAAGAACTAAACAAATAATTCTTGACCATATTAATTTAATGAAATAATTTTCTCATAGTAAGAGAGAACTAAATTGGAGGTAAAACAATGAAAGTTGGAGTAATAATGGGGGGAATATCGTCTGAAAGAGATATTTCACTAAAGACTGGTAAGGAAATAGTAGATAATTTAAATAAGGATAAGTACGAGGTTGTACCAATTGTAATAGATAAAAAGGAAGACATTTTCTCAAAGGTAAAAGATATAGATTTTGCCTTGCTTGCTTTGCATGGAAAGTTTGGAGAAGATGGTACTGTTCAAGCGGTCCTTCAAACTATGAGTATTCCTTATTCTGGTTGCAACACTTTAACTAGTGCTGTATGTATGGATAAGGATATGACTAAAAAGGTTCTTAAGGCTTCAGGAATTAATACAGCAAAGTGGGTTATGGTTAACAAAGGAGAGGAAATAGATTATGAAGCTATAGAAAGTATTGGATATCCCTTAGTGGTAAAGCCTAACTGTGGAGGTTCTTCTGTAGCTACCGGTATTGTAAAGAATAGGGAAGAATTAACTAATCTCATTAAAGAAGCTTTAAAGTATGATAATGAAGTAATGGTAGAAGAATATATTAAAGGTGAGGAAATAACCTGCTGTATATTGGATGGTCAAGTGTTGCCTACAATAGCTATTAGGCCTAAAAATGAATTTTTTGATTTTACTGCTAAATATTCTGATGGTGGAGCAGATGAAGTAGTAGTTGAGTTAAAGCATGATTTGCAGAAGAAGGTTAATGAATTGGCCTTAGATTGTTGGAGAAGTTTGAAGTGCAGTGTTTATGCTAGAGTAGATATGCTTATTAAAGATGATGAGCCTTATATTTTAGAGCTTAATACTCTTCCGGGGATGACAAAAAATAGTCTATTTCCCAAGAGTGCTGCAGCAGTAGGAATGACTTTCCCAGAATTGCTAGATAAGATAATAGAATTATCCTTAAAAGAAAGAGGGTCTTATAAAATTTAAGACAAAAGTGGTGAACCTATGAAAATTGAGGAACTTGACCATATAGAGTGGAATGCTGAAGCATATG
The DNA here is from genome assembly GCF_900095445.1 of Clostridium sp. N3C. Lineage (GTDB taxonomy): Bacteria > Bacillota > Clostridia > Clostridiales > Clostridiaceae > Clostridium_AU. The sequence goes on from NZ_FMJL01000008.1 coordinate 8,417, forward strand.
GATCATTTATCAATTTATTACAGTCACTTTCCGATGAAGCTTATGGAAAATTTAATTCTAGGATAATACCAGATATAGGCTTTAGCTATTATGTACGAATGCCTATGCTTAGAAAAATAGCGAGGAAAGTTGAAAAAAATAAGGACTTAGAAAGCTTTTATAATTTTGTTTCTGCAGGTAGTTCTTATGAGGAAAAGTTGCTTCAGGGCATGTTAATGTACAAAGTGAACTTCAAAAGTTTTTCCCATATGATGAGCAGTATAGATTGCTATATAAAGAAAGTTAATAATTGGGCTCTTTGTGATAGCTTTGTTTCTAATATTAGAAAATTAGTTGAAGGAAACAAGGAAGAGTTTCTTTCGGTAATTCCAAAGTATATAAAAAGTACTGAACCTTGGTCTGTAAGGTTTGCATTAGTAACCTTAAACAATTATTATACAGAGGAAGTATATTTAGATTTTATATTTGATTCTATTCAGAACATAGAAAATCATGATTATTATGTTAATATGGGGGTGGCTTGGCTTATAAGCACTTGCTACTTGGTTAATAAGGAAAAAACTAAGATTTTTATTCAGTCTGGTCAATTGGATGATTGGTGTATAAATAAAGCTATTCAAAAGATTGTTGAATCCTTGAGGGTATCCTTAGAGGAGAAAGAGGAGATTAAGAAGTTAAGAAAGAGTAAAAAATAGCAATGATCATTTAAGTAAAAATAATAATGATATGATAGGACATTTTTAGTAGAAATACTGAGAATGTCCTTTTTTAGTTTTAATAAGCTACTAAAAAATATAGAAAAAAGATTAAATAGTTAACTTATGGAATTATGATGGTAATAAGAAATGCAGATGAATGATGGATTTGTGCAATCAGTTTTTTATTTTATGTTATAAAGCTAAAGGAAATTACGGATAATATAAACAAGGTATCATTAATTTAAGTTCTGTGGAAAAGTGCAAAATCATTACATAGGTGGTGACAGAATGAAAAACAGAAGATGGTTACTAGGATTTTTATCACTATTTATTTTGCTTATGGTTACAACTGTAGGGTATATTTATTATTATGTAAGTAAGTGGGAAAATAAAATATATCCTAATAGCTATGTGGAAAATATTGATATTTCAGGATTGTCACTAGAAGAAGCGCAGAACTTATTGTCAAAAAATTACAATAATCTTTCTACTGAAAAAATTATTGCAGTATATGAAAAACAAGAGTATCCTATTTCTTTTAAAGATATGAAAATTAACATAGATGCGCCAAAATGCTTGAATAAAGCTTTTAGTTACGGAAAAGATAAGAATTTTATCAATAAATATATAGAGTTAAAAAGTAAGAAAAAGAAACAGTATAATTTAGAGTTTACCTTTGATGAAGCAGCGGTGAGAGAGTGTATTGAAAATATAAAAAAAGCTGTAGATATAGCTCCCCAGAATGCAAAGATAAAGATTGAAAATGGTACTCCTGTTGTAATAAAGGAAGTAGTTGGAAAAACCGTTGAAAAAGATATCCTTTTCAATGATATTATAGACAAGATAAGTAAATATGGAACTGGAGATAATAAAGTTACCATCACTGTAAAAACAGAGAATCCTACATTAAAGGCTGAAGATTTAAAAGATGTGAACTATAAAGTTTCAAGTGCTACTACGTATTTCTCTACAGAAACAAAAGGAAGGGCATATAATATAGCTTTGGCTGCAAGTAAATTAAATGGTAAAATCGTAATGCCTGGTGAAGAATTTAGCTTCAATAAGGAAACAGGAAAGAGAACCTTAGCTAATGGATTTAAAGGAGCACCGGTTATAGTAAATAGTAGGCTTGTTGACGGAGTGGCTGGAGGAGTTTGTCAAGTTTCTACAACCCTATATAATGCAGTTATTAGGTTAGGTATTAAATCTACAAGTAGAAGGAACCATTCTTTAGTACCGGCCTATATTGAGCCAGGCCTTGATGCTACAGTATCTGAAAGCATAGATTATAAATTTAAAAACACTTCAAAATATCCTTTGTATATTGAAGGTGTAACAGGAAAAGGAAAGATCACTATTAATATATATTCACATAAATCTCTTACAGAAGTACAATATAAGCTTTATTCAGAGATATTAGATGTAGAAGAACCAAAAATATATTACAATACGGTAGATTCCCTACCTAGTGGAACTATTAAAAAGGTTCAAGCACCGGTTACAGGGTATAAAGTAAATGTATATCTTATAGGTTATAAAAATGGGAAGGAAATATCAAGAGAGTTAATATCTAAGGATAATTATGAAAAGGTTGACGGAATTTATAATATAGGTTTGTAAATTACTGAACTTATTTTATATCATATAAACTTGTAATTAGCTTGATGTGGAATAATTAATATTGTCCGTATATGCGGTGCTTATCACAGAAGGAAGTACCGCATATACAGGACATACTAAAATAAGGAATAAAAAAATTGATTCAAAAAGAAGATTAAGTAAAAAATGGACAGGCAGTATTGTGATTACTTGATTATTTTTAATAATTTAAGTATATATACTTTGATCAAATTTATGTTAATGGTTTAAAATGCATAATATGATAAAATAATATAGTAAAAAGAAAAAATATGGTATAATGAAAAATATGCTAATATAATTTGCAACAAAGGAGAGTATTTTATGAAAGATACAAATGTAATTATACAAGAAATCTTATCTAATGTGGAAAAAGTAATAATTGGTAAGAGAGACTCTATTCTAGATATTATGAAAGGAATTATAGCTGGTGGACACATACTAATAGAAGATGTTCCTGGAGTAGGAAAGACCACTTTAGTAAAAGCTTTAGCAAAATCTTTAAATTTATCCTACAGCAGAATACAATTTACACCGGATTTGCTTCCTTCCGATATAACCGGTATATCTATATTCAATCAAAAGGAGATGCAATTTGAGTTTAGAAAGGGGCCCATCTTTGCCAATATAGTATTAGCAGATGAAATTAACAGAACTGCTCCTAAAACTCAATCAGCCTTGCTGGAAGTTATGGAGGAAAATCAGGTATCAGAAAGTGTACATACTTATAAACTAGAACAGCCTTTTTTTGTCCTAGCTACCCAAAATCCAATAGAGTATGAAGGCACCTACACTTTACCAGAGGCTCAGTTAGATAGATTTATGATCAAGGTAACCATTGGCTATCCTGACAAAGATTCAGAGGCTCAAATACTGGATTTATATAAAAACAGAAAACCTTTAGAAGAATTAGAAGCAGTGGCAGGAGCAGAAGATATTATTGCCTTGCAAAAGGCTTGTAGAGAAGTAATGGTAGCTCAAGAAATAAATAGATATATAGCTAATTTAGCAGAAGCTACAAGAACATCTAAGCTATTGAACTTGGGTATGAGTACTAGAGCAGCTCTAGCTCTTCAAAAAATTGCTCAGGCCTCTGCTTTAATTAACGGTAGAAATTATGTTGTTCCAGATGATGTAAAAGACAATGTTGCCTTGGTTCTTGCACATAGATTAACACTTTCTTCAGAAGCTAGAGCAAATAATTTTAACAGCGAGCAAGTAATTGCTAATCTACTTCAACATGTTCATGCACCAAAGGTGAATTAATATGTTTAGGATTAATGTGAGATTTGTAATATTATTATTATTTTCTTTTGCATTAGCTTTTACAGAAGGAGGACCTCTGTTCTATAGGTTTTTTTATTCAGTGGTGGCAATATTGTTACTTTCCATTATAGTAATAGTAATTAATCGTAGAAATTTAAATTTAGATATATTTTTTAATAGTAACAGATATAGCGCTGGAGATTCAGTTAGTTTTAGCATAGTGTTGAAAAATAAGAGTTGGATTCCAGTTCATTATTTGATTGTGAATAATTCTAGCTTAAAAAAACTTAGCCCTAGATACAATGGAGATGTGGTTTATATAGGCGGTAAAAAATCTAAAAAATTAAAATATGAAGTTCGCTTTAGAGTTAGAGGTAAATATGACTTCGGATCTTCAGAGCTTTCGTTTAGGGATACTGCTTCAATTATTAGAAGTAATAAGGTATATAAAAGTAAAGCAGTTATTCAAGTATATCCGAAGATTGTAAGTATTCCTTCAGATTTATTTAAAGGGGTCAATTTATTCAATAATTATAAGGTGAGTAGCTCTGGTATAGAGGATCCTTATGTTATAAAGGATAATAGAAAGTATAGAGAAGGAGATAATCTAAATCGAATCAACTGGAAGATTAGTGCAAAATACAATGAACTCTATGTAAAGAATAATGAAGTATTTGTCGGGGAAGAATTTAATGTATTTTTGGATATGAACAGCACAAATTATCAATATGATCTACAGGGAATTACCGAGGAGAAGTTAATAGATTTTTCTGCATCATTAATTTTTGACTTAATTAAGAAAAAAATAGTTTCAAAACTTTATATTAATGGAGAAAAATCCAAGGTATTTCTAATTAAAGATAATAATGATTTTTCTAAATTAATGGATTATTTTGTAGATAAAAAGAGCGATAGTAATGAATCATTTGTAAATTATTTAAAAGGATGTAAGGCTGAGATTAGAGCATTGAATAATATTGCCTTTATAACTTCTAGAGTGAATGATGAATTATGCGAATTTCTTTTAGAAGTAGAATTAAGGAAAAAAAATTTATTTGTTTTCTGTAATAAGATTGGTAGCGAAGATGAAGAGAATATTATAAAACTTACTAAGTTAGGAATAAAGGTATTTGATATTTCTAAATTCGTATAGATATGAAAACAGCAATTTATCTTGCTATTATTTTTGCTTAGAACAAAAATGTGGTTGCTGGTTATCTATAAAAAGGATGTGATTAAATGGAGTGGTTTAAGCAGCATATAGTAGGTATATTTGTACACTATATAAATATACTTTTTATATTCATTCTTATGACTATCTGCTATCGAATAGATGACTTTAACTATCTTTACATAACTTTGATTTATGTAGCTGTTATCATGCTCTATCTTTTTTTCAATGGAGTCTTAAATACTGCCTTTAAGAAATTTATATTTTTAGCTATTCTTTTTACTGCCTTGGTGATTTTTGCTTTTATCTTTAAAGCATTTATAATGGATTTCTTTTATCAAAAGATTATATATAATATTGGAATAATTAACAATAAATTATATGATGGCCAAGTTACCTTTTTTTATATGTACAGACCTATAATAACTGTTGCATTACCAGCAATATTAATTGTTTTATTCATTTTGTATGAACATAGAGTTACTAATGGCATACTCCTATTATCTTTATCAGAAATGATATTTTTTTGGTATTTGGAATACAAAAGTGAAGTAACAGCTATGATACTTCCCTTTACCATCATTTTTATAGGTACTTATATGCTTAACAATTATAAAAAGAGTGAAGTGCAATTTCAAAAAAAGGGTATATACTCTTCTATTGATGGTAAAAAATTATTTATAAATATTCTTGTATTTACTATTGTTGCAAGTATTATATCTTTACCTTTGCCACAGGAAATAGAAGGTAAAGATAATTTATCTATATTAAAGGCTTTAGATAAAAAGCAACAGGCCTCTAATGGTTTAGTTAATGTAGAATCTGCTACTAAGGGAGTTTTTTCCTTGGGGCAAACCGGTTATTCAAATACAGAGAAAAAATTAGGTGGACCTATACAGTTAAATAAAACTTTAGCTTTTAAAGTTAAAAGTGATAAGAGCTACTATTTAAAAGGTGATGTAAAGGATGAATACACTGGCTTTTCTTGGAGAAACACCATTGAAGATTTGCAAGCTTTTGAATCAAATATTAGTCCTGAAGTAGAAAAAGCTAGGTACAGCAATTATACCTCAAATCTCTTTCCTAGTACGGAGTTAAAGGAGCTTACAATTTATCCTGCTAATTTAAAAACTACATCCTTTATGGTACCCATGTATACAAATTACATTAATTATAGTAAGAAAGGTATAATTGTTGCAGAAGATAGAGCCATATTTATGGCTAATGATACCATAAAAAACGAATATACGGTGCAATTTTATGATGCAGATTTTACGAATTTAAAACAGGATTATTACGGATTATACTATTTTCAGAATGAAAACTATCAAAAATATTTGCAACTACCGGAAGGTATTACTGAAAGAACAGCAGATTTAGTATATAACCTAGTAAAGGATTGTAATACTGTTTCAGAAAAGGTTGAGAAGATAAGAAATTATTTATCTGAAAACTACACTTATACTTTAAATGCTTCCCAATTGCCAGAAGGAAAGGACTTTGTTGATTATTTTTTATTTGAAGATCCAAAGGGATATTGCGTTCATTTTGCCACTGCTTTGACAATTATGTATAGAATAGCAGGTATACCTGCAAGATTTGTAGAAGGCTATAAGATGAATGATGCAACAATAAAAAATGGATTATATAATGTTACTAACGATACCGCCCATGCTTGGGTTGAGTATCTTGTAATGGATGACGTATGGGCAATAAGTGATTGTGCTCCTACAGCCTTTGAAGAAAACTTACGTACACAGGAGCAAGAAAATCAGCAGAATGAAGAAAAACCAGTAACAGATATTAATACACAAACAAAGAAAACAGAAAATATTACAAGTACTATCAACAAGAATAATACTAAAGATGAAAAAAATAATACTATTACCTTAAAGATAGGCTCTAGAATTATATATATTGCCATCACTGTACTAGTCTTAAGCCTTATATTATTAAGAATAGCATTTTCTAATAGCAGAAAAAGAAAAATGTTAAACAGCGAAAGTACAATTCCTTTATACAGCTATGTTTTAAAGAGATTGAAACGCTACAAAATAAAGAAGGATCCGGCCTTAACGGATAAAGAATTTGCTCAGCGGCAAGAAAAAGAATTGCAAGAAATATTGCTTCCGCTAACCGAACAAGTATATGTTGAATTTTACGGCGGTATAAAGAACAAGAAATTCGAAAAAAGCAAGACTTACTATAGTTTTGAGCAATATTTGAAGAAAAAAGAGAATAATCTAAAGTATTTTTTAAAAAAAATTTTTTAGTGTTGTTTTTTTAGCATATGTTTTATACTTATTTGCGTAATACAGGCAGACACATTAGATACAGGTTCTAGTTCCGTTATAACGCTGAAAAATCAATAATTTATATTAGATTAACATTGGAAACTTTAAAAACCCACATAAGATTTTTAGCAGAAATGCTAATTGTCTGATGTGGGATTTTTTTATATAGGAAGGTGAAAATATGATTCATATTAAATCAAAAGGAAAATTAAACTTAATGTAGAATTTTATAAACTTTACATAGATTGAGGTGAATATATGGAAAGTAAGTATAATATGCAAAAAGAAAAATTTATAGCTAAAAACTTTTATGAAAGAGAAGAAGTTCAATATGATGTGTATGAAAGTTTAGAAAGTCATGAACGAGATTTTGAAGAAATAAACGGAATAAGAACATATTATAAGTTGTGTCCTCCACAAATTAATAATTGAAACACTTAAATTGTAAAGCTGATACTATAATTAGTATCGGTTCTTATGTTTGATAATGTAAGAAAATAATTTTATATAAGATAACTTATTGTTTTTTTTACGTTAATAATGTAATATAAGAGTAAATACATCAAAAGTCTTACGTTGGTTTTGCAAAAAAATCTAGCGTGGGATATTGATTACAGGCGGATATGGCGGAACTGGCAGACGCACTAGATTCAGGTTCTAGCGGGAAACCGTGCAGGTTCAAATCCTGTTATCCGCACTGAGAATAAGGCTTTCAGCAAAAATGCAGAAAGTCTTATTTTTTGCCAAAAATAGGATAGATACAAAAAAATGAATTATTTAAATAAAATACTATTCAAACATATAAGCTATATGATAAAATATAAATTATTATAACTACTTATACTTCTTGTATGTTTAAAAAATCGTTTAAAGGAGTAAGGATGTGTCATTAACGTGAGGTTAAGAATAAAGAATAAAATAAGATTCTGTATATCTATGTCCATATTATTTATATTACTTGTATTAGCTTTTAACGGTTGTAAGCGTTTTATTAATAAAATAGTAGCCTCTGAAGTTATAGAATCCAAAAAGACAGTTTCTAACAAGAATAAGACCGGAGAAGGTTCAATTAATATTAGTGATTCTGGTAGTATCTCCTTTGAGGAGAATGATTATTTTAAAAAGTACATAATTAAATTAGTGGACAAGGAGCATTATAAAGGTTATAAAGAGGATAGTAATTGTATTTATTTAGATTTAGTTAATGTAGATAAACATCAGTTAAATTCTAATAGTTTTAAGGAAGTAGATAAAAATATATATTTATCTAAATTAGATGGAAGTACTACTTTGACTGTAAAGAAGGAGTTTTCGGAGAATAATTTTGTTTTTCTTAATCAGCTCACTGATGAGTTATTGGTTTTAGTAAGTAAGAAAGAGAATCCTTTTACCCATACTGTTATAGTAGATGCTGGTCATGGTGGCGGAGATCCAGGAACAGAGGCTTATGATAATAGCTTTTTGGAAAAGGAAGTAACTTTGAAGATAGCACTAGAAATAAGACCCCAATTAATTTTCAATGGTAAGAGAGTAGTAATGACAAGGGATAAAGACTTAGCAGATAATGAATATTTAGCTCTTCAAGAAATTGTTGATATTGCTAATGAAAACAATGGGGATGCCTTTGTTTCAATTCATATTAACTCCTACGATAAAAGTCAAGCATATAATGGTATAAGCGCTTATTATACTAAAACAAATGTTGTGCCTCAGGAAAGCGAGGCTATGGCTAAAAAAATTCAAGAGAAAATTTTAACTTCTGATAATTGGAAGGATAGAGAAGTAAAGTCTGAGAATTTTAAGGTAATAAAATCAGCAAAAATGCCTGCAGTTTTAGTGGAATGTGGATTTGCCAGCAATCCAGAGGATGTTAAAAGACTAAATGATAACAAGGTTTTGAACAATCTTGCCAGAAATATAGCAGCAGGAATAATAGAATATTTAGAAGGTAAATAATAAATTAAAGTCGCCTAAAAAGGGCGGCTTTAATTTATAGAAAGTAAAATTTTAAGTTAAATATTGCGTAGTTATTTTAAAAATTGCTAATATTCTATAATAAGGAGGTATATAAATATGAAATATAAAATGCTTTGTGTGGATATGGATGGTACATTATTAAATAATAAAAAAGAAATTACTGATAGGACTAAGATAGCTTTGAAGAAGGCAGAGGAGGCCGGTGTTAAGGTTGTTATTGCCACTGGAAGGCTATTTACCTCCGCTTATTATTATGCAGATTTAGTAGGATTGAAGACTCCTATAATTTCTGCTAATGGAGCATTTATTAGAGAAAAAGATAAAAACCAAGTTATATATGAAGCTTTATTAGGAAAAGAAAATTGCTATAGAATTTTAAATATAATTAAGTCCTATGGGATAATACCTAACTTTCATACAGCAAACACCATTTTTACTGAAAGGAATAATGCCCATGTTAATAATTATATAAAAATAAATGAAAAGCTTAAAGAAGGTAATAAAATTCAAATTCAGTTTGTAAAGAATTGGAAAGATGTTTTTGAAAAATATCAAAGTAGCATTTTAAAATGTATTGCCATTGATGAGGATTTGGATAAGATTCAAAAAGCAAAAAGGGAACTGGCTGACTGTGATGGCCTAGAAACAGTAAGTTCTTCAAAAGATAATTTTGAAGTGATGTGTCAGGGGGTATCCAAGGGGAGAGCAGTAGAAATGTTAGCAGCTTATTATAATATTCCAAGAGAAGCAGTGATTTGTGTTGGAGATAGCGAAAATGATATATCTATGATAGAATTTGCTGGACTTGGTGTAGCCATGGGAAATGGTGATAAGGAAATAAAGGATTTAGCCCAATATATAACCTTATCCAATGAAGAAGATGGTGTAGCTAAGGTTGTTGAGGAATATATATTATAGAAAAAATCATTGCTTTACTAATTAGCAGTTATGAGGTAATATATGAAGAGTAATAATAATTGTATTATAATGTGAATAATTTGGAATTATTAACAGCAAGGAGGTGTTATGGTTGAATTTAAACATAGTTCTATTTCAACCTGAAATACCGCAGAACACAGGTAATATTGGTAGAACATGCGTCCTAACAGACTCTACTCTTCATTTGATTAAACCTTTAGGGTTTAGTATTGATGATAAGCAGGTAAAAAGGTCAGGGTTAGATTACTGGCCACAACTTAAATTAGAAATACATGAGTCTTATGAAGAGCTTAGACAAAAGTATCCAGATGCTACTTTTTACTTTTCAACTACAAAAGCAACTAAGAGATATACAGAAGTGTCTTTTAAACAAGGAGATTTTATTGTTTTTGGACGTGAATCTTCTGGTTTGCCAGATTATATCCGTGAAAGCAATAAAGAAAATCTCATTAGATTGCCTATGCTTGAAACCAGTACACGTTCATTAAATTTATCAAATTCAGTTGCAATCATGGCTTATGAAGCATTACGACAAATGAATTTTCCAAATATGAAATAGGGGGGAACAAATGGCCAGTATTATTATTACAGATTCAACTTGTGACCTTACATTAGAGTATGTTCAAGAAAATGCTGATATTCTTGATATTTTGGGTATGCCAGTTAATGTAGACGGTTGCGAGTATCTGGACGATTTTGGTAAAACTCTATCACATGATGAATTTTATGCTAAACTAAGATCCGGTGTTATTCCTTCCACTGCGCAAATTAATGTTTTTAGATTCAAGGAAATATTCGAAAAGCATTACAAAGCTGGCAATTCTATAATATATATAGGCTTTTCTTCTGGAATGAGCGGAACTTTCAACAACTCCTTGCTTGCTCGTCAAGAAATATTAGAGGAGTATCCAGATGCGGATATTACTGTTGTAGATTCTTTATCTGCCTCTATCGGTCAAGGAGTATTAATAGTAGAAGCTATTGATTTATTAAGACAGGGGAAATCAAAAGAAGAAATTGTGGAGTGGATAGAGAGTAATAAATTAAGATCTAATCATTGGTTTGCTGTAGATGATCTAAAATATTTGAAAAAGGGTGGTAGAATTTCAGCTACTACAGCAGTAGTAGGAACAGCTCTAAATATAAAACCTATATTAACTGTTGATTATAGCGGTAAATTAGTACCTTACAGTAATGTAAGGGGAAGAAAGAAATCTATGAAGTTTTTAGCTGATAAAGTTCATGAACATATGGAAAATATAGAAGAAAGAACTTTAATTATTGGGCATGGTAACTGTCCAGAAGATGCACAAATGCTTAAAGAATATATACTTGAAGCATGCACACCAAAAAAGATACTGATATCAGAATTATCAGCAACAATAGCTTCTCATGTAGGACCTAATATGATAGCTACTGCATTTGTAGGAAGTCCTAGAGAAGTGAAATAATTAATATTAATTAGGAATCATAAATAATTATAAATTGTTAATTAATGGCTGTATTTAGTTTTATGGACTAGGATGCAGCCTTTCTTAGTAGAAATATATTTCTCATAATGAAAGAACCTTGGATTTACTTTTACTATTGTTTGAAATTTATTTCATTTTTTTTTAAGTGAGTATTTACATTTTAATGAAAAGGTGGTATAATAACTTTAACAACAGCAAAGGCGCTGTAGGTTATAAAACCTGCGGCGCCTTTGCTTTTTTGCTTTATTGCATTGAACGAATGTCAAAATAATACCTTGCTAAGTGTAATTCTAATTTAAAATTACACTGCTAAAGGGGAATTTAGATAAGGGGGACTATGAAATATGTACGGAATAGGTTTACCGTCAGCGCAAGGATTATATGACCCAAGTAATGAAAAGGATAGCTGTGGAGTTGGATTTGTAGCAAATATTAAGGGGGAGAAAAGCCATGGTTTGGTAAAGAAAGCCTTGGAGGTACTTAACAATCTTACCCACAGAGGTGCTGTTGGGTCTGATCCTAAGACAGGAGATGGAGCAGGAATTCTTACGCAGATTCCAGACGAATTTTTCAGAATATGCAGTGAGAGCTTAGGAATTAAGCTTCCGAAGGCACCTAACTATGGTGTAGGTATGGTGTTCCTTCCAAGAGAACCCGCTGCTAGATTACAATGCGAGGGGATTTTTGAAAGAATAATTGAAGAAGAAGGTCAAAAAGTTCTTGGTTGGAGAGATGTTCCAGTAGATAACAGAGTAATTGGAGAAACAGCCAAGGGTACGGAGCCTACCATTAGGCAGGTTTTCGTAGAAAGTACCTGTGGTTCTCAAAGAGAATTTGAGAGAAAGCTTTATATTATTAGAAAAAGAACTGAAAATGAAGTAAATAAGCTTGTTAAAAGAGGATCAGAGTATTTCTATGTTTGTAGCTTATCAAGCAGAACAATTGTTTATAAAGGACTTTTTGTAGCTCAACAAATTAAGAGCTATTATATAGATCTGGATGATATTAATTTTAAAAGTGCTATAGCTGTTGTGCATCAGAGATATAGTACAAATACCTTCCCTACTTGGGGATTGGCTCAACCCTTTAGATTTTTAGCTCACAATGGTGAGATAAATACAATAAAGGGTAATAGAAACTGGATGCATGCCCGGGAAGGTGTTTTAGAGTCAGATGTTCTTGGTAGTGATATTAAAAAGCTTTATCCAATAATAAGTAGGACTGGTAGTGATTCTGAGTCCTTAGATAACATTTTCGAATTGTTAGAATGTGATGGAAGAAGTATGTGTCATGCTATGATGATGCTTGTCCCAGAAGCTTGGAAGCATGATGATAAAATGGAGGATTACAAGAGAGCCTTCTATGAATATCATGGTTCTTTAATTGAACCTTGGGATGGACCGGCTGCCATAGCATTCTCTGACGGTGTACAAGTTGGTGCAACGGTAGACAGAAACGGTTTAAGACCAGCTAGATATGTTGTAACTAAAGATGGATTAGCAATTTTAGCTTCTGAAGCTGGCGTGCTAGATATAAAACCGGAAGAGGTTGAGAGAAAAGGTAAGCTTAAACCAGGCAGGATGTTTCTTATTGATACAAAAGAGGGTAGAATCATTGAAGACGAGGAAATAAAAAAGACAATTTGTACAAGTAAGCCTTATGCAGAAATGATTGCTAAGAATAAGAGTAGACTTGAAGATTATCCAAAGGTTGAGGAGGAGCAAATTACTTGCAGTAATGATTTGAAAGAAAAACAGGGAGCCTTTGGATACACTCTTGAGGATTTAAATATTATTTTATCAACTATGGCAAAGACTGGAGCAGAACCTATAGGCTCCATGGGAAATGATACCCCATTAGCGGTATTATCTAATAAGCCTCAGCTTTTATTTTCATATTTTAAGCAACTTTTTGCACAGGTTACAAACCCTCCAATCGATCCAATAAGAGAAGAACTGGTTATGTCACTAATGAACTACATTGGTTCTCAGGGGAATATATTAAATAAAGAAATTTCTGATAACCCCTTTATAGAAATAGAAAGTCCGGTGCTTAGTGATAGTGACATGGCTAAGATTAAAAACTTCAAAGATAAAAACTTTAAAACTACGGTTATACCTATAACCTTTAAATATGATACTGGCATTGAAGGATTCAAAAAAGCCTTGGATAAGATTACTGAAAGAGCATCCAAACGTATAAAGGAAGGTTACAATATCATTGTTCTTAGTGACAAGAAGGTGGATGCTTATGATGCCGCTATACCTAGTTTATTGGCAGTGGCAGCATTACAGCAGTACTTAATAAGAGAGCAAACTAGGACAAAGGTATCCATAATAGTTGAAACTGGAGAAGCTAGAGAAACAATGCATATTGCTCTTCTATTAGGTTATGGAGCCACTGCAGTTAACCCTTATCTAGCCTTTGAGACTATTGAACAAATGATTAAAGATGGGGACATCCAGGGAGTTACTCCAGAAAAGGCTAAGGAAAATTATATAGAAGCTATAAATCATGGTCTTTTAAAGATATTATCCAAAATGGGTATATGTACAATTCAAAGTTATCACGGTGCTCAAATTTTTGAGGCTGTGGGACTTAATAAAGAATTTATAGATGTTTACTTTGAAGGTACTCCATCTAGAGTAGGTGGTGTAGGTTTAGATGTAATTGCAGAAGAGGTGCTTATAAGACATAGGAATGCTTATAACAATTTAAGAAAGCCTCTTAGAGAATTGGAGACCGGTGGTCATTATGCTTGGAGAAAGGATGGAGAGTTCCACCTATTTAATCCAATGACTATTTCAAAGCTCCAAATTGCAGTAAGACAGGGCAAATATGATGTGTTCAAGCAGTATACAGATCTTGTTAATAATCAATCAGAAAATCTCTGTACTTTAAGATCTCTTTTAAAATTCAAGAAGGGCAATCCTATTCCTATAGATGAGGTTGAACCGGTAAGTGAAATAGTAAAGAGATTTTGTACAGGAGCAATGTCCTTCGGCTCTATTAGTAAGGAAGCTCATGAAACTATAGCAATAGCTATGAATAGGCTAGGAGGAAAGAGCAACTCCGGAGAAGGTGGAGAAGATTTTGCAAGATATATAATTGATGAAAACGGAGATAACAGAAAAAGTGCTATTAAGCAAATAGCTTCAGCTCGATTTGGAGTGACAACGGAATACCTAGTTAATGCTCAAGAGTTGCAGATAAAGATGGCTCAAGGAGCTAAGCCTGGTGAAGGGGGCCAGCTTCCAGGTAGAAAGGTAGATGAGGCTATAGCAAGAGTTAGACATTCCACTCCTGGTATTGACCTTATATCACCACCACCTCATCATGATATTTATTCTATAGAAGACTTAGCACAGCTTATATTCGATCTTAAGAATGTAAACTCCTCAGCAAGAATCAGTGTAAAGTTGGTTTCAGAGGTTGGTGTAGGAACTATAGCAGCAGGTGTTGCTAAGGCCCATGCAGATGTAATTCTAATTAGTGGTTACGATGGTGGTACTGGAGCTTCTCCTATATCTTCCATAAAGCATGCAGGATTACCTTGGGAGCTAGGATTAGCAGAAACTCACCAAGTATTGCTTATGAATAATCTTAGAAGCAGAGTTCGTCTACAAACCGATGGACAGTTGAAAACTGGTCGCGATATAGTAATCGCCACATTGCTTGGTGCTGAAGAATTTGGTTTTGCTACAACAGCCCTTGTAGTTATGGGATGTACAATGCTTAGAAACTGCCATATGAACACCTGTGAAATGGGTATTGCAACTCAAGATCCTGAACTAAGAAAGAAATTCAGAGGAAAACCAGAACATCTCATTAATTTCTTCACTTTCCTTGCCATGGAAGTTAGAGAAATCATGGCGGAGCTTGGCTTTAGAACTATAAATGAGATGGTAGGAAGAGTAGATATGCTTGAAGTAAACAAGGATATCAATCATTGGAAGGCTAAGCAGTTGGATCTTTCAGCAATACTATATAAGCCTGATGTTCCTACTAGAATAAAGCCTTACTGTGTAATGGCACAGGATCATGGATTAGAAGAGTCAATAGACTATAAGTTAATTCAGATTGCAGGACAGGCTCTAGAAAGTAAAACTCCTGTATCAGGGGAATTTGAAATAAAAAATACAAATCGTTCAGTGGGAGCTATGCTTAGCGGTGAGATTGCTAAAAGATATGGTCATGAAGGTCTTCCAGAGGATACTATAACCTTCCAATTTAAAGGTTCAGCAGGACAAAGCTTTGGTGCCTTCGGAGCTAAGGGGCTAACTCTAATTCTTGAAGGAGAAGCTAATGACTATGTAGGCAAAGGCTTGTCTGGTGCTAAGTTAGTGCTTAAGACACCAAAAGAGGCTACCTATGAGCAAGATTTAAATACTATAGCAGGAAACACTATCTTGTATGGAGCTACCAGTGGTAAGGTTTTTGTTAATGGATTTGTTGGTGAAAGATTTGCGGTAAGAAACAGTGGTGCAGAGGCTGTAGTAGAAGGTGTTGGCGATCACTGTTGTGAATATATGACCGGAGGAAGAATAGTTGTCCTTGGAAAAACTGGAAAGAACTTTGCGGCTGGAATGAGCGGTGGTATAGCTTATGTTCTTGATGAAAATGAAGAATTCTCCTATAAGTGCAACATGGAATTTGTTGAAATTGAAGTTCTTCAGGAAGAAGATGATATTAAAGCGGTATATGATATGATAAGCGAGCATTACAAACTCACAGACAGCAAGAAGGCAAAGAGAATTCTAGATCATTGGCAAGAGTATATAGGTAAGTTCAAGAGAATCATTCCAACAGCCTATAAGCAAATTTTAAATGCAAGAAAGGCTGAAAGTGCAGACTTACAAGCTAAGGAAAAGGTAGGTGCTTAATATGGGTAAGGTAACTGGCTTTAAGGAATATAAAAGAGAAGTTTCAGCAAAGCGACCTGTGGAGGAGAGAATAAAGGATCATAAAGAAATTAAAATAATGCTTCCTGCAGACAAGCTTCAGATTCAAGGTGCCAGATGCATGAATTGTGGAACTCCATTCTGTAATTATGGCTGTCCTTTAGGCAACCTTATACCAGATTATAATAACATGGTATATTTGGGACAATGGGAAAAGGCTTATAAAAGATTATCCTTAACCCATCCTTTTCCGGAATTTACCGGAAGGATTTGCCCAGCACTGTGTGAAGGTTCCTGTACTCTTGGGGTAAACAGTGAGCCAGTGTCTATAGAGGATATAGAATTATCTATTATTGAAAAGGCTTATGAAGAAGGCTGGGTTAAACCAGTTGTTCCAAAATTAAGAACTGGCAAAAAAGTTGCGGTAGTAGGTTCTGGCCCCTCCGGACTTGCTGCCGCCTACAAGCTAAACTCCTATGGACATAATGTAACAGTTTTTGAAAAAGAGGATGAAATAGGAGGTTTGTTAAGATACGGAATTCCTGATTTTAAATTAGAAAAGAGATATATTGAACGTAGAATAGAAATTCTAAAGGAAGAGGGAGTAGTTTTTAAAACTAATTGGGAAATAGGAAAAGATTATGGAGCTAATCAGCTTAAGGAAGAATTTGATGCTGTGGTTCTTGCGGGAGGTTGTCAAGTTCCAAGAGATCTTAAGGTGGAAGGTAGAGAACTTGAAGGAGTATATTTTGCAATGGAATACTTGACAGAGCAAAATAGAAAGAATGCAGGAAAGGCAGTTAAATTCAAGGATATTGATGCAAAGGGGAAAGTTGTCGTTGTTATAGGTGGTGGAGATACTGGTTCCGACTGTATTGGAACGGCTAAAAGACAAGGAGCAAAGGAAATTTATCAATATGAAATAATGCCAAAGCCACCAGTAGAGAGAGATGATACCATGCCTTGGCCAGAGTATCCAAGGACCTTAAAGACTTCTACCTCCCATGAAGAGGGCTGTATAAGAGAATGGTGCATCACCACAAAGAAACTTGAAGGAAAGGGCGGTAAGGTTACTAAGCTACATGGAGCTCGAGTACAATGGCAGAAAGATGAGAAGGGCAGATTTACAATGACTGAGATAGAAGGCAGCGAATTTGAGCAAAAAGTAGATTTAGTGCTCATTGCTATGGGATTTACTAATCCAATTTATGAAGGAATGCTTAAAGAACTTGATGTAAAACTTGATGAAAGAGGTAATGTATTAACAGATAATAAGTACATGACCTCCATAGAAGGTGTTTTTGCAGCAGGTGATATGAGAACGGGACAGTCTCTAGTAGTAAAAGCTATTAGTGAAGGGTTAAAGGCTGCAGAAGCTGTAGATGAATATCTTATGAAGTAAATTTATGAAATATTAATTAAATAATGAAGGTTTTGAGAAATGTCAAAAGTTTCTGTAAAAATAACCTTCTAGATATATAAAAAAGGAGTGAAAAGAAATGGCTAAAATTACAATTCCAGAAGGTTATAAGCCTTTGCTTAACCTTTATGAGACTCAAACCGCTATCGGAAAGCTTAAGAGGACTTTTGAAGATAATTTATCAAAGGCTTTGAACCTTAAGAGAGTTTCCGCACCACTATTTGTTGATCCTAAAACTGGATTGAATGACAACCTAAATGGTATCGAACGTCCCGTAAGCTTCGATATTAAAGAGACAGAAACAATAGCAGAGGTTGTTCATTCCCTAGCTAAATGGAAAAGAATGGCTCTTTACACTTATGGCTTTAGCGCCGGCGAGGGACTTTACACAGATATGAATGCAATAAGAAGAGATGAAGAAATGGATGAATTACATTCCGTATATGTAGACCAATGGGATTGGGAAAAGGTTATTAGTAAAGAAAATCGTAACGTTGAATATTTAAAAGAAACTGTGAAATTGATTGTAAATGCTGTATGCGATACTCTTGATGAAGTAAAAAAAGAATTTCCACAGATTCCGGTAATTTTAAGCAGAGAAGTAAGCTTTGTTACTACTCAAGAGCTTGAAGATTTGTATCCTACTGTATCTCCTAAGGAAAGAGAAAATCTATATTTAAAAGAGCATAAAACTGCCTTCATAATGCAAATAGGAGATAAGTTAAAATCAGGTGAAAAGCACGACGGTCGTTCACCAGATTATGATGATTGGCAATTAAATGGAGATATTGTATTTTGGAATGATTTATTAGGAAAAGCCTTTGAGGTTTCATCTATGGGTATCAGAGTTGATGCTAAGTCTCTTGATGAACAATTAACAAAGGCTGGATGTGATGATAGAAGAGAGCTTCCTTTCCATAAGATGCTCCTAAATGGAGAACTTCCATTAACTATGGGTGGTGGAATAGGCCAATCAAGATTATGTATGTTATTGCTAGCTAAAGCTCATATTGGCGAGGTTCAGGCTTCAATTTGGGACAGCCAAACTTATGAATCATGTGAAAAGGCTGGAATAAAACTTTTATAAGCTAAATGTAAATTTAAAAAATTTATATTACACAAAGGCGTGTATCCTACGTGTCCACAGTGGCACCTTGGATATGCGCCTAAATTATTTTTAAGGAGGTATTATTATGAATATTGAAATGGCAATTGATACTTTATGGGTGCTGTTAGCAGCAGTGTTGGTGTTTTTCATGAATCTTGGTTTCGCCTGTGTAGAAGCAGGCTTTGCTAGATCTAAAAACACAGTAAATATTTTATCAAAGAACTTTATAGTTTTTGCAGTTTCTTCTCTTGGATTTCTTTTATTGGGGTGGGGGTTAATGTTTGGAGGAGATAACCCCATTATAGGAACAAAAGGTTTGTTTATACTAGGTGGAGATATTGATGAAAGTGTTTATACACTAGGTGCAAATGTACCATTTTGGGCTAAGTTTTTCTTCCAACTAGTATTCTGTGGAACTGCTGCTACCATTGTATCAGGAGCTGTAGCAGAAAGAATTAAGTATGTATCCTTTATTGTATTCTCTTTCATATTAACACTGGCAATATATCCTGTTGTAGGACATTGGATTTGGGGAGGCGGATTCCTTTCTACCATAGGATTTCAGGATTTTGCAGGATCCACTGTAGTTCATTCCCTTGGAGGATGGGCTGCTTTAGCTGGAGTTATAATATTAGGACCTCGTTTTGGAAAGTATGGTAAAGATGGTAAGATTAACCCTATACCTGGTCACAGCATGCCTTTAGCAACAATAGGATTATTTGTTCTTTGGCTTGGATGGTTTGGTTTCAATCCTGGATCCACAATGACTATGTCAAATCCTGGTGATGTTGCTCATATATTAATGACTACAAATACTGCTGCTTTCGCTGGAGTGTTAACCTCAACTATAGTATCCTGGTTGTATTTGGGAAAACCAGATCTTGGAATGACTATAAATGGATGCTTAGCTGGTTTAGTTGCAATAACAGCAGGTTGTGCTTATGTAGATGTTCTTGCTTCATTAATCATAGGAGCCATTGGTGGTGTTATTGTAGTATTTTCTGTTGTATTTTTCGATAAGATTAAATTAGATGACCCTGTAGGAGCTACATCTGTACACCTTGCTAACGGTATCTTTGGTACTATCTGTGTTGGTTTATTTGCTAAAGAAGGTGTAACTAGCTTATCTACTGTGAGTGGATTGTTTTATGGTGGTGGAGCATCATTGTTAGGAACACAGTTAATAGGAATCTTAGCAGTTGCAGCCTTTGTATTCCCAGCTTCACTTCTTGTATGGTATGTGATTAAGAAGACTATGGGTATTAGAGTAACCCTTAGCGAGGAAATCAGCGGCTTAGATATAGGAGAACATGGTAATAGTGCATATCCTGAATTCTTATCAAGAAAGCCTGCATATTCTGCAATTACTCTTGATGAAACTGCTAAAGTTGATATTGATGAAAGGAGAGTTGTTTAATGAAGCATATTAAAGCAATAATCAAACCAGAAAAGCTTGATGAAGTAAAAGCAGCCTTAAAAAAGGTTGGATGCCAAGGTGTTATGACAACAGAAATTGAAGGTTTTGGACAGCAAGGAGGAATTGAACAACAGTGGATGGGTGAAAAATATGAATTAGATCTTTTACCTAAAACCTCTGTAGATGTGGTAGTAAAGGATAAGGATGTTGATAAAATAGTAAATGCCATCGTTTCTATAGCTAGAACCGGTAGCGATATGGGTGACGGAAAAATCTTTATATATGACGTTGCTAAGGTTATAAGAATTCGTACTGGAGAAGAAGACGATGCAGCATTATAGTGACAAAGCTAAATAGTACCCCTTAAAAAGCTTTGTCACTATATGGACACTGGTGAAGGCGTATTTTTCTTATAATTTAATTAACAAGTGATTGTGTTATAAATAATTATTTAAAATAAATAATTATTTAAAATAAATAATTATTTAAATAATCCCCTTAAGTCCCCCAGACTGCTGACAAAATATATTTGTTAGCAGTCTTTTATATATAGATATCAAACCATTTCAATTATAATATGTTATGTAAGTAATAACAATAAATTTTACTGTATTAATTTTATGGGCAGAAGTAAATCAATATGCCCGTCTATGCCATTTTGTGGCCAGCCCATATGAGAAGAATAAACCCAATTCAAATGCTCCTCCAAGCATCCGCTCATGATTTCATCACCAAGCTCACTATAATTCGCTGAAAATTTATCATTATCTTCCACCCATTTGACCAAAAGCTGCCATTCATGAAAGTCAGGGAATTTAATTGTATGTGCTGCATACAATCCACCATTAAACTGCTTTTTTACAAGGGGAGCAGGCACTTCCATATCCTCAGGAATAGTTACCCATATTTCGTAGCCATAATGTGTTCTATTAGGGGATGGATTTGGATGATTAAATCCAAACATTTTTGAGTCAGGCTTCTTTTCGTATAACTTGCTCTCACGAACAAACTTATCCATCACAGCACCAGCGTTTTCTTCTGGGTTCTCACCGATAAAATGATAGGAAGCTACAGTACAGGGGGGGAGCAGGATCACACGGACATTTTTTAACTTATTTAGGGTCTCATTAGCTTTATTTAACTCACCCATTGATTTTTCCTCCTTAAATTTAATTTTGGAAAGGGTAAGTGGTTCAATGACTTTTATGATATCAGCATCTTCAAGAAGGTTTAGTTTAATGTTTCTTCCAGTGCTTTCCTTCAAGCGCTCTGTAAAAATTCTTAATACATCACGTATGGTATTAAGGGCAGATATTTCATTATTAAGTTCTTTAATATTTTCTTGAAATATTTCTATAATTTTCACATGCTCCGGTTCATTTAGAATTAAAGCAATTTGCTTTAGTGGAATACGTAGCTTCCGTAACATAATGATGTACTGAATACGTCTTACAGCATTTTCATCATAAACCCTATAGGCGTAATCCTCCTTACGTTGACTGGATAATAATCCGATTTGCTCATAATAGCGAAGGGTTCTTGTAGAAACATTAAAGGCCTTTGTTACTTCGCTGATAGTCATTAAGTTCATTGGCTCATCTCCTTCCTATAAACAGAATAATGGACGACACGACGTAAGAGTCAAGGTATTTATAAAAAATTATAGCATGGTTTTACACTATCATAAACAAGCCTATAATTGTTTGCTGTAAGTTTTAATGTTATTGTATAAAAGCTAAGGTGTATTACTAATAGAGGTATAATATTTTTAAAATAATAAGTATAAATTTAATTAAAATATACGTATATTTTATGATTGTATAGTTAAATTTTAACTAGGAAGTCTAAGTTTTAGATTTAGTATATAGGAGGAGTGATAAGTATGAAAAACTTTCATTATTCAATTCCAACAGAAATATTTTTCGGAAAGGGTCAAATCAGTGTACTAGGAGAGCAAATAAAGAAATATGGCTCAAAGGTATTAATAGTGTATGGTGGTGGAAGTATAAAAAGAAATGGAATATATGATAAGGCTGTAAGCATTTTAAAGGAGAATGAAATTAGCTATTGGGAGCTTGCCGGTGTAGAGCCTAATCCAAGAATAGAATCCGTTAGAAAGGGCGCACAAATTTGCAAGGAAAACAACATAGATCTAGTATTGGCCATTGGAGGAGGTAGTTCCATTGACTGTGCAAAAGTAATTGCTGCTGCCCGATATTATGATGGAGATCCTTGGGATTTGGTCCTTGATTCAAATAAGATTACAAAGGTTCTTCCTATAGCTTCAATACTAACCTTAGCGGCTACTGGTTCAGAAATGGATGCTGGTGCAGTAATTACAAACTTAGAATCAAATGAAAAATTAGCAGTAATGCATCATGATATGAATCCTAAGTTTTCAATTTTAGACCCATCATATACCTTTACAGTACCAGCAAATCAAACTGCTGCAGGTACTGCGGATATAATGAGTCATATCTTTGAAGTGTATTTTGAGCATACAAAGGAAGCTTACTTGCAAAATAGGATGGCAGAGGCACTTTTAAAAACCTGTATAAAGTACGGAAAGATAGCAATTGAAGATCCAGAAAATTATGAAGCTAGAGCTAATTTAATGTGGGCCTCTAGTTTAGCCATTAATGGTCTTTTAACTTATGGAAAAGATCCTTGGTGGGCTGTGCATCCAATGGAGCATGAACTTAGTGCTTTTTATGATATAACTCATGGTGTTGGGTTGGCAATCTTGACTCCTCATTGGATGAATTATGTATTAGATGATAGTACCGTAGAGAAATTTGTTGAATATGGTGTGAATGTTTGGGGCATAGATAAGAATCAAGATAGCTATAAAATTGCCAATGAAGCTATAAATAAGACAAGAGAATACTTTATTAGTTTAGGTATACCTTCTACTTTAAGAGAAGTGGGCGTTGAAGAGGATAAATTAGAATTGATGGCTAAGCAAGCAACAAGATGGGGGGATTTAGGAAATTTCAAAACTCTTAACACTAAGGATGTATTAAATATTTATAAGGCTGCTTTTTAGGTTTATAATTAAGGAAGCAATAAAGATTTGAAGGAAAATCTATTATTGCTTCCTCTTATGTTCATTTTAAACTTTTATAAGTAAAATAATAAGTATATAATACCGGTTTTTAATATTTTTTATTATTTCTTATTATTTCTTGAAGAAAAGCAGTCTTCTATAGATTTTTTATTACATAAGCTGCAACTATACTTTAATTCTGAAGTTTTTTTCTTTCTTAAAGCAATGGCCACTGGTTCATAATTTTTGTAATCTCTGTTAAATTATTATTCTCCTCTTCAGTAAACTTAACGCCATATTCTTTTAAATTATCACTAATAGGCTTGCTTCTTACTATAATTCCATAGAGTGTAAGATTGGATTCTAAAATGGTAAGCTTAAAACTATAAATTGCAGTGTCTACAATAGGAAGAGATAAATCTGACCAGAAGCAAAGTCCTCCAGGACCTATGTTTTGAATGCAAACATAAGTTGATCGAGTTGCTACTATTTTTCCTTTAACAGAATAAAGGCTCATAGTTGCGCAAATAGGAACAGAATGTTCAACTCTAAAGAATTGTCTTCTATTAACAACCTTATCCTTTGTTTCAATAGTTTCCATAGTCATCGCATCCCACCTTTGTGAAGTAATACAAAACTGTAAACGTTATTCTGCAACTTATATTATATTACAAAAAATAATAAAATTAAAGGATGAAAAAGGTTAAATTATAAAAAATGTAAATTTGTAGACTTAAGTAAAATATATGGAACTTTAAATAGTTGAAAGTTATTTAGTAGTTTGATTCAAGTCTAATAACAAAAAAATATAAAGTGTATAAAAAAATTTGAAAAAACTATTTAAAAATTAATGGAAGTACTTTATAATAGATTGTGGGACATAAATAAAGTATAGTGGGACCTTAAATGACCAAAGAGGTGTTATCTTTGAAAGAAATTCTGAAGTTGCAAGAAAAGATTGTGCCTGAACTTATTGGACTACTAGAAAAAAGATATAATATATTAAGAACTATATATTATAATCAACCGGTAGGAAGAAGAAGTTTGGCAAACAATCTAAATCTTGGAGAACGAATAGTTAGGACAGAAATTAATTTTTTAAAATCTGCTAACCTAATAGAAGTTAATACTGCTGGTATGATTGTTACATCTGAGGGGGAAGAGGTGCTCACTAAGCTAAAAGGTTTTATACATGAAATCAAAGGTCTATCAGAAATTGAAGAGTTGTTAAGGAAAAAACTTAATATTAAGGCCGTTATTGTAGTTCCGGGGAGTGTAGAAGAAGACATTACTGTGATGGAAGAACTAGGCAGAGTTGCTGCTTCATACATAAAAGGAATAATTAAAAATGATGATATTATTGCACTCACTGGAGGTAGCACAATTAAAGAAGTAATAGATAATATGCCAAAGCTTCAAAATTTACATAATATTTTAGTGGTTCCTGCTAGAGGAGGCATGGGTAAACAAGTTGAGACACAAGCTAACACTTTAGCAGCTAATTTGGCAAATAAGGTTTGTGGAAGTTATAAGCTTTTACATATACCTGACAATATTAGTGATAAGGCTTTGGATACTATGTTAAATGAGAGAGATATAAAAGATATTATATGCCATATAAAGAATACAAATGTCCTTATTTATGGAATAGGGCGTGCAGATGAAATGGCGCGTCGTAGAGGGGTGCCACAGGAAAAGATTACTGAACTCATAAATATGGGAACAGTAGGTGAGGCCTTTGGTTGTTATTTTGATAGGAATGGAAAGGTAGTATATTCTACGCCCACAGTTGGAATAAATAGTAGTGATATTAAAAAAATTAGTCATCCTATAGCCATAGCAGGTGGTAAAAGTAAGGCCGAAGCTATATTGGCTACGGAGAGGAATAATGAAAATGGCGTTCTTATTACTGATGAAGACGCTGCTAAAGAGATAATAAGACTATTAAAAGAAAATTAATCTTATAACTTTATTTAATTTTGCTTAAAATATATTTTTAAATATATATTTTATTTTTAAAGGAGGTACTTTAAATGGTTAAAGTAGGTATTAATGGTTTTGGAAGAATAGGACGTCTTGCTTTTAGAGCGGCCTTAGAAAATCCGGAAGTAGAAGTAAAGGGTATTAACGATCCTTTTATCGATTTGGATTACATGGTTTATATGCTAACTTATGATTCAGTTCATGGAAAATTCACTGGAGAAGTTTCTGTAGATGCTGCTAACAATGCATTAATTGTTAATGGAAAGTCAATAAAGGTATTTGCTGAAACAGATCCTTCAAACATTAACTGGGCTTCCTGCGGAGCAGAGTACATACTTGAATGTACAGGTGTATTCACAACTACAGAAAAGGCTTCAGCTCACTTCAAAGGTGGTGCTAAGAAGGTTGTTATTTCAGCTCCTTCAGCAGATGCTCCAATGTTCGTTATGGGAGTTAACCATACAAAGTATACAAAGGACTTAAAGGTTATTTCTAACGCTTCATGTACTACAAACTGTCTTGCACCTTTAGCTAAGGTTATTCATGAAAACTTTGGTATAGTTGAAGGTTTAATGACAACTGTTCACTCAACAACAGCTACTCAGAAGACAGTTGACGGTCCTTCAAAGAAAGACTGGAGAGGCGGAAGAGCTGCTGCTGCTAACATAATTCCTTCATCAACTGGAGCTGCTAAGGCAGTTGGTAAGGTAATTCCTGAATTAAACGGAAAATTAACTGGTATGTCCTTCAGAGTACCAACAATCGATGTATCCGTTGTTGACTTAACTTGCAGACTTGAAAAGCCAGCTACTTATGAAGAAATTAAGGCTGCTGTTAAGGCTGCTTCAGAAGGCGAATTAAAGGGTATTCTTGGATACACTGAAGATGCAGTTGTTTCAACTGACTTCATCCATGATAAGAGAACTTCTATATTCGATGCAGATGCAGGTATATCCTTAAATCCTAACTTCGTTAAGTTAGTTGCTTGGTATGATAATGAATGGGGTTATTCAAACAAATTAGTTGACTTAACAGTTCATGCTGCTAAGGTTGATGCTGAATAATTGATAAAAATTTTATAAATAATGAAGTAAAGGTCTGGTTTTGTAGTGTTGATGCTGGGCTCCTTTTAGGAGTCCCAGGCGTCTACAGGTGGCTATGAGGCCAGGCTTTTTTAATAAAGATAAGAGGTGAATTAAATGAGTTTTAATAAAAAGACTATTGAAGACATCGAAGTTAAAGGCAAAAGAGTGCTTGTTAGATGTGATTTTAATGTTCCTCTAAAGGATGGCGTTATAACAGATGAAAATAGATTAGTTGGTGCTCTTCCAACAATAAAATACTTAATAGAAAATGGAGCTAAGGTTATTCTTTGCTCACACTTAGGAAAGGCAAAGGGACCAGATCCAAGCTTAACTCTTGCACCAGTAGCTAAGAGACTTTCTGAACTACTAAACAAGGAAGTAGTATTTGCTGCTGATGACACTGTAGTTGGAGAAAATGCTAAAGCAGCTGTTGCAGCTATGAAAGAAGGAGATGTAGTTCTTCTTGAAAACACTAGATTTAGAAAAGAAGAAGGAAAAAATGAAGATGCTTTCTCAAAGGATTTAGCTTCCTTAGCAGATGTATATGTTAACGATGCTTTCGGAACTGCGCACAGAGCACACTGCTCCACAGTAGGTGTAACTAAGTTTGTTGACACTGCTGTATGTGGTTACTTAATTCAAAAGGAATTAAAGTTCTTAGGAGAAGCTGTTAACAATCCAGAAAGACCTTTCGTTGCAATTTTAGGTGGAGCAAAGGTTTCAGACAAAATAAATGTTATCAACAATTTACTTGATAAAGTAGATACAATAATCATCGGTGGAGGAATGGCTTATACCTTCCTAAAGGCTCAAGGATATTCCATAGGAAGCTCCTTAGTAGAAGCTGATAGATTAGATTATGCTTTAGATATGGTTAAGAAGGCTGAAGAAAAGGGAGTTAAGTTCTTACTTCCTGTTGATAACAGAGTGGCAGATAAGTTTGATGCTAACGCAGAAGCTGTTATCACAGAAGATCAAAATGTTCCAGAAGGATATATGGGACTTGATATTGGACCAAAATCAGAAAAATTATTTGCTGATGCAGTAAAAGATGCTAAGACAGTAATTTGGAATGGACCAATGGGTGTTGCTGAATTCAAGAACTTTGCAGCTGGAACTATAGCTGTAGCTAAAGCTATGGCAGATTCCGATGCTACTACTGTTATCGGTGGAGGAGATAGCGCTGCTGCTGTTAACAATCTTGGCTTTGGTGACAAGATGACTCATATATCCACTGGTGGTGGAGCTTCTCTTGAATTCTTAGAAGGTAAAGAATTACCAGGAATAGCTGCTCTAAACGATAAATAAAGGGTAAATTTGGAATGTTAGGGGCTTGGAGCAAGTGCTCTAAGCCCTTTCACAAATAGGAAGTTAACCTTAAAAGGAGGATTATAAAATGAGAACACCAATTATTGCAGGAAACTGGAAGATGCATTATACAGTTGATGAGGCTGTTAAAACCGTAGAAGCATTAAAGCCTTTAGTTAAAGATGCAAAATGTGAAGTAGTAATATGCCCAACTTTTGTTTGCTTAGATGCTGTAAAAAAAGCGGTTGAAGGTACAAACATAAAGGTAGGAGCTCAGAACGTACACTTTGAAGAAAAGGGTGCTTTCACTGGAGAAGTTGCACCAGGAATGTTAGAAGCAATGAAAATTGATTATGTTATCATAGGACATAGCGAAAGAAGACAGTACTTCAACGAAACTGATGAAACAGTTAATAAGAAGTTAAAGGCTTGCTTTGCTCATAACTTAACTCCAATTCTTTGTGTTGGAGAATCTTTAGAAGAAAGAGAAGCTAACATAACTGAAGAGGTTATAGGAAGACAGGTTAAGCTTGATTTAGCAGGATTAACAGGAGAACAGGTTAAGGAACTTGTAATTGCTTATGAACCAATCTGGGCAATTGGAACTGGTAAAACAGCTACTTCTGAGCAAGCTAACGAGACTATAGCATTTATTAGAGCTTGTATTAAGAACCTTTATGGACAGGAAGTTGCAGATGCTATAAGAATACAGTATGGTGGATCTGTTAAACCATCAACTATAAAGGAACAGATGGCTATGTCTGATATAGATGGAGCTTTAGTTGGCGGTGCTAGCTTAGTAGCAGAAGATTTTGCATCAATTGTTAACTTTAATTAATGACCATTGACATCAAAATGTAATATATTGGGAAATTCAGCTTGTTAAGCTGAATTTCTTTCATAATTTTTGGTTTTTATTCTTTAAAAGTGTTAATTCAGTATTTTCAGTTTAAAGGGGGATAAAAGGATGAGTAAGAAACCTGTAATGTTAATGATATTAGATGGTTTTGGAATTAGTGATAAAGAAGATGGAAATTCAATTAAAGCAGCTCATAAACCTAATATTGATAAATTATTCCAACAATATCCTCATGTGCAATTAGGAGCTAGCGGTCTCAATGTTGGTTTGCCAGATGGGCAGATGGGTAATTCAGAAGTTGGCCACTTAAATATAGGAGCTGGAAGAATTATTTATCAAGAACTTACAAGAATAACAAAAGCTATAGAAGATGGAGACTTCTTTGAAAATGAAGTTCTAAATGCTGCAGTAGATAAGGCTATTGAAAATGATGGAGCACTTCATGTTATGGGACTAGTTTCCGATGGAGGAGTTCATTCACACATTGATCATTTAAAAGCCATTTTTAAGTTAGCTAAAAACAAAGGTCTTTCTAAAGTATATTTACATGCCTTTATGGATGGAAGAGACACTCCACCATCTTCAGGAAAGGA
This sequence comes from Clostridium sp. N3C, assembly GCF_900095445.1. Classification (GTDB taxonomy): domain Bacteria; phylum Bacillota; class Clostridia; order Clostridiales; family Clostridiaceae; genus Clostridium_AU. The sequence continues at coordinate 37,592 of NZ_FMJL01000008.1, forward strand.
CTATATAATAGCTGTAGAAAATTATCTAAAAGAACTTGGTAACGGTAAGATTGCAACAGTATCTGGAAGATATTATGCAATGGATAGAGATAATAGATGGGAAAGAATAAAACTAGCTTATGATGCTATGGTTAATGGAAAAGGTGAAAGTGCAAATAGTGCTGTAGAAGCTATGGAAAAGTCCTATAATGACAACAAAACTGACGAATTTGTGCTTCCTACAGTTATCCTAGAAGATGGTAAGCCAATAGCTACTATCAAAAATGGAGATTCTGTAATCTTCTTTAATTTTAGACCGGATAGAGCTAGAGAAATTACTAGAGCTATCAATGATAGAGAATTTGCTGGTTTTGAAAGAGAAACCTTAGATTTATATTTTGTATGCATGACTCAATATGATAAAACTATAGAAAATGTACATGTAGCATATAAACCTCAATCTTATGAAAATACCTTTGGTGAGTATATTAGTAAGTTAGGAAAGAAGCAATTGAGAATAGCAGAAACAGAAAAGTACGCTCATGTAACCTTCTTCTTTAATGGAGGAGTAGAAGCTCCATATCCAGGTGAAGATAGAGCTCTTATTAATTCTCCAAAGGTTGCTACCTATGATTTAAAACCGGAAATGAGCGCTTATGAAGTTACAGATGAAGTAATTAGAAGAATAGATTCAGATCAGTATGATGTAATCATATTGAACTTTGCTAATCCTGATATGGTTGGTCATACTGGTGTATTTGAAGCAGCAAAGGCAGCTATCGAAGCGGTAGATGTTTGCGTTGGTAAAATTGTGGACAAGATGCTTGAGAAAGATGGAACTGTATTTGTAACAGCAGACCATGGAAATGCTGAGCAAATGATTGATTATTCCACAGGTGAACCAATGACTTCTCATACTACTGGTCCAGTACCTTTCATATATGTAGCTAAAGATGCAAAGGAAATGAGAGAAGGCGGAGTTTTAGCAGACATAGCTCCAACAATGCTTCAAGCAATGAATTTGGAAGTTCCTGCTGAAATGACAGGAAAATCCCTTATTAAATAATTTATTTTTATGTAATATAAAAGAGGTGTTCCGCTAACTATTAAGCGGAACACCTCTTAAAGTCTTTAAGTATATAAAGCTAACTTAACATTCTACTCTATAACCGGCCTTTTCTAAATCTGATTTTAGTTGATTTACTACAGATTCATCAACTCTAAGAATCATTTCTCGGATATCTAATTTAGTTTTTGGATTTCTAACTATAAGATTTTGAACATTTGCTCTATTTTTTGCAACGATTTGGCTTACTTTAGCTAATTGTCCAGGAATGTCATGTAAGTAAATAGTAAGTTTGCGTCCATTATTTAAACCCATTATGTTTACCATTTCATCAAAGATTGCTTTGTGTGGAATAATACCTAAAAAGTTATTTTCTTTATCTACTATTGATACAAATTCTGCATCATTTTCTCTTAATGTATTTACTATATGTTCGAAACTACTATCCTCACCTAAAGTAGGAATTGATTCTATTAAAGATTCAACCTTTGCTTCTCTTAATCTTTTTTCAGAATCCACATCTGTAAGGAATAATTCTAAAATTTTATCTTTAAAGATTATACCTAAAAATTTTTTCTTATCTACAACTGGTATAGATTTTATGTTTGTTTCACGCATTTTTTCTAGTGCAGTCTGCAAGCTATCTTGGCTTGAAACGGTGCTTAAATGCTTATGTTTTGTCATTAAAGTATGAATTTTCATATTACCCCTCCATTCAAATAAAATTTTAACCTTTGGAGTGAATGTATTTTATAAAAATATTATAGCATGATATTAAGAAATTTTCACCGTAAAGGGGTGTTTAATATGCAAATTTGTTAGTTTATTAATATAATTTAAATTTTTGTGTATTTTTGATATATAAAAAGGAAAAAAATAATTAGGTATATATTGTATATACTAAATTGATGTAGTATGATATAATTAATAATAATTATTAAAAGAAAATTAGTAAATGCTAAATGGAGGAAAATTATGAGTAAGAGACCAGTTGTGTTAATGATATTAGATGGACTTGGTATAACTGATAAAGTTGATGGAAATGCTGTTATGGCTGCAAAAAAGCCAAATTATGATGAATATATAAAAAAGTATCCTTATACTGAGCTTAATGCTAGTGGCCTAGATGTGGGACTTCCTAAAGGACAAATGGGTAATTCAGAAGTAGGTCATTTAAATATAGGAGCTGGAAGAATTATATATCAAGAGCTTACAAGAATAACAAAGGCTATAGAAGATGGAAAATTTTTTCATAATGAAGCTTTAAACTATGCTGTGGATATGGCGATAAAAAATAATTCCTCATTGCATCTCTTAGGACTTTTATCCGATGGTGGAGTTCACTCCCATATTGATCATGTAAAAGCTTTATTTAAATTGGCAAAGGATAAGGGTTTAAGTAAGGTTTATCTACATGCCTTTATGGATGGTAGAGATACACCACCTACTTCCGGTAAGGATTTTGTAGTAGAGATAGAGGATTATTTAAAGGAAATAAATAATGGTCATATTGCTACCTTATCTGGTAGATACTATGCAATGGATAGAGATAATAGATGGGAAAGAATAAAACTAGCTTATGATGCTATGGTTAATGGAAAAGGTGAAAGTGCAAATAGTGCTGTAGAAGCTATGGAAAAGTCCTATAATGACAACAAAACTGACGAATTTGTGCTTCCCACAGTTATTTTAGATGATGGTAAGCCTACAGCTACTATTAAAAATGGAGATTCTGTAATCTTTTTTAACTTTAGACCAGATAGAGCTAGAGAAATGACTAGAGCATTAAACGATGAGGTCTTTAATGGATTTGAAAGAGAAAGATTGAATTTGAACTTTGTAACTATGACTCAATATGATAAAACTATAGAAAATGTAAAGATAGCTTATTTACCACAGTCTTATAAAAATACTTTAGGAGAGTATGTAAGTGGTTTAGGAAAGAAGCAGCTTAGAATGGCAGAAACAGAAAAATATGCCCACGTTACTTTCTTCTTTAATGGTGGTGTAGAGGCTTCTAATCCTGGGGAAGATAGAGTGATGATACCATCTCCTAAAGTTGCTACTTACGATTTAAAACCGGAAATGAGCGCTTATGAGCTTACTGATGAGCTTATAAAAAGAATAGAATCAGATGTTTATGATTTAATTATTGTAAATTATGCAAATCCTGATATGGTTGGTCATACTGGAGTCTTTGAGGCAGCGGTTAAAGCTGTAGAAACAGTAGATGAATGTATGGGGAGGGTAGTAGAAAAGGTTCTAGCTAAAGGTGGATCAGTTTTTGTAACTGCCGACCATGGTAATGCTGAACAAATGATTGATTATTCTACTGGAAAGCCTATGACAGCTCATACTACAGATCCAGTGCCTTTTATACATGTTTCAGAAAATGCAAAGGGTTTGAGATCTGGTGGTAAATTAAGTGATATTGCGCCTACTCTTTTGGATGAAATGGATATAGAGAAACCAGAAGAAATGACAGGGGTATCTTTAATTGAAAAATAAAATCATCTACTTTAGTAGAATTAATTAAGTTTTATGGATATAATATAAATGTGTCTTTATGTGGGTAAATTTGCTAAGGCACATTTATATATATCTTAATATATATTACAAAATTAAAGGAGGGTTTTACATGAAAAATTATGTAGAAATTGTAGATGTGTATGCTAGACAAATATTGGATTCAAGAGCATTTCCTACAGTTGAAGTTGAGGTTACTCTTGAAGACGGTACAGTAGGTGTAGCTGCAGTGCCTTCAGGAGCATCTACTGGTATTCACGAAGCAGTAGAATTAAGGGATGGAGATAAGTCAAAGTACAACGGCAAAGGTGTATTAAAGGCTGTTGAAAATGTAAACAATATAGTTGCTGAAGAATTGGCAGGAGTTAATGTATTTGACCAAGTTCTTATAGACAAAATTTTAGTTGAATTAGATGGTACAGAAAATAAATCAAAGTTAGGTGCTAATGCAACTTTAGGAGTATCCTTAGCTTGTGCAAAAGCAGCTGCAAATTATTTAGGATTACCATTGTACCAGTACATAGGCGGAGTAAATGCAAAAGTATTGCCAGTACCAATGATGAATATACTCAATGGTGGAAAGCATGCTGACAACAATGTAGATTTACAAGAATTTATGATTATGCCTGCAGGAGCTCCTTCCTTCAGTGAAGCATTAAGAATGTGTGCTGAAGTTTATCATACTTTAAAGGCTTTATTAAAGTCAAAGGGATATGAAACTGGAGTAGGTGACGAAGGTGGCTTTGCTCCTAACCTAAAATCCAACGAAGAAGCTATTCAGGTTATAATTGAAGCTATAAGCAAGGCTGGTTATGAACCAGGAAAGGATATCTATATTGCTCTTGACCCTGCTTCTTCAGAATTCTATGAAGATGGAAAATATAATTTAGCTGGAGAAGGCAAGGTATTAAGCAGAGAAGAAATGGTAGATTTCTATGTGAAATTAGTTGAAAAGTACCCAATAATCTCTATCGAAGATGGTATGGCAGAAGAAGATTGGGAAGGTTGGAAGTTAATTACTGAAAAACTTGGACACAAAGTTCAACTAGTTGGTGATGACCTATTTGTAACTAATACAAAGAGATTGGAAATGGGAATTGAAAGAGGAGTAGCTAACTCCATACTTATTAAGCTAAATCAAATTGGTACATTAACAGAAACTTTAAATGCTATAGAAACAGCTGAAAGAGCTGGATATACTGCAGTTGTATCCCATAGATCCGGTGAAACTGAAGATACAACTATTGCAGATTTAGTTGTAGCAGTAAACGCTGGGCAGATAAAGACTGGTGCTCCTGCTAGAAGCGAAAGAGTTGCAAAATACAATCAGTTATTAAGAATTGAAGAAGAACTTCTTGATGTAGCTGAATATAGAGGAATAAAGGCTTTCTACAATATCAAAAAGAGATAATTAATTTAATGGACTGCTTAGGCGGTCCTTTTTATTAAATAAAATATTTTATTGTAATATAATGTAATGTGTGATAAAATTAATTCATATGGCAAAACAGGGGTTAGGAGGTGCTGTCAAATGTATACATTTTTAGTAGTTATGGATATAATACTTGCATTTGCATTAACAGCAGTTGTACTTTTACAGCCAAGTAAGTCAGATGCATTACAGGGTTTGATGTCAGGTAATAATGAAAGCTTTTTTTCAAAAAATAAGTCAAGAACTAGAGAAGCTATGTTAGCTAAACTTACAGTAGTTTTAGCTATTTTATTTGCTATAGTAACTATAGCCTTGAATTTAGTGACTAAGTAATACATATATAAAAGCTATGCTGACTTTTGCAATTCCTATCTGCAGTAGTCAGCTTTTGTTTTTATTGGTATCCAATTTTTAAGTTTAATTTATTAGTTATTAGAAAAGATAAAAATAAGTTATTGAAATATGAGTTTTTTCTTAATTCTTGAAGATATCCTACGTAAACTTAATTTAAACATCTTCGAAAAAATTGAATCTTTATTAATTTTCCTCCATGTTTAATTTGATAGTTGAGTTGTATGTCTTATATTGTGAATATTTATTTGACTCCTGTTAAAAATAGCATTAGAGAATGGTTAACGTAATATAGAAGATAAGAAGTTATTTATAAGAAGGTAGTATTTTAATTAGTGAGAGGTGTTAATATGAATGTAAGGGAAAAAATTATGGACTTCATGAGGGAAGCGGCTTACAAACCTATGGATTTATATCAATTGTGTCAATTGTTTGGTATTAGTCGTGATGAGATGCAGACCATGAAAAAGATCTTAAAGTCCATGGAAAAAGAAGGTATAATCATAAAAAATAGAGCAGGAAAGTACGGACTTACAGATAGAATGGGATTAATAAAGGGTAAATTTCAAGGACATCAAAAGGGTTATGGTTTTGTAATACCTTACGAAGATAGTCCAGATATATTTATTCCAGCAAATAATGTAAATGGAGCTATGAATGGAGATATTGTCATAGCTAAAATATTGAAGGAAAATGAAGAAAAGAAAAAAGCAGAAGGAGAAATAGTAAGAATACTAGAAAGGGCTAATAAGACCATAGTAGGTGTTTATGAAGATAGCAGAAATTTTGGTTTCGTAGTTGCGGATGATAAAAGAATTTATCACGATATCTTTATACCTAAGGCAGAAAAGAATGGAGCTAAAACTGGGGACGTAGTTATAGTAGAAATCACAATGTGGCCAGAGGCAAGGAGAAATCCGGAAGGTAGGATAGTAGAAATTCTAGGTAAGAAAGGCGAAGCTGGCGTTGATATATTAAGTATAATTAAGAATTATAAATTACCTGAAGAATTCCCTGAAAAGGTTCTAAACTATGCTGAGAGTATACCAGATGAAATTCCAGAATCAGAATATAAGAGAAGACGGGATTTAAGATCCTTAAGAATGATAACTATAGATGGTGAAGATGCTAAGGATTTGGATGATGCCGTATCCATTGAAAAATTAGATAATGGTAATTTTAGATTAGGTGTTCATATAGCAGATGTTTCTCATTATGTTACCGAAAGAAGTCCTTTAGATAAAGAAGCTTTAAAAAGAGGTACTTCTGTTTACTTAATTGATAGAGTTATACCAATGCTTCCTAAAAAGCTTTCCAACGGTATTTGTAGCTTAAATCCAAAGGTGGATCGTTTAGCGCTATCTTGCTTTATGGAAATTGATCACAGGGGTAAAGTGCTTAATCATGAAATAGTGGAAAGTGTAATAAAAACCAGTGAGAGAATGACCTATACAGATGTAACAAAAATTTTGAGAGATAAAGATGAAGAGTTAATAAAAAGATATGATTATCTTGTAGATGACTTTAAGAAAATGGAAGAGCTCTGCAATATTTTAAATAGAAAAAGAATGAATAGAGGAGCTGTGGACTTTGACTTTGCAGAAAGTAAAATTATACTGGATGAAAAAGGAAAGCCTATTGATGTAAAGCCTTATGAAAGAAGCATAGCTAATAGAATTATTGAGGAATTTATGCTTGTGTGTAATGAAACAGTGGCTGAGCATATGTTCTGGGCCAATATTCCTTTTGTTTATAGAGTACATGAGGATCCTAAGGAAGAAAAACTAGAACATTTTTACGAGTTTATCCATAATCTAGGCTATACTGTAAAGCGTACAAAAGAGCTGCATCCTAGAAATCTACAAGAGATTTTAGAAAAGGCAAAGGGTAAAAAGGAAGAAACGGTAGTTAGCACATTACTGTTACGTTCTATGATGCAGGCTAGATATTCACCGGAATCTTTAGGTCACTTCGGCTTAGCTGCTAGGTATTACTGCCATTTTACTTCACCTATTAGACGTTATCCAGATTTAATTATTCATAGGATAATAAAGGAATTTATTAATGGTAAAATAACAGAAGAAAGAATAAAGAAATTAACATCTGCAGTAGAATATGCTTCAATTCAGTCTTCAGAGATGGAAAGAATTGCTCAAGATGCTGAAAGGGAAGTGGATGATTTAAAGAAAGCTGAGTATATGCTTGATAGAATAGGTGAGGAGTTTGAAGGTATAATATCTTCCGTTACTTCCTTTGGATTTTTTGTAGAACTACCAAACACTATAGAAGGCTTGGTACACATAAGCAATCTTCATGACGACTACTATTTCTATGATGAAAAGCATCTCTGCTTAATAGGAGAAAGGACTAAGAAAATGTACCGATTAGGTGATGAAGTTAAAGTAAAGGTAAGTAAGGTAGATATTGATAACAGAGAAATTCATTTTGAGCTTACTGAAAGCGAAGATGAAGAGGAAAATCAAGTTGTAAACTTAGAAGTTCCTAAGGAAAAGCTTGAAAGTCTATCAGAAGGATACCAAATATTGTCGGTGGAGGAATTTGAGAAGGAGTTTGAAGTTATAGAAGATGATTTTAATTTTAAAGAAGATGTAGAAGATGAGGCGGATGAAGAGGTAGAAAGAGTAGAATTAGAAGAAGTAGATGAATATAAAGAAGATTTTTCTCAGTATTTAGATGAATAAAGAACTTTGGCTGGAAAGAAAGGCTCTTTCCAGCTCTATCCTCTATTATATTTTCATTGACAGTGCTGGAGAAAACATATATAATAATAACTTAGCAATGTAATTGTAGAGGTGTTAATTTATGAGTAGTAAAGATAAGGGAACAAAAACCTTGGCAGAAAACAGAAAAGCTCGACATGATTATTTTATAGAAGAAACCTATGAAGCAGGCATAGTTTTAGTAGGTACAGAAGTAAAGTCTATAAGACAAGGAAAAGTTAATTTGAAAGATAGCTATGCAGATATAAGAAATAGTGAAATATTTATAAAAAATATGCATGTTAGTCCTTATGAACAAGGTAATATATTTAATGTAGATCCTTTGAGGGAGAGAAAACTACTATTGCATGCAAGTGAAATAAGAAAACTCATAGGTTACACTGCTCAAAAGGGATATACCCTAGTCCCCCTAGCTCTTTATCTTAAGAACGGAAGAGTTAAGGTTAGTTTAGCTGTGGCTAGAGGTAAAAAGAACTATGATAAGAGAGATTCTATGCTGGAAAGGGCAGCTAAAAGGGATATAGAAAGAGAATTCAAGAATAAAATGAAATATTAGCCTATCTTTCTTAAAAGTCAACAAGTATAAATTTACAAAAAATATTCAAATTAATAATTTTTTAAAATAGTAAGTAATTATATTTACCTATAGGAATATTTTAATAATAAAGAGTTAAATTCACTATTGAATCTTAGTTCAAACTGCAGTATTATAATAATTGTAGTCTTTGACAACTAAATACTTGAGTTTGCGTTAGGGCGTCAGCACTCTGACAAAAGTAGCCCACTAATAATAAGGGGGCGTACTGGTTTCGACGGGGGTAAGACGTGTTTGAGTAGCGAGTCGAAGGTCTCCTGTACCTGCGTTAAAAAAACGGGAATTAAATATAAACGCAAACGAAAATAACAATTTAGCATTAGCAGCTTAGTCTGCATGCCGTCAGCCTAAGAGTACCGCGGCTTAGGATCTGGCGTCGACAGCGGTGAAACGAGCCTGAGTAAGCTTTGCCTCAGGAACGGGATTTATGAAGCTACTGAAGCTTGAACCCTGTCAGTAGGGGGCAAGCAGAGGGAATGTGAAAATACTGACTGCACTCGGAGAAGCTCAGGCATTGCTGCCTTCGGACAGGGGTTCGATTCCCCTCGCCTCCATCTAAGTAAGGATTATCAAGGTTTATAACGCTTTGACGATAAAGATAACAAATAAGGGATACAGAAATAGAATCTGTATCCCTTATTTGTTATCTTTTTATATTTTGATATTTGTGATTAAATTTTACAACTTACTCATCGTTAAATATCTCCATCAGAATATATAGTTTTCATATTATTGAGTAAATGATAGATAGTGGATTAATAATCAAATATAGTATTAAATGGTATATGTTGAAAATCAATATATATTAGTTAAAAATTTAACAAATATATAAGTAATTTCACAATATAATATGTATCATATGTAATAATTTATAGTTTATTCCAGAAAATATAACTAAATATCTATTAAATTAATCACCTAATATGTTAAGTTATTACAAAACAATTAATTAAAATTGATAATATAAATGTAATTAATGTTAATATTAACCTGTAATATTCATATAATATTACATTATAATTACAAAATAGTTGCGAAAAATGTTGGAAAAATCAAAATTAATAAATAAATATCTATTTTATGTCGATATTTGATTGACGATTCAAAATATTTTTGATAAAGTGAAACTACATGTTAAATAGTTAACATAAAGCTCTTTAAATTATGCAAATTTATCTTATGCAAAATAATGTTTGCAGAATTCTGGGAGCTACTAAATATATATAGGAGGAATACATAATGGAAAAGAAACTTGCAAAGCCAGCAACAGTAACCAGTAAAGAAACTAAAAATGAAAAGGTTTCTGCAACTACAGCTAAAGGAAGTAAAAGTGCTCTATTAGAGCATAATGCTGATGAAATGGAGAAAAAAAGAGAAATGGCTAGGAGACAGGCTCAGGAAAAATTGAGATCAAGAACTTTGGCTAAGCAGCAGCAAATTGCTGAACGAATTTCAACTGCAACAGAGCAATTAGTTGTAGGTATGGAAGAAGCTAGTTCTGCTTCCAGAGAGTTGGGGTCAACAATGACTCAGATTGCTTCTGGAGCTATTCAGGCATCTTCTGCTACTGAAGAATCTAGAGCAGCAATCAATCAGATAGATAAAGCGGCAGTTATAGCTGAACAAAGAGCTAAAGAGTCTTTAAATAAAATCAATGAAGCTCAATTTTTAATAAGATCTACAGCAAGAGATACTGAATTGTTAATTGAAGGAATCAAAGAAGCTGCTAATACTAATCTTGAGTCTGTAAAGCTTATTGCAGAACTGGAAAAGCAATCTGATGAAATTGGTGAAATTGTACAAGCTGTAGTGAGGATTGCTGATCAGACAAATTTATTGGCTCTCAATGCGGCAATTGAGGCTGCTAGAGCTGGAGAACATGGAAGGGCTTTGCAGTAGTGGCCGATGAAGTTAGAAATTTGGCAGAGACCTCCGAAAAGTCAGCTAGAAATATAAGAGAACTGGTAAATGAGATACAGGAAAATGTTAAAGTTGTTGTTGTGGATATTCAAAGTTCAGGAAAAGTGGCAAATGAGGAGGTGGAAAAGGCTAAAAAGATCACAGAAGATTTGGAGAAAGTTGAGAAGGATGTTATAGAGGTACAGAGTGGCATAAATGAAATAGTAGAAAATTCAGTGAATGCTGCAAAAGGAGCTACAGAATTTTTAGCTATATCTGAGCAGGTAGCCGCTGCTGCTGAAGAACAGACTAGTGCAGCAGAAGAAATAGAAAAATCTATTGAAGAACAAAATAGGGCTTTTGAAGAATTGAATATAGGCTCATCAGAGCTTTCACAATTAGCAGAGGAACTAAAGGTATCAACGGATACACAAAAATCTTCAGAAATATTAGCTTCAACGGCAGAAGAGCTTTCTGCTAATGTAGAAGAAGCCAATTCTGTTGCAACTGAGGTTATGAGAGCTATTGAGCAAGTTGCTATTGGTGCGGAGGCTCAGGCTAGACTTACTGAAAAAGCTGCAGCTATCAGTGAAAGATTAGCAGCAGGAGCTACTCAGATGAATAAAAGAGCTATTCAGTCCACTGAGAAAGTAGCAGAATTACAAGCTCTACTAAATGAAAATAAAGCTGGAATAGATGCAATGATTGCTGGAATTGGTGCATCAGCAGAGGCAAATACTATAGCTGCTAAGAACATTAAGAACTTAGAGGAAACAACTAGAAAGATAGATAAGATTGTTGATGCTATAGTAAACGTTACAATTCAAACCAATATGCTTGCTGTTAACGGTTCCATTGAAGCAGCTAGAGCAGGAGAATTCGGCAGGGGCTTTTCTGTAGTTGCAGGAGATATAAGAACTTTAGCTAATGAATCCGCTGAAAATACTGATAAAATAAAAGATCTTGTAAGAGGAATTCAAAGTCAAATAGCACGAGTTGCTGCTGATACAGAAGTGGCAAGTAGAACATCTCTCTCAGAAGTAGAGAAGGCCAAAGGAATCACTGATAATTTAATTGTAATTCAGGAAGCTATGATTAATATATTAGAAGGCTCTAAAGAGATTTCAAAAGGGGCAGAAGAGACAATGATTGCTCTTGAGCAGGCCAAGAAGGGTGTGGAACAAATATCATCTGCAGCACAGGAGGCAGCAGCAGCTACTGAAAAAGCTAGTAATGTAGCAACAGCGCAGGCTAGAGGCATGCAGGAACTTGCAGAGGCTATAGAGGAGATATCAGGACTTGCTGATGAATTACAAAATATGTAGGATATGGAGGGAAAGCAATGGCTTCATTAGAAAATAATTTTAGTTTATTAGAAAGACAGTTGGTTACCTTCCATCTTGGAAACGATGAATTTGGCGCAGATATAATGAATGTAAAAGAAATAGTAAGAGTTTCGGAAATTACAAAAGTGTCAAATGCACCTTTTTATGTAGAGGGAGTCTGCAATCTTAGGGGAAATGTACTTCCAATTATCGATGGTAGATTGAGATTTAATATGGAGAAAAAAGACCATGATGAGAATAGCAGAGTGCTTGTAATTGATATAAATGGTAAGGCTACAGGAGTAATAGTGGATAGGGTATCTGAAGTAATAAGGGTTAATTCTAAGGATATTGAGGATACTCCTAGTATAATGAAAAACGATTCTATGGATTATTTAAATGGTGTTATAAAACTTGATAATGGAAATCGACTTATAATGTTACTTGATTTGTTTAAAATTCTGAAAGTTGAAGAAGTTCAAAATATTGATGCTGCCAATGTTGATATTCAAATGGAAAAAACTATCGCCTATGAAGAAAATGAAAAGTTAAATGAAGAGCAACTAGTTTCCTTTATTGTTGATAAAGAAGAATATGCTATAAACATAATGCAAGTAAAGGAAATAATAAGAGTAATAGATATAGTAAAAGTCCCCAATGCTGAAAGTTATATAGAAGGTGTAGCATCTATAAGAGGTAATTTGGTACCTATAGTAAATTTAAGGAAGTACTTGGGCCTTGAAGATGTAGAAGTCACAGATCACACAAGAATACTTATAGTGGATATGGGCAAGGTTACCTGTGGAATTATGGTGGACAAAGTTTCAGAGGTAAAAAGAGTTACGGAAAATGTAATCCAACCTCCACCGGCCATCTTTTATGGTGAGGATGGAGAGCAATTGAAAGGAATAGCTAAATTAGATGGTGGGAAAAGACTTATTATGATTTTAGATCCTACAAAGTTTATAGCATTGGACAAGCTTCAGCAGATTTCAGATATAAGCAATGAAAAAAAAGTAGACGAGGTTTATAAAAGTATTGAAAAACAGTTGTTAGATGAGGAACAGTTGGTAACTTTAAAGTTGGAACGTGAGGAATATGCAATTAAAATAAACTACGTTGAAGAAATAACGAGAATGACTGAAGTTACTAGAATACCTAGAGCACCTTATTTCATAGATGGAATTGTTAACTTAAGGGGAAATGTTATACCTGTTCTTAATCTAAGAAAAATGTTTAGAATGGAGGAAAAAGAAATATCAAATTCTACAAGAATCATTAAGATATTTAATCCTTTTTTTACCACTCGTGCAGAAGATGGAGGTACTGGGTTAGGTTTATCCATTGTCCACGACATAATAAAGGTACACAGAGGAAGTATTGAGGTAAATAGTAATTTAGATGAAGGTACTGATTTTGCACTTATTTTTCCAAAAGGAAGGTGATTACCATGGATCAAAATGAGCTATTAGATATATATTTTGAAGAAACTAGTGATAATTTAGAAGAAGCAGAGGCTTATATTATAGGATTAGAAAAAACATTTTCTATGGATAACTTTAATAGCCTTTTTAGATGTATACATTCAATAAAAGGTAGCTCTGCTGCTGTTAATTTTGATGAACTATCAAGTTTGGCTCATAAATTAGAAGATATTTTAAATTATATCCGTGACGGTAAATTTGAATTTGATAATGAAATATCAAATCTTTGCATTAACTGTATTGATCAGCTTAGAGTGTTATTTCAAATGAGGAGAATTTCACCTGAAAATAAAATAGATAATAAAGAAATAGAGAGATCTTTAAAGCTTCAAGAAGAAATGGATATGTTTCTGCAAACTGTAAAAGAAGAAAAGAATTCTGAAACTGATTTTGAAGAAGATGATCTAATGGAATTTATAGAAAAAGATATCTCCGACTTTTCCAAAACATATTTTATACGATTATTATTTGATGTAGAAAACCCAATGCAGTCAATTACTAGGTTTATGATAGTAAATTCCTTGAATGAAAGTGGTAAGATAGTATATTCTTATCCAAGTGTTAATTTTATGGTTTCCTCCAATTCTGATGAAGTTATACAGGATTATGAATGTGTATATAAAACTAATATTGACTATGATAAGTTGCTTAGCAAAGTAGATATTCCATTTATCAATGGAATAAAGATTACTTATATTGACAATGAAGTATTAAGGAACACAGGAGAGGATATCCAAAAGGAAAAAAGAGATTTATTGGTGGAATTTTTTGATGATTTCATGGATTTGGGAAATTTTATAACAGATACCTGTTGGTGTAATAAGGAAAGAGAAAAAATTGATAAATTGTACATAGAAGCTCAAAAAATTTTAGAACTGGATAGTGATAACAAAGAATTAGTTACAATAATGAATGAGGTAATTGCCTTTATTAATATTCAGGTTTTTATAGTTGAAGGCTCTAATATGATTTCCCTAGATATTATTCCAACTATGATAAAGTTATATCAATGCTTAATAAGCAAACTTTATGATATGTTTAAGAATAAAGTGTTTTTTAAATACCTTCAACTGAAAAAAGACGAAGATAATATAGAAAGATTGGAAATATTAAAAGAAAAGATGGACAGGGATCTTTTTAGATATGTATTGATAGATATAAATGATCTAGAAATAATTGAGAATAATGAATTGAAAAAGTTAATTAATTTAAATAAATTCATGTCAGAAAATGGCATACAAGTAGTTATATTGAATGGAGGCATATATAGGAGGAGAATATATAATATTTTGGAGTCTATAATAGATATTTTAGATATTAAACAGTATTATAATGAAACACATGCCATGTGCGGATTAATCAGTAAATGAAAGAAGGATAACAATCATGCGAGAGTATTATAAAATATTGATTATTGATGATGAAGAGGAAACGCTATCTGCCCTACAAAAAAATCTTGTTTTAGAAGGCTTTAATGTTACTACATGCAATGATTCGGTAAAAGCTATAAAAATGATTAAGGATGAAAAATTTCATATAATCATAACGGATATTGTAATGCCTAAAATGGATGGTTTAGAAGTTTTAAAATTTGCAAGAAGTTATGATGCACTTACACAAGTAATAATGATGACGGTGCACTCAACAATGGAACTTACTATACAGTCTTTGGAGCTAGGAGCAAATGACTATATTTTAAAACCCTTTAAGAGTATAGATTATATAATAGAGATTATAAATTATTCTATTGAAAAGCTAGAGAGATGGAAGCAATCTATACGAGATATTGTGGCTAGGGAAGTATTTTAAGATGAATATTATGTCAAAATAATTTGTAATATTAAATTTTACTGACTTTAGACTAAAAAGTGGAAGTTGTTAAGGAGAATAGATAATGGAAGATATAACGGAGTTTGAAGATGAAGAATTGTTAAAACTATTAAAAAATAATGAAACAGAAATGTTCACATTAGCTGAGATTCATAAAATCATGTTGCAAAATAATATGAAGCATAGAATAAAGGAGATTAGAAACAGGATATATAGGCTACAGTGTGATGGATACTTGGGAAATGAAGTTACAAGTGATGGAATACGGATTTATTACCTGATATTTTATCCAGAATATTAATGTAATTTTTTAGAGAAGGCACAAAATAATTTAGATTCAAGAATATTAATTGATTTTTATCACTTTTATTATTAAGATTACAAGTTAGGGATACTGAATAAAGATTAAATAACCCTAACTTGTAATTTACTTTATTCTGGTATTTTTCTTTACATTTATCAATTAAAAGGAATAAGTAATGATAAACAATAAAGTAAAATTACAATCCATAATTTATTGATAAAAAACAATAAATTAATTATATAAAAATGTAATAATATGGTATAATTTAAAGGATATATTAATTAAAATTTATAAACTAATATTTAATTGTAGATTTTAACTTGTTTTTTAAGGAGAAAATATGAGTAAGTGGGAAAAAGCTATAATAACCGTATTATGTATGATTTATGATGGAAATAAAATATTGCTTCAAGATAGAGTTAAAGAAGATTGGAAAGGTTTAACTTTTCTAGGTGGACATGTAGAAAAGGGAGAATCCTTTGTTCAAGCGGTAATTCGTGAGGTTAAGGAGGAAACTGGCTTAAAAATAATAAATCCACAATTATGTGGAATAAAGCAATTTCAAACGGATGAAGATGAAAGATATATCGTATTATTATTTAAGACTAATAAATTTAAAGGTACATTAATTTCTTCTGAGGAAGGAGAGATGAAATGGATTGATAGGGAATCATTGAAAGACTATAATCTAGTGGATGATTTTATGGATCTACTAAAAGTTTTTGATTCAGGATGTTATAATGAATTTATGTATGAGCGTAATAAAGCGGGGGATGATTGGAGTGTTAGATTATATTATATTAAATTAAATTATAACACTACAGCATATTATTAAGCAAAACATTGAAGGGGGAAAGGCCTTGGAAGAGGTTAAATATTTAACAGAATATTATAGTAATTATGATGAAGGTTCACGCCTTATATCAAAATATGGACAGGTAGAATTTATTACTACTATGAATTGAACGGTTTCACTTTGTTGCAACGGACTTGTTTACTAATCATATGAGAGATACTATAGTTGAGATGGATGAAAAGATGTTTGAAACATACTTGAAGTATCATTTATCTATTTGTGAATGTCCAGATTTGATAGGGATGACACATCATGCTTTGGATATATTTAGAGTAAATTAAAAGTAATAGCATTGAAGTTTTATGTCCAGATGAGATAAGCTGTGTTCATCATTCTTTGAAGTTATAGGAAAGATAGAAATAGAATTTGCAGCTTTTAAAATAATATATCAACTTAGTTCCTAGTATAAAGATATATAAATTGATTTATAGTATATACAAAGATTATTATATCCCTAAAAATATTGATATATGAAAAAAATAAAGCAAATATTCATTAAACATAAAATAATGTACAAAGATCTATTAGGAGATGAGTTGATGAAAAAATTGAATAAAATTGAAGATAAAATGGAGCTTTTGGAAAAAATATATGATCATATAAGAATTATAGATTTTGCAAATAATGAAATATTGGAATTAAAAGAAGGTGAATTAGTTCATACCGATACTCAATGCCATGAATGTTTGAGCAAAGAGGAATGTGAAGAGTGTATCCTTAGAAGGACCTGGCAGGAAGAAGAAACTATAATAGAAATAGAATATGAAGGAGAAAAGATGTTTATGATAACTGCCGTTCCTATTTATATTAAGGAAAAAAAAGTAGTTGTAGAATTAATGAAAGAGACAACTAATGAACTATACCTAAAAGATAGAAAATCCGGAACTAGAATGAAGTTGTTTTCTAAAATTGATCTTATGAATAAATTAGCTGTGATGGATGAATTGACTAATCTATATAACAGAAGATTTATATATGAACAACTTCCTAAGAACTTGTTAGAAGCCTCATCTAATAAAGAACACCTATCTATTATATTCACTGATTTAGACTATTTTAAAGACATCGACGATAAATATGGACATATAGCAGGTGATGAGGTTTTACGAAGGTTTGCTAAAATATTACAGACCAATATTCGAAAAGATAGAGACTGGGTTGCTCGATTTGGAGGAGAGGAATTTATTATAACTCTTCCTAATACTAATTTAGAGGAGGCTCGCTTTATTGCAGAGAAAATTAGAAAGAGTGTTATGGAGGAGGAAATTATAATTGATAACCAAAAGATTCAAATTACGGCGAGTTTTGGAGTCTACACTGTCTGCGATGGTAATAAATGTACCACCGCTAATAGTCTTATCAAGATGGTAGACGAAAAGTTATATAAAGCTAAAATAAGGGGTAGAAATACCGTTGTATAAATAACTGATTTAGTTTATGTAAAAAATTATTGAATTAATATTTTTAATAATTGTATTATATATAAAGACAATTACATACAATTGAACTGTGAAATTAATACAATTTTCAATAATTGATGCTTAGAGGGATGGGTAGGTATGACTAAGAAACAGAAAAAGAAATTTAAGAAAGCTGGCATTATAGGTTCCATTGTTCTTTGTCTTATATTACTTGTATATTTTGTTATGGTAATATTTTTTACTAGACATCTTTTTATAGGAACTGAGATTAATGGTATAGTGGTCTCAGGGAAATCAGTGCAGGAAGTAAATGATATAATGGCAGCAGAACTAAAGAAGTATTCTTTAAATTTAAAACAACGAGGAGATAAAGAAGAACATATAAAAGCTGAGGAAATAGGAATGTATTATAACTGTAATGGGGATTTCAGTCATGTTAAAGATAAACAGAATCCCTTTAAGTGGTTTCTTGCTTTTTTCAAGGCAGAGGACTTAAAAATAACAGAAGAGCTAGCCTATGATAGTGCTAAGCTAGAGGATCAAATAAATAAACTTGCTTGCTTTAATGAAGCTAATATTGTAGAACCTAAAAGTCCAAGCTTTACTTTTCAAAATGGAGAGTTTGTTATTGTAGATGAAGTATATGGTAACAAAATTAATAAGGAAGTATTCAATGATAAGGTAAGTACCGCTATACAAAGTATGAAAAGGGAATTAAATTTAGATGTTGAGAATTGCTATATTAATCCACAATACACTTCTAAATCTCCAGAAGTTTTTAAAGCAAAGGAAACACTTAACAAATATTTATCAGCTAAGATTACATATAATTTTATAGATGGCCAGGAAACTTTAGATAAAAATAAAATAAATAATTGGCTTATAGTAAATGAAGATTTTTCAATATCAGTTGATGAAAATAAGGTAAAAGAGTATGTTAAAGAGCTTGCTAGTAAATACAATACAGTAGGTAAGGTAAAGCAATTTAAAACATCATTAGGAGGAACTATAAATATTGGCGGTGGAGATTATGGTTGGTCAATTAATATTTCAGAAGAATCAAAAGCTTTAATTGCTGCAATTAAAGATGGTCAAACTGTATCAAGGGAGCCCGTATATGGTCAGAAAGGCTTAGTTAAAGCAAGTAATGATATTGGCAATACGTATGTAGAGATAAATTTATCAAAACAGTATTTATGGTATTATAAAGATGGATCCTTAATAACTCATGGTCCCGTTGTTACAGGAAATGTGAGAGCAGGAAATGCGACTCCTAGTGGCATTTACGTATTAAAGTACAAACAAAAAGATGCTATATTAAGAGGTGCAGATTATGCTTCACCAGTTACCTATTGGATGCCCTTTAACGGAGGAATTGGAATACACGATGCTAGCTGGAGAAATACTTTTGGAGGAGAGATATATAAAACCAATGGTTCACATGGATGCATAAATTGTCCCTATAACTTAGCTAAAGAAATTTTTTATAATATTTCCCCAGGAACTCCGGTAATTTGTTATCATTAGAAATATAAACTCGGCAAAAGCCGAGTTTATATTTTTTAGTTCTTATGTAAAATATGCTTTAAAAGAGCTTATATACAGGTATAATAAAAAAGGTTAGATGTAAATTAATAATATGTGAGGATGAAAATAAGCGATAAGTTTAAAAATTTAAAGAAATAAGAAGATATTAATAGCATTATAAGTTTGGTTGTCTTATTATAATAGACTTTTTTTAATTATGTGCTTGATTATGGAAAATAGCTTTGTTATTATAAAATTAAGGTCAAAGAAGGTCAAGTAATTATGGAAGTAGGATTTCTATAATTAGAATAGATATGATTAAATAAATATAAACTTGCAAGAAGAAGGGATGATAATGTGAAATATAAGGATTATTACCAAATTCTTGGTGTTGATAAGAATGCTTCTCAAGATGAGATCAAAAAAGCATATAGAAAACTAGCTAAAAAATACCATCCTGATGCAAATCCAGGTAATAAAGAGGCAGAAGAAAAGTTTAAGGATGTTTCTGAAGCCTATGAAGTGCTAGGAGATGAAGAAAAAAGAAAACAATATGATGCCCTTGGCAGCGGATTCAATTTCCAGGGGGGGTATGATTTTGATCCTTCTCAGTTTGGTTTTGATAATTTTAAGTATGATTTTAGTAGTAGTTCTGGAAATTATAGTGACTTTTTTAATATGTTTTTTGGCGATGGAGGGTTTAATTTTAGAGACTTTTTTGGCGGTGGAAGCAGTGGCTTTAGAAGAACTTCCTATAGTAAGAAAGGTAAAGATATTGAGTCAGAGTTAGAAGTTACTTTGATAGAGGGCTTTAAGGGATTAGAAAAGAAAATTACCTTTAGAAGGCAAAATCAAAATAAAAGTCTTACCTTTAAAATACCTAAGGGAGTTAAAGATGGAGAAAAAATTAGATTAAAAGGACAAGGAGAGCCTGGCATTAATGGTGGAGAAAATGGTGATTTATATCTAACAGTTAAAATGAAAACAGAAACTAATCAAAGCCTTGAAGGACTTGATATAACCACTACTATTGATGTGTTTCCTTGGGAAGCAGCCTTAGGCAGTGAAGCCTCTGTAGAGACTCTAGATGGGAAAATAATATTAAAAGTGCCGGCAGGGGTTCAGACAGACACAAAATTAAGGATTCCTGGAAAAGGATATGTTGATAGACAAGGAATGAGAGGAAACTTATATATAAAAGTAAGAATAGTAAATCCTAAGAATATAAATGAAGAGATGAAAAGGCTATATGAAAGATTAGGAGAGCTAGCAGGAGGTAACAATTAATAGAGAGGAGATGAAAGATTATGAACATAGAAAGAGTTACAGAAAAGGCTCAAAGTGCAATATTATCTGCAAAAGATATTGCGGTAAGAATGGGGCATCAGCAAATAGATGTAGAGCATCTTCACCTAGCTTTGATAACTCAAGAAGATGGGCTTATACCAAAGCTGATTAAATACATGGGACATGATCTTTCCATGTATGCAAAAGATGTAGAGGTCCAGCTTCAAAAGTTACCTAAAGTTTATGGAAATGGAGCCTCTGATTTATACATGTCTAGAAGATTTGAACAGATTCTTAATCAAGGAGAAGATGAGGCAAAAAGGTTTAAAGATGAATATACTAGCGTTGAGCATCTTTATATTGCTTTGTTAAAAGATAGAGATAAATCTCTTCAGGAGATATTTAAAAAGTATGGCATCACCTTAGATAAGTTCATGGTGGCCTTAAGTAAGGTAAGGAGCAATCAGAGAATTACATCTCCCAATCCCGAGGATACCTATGATGTATTAAATAAATATGGACGGGATCTTGTAGAAATGGCAAGACAGGGTAAGATAGATCCGGTTATAGGTAGAGATGCAGAAATAAGACGAGCTATAAGGATTTTATCTAGAAGAACTAAAAACAATCCAGTGCTTATTGGAGAACCGGGAGTAGGTAAAACTGCGGTGGTAGAAGGTCTGGCCCAAAGGATTTTAAAGGGCGATGTGCCTGAAGGGCTGAAAGATAAGACTATTTTTGCCTTGGATATAGGTTCTTTAATAGCAGGAGCTAAATATAGGGGAGAATTTGAAGAAAGGCTTAAGGCAGTACTTAATGAGGTTAATAACTCTAATGGTAGGATTATATTGTTTATAGATGAGCTTCATAACATTGTAGGTGCCGGTAAGGCCGAAGGAGCTATGGATGCAGGTAATTTGCTAAAGCCAATGCTAGCAAGAGGAGAGTTACATTGTATTGGTGCCACAACCTTAGATGAATATAGGACATATATTGAAAAGGATCCGGCCTTAGAGAGGAGATTTCAACCTATCATAGTTGAACAGCCTACGGTAGAAGATACTATATCCATTCTTAGAGGCTTAAAAGAAAGGTTTGAAATTCATCATGGAGTTAGGATAACGGACAATGCAATAATAGCCTGTGCAGTGCTTTCTAATAGATATATTAGCGAAAGGTTTTTGCCAGATAAGGCTATAGATTTAATGGATGAGGCTGCAGCCATGATCAGAACTGAAATTGACAGCATGCCTACAGAGATTGATGAGATATCAAGACGAATTATGCAGCTGGAAATAGAGCGCCAGGCCTTAAAAAAGGAAGAGGATGAAATATCTATAGATAGACTGAAAGATCTGGAAAAAGAAATAAGCTCCTTGAAGGAAGAGGCAAATAGAATGAAGGCTCAATGGGAGTTAGAAAAGAAAAATATCATGAGAGAAAAAGAACTTAAGGCTCAAATTGAAGAGGTAACTAGGGAAATAGAAGAGGCTGAGAGACAGTATGATTTAGAAAAGTTAGCTATATTAAAGCATGGTAAGTTGCCAGAGCTTCAAAAGCAATTGGAGGAAGAAAAGCAAAAGAAAAGGACTAGCGAAAATACCTTGTTAAAGGAAGAGGTTACAGAGGAAGAGATAGCGGAAATAGTATCTCGTTGGACAGGTATACCAATTACAAAGTTAGTAGAGAATGAAAAGGATAAGCTGCTTAATTTAGAGAATATCCTTCATAAGAGGGTTATAGGACAAGATGAGGCGGTAATAGCGGTATCTGATGCGGTGATAAGAGCACGTTCTGGCTTAAAGGACCCAAGAAGACCTGTAGGATCTTTCATATTTTTAGGACCTACTGGGGTAGGAAAAACGGAACTATCAAAGGCCTTATCTGAAGCTTTGTTTGACAGTGAGGATAACATTGTTAGAATAGATATGTCCGAATATATGGAGAAGCATACGGTAGCAAGACTTATAGGAGCGCCTCCTGGATATGTAGGTTATGAGGAAGGAGGACAGCTTACAGAGGCAGTAAGACGAAAACCATACACTGTTATTCTTTTTGATGAAATAGAAAAGGCTCATCCAGAAGTGTTTAATGTACTTTTACAGCTCTTAGATGATGGAAGGCTTACAGACAGTCAAGGTAGAACTGTAGATTTTAAGAACACTGTAGTTATAATGACTTCAAATATAGGTAGTGAATATTTACTTAGAGGAATAAATGATAAGGGTGAAATAGAAGAAAGTGCTAGAGAAGCAGTTATGGCTGACCTTAATAGACATTTTAAACCGGAGTTCTTAAACCGTGTTGATGAAATTGTTCTATTTAAGCCTTTAAGAAAGGAAGAAATAATTAAGATTATTGACCTGGCTTTATCAGATATACAAAGAAGGTTAGATGATAGACGAATAAACTTAAAGGTAACTGAGGGTGCAAAATATTATATGGCAGATAGGGCCTATGATCCAGTGTATGGGGCAAGACCAATAAAGAGATACTTACAGAAGTTTATAGAAACAGAAATAGGAAAAATGATTATTAAAGGCTCTGTAGGTCCGGGGAAGGAAATAAAGATTGATCTTATAGATGGTGAATTAAAAATGACAGTACACTAATAAGCCAGGGCCATAATAGAATATAAAAAGTCTTGTTTTTAGCGTTTCTAAAAACAAGACTTTTTATATTCCAATTTATCTGTTAATTAATCATTGCTCTTTGGAACTTCTAAAATAGCACCCTTGCAGCTTGCAGAAACCATGGAAGAATATCTTGCTAAATAGCCGTTGGTAATTTGTGGTTTTCTAGGTTTCCAATTTGCTCTTCTTCTTTCTAATTCATCATCACTAACTAGTAGATTAATACTATTGTTATTTATGTCAATTTGAATTATATCTCCATCTTCAACTAAGGCAATGGGGCCACCTACAGCAGCTTCTGGACAAACGTGACCAATGGAAGCACCTCTGCTGGCTCCACTGAAACGACCGTCGGTTATTAGAGCAACGGTGCTGTCTAGGCCTCTACCAGCGATGGCGGAAGTAGGATTGAGCATTTCTCTCATACCAGGACCACCTTTAGGTCCTTCATATCTGATTACAACCACATCGCCAGCAACTATTTTACCAGAATTTATTGCATCTAAGGCATCTTCCTCACAGTCGAATACCCTAGCAGGACCTTCATGTTTTAACATTTCTGGCACTACTGCAGAACGTTTTACTACGCAGGAGTCAGGTGCAAGGTTACCCTTAAGAACTGCTATTCCACCGGTTGGGCTATAAGGATTTTCTACCGGTCTAATAATTTCAGGATTTTTGTTAAGGTAACCTTCAATATTTTCTGCCACAGTTTTTCCGGTACAAGTAATTAGATCTGTTTTTAATAAGCCTAATTTATTTATTTCGTTCATAACAGCATAGATGCCACCAGCTTCATTTAAATCTTCCATATAAGCATGACCGGCAGGAGCTAGGTGACATAGATTAGGTGTTTTAGCGCTTATTTCATTAGCAATATCAACATTTAATTCTACTCCAGCTTCATGGGCGATGGCTGGCAAATGTAGCATAGTATTTGTGCTACAACCAAGAGCCATGTCTATAGTTAATGCATTTATAAAGGCATCCTTAGTCATAATGTCTCTAGGACGTATATCTTTTTTAACTAGTTCTACTATTTGCATTCCAGCATGCTTGGCTAATTTAATTCTTTCAGAATAAACAGCAGGAATAGTTCCATTACCCTTTAAGGCCATACCTAAAACTTCTGTTAGGCAGTTCATGCTGTTGGCTGTATACATACCTGAACAGGAACCGCAGGTTGCACAAACTTTATTTTCATATTCTTCCAGTTTT
Organism: Clostridium sp. N3C; assembly: GCF_900095445.1. GTDB lineage: Bacteria > Bacillota > Clostridia > Clostridiales > Clostridiaceae > Clostridium_AU. The sequence continues at coordinate 62,066 of NZ_FMJL01000008.1, forward strand.
TCGTCGTTGATTTTTCCAGCGTGATAAGCACCTACTGCTTCAAACATACTGGAAAGGCTAGTTTTACGACCATCTACTCTACCTGCCAACATTGGACCACCGCTTACAAAGATGGTAGGAATATTGAGTCTAGCAGCAGCCATCAAGAGACCTGGTACGTTTTTATCGCAGTTTGGAACCATTACCAAACCGTCGAAGGCATGGGCCATAGCCATTGCCTCTGTGGAATCTGCAATCAAGTCTCTTGTAACTAATGAATATTTCATGCCTATATGTCCCATGGCAATACCATCGCATACAGCAATAGCAGGAAATACAACAGGAGTACCGCCAGCCATAGCCACACCTAGTTTTACAGCATCTACAATTTTATCTAAGTTCATATGACCTGGGACAATTTCATTATAGGAACTAACAATTCCTATAAGGGGCTTTTCCATTTCTTCCTTTGTCATACCTAGTGCATTCAATAAGGATCGCTGAGGAGCACTTTTAATTCCTTTTTTTATTGAATCGCTTCTCATAAAATTTTCCACCCTTTCTTATATAATAAAAAGTTTATTTATCAATATAGTTGTCCAACAATATTATAAGTTGTATGATGTCTCTTGTCAATGAAGTGTTGGCAGTATTTTCTATAAGTCTCTTAGTTCTTTTTCAAAGCCTCTCATAGCATGAATTATATGTAGCTTCATTGCGGTCTCTGCCCCCTCAGCATCACGATTAGCTAGAAAGTTCATAATCATTCTATGGTCGTTAATGGTTTCCTCTATCATTGCAGGATTTTCATTGGATAAAATAACACCTTGATATATAGCTTTATAAATTATAGGCATTAACCTATTCATAAATTCGTTGTGGGTGGCTTTAACAATAGATTTATGGAAGGCCTGTTCCACCTCTGTACGATCTTCCTTTTTTAAAATGGTTTCTTCTTCAAGTTTGCCATAGTAAAGAATACGTTCTAGTTCTTTGTCTGTAGCTCTAGTAGCTGCATAATAGGCGATTTTAGGTTCGAATATTAATCTTATCTCATATAAATCTTTAATATTATGTCTTACATTGTTAAGTTCATCTAAACCTAAAGGGTCATTCAAATTTAGATTATTTGATATGAAGGTGCCCTTTCCTCTTTTTATTTCTAAAACATTGTGTGAAGTTAAAATACGGATAGCTTCCCTTAAGGTAGTTCTACTGACCTTAAGTTCTGATGAAAGTTCAATTTCATTGGGAAGCTTATCTCCTGGTAAAAATCTTTTATCTATAGTAATCATGGCTAGTATATCCTCTGCCACACTTTCAGCAAGCAACTTTTCTTTTTTTGGCATGTGTACCTCCTAATAATTACTGGGGATATTGACACTTTTACTTTCATGATCCTCAAGTATTCTTAAAATTACTTTAAGAATACAATATTGAGTAAAATTTTACAAGAACCTTATAAATTGAATTTCCAAAAGGTGACGAAGTATCAATGGTAAAAAGGTTTACATACAATTATAAGAATGCTATAATTCAAATAAAATTATAGCATTAAAGCCTTAATTAATCGAAAGAGTGAATTTGCTTTTCAAGGTTAAAATAAGAATAGAGTAATACTATGATATCAAGGTTACTAGGAGTAGGAGTTATATGAAAAAAATAAAATTAATCGCCACATATATGTACAACTATGCTATTTATATTCTATTATTTTTGATTGCCTTATGCTCTATTGTCCTATATGCGTTAAAGAAAGAGGATATACAACTGCCTGGAGCTAAACCATTATACCATTTTTATTTCATTGGCCAAAATTCAGCAGATCCTTTTTGGAAGGAAGTTATGAGAGGTGTGGAAGAAAGTGCCGAAGATAATAATGTAGTGGTGGAGATTTACGCACCTCGCTTTAATGATCCTACGGAGGAATTAAAATACATAGATATTGCCACTATATCTAAGGTAGATGGAATCATAACTCATGTTACTAATTCAGAAGGATTTACAGATCTTATAAATAAAGCGGTTAGTAAAGATATACCTGTGATAACCTTTGAAAATGATGATGCAAAAAGTAATAGAAATGCCTATATAGGTACAAACAGTTTTATGGTAGGAAAAGAGGCAGCTAGGTTGTTAGCAGAGGCCACTGGTGGAAAGGCAAGGATAGCTATTATTTCTAGTGATGATGGAAGTCAAGGATCTATTGAGCATAATGCTAAGATGTATGGATTTAGTACTACTTTAAAGAATTATCCAGATATGAAAGTTGTAAAAAGTTATAGTTCAAAAATGGGAGTTTTAAGTGCTGAAGAAATCACTCAAAATATAATTGAATCTGATGAAGAAATTAATGCTATATTTACATTAACTTCTGCAGATACTTTGGGATCAGTTCAATTTATTGTAAATAGCAACAAGGTGGGACAAATAGCTGTAGTAGGTTACGGCAATTCTGAGGAAATACTCAGATATATTGATAAAGAAATAATCTATGGAACTATAGCTAGTGATCCGTACAATATGGGGTATGAAAGCATTAAGAGCTTAATTGCTATTAAGTCTGGTGAGATTGTTCCTGAATTCATTGATACGGATATCCAAGTGATAACAAAGAAAAATCTTGATGAGTTTATAATAGGAGAATAGCTTATGAAACATAATATTTTTAAATTTTATGGCATGCGAAAAAAACTTATAATATATTTTCTTATGACCATAGTATTGTTGAGTTTCACCAGTATTTTCTCTTACTATAATGGAAGATCAATATTAAAGAATTCTAATGAAATTACTGAAGATTATATTTTTCTAAATGATTTAAAAACTAACCTTAATCTTATGACCACAGAGCTTGAACAATATCTTACTACAGCTTCATCAGATAATTTGCTTAATTATTACAATTACTATAATAAATTAAAGGAAGAAACAGCTCAAATTTCAACAACTATTGAATATGATTATGATAAATTACTTCTTAAGGATATAAAATTTATGTTGGAAGAGCTTATGTTAGAGAGCGATAAGGCTATAAAAGCAAAAGGGGGAAGAATTAGCAGTAAATATATTGCTCACTTTCAAAGAACACAAGAAATAAGCAATCACATTAAGTTATATGACAATATGCTTTTAGAAAGTAAGCTGAAGATAGGTTCTGAAAGGTATAAAAGTATAAATCAAAGGATGAATATTATAAGTTATGTTAATGTAGTCATAATTATTGCTTCTATTCTTGTAAACCTTTGCATAGCTCTTGTTTCTACTTATAAGCTAATGAAACCTATAACTCAGTTGTCCCAATCTGCAGAAAAGATTGCTGAAGGAGATTTTAATATTGAATTAACTCAAACTCATACCGGAGATGAAACAGATATACTTGCTAGTGCCTTTATAAAAATGGTTAAAAGTATAAAGGAATATATAAATGAATTAAAGGAGCATGTAGAGGTTGAAAAAAGACTTAAAGAGCAGGAAGTACAAAATCTAAAGATGCAAAGTTTATTAAAGGAAGCGGAATTAAAGTTCCTTCAATCTCAAATTAATCCACATTTTCTATTTAATACTTTAAATGCTGCCTCACAACTTGCCATGATAGAAGGGGCAGATAAGTCCTCGGAATTCATTGAAAATATAGCTCAGCTTTTCAGATACAATCTAAAAAGTATAGAGGAGCTTGTTCCATTAAGAGATGAGGTTGAATATGTAAATAATTATATGAATATATTAAAAAAGCGTTTTGGTAGTAGAATTTCTTTCTTTAGCCATATAGATGAAGAAGCTTTAGATGTTAAGATACCTCGAATAACCATACAGCCAATTGTAGAAAATGCATATATACACGGACTGCAAGATTTAGAGCGGGATGGAGTAATTGAGTTAAACATAAGAGCTTGTTTTAAGGATTTAATTATAGAAATTATTGATAATGGAAAGGGGATGGATGAAAACTGCATACAATCAATTATAAACTCAAAACAGGATAATAAAGGGGTAAAAGGTCATATTACTGGAATAGGTTTAAAAAACGTTTTAGAAAGATTGCAAATTTTATTTAATATATCAAATAAACAAGACTTAATAACTATTGACAGTAAGATAGGATATGGAACAAAAGTAACTTTAAGAATACCAAAAGTTATTGAAAGAAGGGAACCGATAAATGTTAAAAATATTGATTGTGGACGATGAATATTTGGTAAGGGATTCTCTAAAAATGATTATTTCAAAAAACATTAAAAATGTTGACTTCATTGACGTAGCAAGTAATGGAAGAGAAGCTATTGAAAAAGCTATTAGTTTTAAACCGGATATTATATTTATGGATATTCATATGCCCGGTATCGATGGTATGGAGGCCATAAGGCAAATAAGAAGCATAAATAAAGATACTTTATTTGTTATTCTTACCGCCTATGAGTTTTTTGATTATGCAAAAGAAGCCTTAAGTTTAGGGGTATCTGAATATTTGCTTAAGCCTATAAGTAAGAATAAGGTAATTGAAACAGTAGAACAATTAAGAAAAATTGTTGATGAAAAAAGAGATACCTTAATGAGAGAAATTCAACTAAAGGAAAGAATGAATAGTATGGTTCCCATGTTAGAAACTCAATTTATTACAAACAAGATTTTTAACATTGACACCCCTTATAAAATAGAATTTTATGAGAATGTCTTTGGCATGAATTTAAGAGAAGGATATGTGATGATACTGCTATATAAAGATAAAAAAGGTACAAAAAAGGAAAGAAATACTAAGCTCACTATAGAAAAACAACGGTTTTATGATATTTTTAGCATGAAACTTAAGTCTTTATGTAGCTCTTTAATAGGAAGCCCTATGCAGGATCGTATTGTGGCATTTATACCTACTACTAATTGGGAGAAGGGCTTTAGTCTCAAGCAAAAAGCAAAAGTAATAGCAGAAAAATTCAATGAAAAGATTGAGCACTTAACAGAACTTAATTATACCATTGGTATTGGTGGTAATTATGATATTGATAATTTTGAAAGGTCCTTCTATGAGGCCTATATTGCTGCCTCTGAACAAAGGGAACAAGCAGTAATTAGTTTTGACACTCTTCCTTATAATGATAATAAAATAGATAATTTTTCTACTCATAAAAATATGATTTTCTCAAATTATATATTAACAGGAAATATTGCAGAAGCTAAAGAAGTATTTGAAGAGATTTATCTTTGGCTCATTAGTGTTTATGGTGATGATATTTATAGAATAAAATCTAAAGTTTTAGATTTACTATTCATTATAGATAAAAATTTACCATATAATATTGAAGAAATATATGAGCTAAAAGATTCACATGTGCTAACAATCTTAAAGACTAATAATAAAGAAGAACTAAGAATTGAATTTTTAAAGTACCTTTCAGACATAGCTTTACATATACGGAATCAAAAGGCCAGTAATACAGATGGAATTATTCCAATGGTATTAGAATATGTGAATAAGAATTATAACAAGGAAATATCATTAAAAGATGTGGCAAACAGTGTAAACTTAAGCTACAATTACTTGAGCAAGATTTTTAAGGATGAAATAGGCAAGAGTTTTATTGATTATCTTACAGAATTGAGGATGGAGAAATCTATGAAACTGTTAAGTAATGGGAACTTAAGTATAAAGGAAATCTGTCAGCAAATTGGATATAATGACCCTAACTATTATTGTAAAGCTTTTAAAAAGCTGACCGGTAAGACTCCTAGTGAATATAGAGCCTTAGTAAGTAAGGCAGGTGAAAATTATGATAAATAAAAAAGCTATTAAAAATTTTATAATTATAGTTTTATTTATTATTTTGTGTGGGTTAGTGTACTTGATTTTTAAAAATATAGGTAAATCTTCAACTTCTAGTGTTGATAAAGATAATATAAGAGAAAAGAATAAAATCAAAATTGGATTTTCTCTTGGTACCTTGAAAGAAGAAAGATGGATCAGAGATAGGGATATTTTAATGGCAAAGGCAAAGGAGATGGGTGCAGAACTTATAGTACAAAATGCCAACAATGATGATCAGGACCAATTAAAGCAAGTGAAATATTTGCTGGATCAGAAAATCGATGTATTAATATTTGTACCTAATGATAACATTAAGTCTGCTAATGCGGTGGAAATGGCAAAGGAACAAGGGGTGCCTGTTATTTCCTATGATAGGTTGGTTTTAAATGCTCCTATAGATCTATACATTTCCTTTGATAATTTTAAGATTGGGGAATTAATGGCCAATGCATTACTTAAGTCAGAAAAACCAAAGAATCTACTAATAATTAATGGGGCAGAAAATGATAATAATACAAAGATGATTAAGGAAGGATATGATAAAGTGTTAGAGCCTTTCTTATCCAGCGGAGAAATAAATATTGTATCGGAGGAATGGTCTGCCAACTGGTTAAAGGAAACTGCCTTTAATATAGTAGATACTAAATTGCAGAAAGGTATTAATATAGATGGGGTCATAGCTGGCAATGATAGTTTGGCACAAGGGGTTATAGAGGCTTTATCTGAACATAGATTAACCAATAAGGTAAAGGTAGTTGGACAGGATGCAGATCTTAGAGCTTGTCAAAGAATTGTAGAGGGGAGTCAGTATGCTACCATATATAAACCTATAGAAAAACTAGCAGAATCAGCAATTGAAATGGCTTTGAAATTAGGTAAAAAAGAGTCTATTAATCTTGATGAAAGTATTTTTAATGGTAAATATACTGTACCCTATTATATCTTAACTCCAATTGCTGTGGATAAAAGCAATATGGAGGACACTATAATTAGGGATGGCTTTCATTTAAGAGAAGAGGTTTATAAGGAATAAATAATATAAATAATATAAATAATAGTTACAGACTGTATAGTTTTAAGGCAGTCTGTATTTTTTTATCGTAAAAAAATACTATTGTTGATTGTGATAAAAGTAAATAGTTAAAAAGTTACGGTAGTTAGGTAAACGTATACAGAGACAAAACGTTTTCAGCATGGGATAATTAAACCATAATAAAGGAGGGAAACAAAATGAAAAAAATATTATCAATACTAACTTTGACTATAATAGTTTTTGGCACAATGTTTTTCGCAGGATGCAAAAAAACAGGACAGGTGGACATTGGGGTAGTTCTTCCTACTAAGGATGAACCTCGATGGGTACAAGATGAGACTAGATTTAAGGAAGCAGTAGAACAAGCAGGGTATTCAGTAGAAATATTATTTAGCCAAGGTAATTCAGCTAGAGAAAAAGAAAATGTAGAAGCTCTAATTGCTAAAGGTATAAAAGTATTAATCATTTGTCCTCAGGACGGTACAGCAGCAGCTGCAGCAGTAGAAGCAGCTAAAAAAGAGGGGATTACAGTAATCGCTTACGACAGATTAATTACTGGTACTGATGCAGTAGATTACTATGTAACCTTTGATAGTATTGCTGTTGGAGAGGCTCAAGCTCAATATCTAGTGGATAAAGCTGGTGACACAAAGAATAATCCTTTATATTTGTATGCTGGTGCTTCTTCAGATAACAATGCATTCTTATTCTTTGAAGGTGCATGGAATGTATTACAACCTAAAATTAAGGATGGTACTTTTGTAATAAAAAATTCTAGTGAAGCAATAGCTTTACAAGATAAAGCAACACTTACTCGTGAGGAGTTAGGGAAAATACTTGGACAAGTAACTACAAACTGGGACTTTAATGAAGCTAAGAATAAGGCAGAAGCTCATTTAACAGCAGCTTCAGCAGCGGATAAAGGTAATGTATTTATTTTAGCTCCTAATGATGGAACAGCTCGTTCAATAGCAGATACCTTTGCAGCAGATACTGCAGTTAAAAGTTATGTAATTACCGGACAAGATGCAGAGAAGGCTTCAATACAGTATATAATTGATGGAAAGCAATCAATGACAGTGTTTAAAGATGTTAGAAATTTAGTGAAGGATGCCATAGATATGGCAAAGGCAGTATTAGAAGGAAAGACTCCAGAAACTACTGGAACTTATAATAATGAAAAAATAGATGTTAAAGCTAAGCAAACAGAAATTCAAGTTGTAGATAAAGAAAACGTTAAATCTGCTTTAATTGATTCTGGATATTATTCAGCATCAGATTTCAAAGGTTTACAATAAGGGTGTAATTTTACTGCTGAATAGTGATAGTTTAACCTATCACTATTCGGTGATAAATAAAGTTTACTATATAGTGTAAAGGTTTTTATAGATTTATCAACTTATTTTAGTAATTAAAGAATTTCCTATTAAGGAGAGATTCAAGATGAATGAATACATTTTAGAAATGAGAAATATTACAAAAACCTTCCCAGGAGTAAAGGCTTTAGATTCAGTAAATCTTAAGGTAAAAAGAGGAGAAATCCATTGTCTCATAGGGGAAAATGGTTCTGGAAAATCAACATTAATGAAAATATTAAGTGGAGTATATCCTTATGGAGAATATTCCGGGGATATAATTTATGACGGTGAAATACAAAAGTTTTCGCGTATTAGCGATAGCGAAAAAGTTGGAATAGCAATAATATATCAGGAGTTAGCTTTAGTTCCTGAAATGACTATATATGAAAATATATACTTAGGCCATGAAATAAAGAAGGGCAAAACAATAGATTGGAATGAGACTATAGTTCAAGCGGAAAAAATGCTGAAAAGAGTAGGCCTTGATATAAATCCATCCATTAAGGTTAAAGATTTAGGGGTAGGAAAACAACAACTTGTTGAAATAGCTAAGGCATTAAGTAAAAATGTTAAGTTACTAATACTGGATGAACCTACAGCAGCTTTAAATGAAATAGAAAGTGAAAATTTACTAAAATTAATAACAGAGCTTAAAAAAGAAGGGGTAACTTCTATATTAATATCTCACAAGTTGAAGGAAGTTACAGCGGTGGCTGATTCAATAACAGTATTAAGAGATGGTAAATTTATTAGCGCTATGGATGCTAAGGAAGGAACTATTTCGGAAAGCACTATAATTAAGCATATGGTTGGTAGAGAAATAGAAGATATATATCCTAAGAGACCTAATAAAAAATTTGGTGAAGTATTTTTCGAAGCAGTTAATTGGAGTGCCTATGATTACAATTTGGGTAGACAAGTCCTTAAAAATGTTAATTTTAAAGTAAGAAAAGGTGAAATAGTAGGCATAGCTGGTTTGATGGGAGCTGGACGTACAGAACTTGCATTAAGTATCTTTGGAAATTCTAAGGATTATAAAGTTGAAGGTGATCTGTATGTGGAAGGGAAAAAAGTAAATTTAAAAAGTGTAAAAGATGCTATAGAAGCTGGTATAGCCTATGTAACAGAAGATAGAAAGGGAAATGGCCTTATATTAATAGATGATATAAAGTCTAATATAAGCTTGGCTAATTTAAAAGCCATTTCAAAAAACGGAGTTATTAATAGTCATGAAGAAATAAATATAGCGAACGATTACAAGAAGTCCTTGAATATTAAGGCACCTAGCATAGAACAGAAAGTAGGAAATTTAAGTGGTGGAAATCAGCAGAAGGTATCTTTAGCAAAATGGATGTTTGCAAAGCCTAATCTTCTAATATTAGATGAACCTACTAGAGGTATTGATGTAGGTGCTAAGTTTGAAATATATACCTTAATGAATAAACTTGTAGCCCAGGGAATGAGCATAATCATGATATCTTCAGAATTACCAGAAGTACTTGGAATGAGCGATAGAATATATGTAATGGCAGACGGAAAGTTGGTTGGAGAACTATCACAAGAGGAGGCAACTCAAGAGAACATAATGGAGTTGGCAACAAATTAATAACCAATAAATAAAAAAAGCTAATCTTTAAGATATATATAGATAGGGGAGATTTAAGATGGAGTTACTTAAAGAAGCTAAACAATTAATAAAACAAAATATACGTGAATATGGAATGTATATTGCCTTAGTATTTATAATGATCATATTTTCAATAACTACCGGTGGACTATTTACTTCATCTAGAAATATTAGTAACTTAATTAACCAAAATGGTTATATAGCAGTACTGACCGTAGGTATGACTTTAGTATTAATAATCTGTAATATAGATTTATCTGTAGGATATGCCGCTGGATTTTTAGGAGCTGTGGCAGCAATACTCTTAACTCAATATAATTTACCTGTATTTGTAGTAGTTCCATTAGTTTTGATTTTAGGAATAATTATTGGATTATGCAACGGAATATTAGTAGGTAAGGTTAAAATACCGGCCTTTGTAGTTACTCTTGCTGGTATGATGATATTTAGAGGAGCCCTACTACTAATTACTGAAGGAACAGGTACTATAATAATTCCTAATAAGACATTTAATGCTATAGGAAATGGCTTTATACCTGATATAGTAAAGGGTAGTGACATTCATATTTTAACTCTTATAATTGGTGGTTTAGCTATACTATTCTATATTTGGAGCCAATTTAAGACAAGAAAAAATAATATTAAGTACAATTTCAAAGTAGTATCTATGAAAATGTTTATACTTAAAGTAACATTTATTTCAATTATCATTGCATACTTAACATGGATCTTAGCTAACTATAATGGACTTTCTTGGACAACAGTTGTAGTTGCTATTGTAGTTGCCATATATCATTTTATTACTAATAAAACTCAGTTGGGAAGACATATATATGCAGTAGGTGGTAACATTGAAGCTGCTAAACTTAGTGGTATTAATGTAAACAAGATAACCTATATAGTATTTGCGTCTATGGGTATGTTAGCTGCTCTTGCTGGAATCCTTTACACCGCTCGTTTGCAATCTGCTACTACTGTTGCTGGTACTGGTTTTGAAATGGATGCTATTGCAGCAGCCTATGTAGGTGGAGTATCTGCCGCTGGAGGAGTTGGAAAAATCACTGGATCCATAATTGGCGCCTTGGTTATAGCATCTATGACAAATGGTATGAACCTAATGGGAGTTGGTATACACTATCAATATATAATTAAGGGTTTGGTACTAGTAGTAGCAGTAGCCTTCGATATTCAAACACGTAAAAAGAGAAAATAACTATATATCCCTCCATGTCATATAATAAGCCTGGATTATTTCAGGCTTATTATTTTTTATATAAAAATATAATATATAGAATTAATAATCTTTTTTATAGGGAAAATAAATATAAATTAAATTATTATAGAAAGGCCGAGGGGATAGAAAATGGAAGGGCAAAGTATAAAAATAATACCTTTAGGTGGACTAGGGGAAATAGGAAAGAATATTACAGCTATTATGTATAAGGATGAAATAATGGTAATCGATTGTGGTGTAGCTTTTCCTGATGAAGAGATGTATGGTGTGGACTTGGTAATTCCAGATATAACATTTTTACTAGAAAATAAGGAAAAAGTAAAGGGCATATTTTTAACTCATGCCCATGAAGATCATATAGGTTCCTTACCTTATATTTTAAAGCAATTAAATGTACCGGTTTATGGAACTAAATTGACCTTAGGAATTGTTAAAACAAAGTTAGAAGAACATAATATGCTTTATGATTGTAAGTTAATAAGTGTTGAAGCCGGTGAAGTGGTAAAGTTATCAAATATCTATGTAGAATTTATAAGGAATACTCATAGCATAGCAGATTCCTGTTCTTTAGCCATTCATACTCCTTTAGGAATAATAATGCATACTGGGGACTTTAAAATAGACTATACCCCTATTGATGGAAAGGTTATGAATTTAGAAAGGATTTCCGCTTTAGGAAGAAAGGGTATTTTATTATTAATGGCGGACAGTACCAATGTGGAAAGAAGAGGTCACAGTATTTCTGAGCGAAGCATAGGAGATACCTTTCAAAAAGTCTTTGCTAGAGCAGAAGGAAGAATTATTGTGGCTACTTTTGCTTCAAACATACACCGAATGCAGCAAATTGTAGATGCTTCTATAAGATATGGTAGAAAGGTTGCCTTTGTAGGTAGGAGTATGGAAAATGTATCTAAGGTAGCCAGAGAATTGGGTTATTTATATATTCCTGAAACTACAGTTATAACTGCAGATGAAATAAATAATTATTCTAAGGAAAAGGTCACCATCATAACTACAGGTAGCCAAGGTGAACCTTTAGCTTCTTTAGCAAGAATAGCCTTTGGTAACCATAGAAAACTGAAAGTTGAAGAAAAGGATTTATACATTGTTTCAGCATCACCAATACCAGGTAATGAAAAGTTCATTTCAAAGGTTATAAATGAACTCTTTAGAAAGGGTGCCGATGTAGTATATGATGATATAGAGGAAGTTCATGTATCCGGTCATGCTTATCAGGAAGAATTAAAATTAATACACACTTTGGCTCATCCTAAGTATTTTTTACCGGTACATGGAGAGTACAGACACTTAAAAAGACATGCAGAATTGGCACAAAGTCTTGGAATGGATAAATCAAATATATTTATTATAGAAACTGGGGATGTGTTAGAGATTTCTGAGAAAGGTGCTATGAAAGCAGGAAGAGTTCCTTCAGGCATAGTTTTAGTAGATGGTATTGGTGTTGGAGATGTAGGAAATATCGTGCTTAGGGATAGAAAGAGCTTAGCTCAAGAAGGTATGTTTACTATTGTAGTTACAATAGAAAGGGAATCCTGCAGTATTATAGCTGGTCCAGATATAATAACTAGAGGTTTTGTATATGCTAAAGAATCAGAAGATTTAATTAGTCAAGCAAAGGAAATAGCTAAAGCTCAATTGGAAAAATGCTTAAGTGAACAGCTTTTAGAGTGGAGTATATTAAAAAATAATGTTAAGAAATCTGTTGAAAAATTATTGTATGAAAAAACAAAAAGAAGACCTACTATTATCCCTATAATTATGGAAATATAAATAGACATATTAGTTGACAATAGACATTAAAATTTCATGTCCGTTGTCAATTAATTTATTATAAGCAAGATTTAAAGGTGTATATCGACATAAAATTCATTTTAGAATCCAAATTATGTTGTTTACTTTAATATAGAAATGTGCAATAATTAAATATTGTTGATATAAATAAAAATATGGCAGAAGAAATAAATTAGATTCACTGGTGAAGGAGGTTTCCGGATGCGGATAGGATTTGATCATAAAAAATACATAGAAGAGCAATCAAAGTATATTCTAGAAAGAGTAAATAATTATGATAAATTATACTTGGAGTTTGGTGGAAAGCTTTTAGGTGATTATCATGCAAAAAGAGTTTTACCTGGGTATTATGAAAATGCAAAAATAGAGTTGCTATCTAAGTTGAAAGAGAAAGTAGAAATAATTGTTTGTGTATATGCAGGAGATATAGAAAGAAATAAAATTCGTGGGGATTTTGGAATTACTTATGATATGGATGTAATGAGATTAATCGATGACTTAAGAAGTTACGATTTAGATGTAAATAGTGTGGTAATTACAAGATATGATAATCAGCCTGCTGCTACCGTTTTTATGAATAAGCTTCTTAGAAGAGGCATAAAGGTATATACTCATAAGAGTATTAAAGGCTACCCTACGGATGTAGATGCTATAGTAAGTGATGAAGGTTATGGTAGTAATCCTTATATTGAAACTACAAAACCAATTGTAGTAGTAACTGCACCGGGACCTGGAAGTGGTAAGTTAGCAACTTGCTTAAATCAGCTTTACCATGAAAATAAGCGTGGCAAGGCTGTAGGCTATTCTAAATTTGAAACCTTTCCTGTATGGAATGTTCCATTAAAACATCCTTTAAATATAGCTTATGAGGCTGCAACGGTAGACCTTAAGGATGTAAATATGATTGACTCCTTTCATTTTGATGCCTATAATGAAGTGGCGGTAAATTACAATAGAGATATAGAAATGTTCCCTGTAATAAAGAGAATTATTGAAAAGATTACTGGAAAAGAATCCGTTTATAAATCTCCTACGGATATGGGAGTTAATAGAGTAGGTTTTGGTATAATTGATGATGAGGTGGTTAAGGAAGCTTCACGTCAGGAGATAATTAGAAGATACTATACAACAGCTTGCGAATATAAAAAGGGTTATATAGATGAGGAAGTATTCCAAAGATCAAAAATTATTATGGAGAGCTTGAATCTGAAAGAGGAAGACCGAAAAGTAGTTATGCCAGCTAGAGAGAGAGCCGCTACTCTGAAGAAAGAAGGAAATAAAAATGAAGTGTGTTCAGCAGTAGCTTTGGAGTTAGAAGATGGTACAATTATTACTGGTAAGGCATCAGATGTTATGTCTGCGGCATCAGCAGTAATTCTTAATGCTATAAAATACTGTGCTAATATTTCTGATAACATTTATTTGTTATCTCCAGTAGTATTGGAACCTATAATTAATTTAAAAACTAAGACTTTAGGAATTAAAAATGCACCTTTAAACTGCGAGGAAATTTTAATTGCTTTAAGTATTAGTGCAGCTACTAACCCAACAGCACAGGTTGCTTTAGAACAATTAGTAAAGCTTAAAGGTTGCCAAGCTCATTCCACTACCATATTAAGCAGAAATGAGGAACAGACCATCAAGTCTCTCGGAATAGATATTACTAGCGACCCAGAGTATCCTTCAGAAAGTTTGTATTATAATAGCTAAAATATAAATGAAAATCATTAAGAACAATAATTTATATAGCAAAAAGGACTCCTATTTTACATAGTGGAGTCCTTTTTATTTATGTTTTGATTAAGTCCTTTCTTAGCAATTTCCTTTTGAACTTTTGCAATTTTTTCCTTATTTAAGCCATACTTTTTCAGACTATTAATTGCCAGTATGAAGAAAATAATAGAACTTATACTTAAAACAAATCCCATTATATACTCATCAGTATGTGAGCTGAAATTAGTAACCAATAGTATATCCAATAAAAAACCAACCAACAATATTGCTACACTTTGTCCAACTTTATAAAGTAAAGTTAAACAACCGTAATAGGTACCTTCAGCTCTAACACCAGTTTCAAGCTCATCTGTATCTATAATGTCTGCAATCATAGACAAGGGTAAGGACATTAAGCCTCCTATACCAAAACCTGCCATTGCTGCGAAAGGTAGAAATACTAAGAAATTACCTTTAATATAATTCTTTAAGATAACTAAAATAATGAAGAGGCAACAGGCTATTATGCAAATTACTAAGGATTGTTTTAAAGCAGGTTTTTTATCTAGTCTTTTTGAGGTAATTGTCCAAAAAGGTTGTGATATCACACTAAAACCTAGTAACACAGCAAGTATAATAGATATTTCACCACTGGTTAATAAAAATACATGGGTGAAAACAGTCATACCTAAACCAGTGAGTAGAGCTGTTACTAAGTTGCTGTACATATAGGGAAAGGCTACTGCTCTAAAGTTTTTATTCTTTAACACTTCTAAAAAAGATTTTAACATCGAGGATACTTTAATTTTATCCGGTCTTTCTTCTATGTGTTCATTTAATATAGGAATATACTTCTTAGTAAAAAAGAAACAAACTAGTGCCAAAAGTAATATTATTAATGATGTATATAAGCCCATTACAGGATAAGAATTAGGATTGTCTTGTCCCATTGGATATTCCACTGTAGGTTTAAAGAATAATGCCAATACTGCTACAGAAGCAAAAGACAAACCTGCAAGGAAAAAGACAGTTTTTATACTCTGTATAGAGGTTCTTTCATTATAATTGGTAGTTAATTCAGCCCCTAAAGCTGTATAAGGAGTAATGTATATGGTAGAAAATGTCTTAATGGCAAAAAGACAAAAGAATAAGGTTAAGATTTTTACCTTATAAGACCAATGGGGAGATATACTCCAGAGCAAAAAATTAGATAAAGATAAACCAATGCTACCAATCAGTAAATATATATGTCTCCTACCCAGTCTTTTTGATCTAGTACAATCAGATATATATCCCATGAGAGGATCTGTAATAGAGTCCCATATAATACCTACACTAGTAGCTATGCCAACCAAACTTCCTGATATATTAAGTATATTTGTGCAATAAAAGACGAGAAAAACAGAAATAACTTGCATAGAAGTACCTGAACTAAAGTTTCCTATACCATAGGTAAACTTATCTAAAATAGGAATCTTTCTATGGCTCTCCTTACAAGATTGATGCAAATTTTTCAAACTAGCACTCCTAACTTGTGAATATTAACCCTTATATCCCATTTTAACATATAAAGATAATGCTGTAAAAGAATTATTTCATCATATAATGTGTAATTAATTTTTGCTTTAGTAGCTTCATTATATGCTTAGCACAAAAATAGACAACTTTTCATACTCTAAATTGAGGAGGGATAATGGTGATTGGCATATTAAGTTCTAACGATATGGAGGAAGAATATTCAAAGATTTTGCATTCTCTTTTTAAAAATTATAAAAGTTCCTATGACGAAGATATAGTTGTTTTTACAACTTTAAATATAAATCTACAAAAAATGGAGGTTGCCGGCACATTAATATCTCAAGATAAATTGCATACTGTACAAGTACCACTGCCTAGTATAATTTTTAACTTTAGTTTGCAGAGGGAATCTTCAGGTATAAAAGTACGGAAGGCATTAGAGGAAATGGAAGGAGTTACTCTTATAAATTATATAAATAAATTTGATCAATGGATGATTATGGATATGATTTCTTCCAATGATAAAGTAAAGAGCTATCTATTGCCTTACTTTATTTATGATAAGGCAAAAAGAGACTATAGGCCGGAGGAAGAGAAAAAGTATATAACTATGCCTTCTAGAGGAGCTAGTTTATCGAGAGTTATTTATGCTGAGCCGGATCCTGATCCAGAGTCTGATATAGTTAGAGGAAGCCAATATTTTAAGAAAGGGCATATCACCGATTATATTGATGCATCTCTTTGTCAAAGAAAATGGTTATTTATAGAAATCCCAGATATTGTATTGCACCATAATCATCCACTAGTTTGTAGAATTTATATGCAAAAGAGCAACTACAATAGATGGGATTTTTTAAAAAGGATTCTATACCCTGATCCAAATATGAAGGTACCAGATAATATAAATCTAAAACATGCAGAAAATGCTGCAAAGGATTTAATTAATGAAATTAATAATTTTTTACCATCTATAGGACATTGTTTTATAGATATGATATTCAGCCAAGAAGGTAAAGCATATTTCCTTCATTTAGGTGGATTAGATCAGTATTTCTTTAAAGTGCTATTAAGGGATGATATATCTAAAAAATTCTATAAGAATATTATTTCACTTTCTCGCTATTATAGGGCTACCTAAGAGGAGGAATAGGATATGTGGATAAGTATGGAAGTAGCTCCCGGTAATAAAGAAGTTATAGTTTTGCCACAAGAGATGGATATAAATATAAATCATGAAGGAAAAGTAATATTCGGTAAAAATTCCTGTAATGCGTTTATTAAGTGTTCTAGTGAATTGGATTTCATAGGTGGAGATAATTATGATAACCCTATGAAAATTATTATATCCAGTAAATTAGTTAATCAATTAATGATACAACCTGAAGTAGTCTATCAAATTAAATTTGAAGGTAGAAAAATAGTTATAGGACCAGTTATAGGACTTTTGTTAGGTCCACATGATTATATGTATAGCCCTGAACACATGAAAAAGTATTCTGATAGATTTGGTATATACAAGGAAATAGGAGGGTTAGTATACGCTTTTTCAGAAAGAACTATTGATTGGAAGAACTCTAGAATATATGGCCTTTATTATAATTGGAAAAATAAAAAGTGGGAATATGGTACTTTTCCAATACCGGCAGCCATATATAGAAGAGATTTTCATTCAAGAAAGGAAACGGTCAAAAAACTTATGGAAGCTACCGGAGGAAAGATGTTTAATTCTTGGCGTTTCGGCAAGTTTTATCTATATAAGCATATAAAAAAGAATAAAAATTTGCTGGAATATCTTCCGGAAACAGAAGTTACTGAGGATTATAGGCAGGTAAAGAGGTTTATAGATAAAGTGGGCAATGTTATATTAAAACCTATTTATCTATCAAGAGGGAGAGGAATATGCATTATAACTAAAAGAGAAGATGGTTATAAGATCACTGATTATAGAAGTAGGCAAGTAGATGAGTTATTTATAGAAAATAGTGAAAAGCTAAAGGATTTCTTTATAGCTAATAAAGATTTATTTGATAATTATTTAATACAAAGATATTTGGAATTGGCTAAAGTGGATGGAGCTCCCTTTGATATTAGAGTAGTAATGCAGAAAAATGTAGAAGAAGAGTGGCAGTGTTCCGGTATTGAGTGTAGAGTTGCGTCAAAGAAGAGTTTGATTACTAATATATCAAGAGGAGGGTATGCCTTGACTCTTGATGAAGCATTAAAAAGATCCTTTGATGTAGCAAAAGAAGAAAGAGAAAAAATGAAAGAAGCTATTTATTATTTATGCATTAATTTATGTAAAAGTCTAGATAGGTTAAATCATCACTTCGCCGAGTTTGGAATAGATATTGCTTTAGATGTAGAAGGTAAGCCCTGGATTATTGAAGCTAATGTGTTTCCAAGTTTTAAGGGTTTTAAAAATATGGACTATGATACCTATCTAGGTATAAGATATACACCAATGTTGTACGCAGCACATTTGGCTGGTTTTAAGACTATTCATAGGTGAGGTGAATAAGATGTATGATAGGGTTAAGATAAATGTACAGCCAGATTCTAAAGCTAATATTACTATAAATAAAGAGCTGGCAGAAAAACTAAATATAGCAAAAAGGAAACGAGGATTTGTGAGTTTTGGAGTAAAAAGGCTTTTTGCAGATATATTAATTTCAGAAGAATTAGCATATGGAGAGATAGTTTTAAGTGAAAAACTAGTAAAAAAATTGCATATACCAACCTATCCAGTTTATGAGGTAAAGGTTAAAAATACAGAAATTATGCTTGGGCCTTGTATTGGCATTTTAGCTTGTCAAAAGAATAAGGATCTTTCTAAAAGAATGCTTAAAGAAATATCACTAAATGCTATAGATTATGGAAGAATTAACGGTGCTATAATAACTTTTTCATTGGACAAGGTGAATAAGGAAAACAACACTATAGAAGGATATTGTTATAATCCTAAAAAGGAAATTTGGGAAAAAGGGATTTTCCCCTATCCGCTATCTATTTATAGAAGATCAAGACTTAGTAAGCAATGGGAAAATCACTTTTTAACTTTTATTGGTGATAGCACCTTTAATAATTATTCTTTTGATAAATGGGAAATGTATGAGTGGTTTTCTAATGAAGGAGAAATAGCAAAGCATATTCCTTATACCAAAATATATGAAAATAAAGAAGATATATTTCAAATGTTAGAGAAATATGAAAGTATCTATGCAAAACCTATAGGTGGTATGAAGGGTTTTGGTGTAATTAAGATTAATAAAGAGGGAGAAAAAATCCGTTTCAGATATAGAAAAGAGGAACTTAATGAAGATATCCTGTTGGAAGAAGGGGAAGATTTAGATAAAAGTATTGATGATTTGATGAAGCCAGGTGAATTTATTATTCAGCAGGGTATTAATCTTATTAATTATGATGGTGGCCAAGTTGATTTTAGATGTGTAATGCAAAAGAATGAAACTAGAAAGTGGCAGTGTAACAGTATAATAACGAGAGTAGGAGCTAAAGAGAGCGTTGTAAGTAATATATCTAGTGGAGGGGCTGCTATGCCTGCAATGGATTTTATTAAAGCGGCAGGCTTAGCTACTTGCCACACAGAAGCTTTTATATTGAAAGAAAAATTAATATCCTTGTGCATGAAGGTATGCGAGGCTTTAGACAAATATGGTTTCAACTTTGGAACTTTAGGTTTGGATTTAGGAGTGGACAATAATAAGGATATATGGCTTATAGAAGTAAATAATAGACGTCCTCATCCAGGTATAGCATTAAGAGCTAGTGATATACAATCCTATTACAATATACTATCAGGGCCCCTCAGATACGCAAAAGCACTAGCGGGATTTGGTAGTAAGGAGGAAGATAAGGATGCTTTATAATATAACTAGGGATAAAAATAGTAAAGATCAATTGATAGTACCAGAAAACTTTATGAAAGGAACTAAGTTTTTTAAAAAAAGTTCCTTTAATATAAAAGCCGCAGGGAAAGTTGCAAAGATAGAATTAATCAAAAGCCAAAAACTAGAAAATAATCAAATACTACTGTCAGGCAATGTTTTGGATCAGTTAATGATTCCAGAGGGGATAGACTATCAAATATTAGTTGAAAAAGACTGCATTAGAATAGGACCAGTTATTGGGTTATTAATGACAAGTACTAAATCTAGAATGAGTAAGGGTACCTTGGCTAAATTAATGAGCTATACTTTGATATATCCTGAAGTTGGTGGTCTATTAGTGGCCTTTTCCACTGATTGTATAGATTTTGAAAATAACACTGTTCAGGGATACTATTATGATAATAATTTTACTGGAAGAGGATTACCTTGGGTATCAGGCACCTTCCCTATACCTGAATCTATATTTTCCAGAACAATGTTATCAAATGATATAATGGATAAATTAAAAGAAGAAACTAATAATCATATCTTTAACTCTCATTTCTTCAATAAGTGGGAATTTTGGAATAAATTAAGTAAAAATAAAGAAGCAGTAGTATATTTACCAGAAACTAAATTATACTCAAACTTTAAAGACGTGGAAGAATTAGTGGAAAAGTATGGAGCAGCTTATATGAAACCTTTAAATGGAACCTTATCAAGAGGATTATATAAGGTTATTAAATTAGAAGAAGGATATGGAATTAAACCAAAGCAGGGAGAAGATATTATTACTTTTTATTCATCGGAAGATGCAGCAGCATATATAAAAGAAGAAGTAGTTAAGAACTATAAGTATATTGTTCAGCAGGCCATTAATCCATTAAGGGTCAAGGGAAGACATTTGGATTTCAGAGTGATAATGCAAAAGAACGAAACTTTAGATTGGCAATGTACTGGTATTATAGCCTTAATAGGTTCAAGAGGAGATATTTGTAGCAACTGGGGAATCACTGCTTATTTTGAAGATGTCTTTTATGAACGATTTAATTTTACTCAGGAGCAGATTTTTAAACTTAAAAGAGAAATTGTAGGTGCATGCAAAACTATTTGTGAGGCACTGGAGTCTCCAAAGGAAAACTATGGAGATCTTGGCCTTGATGTGGTAGTAGACGAAGAATATAATATATGGATCTTAGAAGCTAACAAGCGTCATTATCATACAGTACCTTTATGGATTAATGATGTACAAACCTTCTATCAAACTAAGGCTAATCCTATAAAATACGCCGCAGCTCAAGTAGGTTTTCATGTGTATTAGTTATAAATTTGTCAATGGATAGATATCTCACAGCTCCTGTGAGGTGTCTTTTTTTATGTAAAATAATTTAAATAAAAAGAAATACTTATACACATACTATGCATATAGAAATGGATTATGGATAAGCATGGTAAAAAACAAGGAGGAATAAATATGGCAAAAAAGATTTTATCAGCACTAGTATCTTCAATACTTATAGCTTCATTATGTACCTCTTGTGTTCAAAAAGGTGGTGATACTGGAGATAAGGTCAATAAAGGAACAGAAAGTGTAGAAAAAGTAAAGGTAGGTATGGTTACAGATTCAGGAACCATAGACGATAAGTCTTTTAATCAAGGGAGCTGGGAAGGAATACAGAGATACGAAAAAGAGAAGGGTACTATAGAAGCGCAGTATCTCAAGCCTAATGATGTTCAAGAGACAGACTACATAAATGCTATTGATACTTTGGTAGAGACAGGGAATAAGATAATTGTTACCCCCGGTTATAAGTTTGAAACCGCTGTGAATAAAGCAGCAGATACACATAAGGATGTTTCATTTATCTTATTAGATGGGCAAACCCATGGGGGAGACAATCAGTTTGTAAAACATGATAATGTGGTTTGTGTTTACTTTAATGAACATGAAGCTGGATTTTTAGTAGGTATTGCAGCAGCTTTATCCACTAAAACTGGTAAGCTAGGTTTTATAGGAGGTATGAAAATACCACCAGTAGAGAAATTTTATTATGGATATCAAGCAGGAGTGAATTATGCTAATCAAAAGCTTGGAGCAAAAGCAACTATAACCGATGCTCAATTTCAGGGTTCCTTTGACAATATACCGGCAGGACAGACCTTGGCAGCAGGTATGTATGGTAAAGGGATAGATATAATTTTCCATGCCGCCGGTGGTGTTGGAAATGGTGTTTTCAATGAAGCAAAGGCAAGGGCAGAAAAAGGAGAAAAGGTTTGGGTAATAGGTGTTGATTCAGACCAATATGAACAGGGGTTATTAAAGGATGGAAAGACTTCTGTTACGCTTACTTCTGCTATTAAAAAGGTAGATGTAGCAGCTTATAATTATATAGATGCTAAACTAAATGATAAATTCCCAGGAGGAGAAGTTATTACTCTTACCATAAAGGAAAATGGAGTTGGTATACCAGAGGAAAATCCAAACCTATCTGATGATGTACTATCTAAAATTGATTCCGTTACACAGGAAATAAAAGAAGGAAAGATCATAGTACCTCAAACACAGAAGGAAGTAGATGATTTTCTAAAATAAGATAAAAACCATGGAGGGCAAGACATGGAGTATATTATAGAAATGTTAAACATAAGAAAAGAATTTCATGGAATAGTAGCCAACGATGATATAACTCTTCAAGTGAGACAGGGTGAAATTCATGCCCTTTTAGGAGAAAATGGTGCAGGGAAATCTACACTTATGTCTGTGTTATTTGGTTTATATAAACCAGATAGAGGTATAATAAGGGTTAAGGGCAAGGAAGTAAAAATACCAAATCCTAATGTAGCCAATGATTTAGGTATAGGAATGGTACATCAACACTTTAAATTGGTTCATAACTTTACTGTAACGGAAAATATAATATTAGGTAATGAGAAGCTTAAGGGTCTAAAGATTGATATAGATTATGCAAGGAATCGTATAAAAGAATTATCCAGCAAATATAAATTAGCGGTAGATCCTGATGTGCTCATCGAAGATATATCAGTAGGAATGCAGCAAAGGGTAGAAATATTAAAAATGTTGTATAGAGATTCAGAAATACTTATATTTGATGAGCCTACCGCTGTATTAACCCCTCAAGAAATTGAAGAGTTGATGGGTGTTATGAAAAATATGGCAAAGGAAGGGAAGACTATAATTCTCATCACCCATAAACTTAAGGAAATTAAAGCAGTGGCAGATAGGTGTACTGTAATAAGAAAGGGTAAGTCTATAGCAACCATTGACGTTAAGGATACTACTGAAGAGAAAATGGCTGAATTAATGGTGGGCAGGAAAGTAAATTTTAAAGTTGAAAAAGCGCCAGCAAAGCCAGGAGCAGTAATGTTTAGAATCGAGAATTTAAATGTTATTGGTAGTAGAGGAGTTCAAGCAGTGAAGGAGGTTGAACTATCTGCCAAAGCAGGTGAAATTCTGGGGGTAGCTGGAGTAGATGGAAATGGTCAAACAGAACTTATAGAAGCTATTACCGGATTGAGAAAATCTCAATCCGGAAGAATATTTATCAACAATTTAGATATATCTACTATGCAAATAAGACAAAGAAATGAATCAGGCCTTGGTCATATTCCTGAAGACAGACACAAATATGGATTAATATTAGAATTTACTTTAGAAGATAATATGATCTTGCAAAGTTATTACAGACCACCTTTTTCGAAGGCGGGAGTACTTAAAAGAGATCAAATTCGTTCCTATGCAAGAAGTCTTATAGAGCAATTTGATGTTAGGTCTGCTCATGGACCTTCTACCATTGTGAGAAGTATGTCCGGAGGTAATCAACAAAAGGCTATTATAGCAAGAGAAATAGATAGATCACCACAGGTTTTAATAGTAGCCCAACCTACCAGGGGACTAGATGTAGGTGCCATAGAATATATTCATAAAAGACTAATAGAAGAAAGAGATAAGGGAAAAACCATACTCTTGTTTTCTTTAGATTTAGATGAAATATTAAATCTTTCTGATAGGATTGCAGTAATGTATGAGGGAAGAATAGTAGGAGTGGTAGATGCAGACAAGACAAACGAGAAGGAACTTGGTTTAATGATGGCAGGAGGAGGAAAAGGCTAGAATGGGTAAAAATAAATTTTTAGTTTCTTTACTTGCAGTTATACTAGGTATAGTAACAGGGGCTCTTGTAATGATTATTACTGGGTATGATCCAGTAGAAGCTTATGAGGGACTTTTAAAAGGAGCAGGAATTATAATACAAGTACCATCAAATGCCACCTTAGGAGATATTATATTTAACAAGAGATTAGGAGACACTCTTTTGAATACCACCACTTTAATATTGACAGGTCTTGCTATAGCCTTTGCTTTTAAAACAGGACTTTTCAATATTGGAGTACCAGGGCAAATGTTAATGGGTGGCTTTTTTGGAGTATTTGTTGGAGTAAAGTTTTCATTACCTTTCTTTATACATGCACCTTTAGCGGTATTGGCTGCTATTTTAGGAGGGGCTTTATGGGCGCTCTTACCAGGAATTCTTAAGGCCAAATTTGGAATTAATGAAGTGGTAACTGCAATAATGATGAATTATATTTCTCTTTGGTCTGTTTATTATTTTGTTCAAAGCTTTTTAAAGGGTAATTTTGAGACAGAATCTGCCATTATAAATCCTTCTGCCTCTTTAAGAGTGGACGCCTTAACGGAGTTTTTTCATGGATCAAATGTTAACTTGGGATTGTTTTTAGCTATTGCAACAGCCTTAATAGTTTGGTGGATACTAGATAAAACTACTTTCGGCTATGAGTTAAAAGCAGTAGGTTACAATATACATGCTTCAAAGTATGCAGGTATAAAAGTAAATAAAAATATGATATTATCTATGATGATTTCTGGAGCAATAGCAGGGCTTGCTGGTGCAGTATATTATTTGGGATATACAAATAACATCAAAGTAGGTTCCTTGCCTCAGGCTGGATATGATGGAATAGCAGTGTCCTTATTAGGCTTAAATAATCCCTTTGGTGTATTATTATCAGCCTTTTTTTTCGGTCTAATGAATGCAGGTGGACTATATATGAATGCAGCCACTAAGGTGCCTAATGAGCTTGTGCCAATTATAGTAGCCATAATAGTTTACTTTGCTGCTACCAGTTTAATGTTTGAAAATTGGCTACAGCGTATTAGGAATATTTTTATAAAGAAAGAAGGTGACAAGGGTTGAATGCTTTAGAGATTATAGTTCCTTTAGCTATTACATATACCGTACCACTATTTTTAATAGCTTTAGGTGGCCTTTTTAGTGAACGAAGTGGAGTTATAAACATTGCTCTAGAAGGTTTGTTAGGTATTGGTGCCTTTGCATCAGCCTTTGTTATTTTTGAGTATGAAAGTATATTAGGAGCTTCAACGGTATATGTGTCCTTGATAGCCGCAGCGGTAGCCGGTGGTTTGTGCTCTCTTTTGCATGCCTTTGCAAGTATCAGCATGAAAGCAGATCAGGTAGTAAGCGGTACTGCCATAAACATATTAGTTCCTGCCCTTACTATCTTTTTAGCAAGAAGTATAAATAAGGGCAGTGGAATAATACCGGTGAAAGGGTTAGAATTATGGGATGTACCAATTCTCTCCAAGATACCTATTATAGGTAGCTTATTTTTTCATAACACCTATACTACCACTTTTATATCCATAATTATTGTGATTATAAGCTGGTATGTTTTGTACTATAGACCTTTTGGTCTGAGATTAAGGGCCTGTGGCGAAAACCCTCAAGCAGTGGATTCTGTGGGAATAAGCGTAGTGAAAATGAGGTATATAGGAGTAATTATATCTGGTATATTGTCAGGCTTAGGCGGTGGATTACTGCTTAATACTTTGGTTAAGGAATTTTCTACTTTAATTTTCACTGGACTAGGTTTCTTAGCCTTGGCTGCCTTAATTTTTGGTAAATGGAAACCATGGAGTGTGCTAGGAGCATCAGCTTTTTTTGGTCTTGCTAAAACGGTATCCGATATAGCTCCCTTATTTTCTGGTTTGAATCAGCTGCCATCAATATTTTTAACTACTTTCCCTTATGTAATAACCATAATTGCCTTAGTGTTGTTTTCTAAGAATGCTGTTGGGCCTAAAGCTGCAGGTGAACCTTACGACGTAGGAAAACGATAAATTTCCTATAGCAAGTTTTATGTATACTTTTCACTATAAATATTACTTAAGACTATGTAGGGACTACTGAATAGTACCAACTATTAATTACTGTTCTTAGTCCCTATAAAAGACTTAAATAATTTGTTTAAAAGGAATATTTTATATTAAAACAATATATGATAAAATCTAATTGGTACATATGTATATATAATGAAAGGATTATAAAAATGACCAAATTAGATTTATTAATAAAAGCTATAGGAGAGCATAAAAAACTATTTATTCAAATGCATAATTCCCCAGACCCTGATGCGGTAGCTAGTGCTTTTGCTTTACAGTATCTTTTATTACAAAGAGGTATAGAATCAGAAATATGCTATAAAGGTGAAATCGAGAAATACAATACAAAAAAGATGATTGAATTACTTGGAATCAAGCCTAAGAATATAGTAGATATTCATTATATGAAGGAAGAAGATTTTATAATATTGGTTGATTCACAAAAGGGGAATTCAAATGTTGAAGATTTTATAGGTAATGAAATTGCAGTTATAGATCATCATCCTATCTTTCAAAAGGTTGATTATTACTTTGAAGACATTAGGCCAGAAATAGGTTCATGTTCATCTATTATTGCAAGTTATTTTGTGGAGAATAAAATTCCAATTCCTGAACCGGTTGCCACAGCTTTATTATATGGTATTAAAATGGACACTTTAGACCTAACTAGGGGAGCAAATCCTTTAGATTTGGATATGTTTTATATGCTTTATAAGTTATCGGATGTAGAAAATATTAATAAAATTCAAACTAATTCTTTGCAATTTAAAGAACTAAAAGCTTTTGGTAATGCAATAAAAAATATAAAGATTTATGATAATGTAGGTTTTGCTAATGTGGATGTAGATTGTCCAGATTCCCTATTAGGTACTATATCTGACTTCATAATATCTGTAAAAGAAGTTGACTTTGCAGTAGTTTATTCCACTAGAGAATCCGGTATAAAGTTTTCTGTTAGAAGTGAATTAGATAATTTAGATGCTGGAAAGATAATACATGATGTCTTAATAGAAGTTGGAAATGGGGGCGGACATAAAACAATGGCAGGAGGTTTTCTACCTGCTGCAAATTTACATATTATTGGTGAAATAGACTCTTTTGTAGAGGATAGGTTTTTAGAAAAGATTAGATATGCAATGGAGAAATGTGGTTAGTATCCATAATCCAAAGAAAAGGTTGTGATTTTAGTGATATATACAGTTACTTGTAATCCATCCATTGATTATATTATTCAATTAGATACTTTTAAAGTTGGAGCATTAAATAAAGTAATGGAAGATTTTAAGTTCCCAGGGGGAAAGGGTATAAATGTATCTAGAGTTTTGAATAATCTTGCTGTAAAAACAAAGGCTCTAGGATTCATAGGAGGATTTACAGGTAAATATGTAGTTGATTTTTTAGAAAAAGAAGGGGTTGAAACAGATTTTATAGCTGTTGATGGTGATACAAGGATTAATGTAAAAATTAAGTCTAAGGAAGAAACGGAAATAAATGCTGGAGGGCCAGAAATCAAGGATAAAGATTTATTAGAGCTGATTGAGAAGATCAATGCTTTGCCAGAAGATGCCTTTGTAGTTTTAGCCGGTAATGTACAAAGGAGTCTATCTCAAAATGTATATGCTCAAATAATGAAAAATACATTAAGCAAAAAGTCTTTTATTGTAGATGCGGTTGGACAGGCACTTTTAGAAACTCTACCCCATAAACCTTTTATGATTAAGCCTAATAAGGAAGAATTAGAAGATTTATTTAAGGTGAAAATTAATACTATAGAAGAAGTGGTGTTTTACGGTAAGAGGCTATTAACTTTGGGAGCTGAAAATGTCATTATTTCCTTAGGAAAAGAAGGAGCAGTTTTTCTAAATAAGGAAATTCAATATTATGCTTATGCGCCCTTAGGTAAAGCTGTAAATACTGTTGGAGCAGGAGATTCTTTAATAGCAGGCTTTTTGAGTAAATATGTCCATAGTAGAGACTTATTAGAGTCCTTTAGATATGGTGTAGCTGCAGGCAGTGCTACAGCCTTTTCTGTGGACTTATGTAAGAAGGATCAGGTGGAAAATTTACTTTCAGAAGTTAAAGTTGAGGAGATCAAAATATAATATAAGTAAAGTGTTTAAGGGAACGTGTAGTGTACTACTACATGTTTTTTTATTATGGAAAAACACCATTAGTTAGCAAATATCTTAGTAGTTATTGAAGAGTTGTATAATAGATAACTTTCAATGAAGCTAAATTTTCACACTGGTGGTTTATTATGCATTAAAAGTCACATAATAATACTACAATAAATTTATTGCTTTATGGAAGGGTGAGGAAATGAATAAAAAATATAATATGATGTTCTTTTTCCTTATACTAGTTACCTTCTTTAGTAATGATGTTAAAGTCTTTGCTAATGGAAAACCACCGGCAATAGTGTCTCAAAATGCAATTATTATGGATGGGAATACAGGAAAAATATTATATTCAAAAAACATTAATGGAACTTTTCCTCCTGCATCAACTACAAAGCTTATGACAGCTCTTTTAGCTATAGAGAAATGTAAACTTGATGATTTGGTAGCAATAGGTAAGAATCCTCCACTGGTGGATGGAAGTAAGGCAGGAATAAAGGAAAAGGAACTAGTTACGGTAAAAGATATGCTGTATGGGCTTTTATTTGTTTCTGGTAATGACTGTGCCAATGCATTGGCAGAACATATGGCAGGTTCCGTTGAAAATTTTGCAAAGATGATGAATAAGAGGGCTAAGGAACTAGGTTTGACTAATACCAGTTTTGTCAATCCAAGTGGTTTATATCATCCTAATCAGAAATCCACTGTAAAGGACTTAGCTTTAATAATGAGAGAACTTGTAAAGTATAAAGAATATTTACAAATAGCCACAGATAACAGAGCCTATTACATTACTCCTAAAAATTGCTCTGGAGCAAAGCATCCTATATGTAATCAAAATAAAATGGTATGGAAGGGTGGAAAGTACTATTTTGATGGTATTGAAGGAGGTAAAACAGGATATACTATACAATCTAAGTTTTCTTATGTAGTTAGCGCAAAAAGAAATGGTAAAAGGCTGATAGTTGCTTTACATTCCTCAACTAATAGTCATTATACTGATGCTATAAAGCTTTTAAACTATGGATTTAGCAATTTTAAGTAGTATTTTTTAAATTGGAACTATGTTAAAGTAAAAAATTGAGATAAATGCAGATAATATATTAAATGATAAAGATTATCATTTGAAAAATTATAAAAAAAGGCTTTAGATGGCTTTGACTCAGATAAACTAATAAGGGCATAATAATTAATACTGCATAATAAAAAGCCATAGAAGGGAAGAGAACTTTGGAAGATTTAAAATCAAAGAGCCAAATAAGAAGTTCAAGAAAAAAGGAACATATACATAATTTTTTGCAGAGTGATTTTCAAAGTGATAATTATTTTAAATATATTTTTTTAGAACATAATTCTTTACCGGAAATAGATTTTAATGAGATAGATACTAGTTGTATTTTTTTAGGTAAGAAAATAAATTTTCCTGTAATGATAAATGCTATGACGGGAGGTTTTGATCAGGCTATAGAAATAAATAAAAGTTTAGCTAAAATAGCAAAGCATTTTAATATACCAATGGCGGTAGGATCTCAGGCTATAGCAGTATCAGATAGAAATTATGAAGCCTCTTTTAAGATTGTTAGAGAAGAGTTAAAAGAAGGACTAGTTATTTCAAATATAAATGCCTTCGCCTCTGTGGATCAGGTAGCTAGAGCTATTGAAATGATACAAGGAGATGCTATTCAAATTCATTTGAATCCTGCTCAAGAAATTTGTATGCCGGAGGGTGATAGAAACTTTAAAGGAGTCTTAAAAAATATTGAGAATATTGTTAAAAAAATTGATAAGCCTGTTATTGTAAAGGAAATTGGTTTTGGTATTTCTAGAGAGGTGGCTAAAAAATTGCTAGAAGTAGGGGTTAAGTACATAGATATAGGGGGACGAGGGGGCACAAATTTTATTCAAATTGAAAGTGAAAGAAATGATCAATTTCATTTTGAAGAGTTGTTTCAATGGGGAATTCCAACAGCCCTTAGTCTTTTAGAATGTAGACCTTTAAGTAGAGATCTAAAGATTATATGTACTGGAGGAATGAAAAAGCCAGAAGATATAGTAAAGGCTCTATGTGTTGGGGCGGATATGATAGGAATCAGCGGACCAATTTTAAAGTTACTGCTAGAAGGAGGCTATGAAGCTGTTGAAAATTATATGGAGAATCTTATATATAAATCAAAGGTAATTATGTTTTTGTTAGGTAAAAAGAATTTGGAGGAGTTAAAAGCGGTACCTTATAGGATTAAGGGGGAGCTTAAGGAATTGATATGAATACAGTTATTAGTAAATCAGGGATGGGGATAGCCCATAGTAAGCTGATTCTTGTGGGAGAGCATGCAGTTGTTTATGGTAAACCTGCCATAGCTATACCATTTCCTTTGAAGGTGGAAGCTATTGTTCAACAATATAATGGAAGTATTATCTTTGAATCTCAATTGTACACTGGACCCATTGAAAAAATGCCAGATAATATGGAAGGACTTTTTCAGTGTATTAAGGCAACTTTAAGCTATTTGAATAAACCGCAGAAGTACTTATATATAAAAATTAAATCCCAAATCCCATTAGGTCGTGGCTTAGGTTCTAGTGCTGCAGTGGCTGTTGCCATTGTAAGAGCTCTGTTTTCTTTCTTTGGGAAAAATCCTTCACAGGAGGAGTTGTTTAGTCTTGTCCAAATAGCTGAAAGCTGTACCCATGGAAATCCCAGTGGAATTGATATGGCAATAGTAGCAAGTGAAAATCCAATCTGGTTTCTAAGAGATAAGGAGATAGTCCATATAAAAACTACTAAACCATTATATCTAGTGGTGGGGGATACAGGACGAATTGGAGATACCCGCACCGCCGTTGAAAAAGTGAGACAGCAGTATTTGAGGGATAATGCAAGAGTCAATAAATCCTTAGATAGAATGGAAAGCATTGCTTATCAAGCTAGGGATGCTATTTTAGAAGGAAATATTAGCTTGCTAGGAAAATTATTAGATGCTAATCAAGAGGAGTTAGAAAGTCTAGGTGTTAGTGATAATGATCTGGATAGCTTGATTGATAAAGCAAGAGATTTAGGGGCACTAGGAGCTAAATTAACTGGAGGAGGACTGGGAGGTTGCATGATTGCACTGGCAGATAGCTTTGAAAAAGCTAAAGTTATTGCAGAAGATCTAAAAAACTATGGTGCAGCAAATAGCTGGTATTTTTCTACCGAGGAGGAAAGGCAATGAAGGCTACGGCAAAAGCAAATACTAACATTGCATTAATAAAATATTGGGGAAAAAGAAATGAGAATTTATTTTTGCCTATGAACAGCAGTTTATCCATTACCCTCGATAAGTTTTATACTATAACAACGGTAGAATTTCAGAAAAATCTACATAAGGATCAATTTATATTAAATAATAAGCCTGCTAGCGAAAAGGAGTCTAATAAAGTATTTACTTTTCTTGATAAGATTAGAAAAAGAGCTGGCGTTAACATCCACGCTATAGTTACTTCGGACAATAAGGTGCCAACTGCTGCTGGTTTTGCTTCTTCTGCCTCAGGCTTTGCAGCCTTAGCAGCGGCAAGTGCAAAAGCCCTTCAGCTCAATTTAGATGAAAGAGAACTATCAATACTTGCTCGTCAAGGTTCCGGGTCTGCCTGTCGTTCAATTTATGGAGGATTTGTAGAATGGCAAAAGGGAGAGAGAGAGGATGGAGAGGACTCCTTTGCACTTCAGCTTTTACCTGAAAATCAATGGAAGCTAAGTATTCTTTCTGTTATGGTAAATTCTAAAGAAAAGAAGGTATCCAGTAGGGAAGGTATGAAAAGAACAGTAGAAAGTTCTCCCTTCTATTCTGGATGGCTTCAAACCGTTGAAAGTGATTTAGAAATTGCTAAAAAAGCTATACAGGCACGAGATTTTCAGACCCTTGGTGAAGTAATAGAAGCAAATGCTTTGAAGATGCATGCTACTATGCTAGGGGCAAAACCTCCGATTTTATATTGGGAAAGTGGAACCTTAGAAGTTATAAAACATATTCATGAGCTTAGATCATTAGGAATTAAGGCTTATTTTACCATAGATGCTGGTCCCAATGTGAAGGTTCTTTGTTTGCCGGAGGATGAAGAAAAAGTTTATAAAAAACTGTTAAAATTACCTTCAGTGCAGGAGGTACTGGTTTGTTATCCAGGTACGGGGATTATTTACAGTTAAGGCGGATAAAATTATAAAGTATACTTCTAAATTATGACATATTAATTTTTCTTTAGAAGGAGTTAAGAAAATGAAAAAAATAGATAATGAACTAAAGGATATTAAAGAAGAGGATAATATGGAAAGGAATATTGAGGTATGGGAGGACTTGGTTTATATTAAAGACTTAATTTTGGCCCTTGTGATATGTAGCACAACTGCTCTAGGGGGATACTTTATTGCACCGAAAGGTCAAAGTAAACCACTATTATTTGGTATATCTGGAGCTATAATTGGTTTTGTAATTTGCGCTCTTTTAATCAAACCTAAAAGAATATTAGTAGAAGACAGTAAGGAGAGTTGACATGAGTATTGCTTTAATTTTACAAATGATTTTAGCCGCTTTTGCAGCAACTATTATATATACAATAATTGGGGCCGCACCTGGAGCAGATGAAACTGCTACTATTGCACCGGTAATCTTGGTGTTAGTTTTATCTGGAATGAATGCCATGGTGATTTTATCATTCTTTATTTCTGCTATTGTGGCCTGTAAGTTAATTGATGCGGTGCCTGTGTCTATTGCTGGAATTCCTGCAGGCGTAATGTCCACTCCAATGGTTGAGCATGCCATGTTGCTTAAAAAGAATGGCCTAACAGAAACTAGTATACGAAAAATTGCTTCTGGAGCTATTGTAGGAACCTTGGTTTCAGTACCAGTAAGTTTATTGTTGGCTAGAGTTATAGTTCCTTTTGCATCTTCTATTAAAGATTATGGAAATCTTGTTTTCTTTATTGGAGCTATAATACTAGCTCTTTTGAGTAAAAAGAGATGGGTGGCCTTAGCTTCTATTATCCCCTTTGCTTTACTGATTCAAGGCCTTAGATATTTATATTGGGGTGTTGGTGCTGTAAAAGAAGGAACCAACGTATCCACTTCCTTTTTTTTAGGAATTACTATAGGACCAGTAATACTAACCCTAGTTGAGTTACTGGATAAGGAAAAAAGAGATAAGATGCAAAAATTCGGTAAAAATAGGATTTATCTAAGAAAAGAAGATGAGTTAAAGAAGGTGCCTAATCCTTTTAAGATTTTAACAAAAAAGGAGCTTGCCTATAGCGCTTTAGCTTCACTACTTGGATCAGTAACCTTTCTCTTAAGTCCTGTTGGACTTACAACTTTTTTTGGTGAATTACTGGCTGGAAGAGTAAAGGATCCCGTTGAAAAAGCTTCTCTTGCGGTATCCTGCATGGAAGCCTTAGCCCAAGCAACCTATATTGCAGGTATATTGATTCCTCTTATTGCCTTAGGTATTCCCTTATCCCCTGTGGCAATTGGACCAGGAAACCCATTGTTTAATGCACACCCAGTCTATACCTTAGAAGATAATATGCATCATATATTATCTAACGGGGATATTGCTTGGGCAACTCTTATTGGAGCATCCATCGCATGTATTATTACTTATTTTGTTACAGTAAAGTACTCAAAGCAAATTTGTACATTTGTGTTTAAAAGGATTCCACATGAAGCATTATTAGGGGTATTCTTCAGCTTAGTTCTTTTGCTAGCCTTTGTAGATGGAGGATGGATTAATGTAGCTGGTGTCTTTTTAATTGGCATTGTGGCTGGAACCCTTCATCGTATGGGAGTTAATTATGGGGTTCTATTTATGATTTTATATTCAGCACCTTGGATTTCTAATGTACTGGCGGGTTAATAGTTAAGGGGATGAAGAATATGGCACAGTCAATTTATTGTATAAGGGTACCGGGAAAACTTATGATTGCTGGTGAGTATGCTGTACTAGATCCTAATTATAAGTGTATGGTAGTGGCGGTAGATAGATATATCACAGCCCAAATAAATTTTAATAAGGAAAATAGATTATTCTTGCCTCAATTAGGATTAGAGAATATTTTATGGCAGATAAAAGATGGTCAAGTTGAATTTAGCGTATCAGATCCACAGTTGAACTTTATTGAAAATTCAATTTCTGTAGTTAGCCAATATCTAAAGGAAAAATACATAGAGCTAAGACCTTTTCATTTAAAGATTGAAAGCCAGTTAAGCAATAATGAAAGTGGCAAAAAGTATGGTCTTGGCTCCAGTGCTGCTATAGTAGTGGCAGTGATTTCTGCCATTTTAAGTTTACATAGCAATAAAAGGTACGACCTTGATGAGATTTTTAAACTTTCAGTTATTGCCCATTTAAAAGCTCAAGGAAGTGGATCCGGAGCAGATATTGCTGCTGCGGTATATGGAGGATGGCTTCAATATTCAACCTTTAATGCAGGATGGATACTAGAGCAATTAGAGCAGGGAGCAAAAATTAGTGATTTGACAAATAAACCTTGGCCAAGTTTGATTATTGAAAAATTAACTCCACCAAGGGGCCTTCGACTAGTAGTTGGGTGGACAAAAGAAGAGGCATCCACAAAGATTATGATTGAGAAGATATTCAATTTTCGTAAAAGAGATCCTCATTCTTACAATGAATTTTTAAGGAATAGTCTTTTTTCTGTAGAAGCTTTGATTGAAAGTTTTAAGAGAGATAAGCTTGAAGAAGCAATGAATAGTCTGGCATTAAACCGCAAAGCTTTATTAAAACTTGGAGAAAGTGCTGGAGTTCAAATTGAAACGGAAAAACTAAAAAAGTTATGTTCTATTGCAGATGCCTTTGGCAGTGGTAAGCCATCAGGAGCAGGTGGAGGAGATTGCGGAATTGCTTTTATAAAAAATGAGATGCAAATAGAGAATTTGTATAGGGCTTGGATGGCAAACGATATTATTCCTTTGAAATTAAAAGTATCAAAGCAGGGAGTTACCATAGAGGAAATATGTGAAGATTAGTAAGCTTATATTATTAAACTATCTAATTTAATT
>NZ_FMJL01000012.1 GCF_900095445.1 Clostridium sp. N3C
GCCAGGTTAGTATAAGGCCAGATAGCTCAGTCGGTAGAGCAGAGGACTGAAAATCCTCGTGTCCCTGGTTCGATTCCTGGTCTGGCCACCAAGAAAGCTTGAGTTATTAACTCAAGCTTTTTATTTTATAAGATCTTTAAGTAAAATTGACAGCTCATATAGGGAATGTTACAATTAAATGGATATATTAAAATAAAGGAGATTTTTTTTATGACAAATAATAAGGTTTTAGCGGTAGTTGAAGGTATTGAGATTACAGAAAACGATCTTAATGCAACTATATCAAGATTTCCTAAAGATAGACAGCAATTTTTGGCCACTGAAGAGGGTAAAAAACAATTACTTGATCAAATGATTATTTCTGTATTGATACATACTTACGCTGTAGAAAGTAAGTTAGACCAGAATACAGAATTTTTAGTTGAGCTTGAAAATACAAAAAGAGAGTTGTTAACTAGATATGCAGTAAGTAAGGTTATGGATCAGGCGAAGGTAACTGTAGAAGAAGCAGAAGCTTTTTATAAAGATAATATGAGTAGATTTTTACAAGAAGAAAGTATAAATGCTAGACATATATTGAATGGAGATTTGGAAAAAGCTAAAGAAGCATATGATAAAGTTAAGGAAGGTATGGATTTTGCAGAGGTAGCAAAAGAGTATTCAGTTTGTCCATCTAAAGCAAAGGGAGGAGAACTAGGATATTTCACTAAGGGTAGAATGGTTCCTGAGTTTGAGAAAGCAGCTTTTGGTCTAGAGGTAGGAGAAATTAGCGAACCAGTAAAAACAGAGTTTGGTTATCATATAATCCAAGTGATAGATAGAAAGCCTGCATACCTCAAAAGCTTTGAGGAGGTTAAGGATGAAATCTTAAATGGATTATTAAATGCAAAGCAGCAAATGGTGTACACAGATTTTGTTAGTACATTAAAGAATAAGTATACTGTGGAATATAAGTAATCTGATAGGTTCATCAATTAAAAGTATAAAAATGAAAATAAGCTTGTTTTTAGCAATAAAGCTAAGAACAAGCTTTAATTATATACTTACAGAAATCCTCTTATAAGATTTATAATTTTACTAAACTGCTTCCTTTAATTCAATAAAATCTGTAATAGTTTTATCTGCAGTTTTTAATATTTCATCCCATTGGTGACGGGCAGCCTGATCTAGTACACCTACTACTTTCATTCCAGCGGTTTTGGCTCCTAATATAGCAGGGAGTATGTCCTCAAATACTATGCATTCGGAAGGATTAACAGCCAATTTTTCAGCAGCAAGAAGATATACATCAGGAAAGTCCTTTCCCTTTGAAACTTCACTAGTTGTTGTTATGGCATCGAAAAGATCAGCTATGCCATTTTTATTTAGTACTATAGAAATTAAAGGCTCATAGTTGCTAGTAGCTAGTCCTATTTTTATACCGTTGTTTTTTAAGTAGGTTAAAAACTCTTTTGCCCCTTTTTTCAATTTTACATTGTTGCTGTATTCGCCAATAGCCATATTGTGCCAATCATCCTTTATTTTTTCTAAGGAATCTTCTAAATTAAATCGTTTTTTAAAGTATACTGCTGTTTCTTCAAAGCTTAGGTGTGCTATATCGTCTCTAAAACCTTTAGGCATTTGAAAGCCTTTTGCTTGAAGGTAGTCTACGTCAATTTTTTCCCATACCCACATAGAATCGATTAAAGTTCCATCTAAATCAAAAATTGTAGCTTTAATATTTGTTAGCATTGAATCACCTCATAACTATTATAACATAAAAAGCCCTAGAGGGCTTTTTATGTTATATATGATTATTAGCTTTCATATAGTTAAGTATGAGGAAGATTCGCATTTTTGAGCATGGATAAAAGCTAAAACTAAAAGGTTCTTTCTAATATCTTAGTCTTATTTCCTTCTATAATATCATCTATGGAGTTTATACCTATTCGTTTCAATACATCTATCATACGTTCACTATCTACAGAAACTTTAATTTCAGAGTTGTCGCAAAGTTCATTTAATCTATCTCTTCCTACTTCCATAGGTATTATACGTTTAGGACCACCTACACAGCCTCCAACGCAGCCCATACCCTCTATAAAGTTAGCATCAATTTCTCCATTTTGGAGTTTTGCTAACAACTCTTTGCAGTTGACAACTCCATGAGCTTGAACAGTACGTACCTTTTCACGTTTGTTTGGGAAAAGTCTTTCTACAGCTTCACTAACAGCAGTAGATACACCGGCTGTTCTTCCATATAATCGACCACCGCGAGAGGCATATTCTTTTGTAGGTGTTTCTGGTAACTCTGCGGGGTTTATTCCTAAGGCTTCAAAAATAACCTTTAACTCTTCGAAGGTTAAGACATAGTCGATATCTCCAAGGAGATCCTTTTCCTTAGCTTCAGCTTTTTTAGCAATACAAGGGCCTATAAATACTACCTTTGCTTCAGGATTAAGCTTTTTTAACACTCTTCCGGCAGCTATCATTGGAGATACGGAAGGAGAAACATGCTTAACCATATTGTTGTATACTTTACGAATCATAGCCACCCACATTGGACAACAGCAGGAAGTTATGAGGAAGTCTTTTTTATCATTTACATGATGATTAAATTCAACCGCTTCCTTAAGGGTTAACATGTCTGCGAAGAAAGCTACTTCAAACATATCTGTAAAGCCTATTCTCTTGAAAGCAGTTCTTAATTGGTTTAAGGTTACATTTTCACCAAACTGTCCATATATAGCAGGAGCTACTGCTGCTAGTACCGGAACTTTTTCTTTTAGTAAGTGAGCGAATGGAATAAATTCAGCCCTATCCATGATATGACCATTTTCACAGGCCTCAACACAAGTACCACAATCCTGACACTTTTCTACATCCAAATAGGTTTTGCCTGTTTCAGGATTAGTTAAAATAGCGTCAAATGGACAAGTGCGTTGACAATTTGTCTTACCATCCTCGCCTTTGCAGTTACAATCGCAGTCTGATACCCTATCCACTACCTTATGTTCAAGTTGATAGGCTGAAATAGCCTTTTTTAAGTTTTCTATGTAATTTTCATCATAATCCAAGTCTACTCCGCAAAGCATAGATATAGTTTTGCAAAGCTGAGATTTGTTAATGTCTTCTTCCTCCATTATTTTTTTTATACTTTCTTCAAAGTTATCATCATAATATGCCTTAACTATTTTTTTAAACAATTCCTTATGTTTGTCATGCAATTTAATCACTCCTAATATAAGTAATAATTTAACTATATCATATTTTAAGTATATCCAAAATTATAATTTTAAATTATGGTAGCAAAAAATATTTGTATGAATAATCTCAATACTTTTATGGAAAGATAAATTAAAATACTAATACTGAAGAGTGGTGATAGCTTTGTGTTGTTTTTTATTCTTAGTATTATTTGTGACTATTTTTACAATAGCCTTATGCAAGGCTGCAGGAAGAGCAGATCAATTAGAGGAAGGAATCAAGTGCGAGGAAGAAAGATAGTAATTGGTGGTATAACTATAAAAAGTGGCGACGGACTAGGTTGCCACTATTATTTTTTTATTTACTATTCATTTATAAAACTTTTGTATATTGCATAAATAATATTGATAGTATTTTTTTGCTGTGATAAAATATTATCATTAAATTGATAAAACGGGGCGTAGCGCAGGGGTAGCGCGCGTGCTTCGGGAGCATGAGGTCGCAAGTTCGAATCTTGTCGCCCCGACCAAGAAAATTAATAATAAAAATAAAAAAGTTCAGATTTAGATCTGAACTTTTTTATTTTTAAGAGTTACTTTTCTTATCTTCTGTTCCCTTTGTCGGTACTGTTGAGGCTACAAAGCCTACTAAAACAGATACTAGGGCTGGTGCTATGATATTTATGTAAGCCATATTTCTTGTTCTGCGTAAAATGTAGGTGGTTCCTCCTGTTATTATTAGTGAAGCTAGAAATATATAGATTATAAACTTTGCAAAGGAGCTCATTATTTTTTCATATATTCGATGTCGTGTTGGACCGCTTATAATAGCTTTAAAAATAAAAAAGAAAATAAATATAAGAATTGCGTTTGCGCCAGCAGATATTAAGAAGTTAGTCATGATAAATCTCCTTCCTTGCTTAAGCTTTTTAAAATCTTAATTCTTCCTATGGCGGGAGGTTATGATACTATTAACATCATAGTAGGGCATCTTTATATTGATATTCTTTGTAATTATTAGTATTCTTATGCAATGTCTTGTTAATTATATTAGGTATGAAAAAAGCTTCAGCAAAGCTGAAGCTTATAAATTTTATCTTTTAAGCAATAATGATGTAAACATTTACCATTAATAGTTAATAAAAATTATTTTGCTAACTTATAAATATTAATTATATCCTCTCTGTTAAGCTTGACAAAGTTACCTACAGTATGTTGTCCAAAGTTAGTACACTTGTCCGCCATTTCTTCGAATTTATCATCATTGATGCCTACTTCTGTTAGACTTACTGGTAGACCGATGCTTTTGAAAAATTCTATCATTCGGTTTATTCCCTCTAAAGCAATTTCTTCAGGTGAGGAGAAGTGAATATCCACATCCCAAACTCGAGTGGAGAACTGAAGAAAACGATTTAAATCATGGGTATATACATACTTCATCCAAGCAGGGAATATGATTGCTAATCCTGCACCGTGAGCAATATCATATAAAGCACTAAGTTCGTGTTCAATATCATGAGAAGCCCAATCACCAATGCGACCAGTATTTAATAAATTATTATGGGCAATAGTAGCAGACCACATAATTTCAGCCCTGTAGTTGTAATCTTCAGGAGCTTCTATTGCTTTTGGTACATTGTTTATAATAGTTTTTAAGGTTGCTTCACATAGCCTGTCCGTAAGTTCTACATTTTCTGTGTTTGTAAAGTATCTTTCCATAATATGAGCCATCATATCTGCGGCGCCACAGGCGGTTTGATAAGCTGGTAAGCTATAGGTTAGCTCTGGGTTTAAAATAGAGAATACTGGTAAAATATAATTACTGGTTAGACCTTTTTTATACCAGCCTTCTTCATTAGTGATAACAGAGCTATTGCTGGCTTCGCTACCGGCAGCAGGTATTGTCAATATAGTACCTACCGGAAGAGCTGCTTTAACTTTAGCTTTACCCATATAAAAGTCCCATACGTCTCCTTCATAAGGAACACCTACAGCAATGGCTTTAGCTGTGTCTATAACACTTCCACCACCTATTGCAAGAATAAAATTAATATCTTCTTCTCTGCAGAGTTTTATCCCTTGCCTAACAAGGCTTAATCTAGGATTAGGCTTTACTCCAGATAATTCAATGTATTCTATCTTGTTTTCCTTCAATGAGTTTATTACTCTATCATATAATCCTGTTTTTTTAATGCTACCGCCACCATAGCAAAGTAATACTTTATTACTATATTTTTTTACTTCGTTACCAACCTTATTTTCGGTAGATTTACCAAATATAATTTTAGTAGGATTATGAAATATAAAATTGTCCATTCCATCACTCCCTATAATTCCTCTTATATTAATTATACCTGCTTTTCAATAAATATGGAATCTATCTTTATAAGAATGTCTATTTATTTATCAAGAACCTGTGCTAGAATTAAGGTATGTTTTGAGCATTCATAGAAAAAAGAGGTGGAACTTTGGATCAAAGTATAAATAATGAAAAAAAATTAAGTCTTATTGTAATTACATGGCCTATTTTTATAGAAACCTTGTTAAGAATGGTTCTTGGTAATGTAGATACTTTTATGCTGAGTCATTACTCTGATAATGCTGTTGGAGCCGTTGGGATAGCAAATCAGGTAAATGGTATGATTATGTTAATATATACCGTAAGTTCTATAGGTACATTAATAACTATATCTCAGTATTTAGGTGCTAATCAAAGAAAAAAGGCTATTGAGGCTGCAGGTACAGCTCTGC
The DNA here is from genome assembly GCF_900095445.1 of Clostridium sp. N3C. Taxonomy (GTDB): domain Bacteria; phylum Bacillota; class Clostridia; order Clostridiales; family Clostridiaceae; genus Clostridium_AU. Next base: position 5,937 of record NZ_FMJL01000012.1, read on the forward strand.
TAATTAATTTAGTCTTTGGATTGCTACTAAGCTGTGGAATAGTTATTTTTGCTGAACCACTACTTAGACTTATAGATACACCAGCAGAATTAATGGATTATGCAGCTACATATTTAAGAATTGTAGGTAGTGTATCCTTTATGCAGGCCTTGCTTACAACTGCAGCAGCAATAGTAAGAAGCTTTGGTAAAACAAAGATTGGCATGTATGTGACTATGGGAATGAACATTTTAAATGTACTAGGAAACAGCCTATTCCTATATGGTTTCTTTGGCATTCCAGTATTAGGGGTTACAGGAGTAGCCATATCTACAGCTGTAAGTCAGTCTATAGGATTTTTATTCGTATTCTTTGTAATAATGAAAAGAATAGATATAAAGATTTCTTTTAAGGATATATTCCCCTTTAGAAAAGATTTGTCAAAGCAGATAATTTCTATAGGAGTACCTTCTGCTGGTGAGTCTGCAGCCTATCAGGTTTCACAATTAGTTATAACGGCTATGATAAATAACATGGGAGCCTTAGCGGTGTCTACTAAAATTTATACTATGAATATTTTATGGTTTGTAATGTTATTTGGAATATCTTTAGGACAAGGAACACAAATAATTGTAGGGTATCATGTAGGAGCTGGTGAAAATGATAAGGCCTATAATTCCTGTATAAGGAGCTTGAGATTGAGTCTTGTAATAGCGCTTATTGTGTCAACGATAATTGCAGTCTTTGGCGAGAGTTTAGTATCTATTTTAACAGATAATAATGATATCATCCATATGTCCAGTAAATTACTATGGTATTCTATTTTGTTGGAAGTGGGAAGAGTATTTAATTTGGTAGTTGTAAATGCTTTAAAGGCATCAGGAGATGCTACTTTTCCAGCAGTGATAGGAATTATATCTCCTTGGTTTACATCGGTGCTTTTATGCTATCTATTAGGAATACAGATGAATTGGGGATTAGTAGGGGTATGGATAGGGCTTATGTCCGATGAATGGCTGAGGGGTGTCATAGCCTTATTTAGATGGAAGACTAGAGTATGGGAAACTAAGAGATTAGTTACGGATCAGAAAGCATTAGTTTAGAAAGTGAGGATGATGGATTTTTTATCATCTGCCTAAGAAAAAAAGCTTTAAGTTTTATTAATACACAGTATAAGATAACACTGTCTGCTTTTTTATTGTGCAGTGGCTTATGAAAAATAAAAAACGGGGATTGCTCCCCGTTATAATTTTTTGAAAACTAAATTATATACTACATCAAATTTTTTAAGCTCCTTCATTCAAGAACTTATACTGAGACATATATAGGTTGTAGTAACTTCCCTTTAATTTCATTAACTGTTCATGAGTTCCGGATTCAATTATCCTTCCATCGTTCACAACCATGATTCTATTACAATCTCTTATAGTAGATAATCTGTGAGCTATAACAAAGGATGTTCTACCCATAAGTAGTTTTTGAATTCCTTTTTGAACTAGTCTTTCTGTAGCAGTGTCTATGTTAGAAGTTGCTTCATCAAGAATCAATATTCTAGGGTTAGCAAGTAAAGCTCTAGCGAAGGAAATCAATTGCCTTTGTCCCACAGATAATCGGGAACCTCTCTCATTAACATCGGTGTTATAGCCCTTTGGAAGTTTCATGATAAAGTCATGGGCATTTACTGCCTTGGCAGCAGCTATTACTTCCTCATCAGTAGCATCCAGTCTGCCGTAGCGGATGTTTTCCATAATAGTGGTTGAAAACAAGAAGGTATCTTGAAGCATTATTCCCATTTGACTTCTTAAGGATTCTAATTCAACATCCTTAACGTTAATGCCATCGATTAATACTTCACCGGATGTAGCATCGTAAAATCTGCTTATTAGGTTTACAATGGTGGTCTTTCCAGCACCAGTGGCACCTACAAGGGCTACTGTCTCTCCAGCAGGGATCTGAAAGCTTACATTGTCAAGTACAGTAACATTATCTTCATAACAGAAGCTTACATTTTTAAATTCAACTTTACCTTTGATTTTAGGCATTTTAGCTGCTTCCTCAATATCTTTGATATCAGGCTGAATGTCCATAATATCAAAAATTCTATCGGCAGCAGCAAAATTAGTTATTAATGTGTTGTAGAAGCTACTAATATTTAAAATTGGTCTCCAGAACATTCCGATGTATGAGGAAAAGGCAATTACGGTACCAACAGTAACACCCATTCCTATTAATTTTACGCTGTACCAATAAACTATTACTGTACCAATACCCCATGATATTTCAACTAAGGGCCAAAAAAGGTCGTTTAGCTTTACAGCATGTATGAAGGAATCCATCATTTCTTTAACTAACACAGCAAAGGTTTTTGAGGAATCCTCCTCTGTAGCATAACCTTGAACTATTTTTATGCCTGAAAATTGCTCATGGGTATAAGCATTCATATTGGAGCGTTTCATTCTGAATTGCTGCCATCTCTTTCTGCTTATGGTCTCAATAAGAAACATGGATACAGCTAAGAATGGCAGGATTGCCATAGCTAAAAGGGATAGCTTGTAATTCATGCTGAACATTACTATGGCTACACAGATCAAGCCTAAAAGCTCTGGGATAAAGTTAGTTATACTATTGTTAAAGAGTTCCTGCAGAGCATTTACATCACCAATTACTCTAGCTAAAATCTTACCTACAGGCCTGTTGTCAAAGAAAGAAAAGGATAGCTTTTGAATATGGCTATAAAGCTCATGGCGGATGTTTACCATTATATTATTAGTAACAGAGGCCATGGTTTTAATTCTTTTCCTTGAGGCCAAAAAGGCCAGATAGTTTAGGATTAACATGGCTAATCCTATAAGAAGAAGTCCACGTAAATCATTATTTGAAATATATTTGTCAATGGCTATTTTTAAGAGATAAGGGTTTAAAATTCCTACTAACATAACGAAGATTAATAGGAAAAGTACAAAGAACACTTTAAGCTTGTAAGGACCTAAGTATTTAAGTAGTCGTTTTGTTATCTCTATTTTAGAGTGTTTTTGAATATCTTCATCTTGTCTTACTGAATTTCTAGCCATTATACCACCTCACTTTCTACATCTTCAAAGTCCTTAAATTGGTCGCAGTATATATCATAATATCTTCCTTTAAGGGCTAGTAATTCATTGTGTGTACCTTTTTCAACGATTTGTCCATTTTCAAGGTATACTATCAAGTCTGCATTTTTAACCGCAGATATTCTGTGAGCAATAATAAAAGTAGTAGCTTTTTTGTTAAGGGAATTTAAGTTCTTAAGAAGTTCGTACTCAGTTTCCATGTCTAGAGCAGAGGTAGCATCATCTAAAATCATTATGCTGCCCTTTCTCACTAAGGCTCTAGTTATAGCAAGTCTTTGCTTTTGACCTCCTGACAGGCCTATACCTCTTTCGCCTATGATGGTATCAAAACCCTCTTCTAAGTCCTGTATAAACTCCATTGCACAAGCCATTTCACAGGCTTGGGCTATTTCTTCCATGGAGGCATTTTTATTTCCTATTCGTATATTTTCTAAAATGCTGTCTGAGAATAGAAAGGTGTCCTGAGGTACTACGGACATATTCTTTCTTAAAGTTTTAAGATCTAGATTTTTTACATTTACCCCATCGATGATGATAGAACCTTCAGAGGGATCATAGTATCGTCCGATAAGATTTATAATAGAAGACTTTCCTGAGCCAGTAGTTCCCATTATGGCTACAGTGCTACCAGGTTTTATGTCTAAGTTAATGTTGTTCAACACTTCCTGATCATTATATTTAAAGGTTACATTATCAAAAACTATGTGACCTTTAATTTCAGAAGGAACTACAGGATTTTCTATGTTCTTTATATCTGAATCTGTATCTAATATGGTAAAGATCTTTTTTGCTGATGCACTGTTTTGTGCCAACATATTGGTGAGCCAGCCTAGATTTTTCATAGGCCATACAAGCATAGAAATGTATCCTTGGAAGGCCACTAAAGTGGCAACGTCTAAACCTGTTGGGTCTTTACGAATGATTAGTATTCCTCCTATTATAATCATAACCACTTGAGCTAGGTTTGTTAGAAACTCAGTTTGAGGAAGATACTTAGCAACGATACCGGATTGTTCCATGTTGAGCTCATAGTTTTCTTTATTCATTCTTAAAAATTTAAAAATTTCATGTTTTTCTCTAGCAAAAGCTTTAACTAGTCTAACACCAGCTATGTTTTCTTGGGCAGTGGTGTTTAATATTGCAGCTTGATCGCTAATCTTATCGTAGGTTGTTCCAACTTTCTTTTCAAATACTATTGCTATATAAGCTATAGGAAGCATCAATACTAGACAGGCTAGAGCTAACTTCCAATTTAAATAGAATAGCAGTGAGGTAGCTAATATAAAGTAAATTATATTTTCTACGAATAGTCTTAAACCAAAGGAAATAGTTTTCCATATATTCTCTACATCCTCATTAATTCTTGACATCAATTCTCCTGTGTTCATGTTGTCGAAGTAACTGAAGGGCAAAGTTAGAATATGATCAAAGAGATCCTGTTTTATGTCTTTATTTACTTCTGCAGAAAGCACATCAAATAGATATTCTTTAACATATCCTAAGATGGTTCTTAATACTGACACCATTAGAAGTCCTAACAGGGCACCTAACAGTAGATTGGTTTTTCCTTGCTGTATTACATCGCCAACGATGATTTTTGCAAGGTATGGATTGAACATATCAGCAATTATGCCCATAAGCATGGCGATACTTGGTATAATGAGCAATGCTTTATGTTTTAGTACGTAGTTAAAAATTCGTTTCATTGATAATTCTCCCCCTTTAGTTAAAGTTTGTAGAGCTTAAATAATGTGTATCTATATGAGCATATTTAATAAAAAAGGCCATGGTAATCCATGGCCTTTAATACTCAGACTAAAAACTGAAAATTAAAAAGGCCATAGGCATTAGCCCATGACCATAATTTAGTCAATGATAGTATATTTCTAATTAAAGCACAACCTTTTATATCAAGGCTTGCTCTCTAGAGATAGGGCTAATGTCATCTTTGTATATGTAGAGTTATTAAAGTTCATTCTATTTACATTTTTATGATTTACTGCGTAATTTACTACGTACATTATTCCTACCTCCTTTAAATAATTTATAGTGCTTTTTTAAGCATACTACTACCTTTTTACTAAGTCAATAGTTTTTTTTGCTTTTTTTAGAAAGTTTCCTTTTTATCTCATATTAAATAGACAAGTATATAGGGATTTAAGGAGCTTTTTATTATAATTACTCTCTCAAGAAAGCTTCTCCAACTTTTACTATATCTCCAGCACCTATTGTTAGCACTAGATCTCCATCCTTTGTATTTTTCTTTAAGTAATTCTTTATATCTTCAAAGCTATGCAAATTAGTGCATTTTAAGCCTTTGGATCTTATTTTATCTCCTAAAGTATTGGAGCTTATTATACCTGTATCTTTTTCACGGGCAGCATATATGTCTGCAAGAATGATTTCATCAGCATCATAAAAGCTTTCAGAAAATTCATCTAACAGAGATATGGTTCTTGTATAGGTATGGGGTTGGAATACACAAAAAATTCTTTTATGTGGGATATTTTTTGCTGTGCTCAATGTAGCTTTAATTTCTGTAGGATGATGCGCATAGTCATCAATTACTGTAATACCATTTTTAATGCCTTTTATTTCAAATCTTTTGTGGGCCCCTTTGAAAGAGCTTAGTCCCTTTAAAATATGTTCATGTTCAACCTTTAGAGTTAAAGAGGCAGCGATGCAGGACAAAGCGTTTAAAACATTATGTTTTCCAGGCACGCTAAGAGTTGCTCTAAAGAGGAAAGTATCCTTATAAGTAACATCAAAGGAAGCACAAGCTCTATTATCAAATTCTATATTATGAGCTTGTAAGGTTCCCTTATTAAAACCATAGGATATTATATTGCAGGTATTGGTTTTATTCATTATATCATAAACATGTTCATCTTCTGCATTACCTATGAGGTAACCATCCCTTGGTATTAAAGATACAAACTTTTGAAAGGTCTCTTTTATGTGATTAATATCTTTATAGTAGTCTAAGTGATCTGCCTCTATGTTTAAAATTATACCTATATAAGGATAGAATTTTAAAAAGGAAGCTTTATACTCGCAAGCTTCAGCTATGAAGTATTCACTGTCACCAGTACGAACGTTTCCACCGATTAAGTTTAATTCTCCACCTACTAATATGGTAGGATCCACATCTGCGTCAAGCAAAATATGAGAGATCATAGAAGTAGTAGTGGTCTTACCGTGGGTACCGGATACCGTTACGTTGTATTTATGACCCTTCATAATAAGTCCTAAAAATTCTGCTCTATCCATCATAGTAAGTTTTAGTTCTTTGGCTTTTATGAACTCTGGATTATCTGGGGAAATTGCAGCGGTATATACTACGATGTCTGCGGAAAGAACATTTTCTGCATTATGACCAATATAAATGGTAGCACCCTTTTCTTTTAATCTTTCTGTTATATTAGAACTTTTCATATCTGAACCGGACACTTTATAACCGTGTTTAAGTAAAATTTCTGCTAAGCCGCTCATGCTTATGCCGCCAATTCCAATGAAATGGACTTTTTTATTGTAGTCTTTATTTAAATCGAAAGTCAAAATATCACTCCTTAGAATAATTATGTACCTTTAAAAATAGATTCTTTATTAATTATATACATTTTTATTAAAAAAAACACTAGATAACTGTATTCTTTTGTAATTATAAAAGCTAAGTTGAATCAAAAAAACAGATAAAAAATTACATATATTTTATAAGGTTCGGGGTGTTGTGGCACTAATTCCTACGTTACTGTTGATATTATTCGTGGATTGAAATAAAATATGAATAATGGTATTGTTGTTTAACAAAATATTGCTTTTAGTGTAGGTGATGATATGGAAAAGTTCAGTAGAAACAATAGGGTTTCGGCAATAACAAAAATACTTGTAGAAAATCCAAACAAGGTAATTAACTTAAATACCTTTACGGAAATGTTTAATGCGGCTAAGTCTACTATTAGTGAAGATATTGTAATGATAAAAAAAGCTTTTAGTGCCCTAAATATGGGAAGAGTAGAAACCATAGCTGGGGCTGCTGGAGGAGTTAAATATATTGTAGGTGTTGGGGAAGATGAGAGCAAAAGCTTTGCTAAGGAACTTTGTGAAATGATGTCTGATACTAGTAGAATAATTCCAGGAAATTTTATATATATGACGGATATTATGTATAATCCTGAGGTTATCCGGAAGGCTGGAGCAATTTTGGCATCCCATTTTATCGAAAGTACTGTGGATTATGTTGTAACGGTGCAGACAAAAGGAATTCCTTTAGCCTTTGAGGTGGCCAAAAATCTCGGAGTACAGCTAGTGATTGTAAGAAGAGATAATAAGGTAGCAGAAGGACCTACCGTTACTATTAACTATGTATCTGGGAGCAGTGGTAGGATTCAGAACATGTCCTTGCCAAAGAGGTCTATTCCTAAAAATAGTAAGTGTGTTTTTATAGATGACTTTATGAAGGCAGGAGGAACTGCACTAGGCATATTAGATTTATTAAAGGAATTTGAAAGTGAGCTTGTGGGCATAGGAATATTGGTTGATAATGTAGATACTCCTAAAAAATTGGTGAGAGATTATATATCAATTATTGATTACGCAGGCATAAATGATGAAGGAAAGGCTGTTTTTTTACCATCTAAACTGTATAGATAAACAATTTTCAAAAAATTTTATATTTTTTTAATAAAAAAAGAGGAAATTTGAAATGAATAGAGAAATAGTATAGCATAAAGCATCACGGAGGTGGATTGTAATGCAGATAACTGATGTTAGAATTAGAAAGATTGCAGCTGATGGTAAAATGAAGGCGATTGTGTCTGTGACCTTTGATAATGAATTTGTTGTTCATGATATAAAGGTAATAGAAGGACAAAATGGCTTATTTATAGCTATGCCTAGCAGAAAAACTCCAGATGGAGAATTTAAGGATATAGCACATCCTATTAATACTGAAACAAGAGAAAAAATTCAAAAAGCAATTTTAGAAGAATATGCAAAGGTAAAAAGTGAAGAAGAATCAGAAGCTGCAGAAAAAGTAGAAGAATAGTGATATATAAAAAGGAGTGTTAACTCCTTTTTATTTTTTGGGAATTTTCTAAAAACACTTAAAAGGTTGAAAAAAGAAGTGGGATAAAATATAATATATAAGGATGTAAAAACCTTATATAAAAAATACTATAAAACAGCTACAAAAGCTATTTTGTATAGTATGAAAGATCCAAAAATGAGGTGTTATTATGTATAAATGTGCTGTTATTCTTGCAGCAGGTGAAGGCAAAAGAATGAAGTCTGATAAACCAAAGGTTCTTCACAAGGTATGCGGCAAGGAAATGGTGAATCATGTTATTGACACAATGAGAGCGGCAGATTTAGAGGAAGTTAATGTTATTGTTGGAAAAGGAGCAGAAGAGGTAAAGGCTGAAACAGAGAGCAGAAAGGTTTCTTACAGCTTACAGGATAAACAGTTAGGAACTGGCCACGCCGTAATGTGTACAAAGGATTTTTTACAAGGTAAAAAAGGAGTTGTAGCTGTATTTACAGGAGATGCTCCTCTTATTAGAGAGGAAACCGTTCGAAAACTAATTAACTTTCAAGAAGAGGGTAATTATAGCGCTGTAATTTTAACTTCTATAGTGGATAATCCTAAAGGGTACGGTAGAGTTATAAGAGAGGGAAACAGTGTAGGAAGAATAGTAGAAGATAAGGATTGCAGCTCAGAGGAAGCAAAGGTAAATGAAATAAACGCAGGTATGTATGCCTTTGACATTGAAAATCTTTTGGAAAGTTTGGATAAGTTAACAAACAATAATGCTCAGGGAGAATATTACCTTACAGATGTTATAGGTATATTAAAGCAAGAAGGAAAAGCTGTAGGAGCTTTAGTTATAGATTTTGAAGAAACTCTTGGTGTTAATTCAAGAGTAGAGTTATCTCAGGCAGAAAGAATTATGCGGGAAAGAATTAATAATAAACATATGAATAATGGAGTTACTATTATTGACCCATTAAATACATATATAGATAGCGATGTTGAGATTGAAAAGGATGTTCTGATTTATCCAGGAAATGTTCTACAAGGAAAGACGGTTATAAAGAGCGGAGTCGTTCTTTATCCTAATAATAGAATAGAAAATAGTATCATTGGAGAAGGGACCGTAGTTCAGTCTTCTGTCATATTGGAAAGCACTATAGGAGAAAATACCACCGTAGGACCTTATGCTTATATAAGACCGGAAAGTCATATAGGAAGCAATGTAAGAATAGGGGATTTTGTTGAGATTAAGAAGTCTACTATAGGGGATAAAACTAAAGTTTCTCACCTTACTTATATAGGTGATGCAGAAGTTGGCAGCAATTGTAACTTTGGGTGTGGAACTGTAGTGGTGAATTATGATGGCAGAAAGAAATATAAGACTAAAATAGGTGACAATGTTTTTATTGGTTGCAATACAAATCTTGTTGCGCCGGTAGAGCTTAAAGATAATAGTTATACTGCAGCAGGATCAACCATAACTGAGGAAGTACCAGAGGGAAGTTTAGCTATAGCAAGAGCTAAGCAGATAAATAAAGAAGGTTGGGTAAAAAGAAGAAACTCAAATAAGTAGAAAAACAAAAGGAGGCTTACTAAATGATAACCCATGGTAAGAATATAAAAATTTTCACTGGAAATGCACACCCACAATTAGCTCAGGACATCGCAGACATACTAGGCGTAGAGTTAGGCAAATCCAAGGTAGGTAAATTTAGTGATGGAGAAATATCAGTAGATATTAATGAATCTGTAAGAGGTGCTGATGTATTTGTAGTTCAGCCTACTAATTCTCCAGTTAACGACAATTTGATGGAGCTACTTATTATGATGGATGCCTTTAAGAGGGCTTCTGCAGGAAGAATAACTGCGGTTATACCATACTATGGATATGCAAGACAGGATAGAAAGACTAAGGCAAGAGATCCAATTACAGCTAAATTAGTGGCAGATATTATTGCAACTGCTGGTGCAGACAGAGTGTTAACTATGGATTTACACGCTGCGCAAATACAAGGATACTTTGATATCCCTCTAGATAACCTAATGGGAGTGCCAGTACTTGCTAAGTATTTTATTGAAAAAGGCTATAAAGAAAATGATGATGTAGTTGTAGTATCACCGGACTTAGGCAGTGTTACAAGAGCAAGAAAGTTTGCAGATAAGTTACATGCACCTATAGCTATTATAGACAAGAGAAGACCTAAAGCAAATGTAAGCGAAATAATGAACATAATAGGAGAAGTAACTGGAAAGATAGCTATTTTAGTTGATGATATGATAGATACTGCTGGAACTATAACTAATGCAGCTAACGCTTTAGCTTATTTAGGAGCAAAGGAAGTTTATGCATGTTGTTCCCATGGCGTACTTTCTGGGCCAGCTATTGAAAGAATAGAAAAGAGTGCAATAAAGGAACTTATAATGTTAAATACAATTAATTTACCAGAGGAGAAAATGATAGATAAGATAAAGACTATTTCCGTAGCGTCAATGTTTGCAGAAGCTATAAGGAGAGTATATGACGAACAGCCTATCAGTAAGTTGTTTGAAGAAGCTTAATTAAGTAAGTATAGAAGATTTAGTTTAACTAGATCTTCTTTTTTTATGCAAATTGAATAGGCTAAAGAATTGAAAAGTTTTATATTTGGATTTCATACGGTTTTTGGTTAAAAAGTTGATAATAGTTAGCTTTATAAGTAAATAATTTGTAACTTTTTTATAATACTATGTTATATTAGGATATAAATGTGATAAATTAGAATTAAGATAATAAGGATATTTATAGTTGAAATTTTTACAACTGTGTTAAATAAATTGATTTGATGACAAATGTGAATGAGGGGTGTGCACATGGATGGAAAAATAGCAAAGGTACTCATAGTAGATGATGATGTTAATATAGCAGAAGTAATAAAGATGTACTTAGATAATTCTGGCTATTCTACAAGAGTAAGTAATGATGGAAGAGAAGCTCAAGAGGCTTTTAATGAATATAAACCGGATATAGTCCTTTTAGATATTATGCTACCTAGTGTAGATGGTATAGATGTACTTAAGTGGATCAGAAAAGATAATTCCACTCCAGTAATAATGCTCACTGCCAAGGGAGAAACCTTTGATAAGGTTTTAGCACTGGAATTAGGAGCGGATGATTATATAGTAAAACCCTTTGAACCTAAGGAACTTATTGCTAGAGTTAAGGCGGTTTTGAGACGATATAATACAGATAATACAAATAAAGAAGTTTTAAGCTTTGAAGATATGACTATAGATGCTAATTCTTATAATGTTATATATAAAAATGAAGAAGTTAAGATGCCTCCAAAGGAATTTGAACTTTTATACTTTTTAGCAAGTAATAAAAATAAAGTATTTACGAGAGAGCAACTATTGTGTGAAGTTTGGGGCTATGATTATCCTGGAGATTCAAGAACTGTAGATGTTCATGTAAAAAGATTGAGAGAGAAGTTAACTGGAGGGGCTAATTGGCAAATTGAAACAGTTTGGGGAGTCGGTTATAAATTTGAGGTGAAGTAGATGGGAAGAAGAGGTCTTGCCTTTAAAACCGTAGTAGTCTATACACTAATATCTACAGTATGTATAACAATCATGTGTAGCATACTATTTATTCGATTTAAGAATCATTATTATGATCAGAGGAAATATCAGATAGACATAATGGTAGATGGGATTCGTAATTGGATGGTAGAGGAAGCGGATTATGATAGTTCTATGTATTTAACTAAGTTAAAAGAAAGAATAGAGATAATTAGTGACTCTATAGAAGAAGACATGCTTTTCGTCAATAAAATAGGATTAGTTCATATAGTTTCTGATGAAAAATACAACACATTACTATATAGAAATTTCATATCTGAGGACTTTAATAAATTATCTTCAGGAAATAGTATAGAAAAGATTATAAGTAATAATGAAATTTTTTCTGAAAAAATGTATGTTTATATAGTGCCAGTCATAGAAAATGATGCCTTTCAGGGTGCTATAGTTACTTTTACTCCCCTTTACAATATGGAAAAACCTATAAGAAATATAGGATTTTTTATGTGGATAACTGCAGTAAGTATGATTGGAGCAACGGCATTTATTTTGTATAAGGCTACAACTAGAATGGTTGTAAGACCTCTTGCGGAGATAAATAAAGCTGCTCAAAAGATAGCAAAGGGAGAAGTTGAAAGAAGAGCAAATATAAATACAGGAGATGAAATAGGAGAGCTGGCCGCATCTTTTAATACCATGGCAGATTCCTTAGAGAAGGTTGAGAATGACAGGAGAACCTTTATATCTAATGTTTCTCATGAACTTAGAACTCCTATAACTTCTATAAAAGGCTTTATTGGAGGAGTGTTAGATGGAGTTATTCCTAAAGAAAAGGAGAAAGATTATCTTTCTATAGCCTATGAGGAAATACAGAGGCTAGCTAGATTAGTAAACGATTTGTTAGATCTTTCGGTATTTGATGCAGGAAAATTTAAGTTAGATATAGGTCAAATTGATATAAATGAAATTATAAGGCTATGTGTAATAAAGGCTGAAGCCAGAATAAATCAAAAAGAATTAAGTGTTGATGTTACCTTACAGGATGAACATTTATATGCATATGCAGATAGAGATAGGATAATACAAGTAGTAACTAATCTCCTTGATAATGCCATAAAGTATGTTAATGACAAGGGCAGAATAAGAGTAGTTACTAAAACTAAGGGGGATAAGGTTCTTGTATCAATATTTAATAGTGGACCGAAGATAGCAGAGGAAGATAAGAAGCATATATGGGAAAGATTCTATAAATCTGATAAATCACGTACTTCTAAGGTTAGTACTGGTTTAGGACTTCCTATTGTTAGAAATATTCTTACTCAACATGGTGAAGATATATGGGTAGAAAATGGGGAAAAAGAAGGAGTAACATTCTATTTTACATTAAGGAAAGCGTAAGCTTATTCTAGTTTAAGGGGTGGGGCTGCATGAGTAATTTTTATAAAGATTATGATGATTTAAATAGGACTACAAGAGTTTTAGAAAATCTATCGGACATTCGTAGAGACTATGGTAGTATTAAAAGTGGCTCCAATATAAATAAGGAACAGGGTGATGAATTTATAGTAAATCATAGCAGTGGAAAAATTAATTTTAGAAAGAATACAAGAAAAGCAAAAATGAAGGCAGCCTTAAAAGGAGTTATTTTTGTTTTTATTGCTTCTTTATCTGGAGGTATTACAGCAACTATATTAATTGAAAACAAATATAGTTCCTATTTAACGGAAAAACCTAGATATATATCCGGTAATGGTGTTTATATTGGAGGAAAGCCCTTCACCTCTTCTAGTGTAATTCCTAAAAATGCTACTAATATAGTAGCAGAAACTGTAGCGCCTGCGGTAGTGGGGATTTCTAACAATGCGGATAACTTTGTTAATGAGACTATAAACAGTTATTCTGGTTCAGGAATAATTTTTGATTCCAATGGGTACATAGTAACCAGCTATCGTATAATTCAAGGGGCGGATAAGATAATGGTTAAATTACCTTTCAATACTATGGACTCTTTTCAAGCAACAGTGGTAGGAGTGGATAAAAATTCAGATATCGCTGTGATAAAAATAGATGCTAAGGACCTTCCAGTAGCAAAGTTTGGAGAAGGGGCTAATGTAAGGCAAGGGGATGTAGGAATTGCTATAGGGAATCCCTTTGGTCAAGAATATGGTAGCTTCATTACTAATGGTATAATAAGTTCAATAAATAGAAAAGTGAAATCAAAGGATAGTGAAAGTGGAAAAGAAACTACCTATAAGATATTTCAAACAGATACAGAAGTATATGCAGGGGGATACGGAGGACCTTTGTGCAATGAGTTAGGTGAAGTAATAGGTCTATTAAGCTCAAGTATACAACCTTTATCAGGTATGAACTTTGCCATATCCATAGATGAAGTTAAGAAGGTAATAAATGCTATTAATAATAGTACTGAAGGCCCTAGATTAGGCTTTGGTATAGAAGGAGTAACAGTAAATAATGTAGGAGGAAAAGGTATAAAGGGCTTTTATGTATTAGATGTAATTCCAGGTTCTGGAGCAGAAGCAGCAGGAATACAGTCGTGGGATATAATTATGGAGGTTGCTGGCGAAAAGATAAACTCTAAAGAAGAATTTATAGCTAAAGAAGAAACTTTTAGAGATGGAGATATAGTGCCTTGCAAGGTATGGCGAAATGAAAAGGTTTTTGATGTAAATATTAAAGTATCTGCAATTGAATAGGTGTTATAGTATTCTAGCTTTCCAATATCTAAAGTGGCTTTTAGCCACTTTTTGTGTTTACTTTTAAAATTAAATCGTTTAAGATAAAATATTATAATGTGAGAAAAATAGAAAGTTCCAAAAGGGGGCACGGAAATGTACTTGATAGTTGGTTTAGGTAATCCTGGTCGTGAATATGAGAATACAAGACACAATGTAGGTTTTCAAGTTTTAGATTTATTAGCGGACAGGTATAAAATAAGTTTAAGCAGGATAAAATTTAAAAGTGTATATGGAGAAGGTAGCATTAATGGCGAAAAGGTTATATTAGCAAAACCTCAAACCTTTATGAATGCTAGTGGAGAAAGTGTGGCTGAAATAACTAGATTCTATAAAATACCTAATGAAAAAGTTCTAGTTATTTATGATGATATGAGTCTTGATGTAGGTAGATTAAGAATTAGGGCTAAAGGAAGTGCTGGTGGACATAATGGAATAAAGAATATTATAGCCCATCTTTCCTCAGAGGATTTTCCAAGAATAAAAGTAGGTATTGGAAAGCCTGAAGGAGGGTGGATTAGTCATGTTATGGGAAACTTTAGCAAAGAGGAACAAGAAAAGTTAGCAGAAGTATATAAAACCGTTATACATGCTGTAGAAACCATAATAGCCAAGGGAACAGAAGAAGCAATGAATAAGTATAATAGTTTTAAAATATAAAGAAATTTTAGGATGGTGTATGTTATTATGAGATTTAAAGGACTAATGGAGAGTTTAACAAATAGCTCCATGTTTAAAGAATTTATATATGATCTGTCCTGTAATAAATACCCTGCAGCCATTTATGGCTTGTCTGAGTCTGCTAGAGCTTATGTAATAAATGGGGTTTTCGAGAAAACAAACAGCAATATTTTTATAATAGCAAACAGCGACGTTGAAGGTAGAAATATATACGAAGATCTAAGTTTATATATTCCTAATGTATATTACTTCCCTTCTAAGGAAATCGTTTTTTATAATATCTATGCGATTTCCGGTGATCTGCGATGGGAGAGACTAAAGGTTATAAAAGAAATGCTAACCCCAGGAAGAAAGGTAATAGTAACTACTGCAGAAGCTCTTGCACCGGTATATACACCTTTTGAATTATATAAAAAATATGACTTTAAGATTTCTGTAGGAGATACAATCAACTTGCAAGAACTTGCCTATAAGCTGGTACAGTGTGGCTATGAAAGAATGGAAATAGTGGATGGAAAAGGACAATTCTCTATAAGGGGAGGAATTATAGATTTATTTTCACCAATTTCCAATGTACCTTACAGAATAGAACTTTTTGGTGATGAAGTGGATTCTATTAGAAGCTTCAATACAGAGTCTCAAAGAAGTATAGATAAGGTAGAATACATAGAGGTCTTTCCTGCAAAGGAAATTTTGCTAGACAAAGAAAGTATTGAAAAGGGATATAAAAAGATTGAAGAAGACTTAACGGACATGCTTTCTAGATTCAAAAAAAGTAAGGAAAAAGAAGCCTATGATAAAATCAATGACATTACTAAAAGAAACCTAGAATCCTTAAAGGAAAATTGGACTTTTGAAACTATAGATAGTTTTCTTCCTTATTTTTACGACAAAACCTCTACATTATACGATTATATGGGAGAAGCAATTATTATAGTAGACGATGTTCAACGTTGCAAGGGAAAACTTGATAGCATTTATTTTGAATTTGAAGATGCCTACACTTCCTTTCTTCAAAGGGGAGAAATCTTACCTTTACAAGGTAAATTGCTTGTTGACAAAGAAAAAGTTATCAGTAAATTGCAAAATTCTAAAGTTATTGAGTTAAATTCTATGGCTAAGAGCCAAGATATATTGTTGCCTAGAACTACATTACATCTATCAGAAATAACTTTACATAATTATCAAGGAAAACTTGACCTATTAATTGAAGATATTAAAAATAAAAAAAGTAAAGGTTATAAGACCGTTATTTTGTCTGGAACAAGACCTAGGGGAGAACGTCTTGTAAATACCTTGAAAGAGCAAGGAATAGAAAGTGTATATAGAGATGTGGTAGGTGAAATTAAAGAAGGTGAAGTTGTAGTAACCTTTGGTAACCAACTAAAAGGATATGAGTTTCCGGAGTTAAAGCTCTGTATTATATCTGATAAAGAGGTCTTTGGAGAAGCTAAGAAGAAAACGCGAAAAAGTGCTGCCTTGAAAAAAGGTGTAAGCAAGATAAAAAGCTTTACGGATCTTAAGCCAGGAGATTATGTTGTCCACACAAATCATGGTATAGGAATATATAAAGGAATAAAGCATTTAGAAGTCCAGGGATTGAAGAGGGACTTCTTAGAGTTATGTTATGAAGGTGACGATAAACTTTACGTACCTGTTGATCAGTTGGACATGGTGCAGAAATACATAGGCAGTGATGGTAAGGCAGCTAAAATAAATAAATTAGGCGGAAATGAATGGGCCAAGGCTAAAGCTAAGGTTAAAAAATCTATAAATGAAATAGCGGAGGACTTAGTAAAGCTTTATGCTTCTAGGTCTATAGTAAAAGGACATAAATTTAGTAAAGATACCGTTTGGCAAAAGCAATTTGAAGATGAATTTCCTTATGAAGAAACTCCTGATCAAATCACTTCTCTTCAGGAAATAAAAGCAGATATGGAATCCGACAAACCTATGGACAGACTGCTTTGTGGGGATGTAGGTTACGGTAAGACAGAGGTGGCTCTAAGAGCAGCCTTTAAGGCGGTAATGGATGGAAAGCAAGTAGCATTTTTGGTTCCTACAACCATATTAGCTGAGCAGCATTATAATAATATGATAAAAAGATTTGCTGGTTTTCCAGTGCGTATAGATATGATTAGTAGATTTAGAACACCATCACAGGTAAAGGAAACTCTTAAAAACGTAAAAGCAGGGGTAGTGGATATATTGGTAGGTACCCATAGGATACTTCAGAAGGATGTAGAGTTTAAGGATATTGGACTATTAATAATTGATGAAGAGCAGAGATTTGGAGTTAAGCATAAGGAACAAATTAAGAATTTTAAAAAGAATATAGATGTAATAACCTTAACGGCTACTCCAATACCTAGAACTTTACATATGTCACTTACAGGAGTTAGAGATATCAGTGTTATTGAAACACCTCCTGAAGAACGTTATCCCATTCAAACTTATGTGGTAGAATATAATGAGCAGCTTATTAGAGATGCTATTCTAAGAGAATTAGGAAGAGATGGGCAAGTATTTTTTGTCTATAATAGAGTTGAAGATATAGGTAGTATGGCTAAAAGTATTGGGGAGCTCGTTCCTGAGGCTAGGATAGCGGTGGCCCATGGCCAAATGACAGAGAGAGAGCTAGAAAAGGTTATGATGGAATTTATGAATCATGAATATGATATTTTAGTAGCTACCACAATAATAGAGACAGGTATTGATATTCAAAATGTTAATACTATGATAATATATGATGCAGATAAAATGGGATTGTCCCAATTATATCAACTTAGAGGAAGAGTGGGACGTTCTAATAGAATAGCCTATGCATATTTTACTTACAGAAAAGATAAAATCCTCTCAGAAGTAGCAGAAAAACGACTTAAGGCAATAAAGGATTTTACGGAATTAGGATCCGGGTTTAAAATTGCTATGAGTGATTTGGAAATAAGAGGGGCAGGTAACATGATGGGATCTGCACAGCATGGTCAAATGTCGGTAGTAGGTTATGATCTTTACTGTAGAATGTTAGAGGAAACTATAAAACTTATAAAGGGTGAAATTACAGAAGAAGAAATAGAAACTACTGTAGAACTAAACATAGATGCTTATATACCAACTAATTATATTGAAGATGAAGTACAAAAAATAGAGGTGTATAAGAAAATTGCTGCCATAAGTGGTTTTGATGATTTTATGGATGTTAAGGATGAATTGGAGGACAGATTCTCTGAAATACCTCAACCAGTTTATAATCTCATGGATATTGCATACCTAAGAAGCTTAGGAAAGAAATTGGGTATTGTTGAAATAAAGGAAAAGGGAAACGAAGTTTATTTTTATTTCAAGGATAAGGATAAATTAAAGGATGTTATGATAAGAGCTTTAATGGAGAAGTATAGCAAAAAAATAGTTTTCAAACTTGGGGATAGACCAGCGGTGGCCTATAAAATACAAGATGTTAAAAAGGAAGACTTGCTAGGGATTTTTAAGGAGATGCTTCATTATCTTTTACAGTTAGATGAAGGTAAAGAAAATATTAATTGAAATAATATGCAAAAATATTTATAATGAAAAAAGATTATATTGAGTGGGGGAATTTACATGAATAAGGTTAAAAAAGTGGTTAGCATATTAGTTACCGGCTTACTTGTCTTTTCAGCTTCTGGTTGTATTGTAAAGACTCAAGCAGGAAAGGACAATACCGTTGTTGCCAAGGTTGGAGGGGAAAAGATTAAAGTTATAGATGTTAGAAATAAAATGAAAAGTACGGAAGAATCTATAAAAGAAAAGTATGGTAATCTTACTAGCGATGAAGCTAAGAAGGCTCTAGAAGAAGCTTATGTTAATGCTTTGGAAAATATGGCTCAATGGAAACTTCTTGAGATTGTAGCTAAAGAGAACTATGCAGATAAAAATATCATACCAGATCTTAATAATATAGATGAAGAGGCCGAAAAGCAAGTAAGTATGGTTAAGGAATTATATTTTGAAAATGACGACTCAAAGTTTGAAGAAGGTCTTAAAGATATGGGTATGACTGTAGATTCTTTAAAGGATCAATACAGGGAAACGTTGAGAGACAACCAAGAAATAATAATTGCTAGTAGAGTTCAATATGAAATTATAAAAGATCTAACTGTAAGTGATGATGAAATAAGTAGTTATTATACATCTAACATAGCGTCCTATACTACTAATGCCGGTGCAAACTTTTATCATATTGTAGTGGATACAGAGGAAAAAGCTAAGGAAGTAAAAGAAAAGCTAAATAGTGGTTCTGATTTTAAAGAGTTAGCCAAGGAATACAGTACTGATAGTTCTGCTAGCTACGGAGGATATTTAGGATATATACAGTATGATAACACTACTATGGCTGAAACATTTATGTCTGTAGCAAAGGCTTTAGGTGAGGGAGAGGTATCTGATCCAATTAAAACATCTGAAGGTAAATGGGAAATAATCAAAGCAGAGGGTGTAGTTAAAGAGACAAAGGTTACAGCTCTTGAGGAAGTAAAAGATCAAATTAAGGAACAACTTTTAAGTAAAAAGAGAGATTCTGAATTTGATAAAAAGGTAGAAGAATGGAAGAAAGAAAAAGGATTTAAACTGTATGAAGATAAGTTAAAGAAAAATATACTTTAATTTTAAAAGCAGTGTCAAAATTAATACTTGACACTGCTTTTATTTATGTGTTATGCAAATTGTTTCTAATTTTGCATTTGGAGTAATTATAATTCAAATAATAGCCTTTATTAGTGCATAAAATTTCATTTTAAGAAAGATAATATTAATGGAAGTAGAATATATGTAATTTAATTAAGGGAGGGTAAACGAATGAAGGCTACAGGTATAGTTAGAAGAATAGATGATCTTGGTAGAGTTGTTATTCCAAAGGAGATTAGAAGAACATTAAGAATCAGAGAAGGGGATCCATTGGAGATTTTCACTGATAGAGAAGGCGGAGTAATTTTGAAAAAGTACTCTCCTATAGGAGAACTAAGCGATTTTTCAAAGGAATATGCAGAATCCTTGCAACAGGCAATTGGACATATAGTACTTATTGCAGATAAAGATGCCATAATATCTGTAAGTGGCGCTCCTAAGAAAGAGTACTTAGAAAAACGAATAAGCGATGAACTGGAAAAGGTAATGGAAGATAGAAAAACCTTATTACTAGATGAAGCTAATAATAATTTGATATCTTTATATAAGGATGAGGAAGTAGAAGGAAAATACACCGCCGCTGTTATTTCTCCTATATTGGCAGAAGGCGATGCAATTGGGGCTGTAATCATATTATCCAAACAAAATGGGGAAAAGTTTGGAGAGTTAGAAATGAAGTTAGCTGAAACTGCATCTGCCTTCTTGGGAAAGCAAATGGAACAATAGAAGTATACATATCTTCTATGAACCGATTTGCTAAATTCAATTATAACCAATAATTGCATAAATTATACATCGATACACAAAAAACATTGTAATAATGACTGTTTACTACAAATACAAATAATTAGAACCTTAAATTTAGAACTATAAAGTTTTTTATAGTTCTAAATTTTTTAACCCTTATCAATTGCCAAATGGAGGAGTATTATGAAAAAACAGTCATTAATAAAGGGAACCTTAATTCTCGGTGCTGCTGGTGTTTTTGCAAAGTTTTTAGGTCTCTTTTTTCGCTGGCCACTTATTATGCTTATAGGAGATGAAGGTATAGGTTATTATCAAATGTCTTATCCCTTATATATGTTTTTTATAGGCATTGCTTCAGGTATTCCTGTTGCTATATCAAAAATGGTATCGGAAAGAAATGCTCTTAATGATAAAGGGGCCATACTGTTAGTAATAAAAAAGGCTTTTCTTACAATGTTGATACTAGGTGGAGGTTTTTCTGTAGTATTTTTAATATTCCCAAGGGAACTGGTTAGTTTTTTTAAGTGGGATAAAAAGGCGGTATATTCATTAATGGGTATAGGAGCGGCTCCAATCTTTATATCCTTAATGAGTGTATTCAGAGGCTTTTTTCAAGGTATGCAAAATATGACCTATACAGCAGTTTCGCAGATAATAGAGCAAATTGGACGAGTTGTTTTTGGAGTAGGGCTAGCCTTTCTTTTATTACCTAAAGGAATAGAATATGCTGCAGGGGGAGCAGCTTTCGGTGCTGCTGCTGGTGGTATTGCAGGCTTTCTTTATCTTTCTATAAAGTATTTTACTGCAAAAAAAGGGCTTAAGGTTAAAGAGGTAAAAAAGGATGATAATATACTTACAGAGCTTTTACATATAGCAGTTCCTGTTTCTTTAGGAGCAGCAGTAGGAACAATAATGAATTTATTAGATTCAATAATAGTACCTCAGCAGCTTTTGAGGTCTGGATATACCTTTAAGGAAGCGGCTATACTATATGGTCAATTAACGGGAAAAGCTATGGTGCTTATAAATGTTCCATTAACCATGTCTTCAGCCTTGTGTGCATCTTTGGTGCCTATTATAGCAGAATCTCATGTATTAAATAGAAAAGGAGAAGTTGATAATAAGGTTGGAATGGCAATGAAAGTTTCTATGGTTATAGCTCTGCCCTGTACCCTAGGCTTATCTTTTATGGCTGCACCTATTTTAAACTTATTATTTCCAGGACATGCAGAAGGGTTTAAGATCTTACAATATGCTGCCTTTACTGTGCCTTTTATAATACTTACTCAGAGTACTACATCTATTCTTCAAGGCACAGGCTATTATATGGAACCAATAAAAAATATGTTGATAGGATGTATTGGTAAGATTCTTATTACAGTGTTATTGGTACCTATTCCTTTTATAAATATTTACGGAGCCATTGTTGGAAGTGTGGTAGCCTATATTATTACTGCAGCAGCTAATATCATAACTCTGAAGGTTAAACTAGGAGTAAGGATTAACTATTATGATATTCTTATTAAACCTGCTTATTCAGCGGTGTTTATGATATTAAGTGTTGTTTTTGCATATCAATATGTTTATAATAATACAATGAGTAATACCTTAGGTGTTTTTATTTCTATAACCTTAGGTGCTATTGTTTATATGGTATTGATCTTTTTATTTGGAACTTTTGATTATAAATATGTGAAAAGTAAATTTGTTAGAGGTTGAGTAAAAAATAAGGTAAAGGAGATAAACACATGATTAAGATTATCGGATTAGGCCCTGGAGCGCCAGAAGCATTAACCATTGGCACTATAGAAGCTTTGAAAAATATAGATAAGGTCTATTTGAGAACTGAAAAGCATCCTACAGTTCAGTATATTGAATCTCTTGGTGTTAAATTTGAAACTTACGACAATGCTTATGATAACTTTGATACCTTTGATGAGGTTTATAACTTTATAGCAGAGGACTTGATTAATAAACATGAAAAAGAAGGAGATTTAATATATGCAGTTCCAGGCCATCCTTTTGTGGCAGAAAAGTCCGTAAAGCTTTTAGTGCAATATTGCAAGGAAAAATCCATTGATTTTGAGATAGTTCCTGCGGTAAGCTTCGTGGATGTAGTTATGGAAAGACTACAACTAGATCCTATAGAGGGACTAAAGATAGTGGATGCCTTTGAATGTAAGGATCACATCTTTGATAAGAGAATAGGAACAATAATAACTCAAGTATATGACCAATATATTGCTTCAGAAGTAAAACTAGCCTTATCTGCTTACTACAAAGATGATACTATGGTATACTTTGTGAGAGCTGCAGGAATAAATGGTCAGGAGAGCATAAGGCCAATGGCCTTATACGAAATTGATAGACAGACGGATATTGATTATTTGACCTCCATATATATACCTAAAGACTTAGATAACTATAAAGATTTCTATGATCTTGTAAATATTATGGAAAGGTTAAGAGGAGATAATGGATGTCCTTGGGATAAGGAGCAAACTCATGAATCCTTGAAAAGATATTTAGTAGAGGAATGTTATGAAGTACTAGAGGCTATAGACCAAGAGGATGAAGATAAGATAACAGAAGAACTAGGAGATGTGCTTTTGCAGGTAGTATTCCACAGTGTAATTGCTGAGGAAGAGGGATACTTTACTATAAGAGATGTTATAGAAGGAATATGCAATAAAATGATACAAAGACATCCTCATGTATTTGGAGATGTAACGGCAGAAAATTCAAAGCAAGTATTGAAAAATTGGGAAGAGATTAAAAAAGAGGAACAGGGAATGACTACCTTAACAGAGGAAATGGAACACATAGCCAAAAATCTACCGGCCTTAATGAGAGCAGAGAAGGTTCAAAATAAGGCAAAGAAGGTAGGATTTGATTGGGACAGGGTAGAAGATGCCTTAGATAAGGTTTTAGAAGAATTTAAAGAACTTAAAGAGGTATATAATGGAGAAAGTAGGGCAAGAATACTAGAAGAAATGGGAGATTTACTCTTTTCTGTGGTAAATGTAAGCCGTTTTTTAGAGGTTAATCCTGAAGAGGCCCTTAATAGTACAACTAAGAAATTTATTGATAGATTTAAATTCATAGAAGAAGCGGCTACTGAAAAGGGGCTTAAATTAGAAAGTATGACCTTAGAACAGATGGATGAGCTGTGGATTAAGGCTAAGAATTTAAAAAAGCAATAAAAAGTTATAAGCGATAGAAGGAATTTAGAAATAAACGTTGAATATAGTAGTTAAAGTTAAAGATTTGTGGTTTTTATTGGTATTAATTCATAAATATTATCAAAAAATATCTATATATAGGATTTTTTTTAACCAAAGGTATAGACTAACAAAATAAATAGATATATAATAGGTTCTAGAATCATGAAAGTAGCAATATATCTGATTCCAACAAGTTAACACTTATTGTGTAACTTGATAATCTATACTGTTATTTTAAGGAGGAAATTAAAAGTGAACAAGGCAGATTTGATTTCAAGTATGGCTGAAAAGAGTAAGTTAACAAAGAAAGACGCAGAAGCAGCTTTAAAGGCATTTATAGAAAGTATTGAAGAAGCACTTGCTAAAGGTGAAAAGGTTCAATTAGTTGGTTTTGGTACTTTTGAAGCTAGAGAAAGAGCAGCTAGAGAAGGAAGAAATCCAAGAACTAAAGAACCAATCAAGATTCCTGCAACTGTAGTACCAGTATTCAAAGCAGGTAAAGAATTCAAAGAGAAAGTTCTAAAGTAATTGAAAGCCCGGCATAGTCCGGGCTTTATATATAGTATCTATAAAAGTACTCGTTAAAAAACAGTATTGATCTTATTACGTATATAGAGGTGATTATTATGAGATTAGATAAATATTTAAAGGTATCAAGAATAATAAAAAGAAGAACTGTGGCTAAAGAAGCCTGTGAAGGCGGTAGGGTTTCTATTAATGGTAAGGTAGCAAAGCCTAGCACAGAAGTAAAAGTTGATGATATAATTGAAATTCAGTTTGCAGCAAAGATCTTAAAGGCTAGAATTACCAGTGTAGCAGAACATGTTAGAAAAGATGATGCAAAAACTATGTATGAAATATTAGAAGGGGAAGAAGATAAGGAATAATAAATAAAATTTAAATAAAGGAATTTAGTATTTGTAATAAGTTAACAGGCACCTTCATATATTATCATTAGTAGGGAGGGATGGCCTGTGGAAGTTAAGAAAGAGTTAAAAATAGAAGAAAAGAAAAGCTATATGACCCTCGAAAATAGAAAAAAGTTATTTTTAACCGGTGTTATGGAGGTTATAAGCTTCAATGAAGAAAAAATACTGTTAAATACCAGCTTAGGTGTGCTTACTATAAAGGGTAGTGGGTTAAAAATGAATAAATTAGATGTACAAAACGGAGAGGTAATGATTATAGGTATGGTAGATTCTTTTGCATATACTGGCTCAGAGGCTAAGCAAGATAAAGAAAGTATTCTATCAAAATTATTTAGATAGAGGTATATAGTTTATGGTTATTCCGTTGACAATGCAGGCAAAGCTTGTTTTGTACAGTATTTTAGCTGGAATCTTAACAGGATTTTTGTTTGATTTTTATAGAACTTTTAGAGGGTTTGAAAATGTTCATAAGGTCATAATTATAATTGAAGATATTTTGTTTTGGATCTTGGCGGGTATATTAATTTTTGTTTTTCTTCTTTACACTAACCAAGCAGTAATGAGTGTATATGTTTACATATGGATGATTTTTGGTGTATACTTATATATGAAATTAGTTAGTAAAAGTTTTAGAAAGATTCAATATACCCTAATTAGTAACATTTCAAAGTTCTTTAGAATACTTATAAATATATTGATATATCCCTTTAGGTGGATATTTTACAAAATTGGATTTAAAAAATAGGAGTAATTTAAAAGAAATCTCTTGAATAAAAGTAAAAACCTAATTACAATAGATTTAAGCCTATGTAAAATAAAAAGGAGAAAGTAGCTTATGAAAAAAAAGAAGTTTAACATAAAATCCTTTTTTATAGTGTTGCTAATAGTGTATTTTGCTGTTGTTTTTGTTAGGCAGCAATTTATATTTGCAAGGCTAAGTAAAGAAGAAGCAAAACAAACACAAGAACTTAAGGCTTATCAGGATCAGGAAGAAGAATTAAGGGAGCAACTGGAGTTGTCTGAAAGCAATCCTAAAGCTTTTGCGGAAAGACAGGCTAGAGAGAGATTGGGATATATAAAAGAAAACGAGACTCCTATTAAGTCTATGCCTGAAGGACAATAGTATAGTTTAAATTTTATATTTAAATAAACATATTTATTTTTAAGGAGGAGTCTTTTTAATATGACCTTAAAGGCAGGAAACATTGTAGAAGGTACAGTAATTAACATCACTAATTTTGGAGCATTTGTCGATGTAGAAGGCAAGACAGGATTAGTGCATATCTCTGAAGTAGCTGATACTTTTGTTAAAGACATCAGAGATCATTTAAAAGAACAGGATAAGGTTAAAGTAAAGGTAATATCTGTAGATGATAATGGCAAAATAAGTTTATCAATAAAGCAAGCTATGCCAGCAAAAAAATCTGCAAGACCAATAGAAATAGATTGGTCAAGTGAGAGAAATAAAAATACCTCTTCAAATTTTGAAGATATAATGTCAAAGTTTCTTAAAGACAGTGAAGAAAGACAACAGGATTATAAGAGACGTCAGGAATCAAGGGGAAGAGGGTATAGTCGAAGAAGTTAATAATAAATTTAGATATATTAAGCTGTCTTTAAATCTTAAAGACAGCTTGTTTAATATAATTATAGTTAATGGATTATAAATAAGAATGAAAAGTATTATAAAATCTAAATTAACTTCCGCTTTATTTTAGCTTAGAAGAATTGCTATGACTTTTATGAATAAATTATATAAAAAATATATAATAAAATAGTTGACATTAAGATATTCATCATATATAATAATCTATGTCGCTAAGGAATACAAATTCCCGACCCGTGCTGGAGTGGCGGAACTGGCAGACGCACAGGACTTAAAATCCTGCGGTGCTAACACACCGTACCGGTTCGATTCCGGTCTCCAGCACTGTATCGCGGGGTGGAGCAGTTGGTAGCTCGTCGGGCTCATAACCCGAAGGTCGTAGGTTCAAGTCCTGCCCCCGCAACCAAACGTGGCGGAATAGCTCAGTTGGCTAGAGCATTCGGTTCATACCCGAAGTGTCGTAGGTTCAAGTCCTATTTCCGCTACTTTTCCTAAAATTAAATTACATTAAATTATATGCTGGAGTGGCGGAACTGGCAGACGCACAGGACTTAAAATCCTGCGGTGCTAACACACCGTACCGGTTCGATTCCGGTCTCCAGCACTGTATCGCGGGGTGGAGCAGTTGGTAGCTCGTCGGGCTCATAACCCGAAGGTCGTAGGTTCAAGTCCTGCCCCCGCAACCAAACGTGGCGGAATAGCTCAGCTGGCTAGAGCATTCGGTTCATACCCGAAGTGTCGTAGGTTCAAGTCCTATTTCCGCTACCAAAAGTAAGAACTCACATTTTGTGAGTTCTTTTTTTATGCAATAGAACTGATTATAAGTCTAAAAAGTGAGTTTTGGATATTTAGCAAAACCCCTTTTGCTTTATGTCTTTCTTTTTGACAAATTAGTGTGGAAGCTTAAATATGACTAAAAGTTTTCATCAAATACCCTTAATTATACTGTTAACACGACAATTTTGAATGGCTAATAGAAAGTATTGAAAAGTTAATTAGAGATTCTTATCCACAATATATATTGAATTTGTGAACATAAGCTCAATATATTGTGGATAATTTAATTTTACAATTTAATGTACAAATGTCCGTTTATAAAAATAAAAAGGGATTGTTGTCCTATGAAAAATTGCCTTCAATACAGCAACTGACATTTATTTACAGTTGATTTTGCTATAATAAAGCTACCCTTTAAAAGTTAGGGTTAGGTCATATTTAGATAATAAACAGACAATTTATTAGTAAGGGGGTATTTCGATGCAGTATGGTATGGAAATTACATCATATAAAAGAAGTAGAAAAGTTGAAAAAAGTGAAGGGGTAAGTAAGTATAAAGATTATATAGAAGTGCTAACTTATTTTGGAATGGCCTTCTTTATTAGTAGGGTTATCTTAATAAATAATTGGACACCTTTTGGTATGGCCTTTGTAGTTTCCATGGTCTTAAGCAGAGTGGATAATATACCTATAATAGCTGCTGCTGGATCCCTATTAGGATATTTATCTATATTTAACAATGCAGATAATGTACCATACTATATATTAGCTCTTGGCAGCATAATTTTTGGAGCTTATTATTTTAGAAATATAACAAAGTCAAAAAGATTAGTACTCTTTGTTGTAATACTTTTAATTGAAGCTATAGGCTATAATATGTTTTTATATTCAAATTCTGCCGCTGGTAATATTTTTTCTAACGTGGCTGAAGTGATATGCATTTTGCCAGTATATTATATTATCCAATGCGCTATGTTATGCCTAAAAAAGGTAAATACCAAGTATGTATTTAGCAATGAGGAGATTATAAGCATAACTATGGTAATGGCTCTAGTTATATCCGGAACTTGGGGAATAAGCTTTTTTGGCATATCTTTACAGAATATAATTACTTTTATTTTTGTTGCGGTATGCGCTTACATAAATGGCAGTTCCACAGGTGCCTGCATTGGTGTAGCTGTAGGCTTAATAGTAGGCATGACCAAGGATGATTTAGTTATGAATATAAGTATTTTTGCATTATGTGGATTTGCTGTAGGATTGTTTAGAGAAGCTAGTAAACTGTTAAGTGTTTTGGGATTTATAATATCTTTTTTCATTTTGAAATTGTATTCAGATTCAGTGTTAGATTTCAAGCTAATAGAAGTTCTTATATCATCTGCAATTTTAGTGAGTCTGCCGGATAAGCTTTATAATATATTAGCCTTAGAGTTTAATTGGGAAAGAAAGAGTGACGTTATTAACAGTAACCATACTGAGGCTATGAGAGATGTATTTATTGAGAAGCTAAGTAGCTTTTCAGATATACTATTTAGTATGTCCTATACTATTAAAAATTTAGTTAACAATGATAAGCTACAATTAAAAAATAAAAGTAGCGCCTTAGTTGAAAATTTGGCGGATAGGGTCTGTGCCGGTTGCAGTATGAATTCTATGTGTTGGAAGAGAGAAATATATTATACTTATACAGCCTTTGGTGAGTTGATTCAAAATTATTATGAAAATAGAAAAATTTTTCCCGACGAGCTAGAGAAAAAGTGCATAAATAAATCTTTGCTAATAAAAAACACTGAAGATATAATTAATAACTTTATTAATAATGAAATTTGGAGAAATAAATTAGTTGAAGGAAGGCAACTTATTGCTAATCACTTGGATAATATAGCGCAAAGCGTACAGGAAATGGTGGAGGATTTTGATGCTAATATAGCTTTTAAGGATCAGACTGAAAAATATATTAAGAAATCTCTAGAAAAAGCGGGAATACAATTTTTAAATGTTTTCTGCATGCAAGATAAAAATAGAAGGACCAATGTAAAAGTAGTATTACGTAATAGTTGTAATAAAGAGTTTTGTGATAATAAATTGTTGCCTCTAATTAATAGTGCTACAGGATTAAAAATGAGTATAGCAAATTATGATGATGTTGGGGAAAAAGAGCAGGATTATAGTACGGTGGTTTTTGAAGAGACTCCAAAGTTTAATGTATTAACTTACGTAGAGAGTGAATGTAAATATGGAGAAAACTTTAATGGAGATAGCTATGGTTATGGAAAGTTAAGAGATGGTATGTACATGATAGTTCTAAGTGACGGCATGGGATCTGGTCCGGAAGCAAGTGGTGAGAGCAAGGCTGCGGTAAAATTAATAGAAAAATTTGCAGCAGCAGGTTTTTCTAGAGAAATTGCTGTAAATACAGTGAATGCTATAATGACTATGAAGTTTTCAGAGGAAGAGAAGTTTTCTACATTAGATATTGTAAATATTGATAGTTATACAGGAGATTTAACTATGATGAAGGTAGGAGCTGTATCCACCTTTATTAAGAGGGCTGGAAAGGTAGATGTTATAAATTCAAAAACCCTTCCTATGGGAGTTTTAGATAAGGTTGATATTGATGTTATTGAAAGAAAAGTATTTGATGGAGATCTACTAATTATGTTTAGTGATGGGGTATTAGAATGTGAAGGCAACAGTGATTTGATGGAAAATTGGATAATTAACTACTTAGAAGAGAATGAGGAAGATGATATTGCAAATATAGCTAAAACAATTATTAGTAGAGCTAAAGAAGTTAATAACGGCAAGGCTAAGGATGATATGACTGTAATAGTATCAAAGATTTCTACCTGTTAAAGAAGGATGGCCGGCGGCCATCTTTTATTATGCTTTTAACACAATAAGAAGTCATAAAGTGAGTCTTATTTTAGGAATTAAGGGACAAATTTTAAAATATATATTATAATATTGACAGAATATTAAAAGTAATGGGTATAATCTATTGTATTTGAAATTAATAAAGTAAGATAATTCGAGGTGTGAGCTTTGCTTCAAAAGGTAATTAATTATATTGACCAGTATAATATGCTCCATAATGGTGATAAGGTTATTGTGGCCCTTTCCGGTGGGCCTGATTCAATGTGTTTAGTACATATATTAAAGAAACTGCAGGAAAGGTACAATATAAAATTGTACGCAGCTCATGTAAATCATTGCCTTCGGGGAGCAGAGGCAGATGCGGATGAAGAATATGTAAGGGGTTTTTGTAAAAATGCTAATATAGATTTTTATTCAAAAAGAATAGATATTAATGAATTGGCTAGGATTACCAATACATCTACAGAAACTGCAGGCAGAGAAGCAAGATATGCTTTTTTTAATGAGTTAAAAGAAAAGCTAGGTGCCAATTTAATAGCTTTAGCTCATAACGCCAACGATCAGGCTGAGACCATTTTGATGAGAATTATAAGAGGTACTGGTATGGAAGGCTTAAGAGGTATAAGACCCGTTAGAGATGGAATATATATACGACCTATATTAATACTTACCAGAGAGGAAATAGAGGAGTATTGTCGTATTAACAAATTGAATCCAAGAATTGATAAAAGCAACTTTGAAAAGATCTATAATAGAAATAAAATAAGACTGGAGTTAATTCCTTATTTACAGGAAAATTTTAATAAAGACATATTAAATACTGTTAATAGACTTTCAGAAATAATAAGCAAGGATCAGGATTATTTAGAAGAGGTTGCAGAGAAAAAATATAAGGAGTATTGCTCAATCATAGGTGAGAAGATCGGCTTAGATCAGCAATTAATAAATGAGCATGAAGCTATTGTTACTAGAGTTATTAGAAGAGCTCTTAAAGATATAAAGGGAGATCTAAAGAATATAGAATTAGTACATATAAATGAAATTATGGAGCTTTTTTCTATGGGGACAGGTAAAATGATAACTTTACCAGAAGGGATAATAGCGGAAAAGGTATATACAGAGATTTTCTTTTATAAGAAGAAGGGTAATAATCTTAGTAATGAGCTAAAAGATGAGATTATTATTTTTGATAAGGAAAAATTTCAGCAACCTTCTATAGTTAAAGCCATTGATGGAATGAATGTAAAAATATCTCTTAGAATAGTAACAAAGGATGAAGTGGTAGATTTTTCACAAGATCCATATAAAAAGTATTTTGATTATGATAAAATTAATAGGTATATTTCTATAAGAACAAGACAGGAGGGTGATAGATTTACACCTTATGGCATGAAGGGGAGCAAGAAATTAAAGGATTTATTTATAGACTTAAAAATTCCAAAGGAAGAGAGAAATACATTACCATTGGTATGCTTCGATAAAGAGATAGCTTGGATAGTAGGATATAGGGTTAGTAATAAATATATAGTTACCAAAAACACCAATTATATTTTAGAAATAAAAATTGAGAAAGGGGAAAACTAGATGATAAAGGACATTAAAGAAATACTATTGGACGAGGAAAAACTAAAAGAAAAAATTAATGAACTTGGGGCTCAAATTAGCAAAGATTATGAAAATCAGGAATTAGTACTTATTGGCGTTCTTAAAGGCTCTGTTATGTTTATGTCAGATTTAATGAAGCGTATAACTATTCCATGTTGTATGGATTTTATGGCCGTTTCTAGTTATGGAAACTCTACTGAGACTTCAGGTGTGGTAAGAATACTAAAAGATTTAGACTACGACATTGAAGGAAAGGATGTACTTATAGTAGAGGATATTATAGATTCTGGTATTACTTTGAAGTATTTAATAGAGTACTTAAAGGCTAGAAAACCTAGTTCTATAGAAGTTGTATGTCTTCTAAATAAACCAGAAAGAAGAAGAGTAGATATAGATGTAAAATATCAAGGCTTTGAAGTGCCAGACAGTTTCTTGGTGGGCTATGGGCTTGATTATGCTGAAAAGTATAGAAATTTACCTTATATTGGGATACTTAAGGAAGAAGTATATCAAAAATAATAACTGAAGAGAAAGGTTATTGTGCTTTAATGAGCCAAAAGGGATAAGTAATTTGCTGTAATAAAATTATTGTAAAGAAAATACCTATATGATACAATTTTATAGTATCAAATAGAATAGTATTATTGAAAGGGGGGCCAGAATTGAAGAAATTATCTAGTGCAACACTCTGGCTTGTAGCATTAATAGTCATAATTTTAGTAGCAGTTGCCGTAGTGGGTGAAAGCAAGAGCTCCAACACATTAACTGTTAACGAGTTCGAAAAGGCGTATAAGGAAGAAAAACTTAAATCTATGGAGATTTCTGAAGATAGAATGATCGTAACCGGCCTGCTGAAAGATAATAGAACTTATCAAGCAGTAGTACCATATGAAAGATTGCTTCAAATAATAGAAAAATACCCTGATGTAAATGATATACAGGAAACATATATAAAACCAACTAGTGTTCCATTTTGGATACAATATCTACCTACAATATTACTTATCGTTATGTTAGTGGCATTTTGGTTTTTATTTATGCAGCAGTCCCAAGGTGGTGGAGCTGGCCGCGGAGTGATG
The DNA here is from genome assembly GCF_900095445.1 of Clostridium sp. N3C. Classification (GTDB taxonomy): domain Bacteria; phylum Bacillota; class Clostridia; order Clostridiales; family Clostridiaceae; genus Clostridium_AU. Next base: position 38,559 of record NZ_FMJL01000012.1, read on the forward strand.
AACTTTGGAAAGAGTAGAGCCAAGATGGCTTCTCCAGACAAAAAGAAAGTGACTTTCGCAGATGTGGCTGGAGCTGATGAAGAAAAAGCAGAATTAGCTGAAATTGTAGATTTCTTAAAGAATCCTAAAAAGTATACTGATATGGGTGCCAGAATACCTAAGGGGGTACTTTTAGTAGGACCACCAGGAACTGGTAAGACTTTGTTGGCAAAGGCAGTATCAGGAGAAGCAGGTGTTCCTTTCTTTAGTATATCTGGTTCTGACTTTGTGGAAATGTTCGTTGGTGTTGGTGCATCAAGGGTAAGAGACTTGTTTGAGCAGGCAAAGAAGCATCCTTCAAGTATAGTATTCATCGATGAAATTGACGCAGTAGGTAGACAAAGAGGTGCTGGTTTAGGTGGCGGACATGATGAAAGAGAACAGACACTAAATCAATTATTAGTTGAAATGGATGGGTTTGGTGTAAATGAGGGCATAATTATTATAGCTGCTACTAATAGACCAGACATACTTGATCCAGCTTTATTAAGACCAGGTAGATTTGACAGACAAATTGTTGTAGCTGCTCCAGATGTTAAAGGTAGAGAAGAGATCTTAAAAGTTCACTCAAGAAATAAAAAGCTTGAGAATGATATAAGATTAGATGTTTTAGCTAAGAGTACTTCAGGATTTACTGGGGCAGATTTAGAGAATTTGATGAATGAAGCTGCATTATTAGCAGTTAGAAACAATAAAAAATCAATAGGTCAAGCAGAGTTAGAAGAAGCTGTAACAAGAGTTGTAGCAGGACCAGAAAAGAAGAGCAGAGTTATTCATGAGTATGATAAAAAGATTACTGCTTACCATGAGGCAGGTCATGCCATTGTAGCAAAGCTTCTACCTAATGCGGACCCTGTTCACCAAATAAGCATAATTCCAAGAGGAATGGCTGCAGGATATACTATGAGCCTTCCTAAGGATGATAAGACCCATGTTTCCAAAGGCTATCTTTTAGACCAGATGGTAGTTTTACTTGGTGGTAGGGCTGCAGAAAAATTAGCTTTAGAGGACATTTGTACTGGAGCTCAAAACGATATAGAAAGAGCAACAGCCATAGCTAGAAAGATGGTTATGGAATATGGTATGAGTGATGAAATAGGACCTATGTCCTTAGGAACAGACCAAAATGAAGTTTTCTTAGGAAGAGACATTGGTAGAGGAAGAAACTTTAGTGAAGAGGTTGCTTCAGTTGTTGACAGAGAAATTAAGAAACTTATTGATGATTCCTATAATAAAGCTCTAAAGCTATTGGAAGAAAATATGAATAAACTTCATGCGGTTGCACAAGCCTTACTTGAAAAAGAAAAGCTTGAAGCAAACGAATTTGAAGAAATATATAATGCTACAGTTTAAGGATGACGAAAGTCATCCTTATTCTATAAGGAGGGGGAATTCTTAATGAAAAGCGATATAGAAATTGCACAAAGTGCATCTATGGACAAAATAGTAAATATAGCTGAAAGAATAGGCCTTACAGAAGATGACATTGACTTATATGGAAAATACAAATGTAAAATTAACTTAGAAGTGTTAGAGAAAAAGAAAGAAAGACCTGATGGAAAGCTTATACTTGTTACTGCTATTAATCCTACTCCTGCAGGAGAAGGAAAATCTACAGTTACAGTTGGACTTGGGCAAGCATTGTGTAAATTGGGGAAAAATGCAATTATAGCTTTAAGAGAACCTTCTTTAGGTCCTGTATTTGGTGTGAAGGGAGGAGCTGCTGGTGGAGGATACTCACAGGTAGTTCCTATGGAAGATATAAATCTACATTTTACTGGCGATTTTCATGCTATCACCGCAGCTAATAATTTATTATGTGCAGCTATAGACAATCATATTCATCAAGGAAACGCCTTGGATATTGACGCAAGAAGAATTACCTTTAAAAGAGTAATGGACATGAACGATAGAGCCTTAAGACAAACGGTTGTTGGTTTAGGAGGCAAGATTAATGGATTTCCAAGAGAAGATGGTTTCATGATTACAGTAGCCTCAGAAATTATGGCTATTCTTTGCTTGGCAAAGGATTTGATGGATTTAAAAGAGAGATTTGCCAATATTATTGTAGCTTATAATACTAAAGGGGAGCCTATATATTGTAGAGATCTAAAGGTAGAAGGTGCTATGGCTCTATTGATGAAAGATGCCATAAAACCTAATCTAGTGCAGACTCTAGAACATACACCAGCTATTATTCATGGAGGTCCTTTTGCTAATATAGCTCATGGTTGCAATAGTATAATAGCTACTAAAATTGCTCTAAAGCTTGGAGATTATGTAGTTACAGAAGCAGGTTTTGGTGCTGATTTAGGTGCTGAGAAGTTCTTAGATATTAAGTGCCGTTTTGGTGGATTAGTTCCAAATTGTGTTGTTATAGTAGCTACAATCAGAGCCTTAAAACATCATGGTGGAGTAAAGAAAGAAAATTTAAATGTTCCAGATGTGGATGCTTTAGCTAGAGGGGTGGAAAACTTACATAAGCAAATAGAAAACATTCAAAAGTATGGAATTACTCCAGTAGTAGCTATTAATAAATTTGTTACCGATAGTGAAGAAGAAATTAAATTTATTGAAGAATTTTGTAACTCTTTAGGAGTAAAGGTTGCTCTTGCAGAAGTTTGGGAAAAGGGAGGAGATGGAGGTATTGACTTAGCAAAGGCAGTACTAGATGTAGTAGAAAACACTGTTCCTAATTTCAAATATTTGTATGATGACAAATTAAGCATTAAAGAAAAAATGAACATTATAGCTAAAGAAATATATGGTGCTTCTGAAGTAAGATATAGCAAGAATGCAGAAAAGCAGATAGAAAGCTTGGAAGCTCTTAACTTAGATAAGAAGCCTATCTGTGTAGCTAAAACTCAGTATTCTTTATCTGACAACCCACAGCTTCTTGGAAGACCAGAAGGATTCATTGTAAATGTACAAGAGGTAAGAGTTTCTAACGGTGCAGGTTTTATTGTAGTTTTAACTGGTGATATAATGACTATGCCAGGACTACCAAAGGTGCCTGCAGCAGAAAAAATGGATATATTACCGGATGGATCAATTGTAGGATTATTCTAATTCTTATCCACCAATATTTAACCTTGTATAGGATATTCTATACAAGGTTAAATTATTTATAATAATTTTTTTATTAACATAAGTTTTACTAAATACACAAATGATCTTGCTTGTGTTAATATTGTAAGTGTATCACTTATGAAGTTAAACTAGGAGGGGATATATATGGAGGGCTTTGAAGAGTTAAACTTAAGAAGATCCATGATAAACTCTATAGAAAGCTCTGAGGAAGCAGGAGAACAGTACAAAAAGTCCGTTGCTAGAAAAAGGATTGAAAAGCTGTTGGATGAAAACTCCTTTGTAGAGATAGGTTCCCTATCTCAGAAGAAGGGAGTAGGGGTAATAACCGGTTATGGAACTATTAACAATAGATTAGTATATGTGTATAGTCAAGATGCAGCTAAAAGTGGAGCTGTTATGAATAAAAGAAATTGTGAGAAGATATTAAACATATTAAAGCTTTCTCTAAAAATGGGTGCCCCTGTGATTCAAATTTTAGATTCTGTTGGGGGAGATATAGAGGAAGGTATGCAGCTATTATCTTATTATAGCTCTATATTTAATGTTCAGACTAAGCTAAGCGGTGTAGTGCCTCAAATTTCCGTAGTTTGTGGAGCATGTATAGGGGCCGCCGCTTTATCAGCTTGTATAAGTGATGTTGTAATTATGACAAAGGAAGCAGAATTAGCCCTTAATTCTAAAGAGAGAATTGAAAGAGTTAGCGGTACATATTCTGATTTATATACTTATGCCAAGGGTGGAGCTACAGGAAAAAGTGGTAGTGCTGAAATGGTAGTTGAAACAGATGCAGAAGCATTAGAGATGGTAAGAAGTGTTTTATCTTATTTGCCTCAAAATAATTATCAAGTTCCAAGTTTTCAAGTTATGCAGGCAGAAGAAAGTGTTAGTGATGAAATAGATAGTATATATTTATCTGGAAAGCTTAGCTATAAAGAGTTGTTGGAGTATATTGCAGACAAGGACAGTATATTAGAAATTGATAATAAGATGGGTACAAAGATATATACTGGCTTTGTTAAATTGAGAGGATTAAGCTTAGGTGTTATAGCAAGTAAAGATTTAGAAGATGGCTATATTAGTATTAAAGATTGCGAGAAAGTTACGAGATTTGTAAAAATTTGTGATGCTTTTAACATATCCATACTATCTATAGCAAATTGCAAGGGATTTTTGCCTAATCATCAGGAAGAAGCTAAAGGGGAAGTGCTATATGCTTCTAGACTTTTATATGCTTTAGCACAAGCCTCTGTTCCAAAGGTAGCTCTAATTATGGGTAATTCTATAGGTTTAGGTCATATTGTTTTTGGCAGTAAAGTGAATTTTGATATTTCTCTTGCCTTGCCAAATTCTAAAATAACAGTGGCAGAGCCTTCAGAAATAGTAAAAGAGCTTTATAGAGAAGAAATTGTTTCTGCAGATAATCCAAAGGAGAAGGAAAAGCAGTTACTCCATCAATATTTATTAGGGGAAGCAACTCCCTTTAAGGCTGTAGAAGAAGGGATTATAGATGATATTATCAAACCTTCAGAAACTAGGATTACTTTGATAAAAATCTTTGATATGCTTCAAAGCAAGAGAGAATTAAAGCCTCACAGAAAGCACGAAAGCGGCTTGATATAGAATGGGGGCCTTAAAATGATAGAACTAATTCAAGAAAATTTGATCTTTGTAATAATTTCCATATTGGCTATTTTAGCTTTGCTTATTATAGCTACTATTTCTATGGCAATTAAGCTAAATAATATAAAAGCTGAAAAAGAGCAGGAAAAGGAACAAGCTTTAGATAGGGCGGAAGTATCTTTAGATATCAGTACTTCTGATAAAAAAGGCTATGAAGAAGCTGAAGAGGAAGAAGTAGTGGCGGCTATTATAGCAGCTATTTGTGCCTATAGTGGAATGTCAGCTAATGAGTTTACTATAAAATCTATAAAAATAATAAACAGTGGTAATTCGGAATGGAGAAGACAGGGGCTGATACCTTAGATTTTTCTATTACTTGGCTTTGGAAAGATTATACATTTGGATAATATCAATTAAAATCATACATGGGAGGATTTTTATATGAAGAAATACTATGTTACTGTAAACGGCAAGAAATATGCTGTTGAAGTAGAAGAGGTAAAGGGCGATTTAGTAATACCGGAAACCTCGAAGGTAAGTGCCAATACAGAAAAGCTTATAGATAATACAGAGATTCAGACTAAAGTTGAGGAACCTAAAGTTGTAGAAAGTACTGTAGTATCAAAGGAGCCTGTAGAAGGAGAAAAAATAGAATGCCCAATGCCAGGAACCATTATTAGAATACCTGCTACGGAAGGAAGTAGCCTTAAGAAAGGCGATGTAATTATGATTTTAGAAGCTATGAAAATGGAAAATGAGATTATGGCACCTAGAGACTGTAAAGTTCTTAGTATAAATGTTGCAAAAGGTGAGCAGGTTAATACAGGGGATATATTAGCAGTGATAGAGTAAATTCTTGGTGCCTTGACAAATGCAAATTAGTTGATAAAATTATATTGTTTAGGCAATAGGAAATTTAAAAGCAGCTAAGAGGCTGCTTTTAAATTATATTAAGGGCGGTGTTATACATGATATTTGTTGTAGATGTTGGAAATACTAATATTGTACTTGGTGTTTATAAGGAAAAGAATCTTTTAGTAGATTGGAGATTATCAACAGATTCAGGAAGAACAGCAGATGAATATGGTGTTATGGTTGGACATCTTTTTCACATGAATAATCTAAATATTTCCGATGTAGAAGGAGTAATAATATCATCTGTTGTACCAAATATAATGTATAGTTTGGAACATATGATTTGGAAGTATTTTAATTTAAAACCTATGGTAGTTGGACCAGGAGTGAAAACTGGCATCAACATTAAATATGATAATCCTAAAGAGGTAGGAGCAGATAGGATAGTTAATGCAGTGGCCGCTCGTGAAATTTATAGAAAACCTTTAGTGATTATTGATTTTGGAACAGCTACTACTTTTTGTGCTGTTACAAAGAGCGGTGATTATCTTGGAGGGGCAATATGTCCTGGGTTAAAGATATCAGCAGAAGCCCTTTATGAAAGAGCTGCTAAACTTCCTAGAGTAGAAATAATACAACCGCCAACAGTTATTGCTAGAAATACTGTTACTAGTATGCAGGCTGGTTTAGTTTATGGATACACAGGGCAAGTTGATTATATTGTAGAAAAAATGAAAATGGAAATGCAAGAATATGATAAGGAATCTCCCCTAGTAGTTGCAACAGGAGGATTGGCAAAGCTTATAGCAAAAGGTTCTAAGTATATAGATATAGTAAATCCTGATCTCACATTGGAAGGATTAAGAATAATATACGAAAAAAATAAGGAGTAGATAACTTGTTCAGGATATCTAATCTAACATTTAATAATAATGTTTTTTTGGCACCAATGGCTGGATTTACAGATATAGCTTTTAGAGGACTGTGCAAGGAAATGGGCTGTGGTTTAGTTTATAGTGAAATGGTTAGTGCTAAAGCTTTATTTTATGGAAGCGACAATACGGAGAGCTTATTAAAAACTTCAGAGGAAGAAAGACCAATTGCGGTGCAGGTTTTTGGTAATGATCCTTATATTATGGCTAAGGTTTGTGAGAGATTCAATGAGGATGATAGTTTTTGTCTAGTAGATATTAATATGGGGTGTCCTGCTCCTAAAATAGTGAAAAACGGTGAAGGTTCTGCCTTGATGAAAAATCCAAAATTGGCAGCAGAAATTGTAAGAGAAGTAAAAAAAGCATCTACTAAGCCTGTAACGGTAAAGTTTAGAAAAGGTTTTACCGATGATAATATTAATGCTGTTGACTTTGCTAAGGTTTTAGAGGAAGCTGGTGCCGATGCTCTCACAATACATGGTAGAACCCGTCAGCAAATGTATGAAGGTAGGGCTGATTGGGATATAATAGCTAGAGTTAAAGAAGCTGTGACAATTCCTGTTATAGGAAACGGTGATGTGAAAACTGTTGAGGATGCTAAACTAATAACTGAAATTTCAAGCTGTGATGGTATTATGATTGGTCGTGGAAGTTTAGGAAATCCATGGATCTTTAAGCAAATAGAAGAGGCGCTTAATAACAAGCCTATCACTTGTCCGGATTGGGGACAAAAATTAGATTTATGTATACGGCATTATATGTTGGCATTGAAGTATCATGGAGAATATAAAGCGGTAAGAGAGATGAGAAAGCATCTTGCCTGGTACATAAAAGGAATGCCAAATTGCACAGAGGTAAAGAACGCTATAAATTTAGAAAATGACAGTGAAAAGGTTGTAGAAATATTACGTAATTATAAAGAGCAAATTTTGTCGTAAGCTATAAGTGTATATTTTATATTTGTAGGAATAAGTTTAATAATTTGTGTAAATATATAATAAACTATAATAATATAGTTTTGATATTCTAGTATAGGTTGACAATGATTGCTTTGCTGATTTATAATAACTTTTAAACAATTAAAAGGAGTAAATTGGTAAACTTTTGTTTATAAATAGTATTAATTCTTTTTTGTGTGAATAATGATTTAGTAGTTATAATTATAAAGGGGAGAAAGAAATGAGCGATTCAAAAAAGTATTTAATGACTTATGAAGGGGTTAAAAAGCTAGAAGAGGAATTAGAATATTTAAAGACAGTAAAAAGAAAAGAAATAACTGAAAAAATAAAAGTTGCACTTGGATATGGAGACTTAAGCGAAAACTCAGAATATGATGAGGCAAAAAATGAACAGGCCTTTGTAGAAGGAAGAATTATAACTTTAGAAAATATGCTAAGAAATGCTACTATTGTAGATGAAAGTGAAATACCATCAGATGTGGTTAGTGTAGGTTCAAGGGTAAAGGTAAAAGATTTTGAATTTGATGAAGAGGTAGAATATACTATAGTAGGTTCTGCAGAAGCGGATCCAATGAGCTATAAAATCTCTAATGAATCTCCAGTTGGAAAAGCTCTTATAGGCAAGAAAGTAGGAGAAATAGTAGAAGTGACTGTTCCAGGTGGAGTAAACAAATTTGAGATATTAGAAATCAAAAGAGATTAATCATAGGAGGGATATCAGAATGGCCAATGAGGAAACAAATATTAATGTAGAAGCTGAAGAACAGGCCTTTAATGAGCAAGTTAGACTTAGAAGACAAAAGTTAGCAGATGCTCAGGCTAATGGAAAGGACCCATTTGATGTGTACAAGGTAAACAGAACTCACACATCCGGTCAAATCAAAGAAAACTATGATGAATTAGAAAATCAAACTGTAACTGTAGCTGGAAGAATAATGTCTAAGAGAGTTCAGGGTAAGGCTGGCTTTACAGATATTCACGATAGAGACGGTAAGCTTCAATTATATATAAAAATCGACGATGTAGGTGAAGAAAGATTAAAGGAATTTAAAACTTTTGACTTAGGAGACTGGATAAGTGTTACCGGTTTTGTTTTCAAGTCCAGAACCGGTGAAATAACTATACATATAAAGGATTTCCAACTTATTTCTAAGGCTCTAAAGCCATTACCAGAAAAGTGGCATGGACTAAAGGATCCAGACCTAAGATATAGACAGAGAGAGGTTGATTTAATATCAAACCCAGAAGTTAAGGAAACCTTTATTAAGAGAACAAAGATTATTAAAGCTATAAGAGAATTTTTGGACAATAGAGGATATTTAGAAGTAGAAACCCCAATACTTTCTCCTATAGCTGGTGGTGCAGCAGCAAGACCATTTATAACCCATCATAATGCCCTTAATATAGATATGTATCTTAGAATAGCTACAGAACTATACTTAAAGAGATGTATAGTAGGTGGACTTGAAAAGGTATATGACATGGGTAAGAACTTCAGAAATGAAGGTATAGATATAAGACATAATCCAGAATTTACAATGATAGAGCTTTATGAAGCATATGCTGATTATTATGATATGATGGAAATAATGGAAAATATGGTAGCATATGTTTGCGAGAAAGTAAATGGTACTACCAAGGTTACTTATCAGGGAACTGAAATAGACTTTACTCCACCATGGAGAAGACTTACTATGGTAGATGCTGTTAAGGAATATGCAGGCATCGATTTCAACGAGATAAAGACTGATGAAGAGGCTAGGGCAATTGCAAAGGAAAAGAATCTTGAGTTTAAGAAGGATTTGAAGGACTGCACAAAGGGAGATATATTAAATGCTTTATTTGAGGAATATGCAGAAGAGCATTTAATACAACCAACCTTTATAATGGATTATCCTATAGAAATTTCTCCTCTTACAAAGAAAAAGAGAGGAAATCCTGACTTTACAGAAAGATTTGAAGGCTTTGTCTTTGGTAGAGAGATTTGCAATGCTTATTCAGAGTTAAATGATCCAATAGTTCAAAGAGAAAGATTTAAACAGCAGGCTAAGGAAAGAGAGCTAGGGGACGATGAAGCTTATGTAATAGACGAAGAGTTCATGAGTGCCCTAGAAACTGGTATGCCTCCAACTGGTGGTTTAGGAATAGGTATAGATAGATTAGTAATGTTCCTTACTGATTCTTACTCAATCAGAGACGTTATCTTGTTCCCAACTATGAAGCCACTATAATTTAGAACTTACAACTTAGAAGTAATTTAAAATCAAAGGGCTTTTTCCTAGGTATGCTAGGAAAGGCTCTTTTTATTTATCAGTGTTATTATTATATGCAGTTTTTGTGCATACTTACATATATATTAGTTGGGGATTTTAGGTAAAATGAGTAGTTTGACCAATAGAGATTATTAATTTGTAATGTAATTTATATATATTGTAAAATATTATACCTAATTACATTTGTGAGTTGTATTAAAGTATTTTCAAAAAAACTTATTATTAGTTGCGAAAACGGTTACTATAATGATGTGCTATATAATATTTAAATTATAAAGATGATGGAAGTGGTCATATGAGCAAAGCTAAAGTGATTAAAAATATTAATTATAGATAAGATAGCAGTGGAAAAGAATAATGAGTTGCATCACTGTATAGTAAATCTTATTGATACATTTATAAATATTGTCATAATAATATCAACTGTAGATATTGTACAAAGATCAATATATGAAAAAGTTATTAAAATATCAAATTACATTTTAGTATTATTGACTATATTTATTTTTCTTATTGCTGATATATCCATAAATATAGCTGTAAAGAAAAAGAAAGGATAAGGAGCTATTTATAATGAAAAAATAAAAAGTTTATAATCATTATATTTCTTTGTAGAATCTTATCTGCCTGCGGAAGTTCTAATAACAATGAAGATAAAAAGCCAGTTGTCAATGACAAGGAAGTTATCGATGTTGAAGAATATAGTATTAGTGAATTGAGCAAAAAATACTGCATAGTTATGGCTTATGGTGATTTTGATAGCATTTCTAATAACTTTTCCCATGAATTGAAAAAAGCTTTAACAAAACAAGAACTAAAAAAAGCATGGAATAGTACAGTTGAAGGTGTTGGCTACTATATTGATATCAATTCTGTAAAAGAAGAAGGTAATAATGTTCAAGTTATATTAGAATACTGAAATAGAGGGTTAAGGGTATCTTTGTCCTATGCAGAAAGTGAGTCTCTTAGAGGAATCTACTTAATTTATGCTGCTATTGAAAAGCAATTAAGCGATGAAGAGAAGAAGAATTTAAGTTATACTGAAATTAAGTTAACTGTTAGCAAATATAAGTTAGATGGAATATTAACTATTCCTAAGGATACTGAGAATTCAGCGGTAGTGGTGATGCTTCAAGGATCAGGATCCTAAAATTATAATGAAGAAGTAAATGGATTTACTCCTTTTAAAGATATATCTATAGGTTTATCATAATCAGGTATTGCAAGCTTAAGATTTAATAAGAGATTTTATCAGTTTCCAAACTTGTATAACGAAAATTCCACAATCAATGATGAAATTTTGGATGATGTTAATGATGCAATTAAAGAGCTGGGCGAAAATAAATCTTATAAATTTGACAAAATATCTATATTAGGACATAGTTTAGGCGCTATGTTAGGCCCTAAGATAGCCTATGATAATAAGGAGGTAAGTGGTTTTATTTCACTGGCTGGCTCACCAAGAAAACTAGAAGATATAATATCTATAAAGTCTACTTCAAAGGAAAAATATTTTGATCTTAGTGCTGTTTATTGGAATAGTTTAAATAATATAAAATATGAAGAACTAGTTAATAGTATAGATATTCCTGTTTTAATTTTGCATGGGACAGAGGATAAACAAGTTTTTGCAGATAATGACTATAAACTTTTGAAAGAAGTGTATGCTAACAAGAAAGCTACCTTCAAATTATATGATGGACTAAATCATTTGTTTATGAAGGATAAGGAAGAAAATGTGGATAATCAAGTAATTAATGATATTACCAATTGGATATTGGACATAAGATAAATACCGTTAATAAAATACTAAAAATAATTAAAAAATAAATATAAAATACTATTGCATTTTTATTAAAAGTTGATATAATAATTAATGTACTAAGCGTTCCGCGATAGCTCAATGGTGGAGCATTCGGCTGTTAACCGAAGGGTTGGAGGTTCGAGTCCTCTTCGCGGAGCCATTTTTATTTTTTGAAAAAAGATAATTAAAATAAAAGAAAAACAGGCTTTGCCTGTTTTTTATGTAAAACATAAAAAATAAATTAGCCTTTGTGAGTGTAGTGCTGACGTTAGTCAGCAACGGAGCCTTTATGTCACGAAACTGGATGTTATTGAATAGATATTCCGCGATAGCTTAATGGTGGAGCATTCGGCTGTTAACCGAAGGGGTTGAAGACCTAAATGGTCTTCAACGGGTGGCATGCCGATGGTAATCGGCGTTTTATGACACCCCGGACGGAGTGTTCGAGTCCTCTTCGCGGAGCCATTTTTATTTTTTGATAATTGGGCAAGGATTACAGCAGGCGATAGCCTGTTTTTTATATTGACAAATACTATTAGTTTGATAAAATTATACTAAATTGAATATTTGTTATACGATGATAAAGAGGAGTAGCTTTATTAATTTTTCAGAGAGATGGTGTTTGGTGCGAACCATTAAATTGTAAAGTGAAGGGCGCTTTTGAGTATGTGTTTATGAGAGCAGGGCTTATGCCAAAAAGGGTGGAACCGCGGTAAAACCGTCCCTTATGGTATAAGGCCTTTTTTAGTTTATAAATAATGAAGGAGGATTAGAAAATGGCTGTTGAAAAAACTATGGATAAACTTGTAGCGCTATGCAAAGGTAGAGGTTTTATATATCCAGGTTCTGAGATCTATGGAGGATTGGCTAATTCATGGGATTATGGTCCTTTAGGAGTAGAATTTAAAAATAATGTTAAGAAGGCTTGGTGGAAAAAGTTTGTTCAGGAGAGTCCTTATAATGTAGGAGTTGACTGTGCTATACTAATGAACACTGAAGTATGGGTTGCTTCAGGACACGTTGGCGGTTTCTCCGATCCTTTAATGGATTGTAAAGAGTGTAAGGCTAGATTTAGAGCGGATAAATTAGTAGAGGATTATATGACTGAAAATGGTGCTGAAGTGGCATCAGCTGATGGATGGACAAATGAGGAGCTAAAGCAATTTATAGATGAAAAAGGAATAGTTTGTCCTAAGTGCGGTAAAAAGAACTTTACAGATATCAGAAAGTTTAATCTTATGTTTAAAACTTTCCAAGGTGTAACAGAAGATGCTAAGTCTGAACTATATCTTAGACCAGAAACTGCTCAAGGTATTTTTGTAAACTTTAAAAATGTTCAAAGAACTTCAAGAAAGAAGATTCCTTTTGGAATTGCTCAAATAGGAAAGTCCTTTAGAAATGAAATAACTCCAGGTAATTTTACTTTTAGAACAAGAGAATTTGAACAGATGGAACTAGAATTCTTCTGTGAACCAGGAACTGATTTAGAATGGTTCAAGTATTGGAAGGATTACTGCTGGAACTTCCTTTTAAGCCTTGGCATAAAGGAAGAAAATTTAAGAATTAGAGATCATAGCCCTGAAGAACTTTCTTTCTATAGTAATGCAACATCTGATATAGAATATTTATTCCCATTTGGATGGGGTGAGTTGTGGGGTATAGCAGATAGAACTGACTATGACCTAAAACAGCATCAAAATCATTCAGGAGAAGATATGAGCTATTTAGATCCTAATACTAATGAAAGATATATACCTTACTGTGTTGAGCCTTCATTAGGAGCAGATAGAGTAGCTTTAGCCTTCTTGGCAGATGCTTATGATGAAGAAGAATTAGAAGGTGGAGATGTAAGAACAGTATTAAGACTACATCCAGTACTAGCTCCATTTAAGGCTGCAGTATTACCTTTAAGCAAGAAGCTTTCAGAAAAGGCCTTAGAAGTATACGATAGATTAAGAAAGAGCTTTAATGTAGACTATGATGAGGCAGGAAGTATAGGAAAGAGATATAGAAGACAGGATGAAATAGGTACACCATTCTGTATAACTATAGACTTTGATACTTTAGAAGATAACACTGTAACTGTTAGAGATAGAGATTCCATGAATCAGGTAAGATTAAGCATCGATGAATTAGAAAGCTTTATTAATGAAAAGATGATCTTTTAATAAGAGGGTGTCGCAATACTACTCATTGAGTAGTTTGTGACACTCTTATTTTTGAGGTGGAATCTGATCTATACAGGAATACTCAGATTCCAGTTATATATATTTCTTATTTTTCTCTAAAAAATCTTCAAAGAGAATAAGTATAGCACGTATTTCAATTCATATGGGATTTCCTCTAGAAGGAATATTTCTCAGTATATACTTAATTATTATTTTCACATTTTTACATCTTGGTGTTATAATAAATTATAAAAAGGACATTATTAGTAAACAGGTAGGTTTGATTGGGAGGAATAGTTTGATATGAAAAAGGATTTCAAAGAGTTTAAGGCTTTTATTAAGAATAAAAAAACTGCGGTGGTAGGCATTGGTGTTAGCAATATTCCGTTGATTAATTTTTTAATTGAATTAGGAGCAAAGGTTACTGCCTTTGATAAAAAGTCTCTAGAAGATTTGGGTGATGTAGGAAGAGATTTTATAAATAAAGGCGTAGAGCTTTCTTTAGGAGAAAATTATTTAGATAGTTTAAAGGGTTTTGATGTAGTGTTTAAAACTCCTTCTATGAGGATCGATAGCCCAGCGCTACAAAGAGCTAAAGCAGAGGGAGCTTATATAACATCAGAGATGGAAGAGTTTATGAGATATTGTCCAGCTAAAATTTATGCTGTCACCGGCAGTGATGGCAAAACTACAACTACATCTATAATTTACAATCTTTTAAAGGAACAAGGTTTTAAAACTTGGGTAGGTGGGAACATAGGAACACCTTTATTTTCTAAAATTGAAGAGATTACACCGCAGGATAGGGTTGTTCTGGAGCTATCCTCTTTTCAATTAATGACCATAAATGTATCTCCAGAAGTTGCTGTTATAACAAATATAACTCCTAACCATTTGGATATGCACAAGGATATGGAAGAATATATAGATGCTAAAAGGAATATCTTTAGGTATCAAGGGCAAGAAGATATATTAGTCCTTAATAGGGAAAACGACATAACCAATTCCTTCCAAACAGAGGCGAAGGCTAAAATCAGACTTTTCAGTAGCAAAACAGAAATAACTGATGGTGGATTTTATAAGGATGGAGCCTTATTTATAGATGGACATGAAGTTTGTAAGAAAGATGAAATTACTATTAAAGGAATGCATAATGTAGAAAACTACTTAGCAGCATTTTTAGCAGTTAAAGACGAAGTTTCAAGAGAAGTAATGAAAAAGATAGCTGTTGAATTTAAAGGTGTAGAACATAGAAATGAGTTAATAAGGGAAGTTAAAGGAGTAAAATACTATAATGATTCTATAGGAAGTAGTCCTACTAGAACTTTAGCTACTATATCTGTTTTTGATAAGCCTGTAATTTTGATTGCTGGAGGATATGACAAGCATATACCTTTTGAGCCCTTAGCTGAAAAAG
Source organism: Clostridium sp. N3C (assembly GCF_900095445.1). Lineage (GTDB taxonomy): Bacteria > Bacillota > Clostridia > Clostridiales > Clostridiaceae > Clostridium_AU. The sequence continues at coordinate 53,716 of NZ_FMJL01000012.1, forward strand.
GTTGGGACAAGGTAAAAAGCCTAGTCTTGCTAGGGGACACTAAAGATAAAATAAAAGAGGTATTCTTAAAGGTTATAAGGGAAAGAAATATAAATATACCTATATTTATGACAGGTTCTTTAGAAGAAGCAGTTAAGAAGTGTCAAGAGATTGCTGAAGCAGGAGACTATGTTGTTTTATCACCAGCTTGTGCTAGCTTTGATATGTTCCCTAATTTTGAGGTAAGGGGCAATAAGTTTAAAGAAATAGTTAATAGCTTATAAAGTTTTTCTAAGTTTAATTATAGCTATAAGCAAGTTATTATACATTATATTGAAAGGTGGCTTTAGCCACTTTTCTTACTCTTTATAAAATAACTTAGCTGTAAAACTATGACTATATATTAATTAACAAAGGGGCTAATATTAATGAATATAGTTTTGATAGGTATGCCAGGTGCTGGTAAAAGTACTTTAGGAGTGCTTTTAGCAAAGGCTCTTGGTAAGGCTTTTGTAGATACGGACATTGTAATACAGCAAAATGAAGGAATGAAGCTTTATGAAATAATTGAAAGGTACGGCTTAGAAGAATTCTTGCGTATAGAGGAAAGGAATATTTTAGAGTTAAAGATAACTAATTCTATTATTGCAACTGGTGGTAGTGTTGTATACGGAAACGAAGCTATGGAGCATCTTAAAAGAAATGGATTGATAGTATATCTTAAATTAGATTACGAAGAAATTGAGAGAAGATTAAAAGATATAACTACAAGAGGAATTGCTATGGATAAAGAAACAAGCTTAAGAGAATTATATAATCAAAGAATATTTTTATATGAAAAATATGCAGATCTTATAATTGACTGTAATAATAAGTCCATAGAAAAGCTTGTAGAGGAAATAGTTAAAAGTACAAAAGACTATTAAGTTTTAATGAATGAAGTTTTTACATATTACATATAAGATGTTATAATGTAGGTAAGAAATGTTTATTTAAAGAATATATTTATTACTTGTGACATATCTTTATATAATGAGTCTTTTGAGGAGGATTTTTGATAGGATCTATATATAGTGCAATTGTATACATGAAGGAGAATTACTATGAGAGTTAGTAGAGTTGCAGTAATAGCGGATATACATGCAAATATTCATGCCTTAGAAGTGTTTATGAATTATTTGAATGCAAGGCCGGAAATAGAAATGGTTCTTAATTTAGGTGATTTTCTTCAATTGGGACCTAATCCGGCAGAAGTTTTTGATGTGGTAATGGAAGATAAGAGATTTATAAATATATTAGGGAATAACGAGATAGAACTAATAGAAACTTTAGATAAAAATGAGGATGTTGAAAGGGTACAGCATATAAATTGGACTAAGGAGAAAATAGGTACCCATAGATTAGAAAGGTTGAAAAAGATCCCGAAATCTAAGATGGTAGATTTGTACGGAAAAAAAGTTATGATGGTTCACACTGTAACAGAACAATATATTCAACAAGATCAATTTGAACAGTGTGAGTATGTGTTTATGGGTCATACACATCAACAGGCTTTAGGAAGCTATTGGAAGGAAAGAAGGGTTATGAATCCTGGATCCATAGGCTTCACTCCTAAGGGAATAGTAAACTTTGCAGTTATTGAAATTGGCGGAGGTATGATAAATTTTGTATTTAAAAATATGAGATATGATTATTCAATTCTTCAGAAGGAATTAGTAAGTTCAGATATGCCAGGATCACAAAAAATAATGAAGTATTTAATACCACCGGGTTAAAGCATAACCCGGTTTTTTATATATAAAATTAAAAAAGTATAAGAAAATCCATTAAAAGTTATATAATAAGCAAAGATAGTACAGTTATGCTTTACTATAAAAGATAAAAAAATCAATTTATCTTATATCTGTTTTTAAGTATAATATAATTTGAAGTAAGTATTAGGTTGATTTGTGATATTTTTTCTAGAAATGCATAAGGTTGAAGGAGATTAATATGGGTCATAGAGTGAATATAAGCGAGTGAAAAGGTATAAAGTGCCTATTCATAAAGGGGGAATAGAATGCGAAAGATTATAACCTTTGGAACATTAAAAGGAGGAACAGGAAAGTCTACCACGGTTTTTTCAACTAGTGGTATATTAGCTGAAAGAGGTTATAAAGTTCTAATAGTTGATGTGGACCCTCAGGCTAATATTACGTCCAATGTCGGCATAGATGAAACTATGGAAGGTTATATTGGTATTAAAGAGTTATTTGAAGATGATAGAATTCATCCTGAAAGGGCTATTATAAAAGGACCTATTCGTGAACTTCCTACTTTAGATATAATTGGGGCGTCTATGGCTTTAACTTCAACAGATATGAGAATTGTTAGTTTTCCAGGTAGAGAATATCTATTGAAAAAGTATTTTAGAAAATATAGCAGTGTTTTTAATCAATACGATTATATAATATTCGATACTAATCCTAGTATGTCAACAATAAATCAAAATAGTTTTGTAGTTAGTGATGCTATTATCATTGTATCGGACATTGGTATTAACTCATTAAAGGGGCTGGAACTATTTATAGCTCTTTGGGAGGATATAGTAGACAGGCTTAATATTGAAAATAATATTAAGGGGCTTTTAATAAATAAGTATAATCCAAAGAGTAGTATTTCTAAAGAGTTTGTAGAATATTGTCAAGAAGAAGAGGAGATTAGAAAGCTGTTATTTAATAGTTATATACCGTTAGATGAAAAAATATCCGAATGTGAGCTGTCAAGAAAACCAGTTAATATACTTTTTAAAAATTACGATATTTACAATAAATATAATGCATTTGTAGATGAATTAATTAGTAGAGTTTAAAAAGTTAGAGAAGTGAAAAAATGACAATATGTTTAGGCTAGTGATAAAAGGAACTAGCCATTAATTTTTATCTATTAGGAAAGAGATCTTTCGTTAGAGTAGCAGTTAATTGTAAAGTCCATACCGGATAGCTGCAGCAAAAATGCCACAGCCTAAAAATATTGGAGTTAATTTTGTATTGAGAAACTACAAAAATGAATGCATATTGGAAATAGGCAAATACTTATCCGGGCGTATCAATAGTAGTAAACTTGAATAAGTAGAAGCTAGATGAAGATTTTAAGAAATAATCTCTTGAAATAGAAGATGGATTTATGAAATTATTAAATATATATGATAATATATCACTTGTCTTTGGGGAACATACACAAAACAAAAAATTTATTTCCTTAGCCTAAAGGCTTTAATACATATGGCTGGATAGCTCAGTCGGTAGAGCAGAGGACTGAAAATCCTCGTGTCCCTGGTTCGATTCCTGGTCCAGCCACCATATATGGCGCTATAGCCAAGTGGTAAGGCACGGGTCTGCAACACCCTCATCCCCAGTTCAAATCTGGGTGGCGCCTCCATATAAAATTCCTTGAAAATGTGAATTTTCAAGGAATTTTTAATTATGATAAGGCGGTTTGCTTAGGTATTTATATGAAAATAGACCATGGATGATTGTTTTGCAAATAAAAACTTATCTTTTGAAAATATTTTATTGTTATAGATATATTAATGGAGCAATTTAAGTTTACTTGTAGAATAAGTAAAATAGGTTCTTTGTTTCAATCAATGGCAGTTCTTAAATGTATAGTAGTTTAACTATATACATTAAGGTGATATTTTTTCGAAGTACAACTTAATATGGAGGGGTATAATGGAAGGACAATTTTCCGGAATGAATAATTCAAATGAATTTAATCAAAGTGTTCAGAATCAGTATATGCAAAATTCGTATACTAACGGTCAGGGTCAAAATATGAATAATTTTGATATGCAGAGCCAAAATCTAAAATTTTGTAAGTTTTGTGGCGAAAAGATACCTATGGATGCGGTTATTTGTGTAAAATGTGGTAGACAAGTAGAAGAACTTAAAACTTCTAGTTCACAACCTAATATTGTAATTAATAATGATAATTCAAGTAGAAATACAAATGTATCGGCAGCATTTAATATGGGCAATCAGTACATGTACCCTGGAACTCCAAAAAGTAAACTCACTGCCTTACTATTATGTCTTTTCTTAGGTGTTTTTGGAGCTCATAAGTTTTATGAAGGAAAAGTAGGAATGGGACTTCTTTATATATTTACTTTAGGTTTATGTGGCTTTGGAGTTTTTATAGATTTTATTCGTTTGCTTTTTAGACCATCTATATATTATGTATAACTAAAAAAGCAATGAAGGAATGGAACTTAATTGAAAGGCTTTGTTTCTTTAGTGAACATAAAATAAATTATAAAAAGAAGCATGAAGTATTTCACCACTTTTGAAATACTTCATGCTTCTTTTTATGTGCTTTTACCTATATTGGTTAGAACATATCTTTCTTGTTTAAGTAATAGGCAGTAGCTGCACATAAAACCCCAATGATACCACATATAATCCAAAAGCCATTGTTACTAGTAGCTAAAGGCATTCCTGAAACATTCATACCAAATAGACCAGATATCATATTTGGAATTGACATAACTATAGTGATAGAGGCAAGTAATTTCATTACTATGTTTAAGTTGTTAGATATTACAGAGGCAAAGAAATCCATGGTGCCAGTAAGGATATTGCTGTATATGTTAGCCATTTCTATAGCTTGTTTATTTTCTATAATAACATCTTCTAGTACGTCTCTATCTTCTTCATATTTAGTTATAAAGTCTAGTTTCATCATTTTTTCTAGTGTAATTTCATTGGATTTAAGAGAAGTGGAAAAATACACCAGGGATTTTTCCAGGGAAAGAAGTTGAATTAACTCCTTATTTCTCATAGATTTGTGTAGTCTTTTTTCAACCATAAGGCTTTTCTTATCTATCTGCCTTAGATATAGCAAATAGTATGTTGCAATTCTATTTAGTATCTGCAAAATGAATCTAGAACGCTTAAATGTGAAGAAGGATTTTACCTTTCCTTCTACAAAGTCGGTAAGAATTTTGCTGTTTTTTAAGCATATGGTAATAATCTCGTTTTCTGTATGAATTATTCCTAGAGGGTAAGTATCATAGGTTAATGAGTTTTCTTCCATTTCTGTAAAAGGAATGTCAACAATAACAAGTACGTTGCTATCTTCTATGTCGAGACGGGAGGTCTCTTCATCGTCTAGAGGTGCTCTTAAAAATTCTATTGGAACCCCGGTCTTTTTTGAAACTAATAATAGCTCTTGGTCTGTAGGAGATACGAGGTTTATCCAACAGCCATTTTCTATGCTATCTATTTTCTGTAGTGAATTATTGCTATCACTTATGCTCTTATAAATGTTAATCATAGGACACACCTCCTAAATCTTTTTTTACAAACCTTATTATACATTTTAATTTGAAGGGTGTACAGGAAAAATTAAACACATAAAAAATAGAGAGTTGCCCTCTCTATTTTTTTACTTCGTTATAGAATTCTTCTTTAATTTCTGAAATTATATTTTCCTTCTGAATAATATCAAGGGCGGTTAAGGCTAAGGCGGAGGCAGCATCTATTGCTCTAGCTTGTGCAAAATCAGACAAGGTAGCAAGGGCAAAATCCTCTGTACCATAGGGTATATCATCTTTTTCTGTGATTTGAATATAAGGATGAATGCTTGCAGTACAATGACTGACATTTCCCATACTTAAGCCTTGCTCTATATCATAAATCCCACAACTGTCAATAATACCAAGCTCCTTGAGATTATGGCTAAAGATACGAGATAAGGTTTTGTTTGTAATCATCTCGCTATAGGGGAGTTGATAAATTTTAATTTCGGAGCTTACATTTGCTATAAAGGAAGCGGTTTCAACCAATCTTTTAATTTTACTTTCAACATCTTCAGCAATGGTATAATTATTAGCCCTTATATATAGCTTTATTTCAGAAACATCCTTAGGAAGAGATGGCGTATTACTATGATTGTTTAATATAGCGTCGATTTGTAAAGCATCCTTATAGCTCTTTATTAATAAATTCAAATTATTTAGGATAAAAAGACTAGCATCTATAGAGGATATACAATTGGATTTTAAGCAAAGAGTACCAGATGCCTTTGAAAATTTAATGCTTAGGGGTAAGACTGCCTTTGAAGTACCACCTTCCGCAGTAAGTATATCTGGATGTACCATCATAGCTACATCTATGTCATTAAAAACTCCTTGCTTTGACATGGTAACTTTAGAACCACCTCTATATTCGCCAGGGCAACCTAGAATGATTACAGTGCCACCAGTTTTATCTATAACCTTTGAAAGGGCCAAAGCAGCACTACAGGATATAGCGGTGCTTAAGTTATGACCATGAATATGTCCCTTCAATGGATCTGCATCTAAGTCGCAAAGAAAACAGATCTTTGGATAGTCTTTTCCATATTCAGCATAAAAGGCTGTAGAGATATCCAAAAAATTATTTGTTATCTTAAAGCTGTTATCGATTAATATTTTGGTTAAATATGCTGAAGCTTTTTCTTCCTTATAGCTTTCCTCTGGATTATCATAAAGAAACTTAGTTATATTGTAAATTTCAGACTTAATGCTGTTTAAGTATGATATAATTTCTTGTTTCATAAAGTCCTCCAAATAATAAGTATTATCTATTTCTTAAAAGAATTATAAAATTATTTTTCCCAAATATGATAATTGAATACGTATTTCTTATGATTGAAAAAAACTTAATTTTAAAAAGGTGGACAAAATAAATTTTGCTACTTTCCTGAATACAATATAGTATATGAGGCAATAATTTAAACAGTTTAAACATGTGTTAAGGAGGTGCATATCACCCTTCTAGATATAATTATTTTAAAGGAAGGGTGAGTGTAAGCTTATGACAAAACAAAGATGTATTATTTGTAGAAAGGAATTAAGTAATGGTATAATTATCAATGGGAGAATCATATGCAAGCCTTGTGAAAGTCGAGTGGTAAACTCAAAGGTAGATACAGATTTTTATAATTACTATAGAGATTGCATTAAAAAAAACTTAGTAGATTTATTACTAAAGGATGGAAGAATCCATAAAACAGAAAGCTATAGATAAAGCGTTTTTTGATACACTTTTTATTAGGAAAGGTCGGAATTTAATTGAAGAACTTACCAGTAGTAGAAGGATTGTTAAATTATATAAAGGAAAATAATGCACCTTTTTCAATGCCGGGGCATAAGGGTGGAAGAGCCTTTATGAATAGAGAAGAAGGTACGGGCCTTCAAAAAATCATGGTACATGGCGACATAACAGAAGTAGAAGGCTTGGATAATTATCATGACCCAAAGGGCATTATTAAAGAAGGACAGAATTTACTTAAAGAATTATATGGTAGTGAGGAATCTTATTTTCTGGTAAATGGTAGTACCAGTGGCAACTTGGTAATGATTTTTTCAACCTTTAAGGAAGGAGATAAAATTCTGGTTGAAAGAAACTGCCATAAGTCCATATTTAATGCTATAATATTGCGAAAGTTACAACCTATTTATATAAAGAATCTTTATAGTAGTATATATAATGCTCCCATATCTATAGATATGGAGCATTTTTTACGGCTTATAGAAAAGCACAGTGATATTAAAGGTATAATATTAACCTATCCTAATTATTATGGAACGGCTTGTGATTTGGCTACTATCATAGAAAAGTGCAAGGAAAAAGGTATAAAGGTATTGATAGATTGTGCTCATGGAGCTCATTTTGGAATAAGTGAAATGTTGCCTGAAAACCCTATGAAGCTAGGAGCACATATGGCGGTAATGAGTGCGCATAAAACCCTGCCAAGTTTAACTCAAACGGCATACCTACACCTTGGTAGAGATGTGGATAAGAATAAGGTAAAATTTTACTTAAGCGCCTTTTCCTCGACCAGTCCATCCTACATTTTTATGGCATCTATGGATTATGCAAGATTTTATTTAAGTGAGTATGGAAAAGAAGAGTTTGAAAACTGTATTAGTTTAGTAGAGAAATATGGCGAAAAAATAGATAAGTTACAAGGTTTTTCTGTTTGGAAAGAGGAGGATATACACCAAGAATATCCTAAGTGTCAACTAAAAATGGATCGAAGCCGATTGGTTATCCATGTGGATGAGGGATATAGTGCCCACCTTATACTTGATTATTTAAGAGAAAAAGGCCTTCAATGTGAGATGAGCGATGGGTATAATCTGGTGCTTATTGCTTCACCTTTTAATAGTTTAGAGGATTATAAAAGGTTGTATGATGCTTTGAAACAGTGTCCTTTGGATAAGTTTAAAGTAGATTTTCATATGAATTGGAAAAGTAATTTACCAGAGGTTGGTCTTTTGCCTTGGGAAGCTTTAGAAAGTGAAGTGGAAGAGATGAATCTTAATGATAGCGTGGGTAGAATAAGTGCTGCTAATATAGTACCTTATCCACCGGGTATTCCTTTAATAATGATGGGGGAAATTATAGATAAATTTACTGTGAATATGATACAATATTGTATAAGAAATGGAGTTACAATATTAGGATTTGAAGGAAATAAGATAAAGGTTGTTAAAAGATGAGAAAAGAGGTTTATTTATAATGAAGGGAAAATTAATTATAATAGATGGTTCAGATGGTAGTGGAAAGGCTACCCAAAGCTTAAAGTTATTTCATCGTTTACAGCAAGAGGGGTATAAGGTTAAAAAAGTAGAGTTTCCTGATTATGATAGTGACTCTTCTGCTCTTATTAAAATGTATCTTAATGGTAGTTTTGGCAGTGATCCTAATGCGGTTAATCCTTATGTAGCCTCTTCTTTTTATGCCGTTGATAGATATGCTTCCTATGTTATGAAATGGAAGGACTTCTATGAAGAAGGTGGAATTATCCTAAGTGATCGCTATACTACCTCAAATATGGTACACCAAGCAGCAAAGATTGAGGATGATCAAGAAAAAGAAAAATTCTTAAATTGGTTATGGGATTATGAATTTAATTTATTCGGTTTGCCTGTACCAGATGCAGTAGTTTTCTTAGATGTACCGGCAGAATATAGTAGAAAGCTTATGGAAGAACGTTTAAATAAATTCACTGGTGAAGATAAAAAAGATATTCATGAAAGTAATATAGATTTTCTTCAGAATTCATATAATAATGCTAAAAAAATTGCTGAAAAATACAAATGGATAAGAATAAATTGTGTAAAGAATAATACTATGTATTCCATTGATGAAATCCATGAAAAGATCTATGAAAATTTAAGAAAGATTCTTGAAAAATGATGTCCATAAGCTGTTTGGGTAAATTTTATAAATTACTATTTTACCTAATACATATGTGATAAAATATTAATAGGTGTAGCATATAAGGAGGGATTATATGAAACTTATAATAGCAATTGTTCAAGATGATGATGCAGGGGACTTAATAGATTGTTTAACAGATGAAGGCTTTAGAGTTACAAAATTAGCAACTACCGGTGGATTTCTAAAATCCGGTAATACCACATTAATGATAGGCGTAGAAGAGGAAAAATTAGATAGCGCATTAGGATTTATCGAAAATATTTGCAAAACAAGAAAACAGGTTGCTACATCTCCTTCTCCTATAGTAGGATCTACTGGTATGTATGTACCTTATCCTGTGGAAGTACAGGTAGGAGGAGCAACAGTATTTGTAATAGATGTGGATAAATTTATTCGTTACTAGTACATAAAGTGATTTATATATAGAAAGGGTTAATAAGCAAATTTACAAGGGGTGATGACATGAGTAATAATAAAATAATAGGGCATGAACTGATAAGACAATACTTTCATAATGCTATAGGACAAGGGGCTTTATCTCATGCACACCTGCTTGTTGGCGATGACGGCATTGGCAAAAGCTTAATAGCTAAAGAGGCCGCTGTTAAGATTCTTGGTAAAACTGAAATAAAGCAATATGTTGATATTTTGGAATATAGAATTCTAAAAGGGAAAAAGCTAATAGGAGTAGATGAAATAAGAAATGTAATAGAGGAAGTAAATAAAAGACCCTATGAAGGAGATAAAAAAGTAATAATTGTTCATAATACAGATAAGTTAACCACTCAGGCTCAAAATGCCTTTTTAAAAACCATTGAGGAGCCGCCAAAGGGAGTGTACATATTTCTTTTAGTTGAAAATAACGAAGCTATATTGGATACCATAAAATCAAGATGTCAGATACATAAGCTGAATAGTTTGACTTCTTTAGAGATGGAGGAGTTTATTAATAAAGTTTATCCAGGCTTAGAGGAAAACAAAAAGAAAACACTATTGGCTTTTTCTAATGGCATTCCAGGAAGATGCCAGCTTTTTATGGAAAACGAAGATTTTAATGATATTAGAAATACATCAGCTCAGATGATACTTGATATGAACAGGATTTCTGAAGAAAAATTTCAAGAGTACAGCAAGTTTTTATTAAAGTATAAAGATTATAGTGATGAGGTATTGGATACAATTCTCTCCTATATAAGAGACATAATAATTTATAAGGATACGGGAAAATTAAATTTATTGATGAATAAGGATAAAGCTAGTTTTGTAGAGGATGCCTCTGCTTTTTTCTCATATAAAAAGTTAGAGGCGGTTATTGGGATAATAAAAGATGTAAGAAGTAATTTAAACAGTAATGTAAATCCTTCACTAACCTTTGATGTAATGCTAGCAACAATGCTAAATTCTTAGTATTCAATAGATTAATTAAGTGTTAGGAAATCAAAATATTTTGAAAGGCTCAACTGGAGGTTAATATGGTAAAAGTAGTTGGAGTACGATTTAAAAAAGCTGGAAAGATATACTATTTTGATCCTGCAGATATTGATATAAATAAAGGTGATAATGTTATAGTAGAAACTGCTAGAGGTATTGAATTTGGCCAATGTGTTATAGGCCCTAAAGAAATTGGTGAAGAAGAAATGGTAGCTCCTCTTAAAAGTGTATTAAGAAAGGCTACAGAAGAAGATGTTAAAATACATTATGAAAATAAGGAAAAAGAGAAAAAAGCCTTTGATATATGCTTAAATAAGATTGCTGAGCACAATTTGGAAATGAAATTAATAGATGTAGAATATACCTTTGATAATAATAAAGTTATTTTTTACTTTACCGCTGATGGTAGAGTTGATTTTAGAGAATTGGTAAAGGATCTTGCGGCTATATTTAAGACTAGAATAGAATTAAGGCAGATAGGTGTTAGAGATGAAGCTAAGATGGTTGGCGGATTAGGGCCCTGTGGCAGAGCCTTATGTTGTTCATCTTTCTTAGGAGATTTTGCCTCTGTTTCTATTAAGATGGCAAAGGAACAGAATTTATCTTTAAATCCTACAAAGATTTCAGGTATATGTGGCCGATTGATGTGCTGTTTAAATTATGAACAGAGAACTTATGAGCAAATAAGAAGAAAACTTCCTAAGGAGGGTTCTATAATAGATACACCTAGTGGAAGAGGAGAAGTTATATCTAATAGTGTTGTAAGAGAAAAGGTTAAAGTAAAGATTAGTAATCCAGATAGTGAGGATTTAATAGAGGAATTTAGTATTCATGATGTTACATTAGTATCTGGTAGTTATGAAGATACCATTACTGAGGAAGAAATTAAAATAGAAATTGATGATGATATTCAAGAAGAAGATGTGAAAGGCCTTTTTGAGGAGAATTGAGGTGGTTCTATGAAGGAAATTCTTAAAGTATGTAATATGAAGAGCATGGAAGATGTAAACCATGTTAGAAGAGCAATTTCAAGCAACGAAGGAGTAGTTGCTTGTGAAATTAATAAGGATAAAGGTGAAGTGAGTGTAGTTTTTGATAGTTACTTTGTTAACATAGATCAAATTATCCAGTCTATAGAGGATTTGGGGTATACGGTATTGTAAAGTAAAAAAGGACTTTTAAAAGTAGAATAAACGTGGTAAAATATAGCTTGGACACAGAATGTTTAAGAAGGTTAAGGAGGAGTTTGTCATGGCATATCAGATTGCAGACACATGTATTAGTTGCGGAGCTTGTGCTTCAGAATGTCCAGTTAGCTGCATTTCAGAAGGAGATACTCAGTATCAGATAGATGCTTCTTCTTGCATAGAATGTGGCAGCTGTGCAAGTGTTTGTCCAGTTGGAGCACCTGCTCAAGAGTAATTGGGCATAAAAAAGACCGTAGAAATATGGTCTTTTTTATTTTTTGATAGTTAGCAATTTGACATTGTTATAGCTTGTAGGCAGAGAAGTGATTTCTATAGTTGAATCATTAATTTTTTCAACAGTATTCATTTTTATAATAAAGTCTTCAGCCCCTTCTAAGCTAATAGGGGTAAAATTGGTTTTATAGTGCATTGGAAAAATAATAGGACTCTTTATAGCCCTAGCCACAAAAGCTGCTTCCTCTGCATTTATTGTGAAGTTCCCACCGATAGGGATCATGAGTATATCTACAGTGCCTATATCCTTCAAAGTTTTTTCGTTTAGTATATGACCTAAATCTCCTAAATGACATATGGTGAAACCATTCATTTCAATTACAAAGATTATATTATTTCCTCTTTTAGCTCCATATTCTCTGTCATGGAAGGAGGATATTCCCTTTATCTTGATATTGCCCACCACATGGCTACCCATAGAATCGATTATCCTAGGAATTCCAGGTAGGTCTTGTGAATTATTATGGTCAAAGTGATTATGACTTATGGTTACTACATCGACTGATTCGTTAGGCAGAGTATATCCAAGAGTTTTATCAAAAGGATCTGTCAGAAGCTTTGCGCCGGAACTGTCTTGTAAAAGAAAACAAGAATGACCAAACCAAGTAATTTTCATTAACATCATTCCTTTAAAAGATTCTATATTTATTAATATTAACCTTCTAATAATAAATTATGATATAAGGATTAAAGAGTAATTGATGGTAAGGCGACTTTGGATTTTTGATAGTAATTTAGGAGAAGATATCAGTTACAAAAAATGTATGTAGTTGTGTAAAAAATAAAAAGTTGGACATAATATGCAATAAGCAAAATTGTACAAGCAATTTTAACATATTAGCAATTGAATTTTTTATTAAAATGATTTACAATTAATATAGGTCAAAGAAAGTCAAAGTCTGTGAGGTGGTACAAAAGTGAGATTGTCTGATATTATCGAAGAATTTATAAAAGATTTGTTGAATGAAAATGTAGATAATGAGTTAATGATACAACGTAATGAATTAGCAAATCATTTCAGTTGCGCTCCATCTCAGATAAATTATGTTTTAACTACTAGGTTCACAACGGATAAAGGTTATTATATTGAAAGTAGAAGAGGCGGTGGGGGCTGCATAATAATAAAAAGGATGAATCATAAAAAGGGAAAGAACCTTTTAGATACCATAAATGAAAGAATTGGAGACAGCATAACTAATGATAAGGCTGTTCAAATTATAGAAGGATTGCAGCAATCTAATTTAATAACAGATAGAGAAGCAGCTATTATGAAGGCCACTGTTAATGATAGAACTTTATACGGATCTGAAAATAGAAACGCTCTTAGAGCTGATATTCTTAAGTCTATAATGATGATTTTGTGTCATCAGTAAGGAGGGATTATATGTATTGTGATAAGTGCAAGACTAACATTGCCACAGTTCATATTGTAAAGGTGATAAATGGTGTTAAGCAGGAGTTTAATTTATGTCAAGATTGTGCTAAAGAAAGTAAGGAAATTGACTTAGGCGAGTCTTTAAGTTTTCATAATTCCTTTTCCTTTCAAAATATATTAAGTGGCCTAATGGATTATTTTGATCAATCCCATAGAACTAGTACTGCAAGGGAGGCTATGTGTCCTACTTGTGGAACTACTTATGGAGAATTTAAAAAGACTGGTGTTTTGGGATGTAATAATTGCTATAGTTATTTTAACTCAGTGATAATGCCGGTAGTAAGAAGGGTTCAAGGAAATGTAGAGCATACGGGAAAGATACCAGTAAGAGCAGGGAAAGATATACTTGGTAAGAGAAGATTAAATCATTTAAAAGAAGAATTGCAGAAAGCTATTTTAATGGAGGAATATGAGAGAGCTGCGGAATTGAGGGACAAAATTAGAGAGCTTCAAAAAAGCGAGGGGGAGATATAGATGAGAAATTGGCAACATTATGCTGAAAATACCGAGGATTTAGTAATAAGCAGCAGAATTAGAGTGGCCAGAAACTTAAATAATAGAAACTTTTCCCACAAGCTAAGAGAAGATGAGGAAAGAGAACTTGTAAAAGAAGTAGAAGATTCACTTTTTAAATCTTCACATATAAGGCAGAATTATAAGTCTATACATTTATGGGAGTGTAGTGATCTACAAGCTACAAGGTACTTAGAAGAGCATTTAATAAGTAAAGAACTTATAAAAAATAAGGAAGGTTCAGCATTTGTTTTAGGTGAAGAGGATACGGTAAGCATAATGATTAATGAGGAAGATCATATTAGATTGCAATGTATATCTGCAGGCTTTAATCTAAGAGAAAGTTATGCTTTGGCCAACAAGATAGATGATCTTATAGAGGAAAGTGTTGAATATGCCTTTGATGAAAAAATAGGATATATCACAGCTTGTCCCACTAATTTAGGTACTGGCCTTAGAGGTTCTGTTATGATTCATCTCCCAGCTTTGACAATGAATAATGAAATGAATGGAATACTTAAAGCCTTAACTCAAGTAGGTATGACTATTAGGGGACTGTATGGTGAAGGTAGTAAAGCCTTAGGCAATATCTATCAAATCTCAAATCAGATTACCTTGGGACTATCGGAAGAAGATATAATTTCAAATTTAGAAGCAGTAGTAAATGAAATTATAGGCCAAGAAATTGCTACAAGAAATCGGCTATATTCCACTTATAAATATGAATTAGAGGATAAAATATACAGATCCCTAGGAATTTTAAGAAGTGCTGCTTTGTTAAATTTAAATGAATGTTTTGAATTATTATCTAGTGTAAGGATGGGGGTTGAAATGGGTATAATTAAGGATGTAGATAAATGCTTGTTAAACCAACTATTAGTAGCAACTCAACCGGCGTCCTTACAGTTAAGTTTTAATGCTAGGTTAAATGATAAGGAGTTAAATATAAATAGAGCAAGATTGGTGAGAGAAACACTAAAATAGTGCATAGTTTTTATATGGAGGTGTAGAGAATATGATGTTTGGTAGATTTAGTGAGAGATCACAAAAGGTCCTTGTTTATGCTCAAGAAGAAGCAAGGGATTTTAAGCATGGATATGTAGGAACAGAGCACATTCTCTTAGGACTGCTAAGAGAAGATGATGGTATCGCAAGTAGAGTACTAAATGATATGGGAATAACCTTAGAAAAAGTTAAAAAATTAATTGATGATTTTGAAGGTAAGGGAGATTTTGAGTTCTTTAAGAATGAAATACCTCTTACTCCTAGAACAAAGAGGTTATTAGAGCTAAGTCATATTGAAGCAAGAAATTTAAATCACAACTATATTACTCCTGAACATATATTACTAGCTTTAATTAGAGAGTCTGAAGGTGTAGCCTTTACTATATTAGCAAACCTGAATGCTGACTTTGAAAAAATAAGAAAAGAAATACTTCAGAGCATGGCAGGACAACAGCAAACTGCATCAGTTTCAGGGGGTAGAAGTAAGGATCAGTCTACACCAAACCTAAACCAATTTGGACGTGATTTAACAGAGATGGCTAGAGAAGGAAAGCTAGATCCTGTTATAGGTAGAAGCAGTGAAACTCAAAGAGTATTGGAAATATTGTGCCGTAGAATTAAGAACAATCCATGTTTGATTGGAGATCCTGGAGTTGGAAAAACAGCTATAGCAGAAGGTTTAGCTCAAAGAATAGTGGAAGGTAGTATACCAGAAATCTTAAAGGATAAGAGAGTAGTAACCTTGGATTTATCCTCTATGGTAGCAGGTTCTAAGTATAGAGGAGAATTTGAAGATAGATTAAAAAAAGTTATGGAGGAAATTAGAAAGGCAGGAAATGTAATACTCTTTATAGATGAAATCCATACTATAATTGGCGCAGGTGGTGCTGAAGGGGCTATTGATGCTTCTAATATTTTAAAACCAGCTTTAGCAAGAGGAGAAATTCAATGTATTGGTGCCACTACCATAGATGAATATAGAAAATATATAGAAAAGGATTCTGCTTTAGAAAGAAGATTTCAACCGGTTATGGTAGGAGAGCCTACTAAGGAAGAAGCTATTCAAATATTAAAGGGTTTAAGAGATAAGTATGAAGCTCACCATGGAGTAAAGATTACTGATGATGCTATAGAAGCGGCAGTAAATTTATCTGATAGATATATAACCGATAGATATTTACCAGATAAGGCCATAGATTTAATTGATGAAGCAGGAGCAAAGGTTAGGATTCAAAATCTTACTGCACCACCGGATCTAAAAGAAATGGAAGAAAAATTAGAAAAGATTACAAGAGAAAAGGAAGATGCTATTAGAGTTCAAGACTTTGAAAAAGCTGCCCAGCTTAGGGATTTGGAAAAGGAACTAAAGGATAAGCTTGAAAATGAGAAAAAGAATTGGAAAACTCAAAATGATGTAACTAAATATATAGTTTCAGAAGCTCAGATAGCTAGTGTAGTATCAAAATGGACAAATGTTCCTGTAGAGAAATTAACAGAAAAGGAATCTGAGAGATTGCTTAAACTAGAAGAAATTCTTCATAAAAGGGTTATAGGGCAAGAAGAAGCAGTTAAAGCAGTGGCTAGAGCCGTAAGAAGGGCTAGAGTTGGTTTGAAAGATCCTAATAGGCCTATTGGTTCCTTCATTTTCTTAGGGCCTACTGGTGTTGGTAAAACAGAACTTAGCAAGGCTTTGGCTGAAGCTATGTTTGGTGATGAAAGTAATATAATCAGAATAGATATGTCTGAGTATATGGAGAAGCATGCAGTGTCTAGGCTCATAGGATCCCCTCCAGGATATGTGGGATATGATGAAGGTGGTCAGCTCTCTGAAAAAGTAAGAAGAAATCCTTATTCTGTTGTATTGTTTGATGAAATAGAAAAGGCTCATCCAGAGGTATTTAACATACTATTGCAGATACTGGAGGATGGAAGATTAACAGATGGAAAGGGAAAAACCGTTAACTTTAAAAATACTATTGTAATTATGACTTCTAATGTAGGAGCTTCAACTATTAAGAAGCAGAAGACCTTGGGCTTCAATGTGGATGGAGAAAAAGAAAGAGAAAATGAATATGAAAAGATGAAAGAAAATGTAATGGATGAGTTAAAGCGTAACTTCAGGCCTGAATTCTTAAATAGAATTGACGATATAATAGTATTCCATCAGTTAGAAGAAAAAGATCTAAGAAAAATAGTTTCCTTAATGCTAAATTCTGTAGCAAAGAGACTTGAAGAGCAAGGTATTAGTATTAAGTTTGATGAATCTGCAGAAGAGTATTTAGCTAAGGAAGGCTTTGATAGTCTTTATGGGGCTCGTCCTCTTAGAAGGGCAATTACTAAGACTGTAGAGGATAGATTATCTGAAGAAATATTGAAAGGTAATATTAAGGCTGGCGAAAGTATTAAAGTTTATGTAAAAGATGGTGAACTACAATTTGAAAATGTTGTATAATAAGAAAAGATATTAATGCTTTTAAAACTATAAGATATTTCTCAGCCTTGCTGAGGAATATCTTTATTGATATTAAAATATGGCTGTAGGATTTAAAAGCTGTATTATTGGCTTTTTTACTTGAAAAATAGGAGATGCTTATGAAAACAAAAACTATTTATATATGCTCAAATTGTGGCTATGAAAGTCCTAAATGGATGGGAAAATGTATAGATTGTGGAGCTTGGAACACCTATCAGGAAGAAGTGGTGGAAGTAAAAAAATCCTCAGGGACAAAGGCTGTTACAGCTAGGAAGACTGTAACAGCTAAAAGATTGACAGAGGTAACCGGCAGCAATAGTGACAGGATTATTACCAGCATTAGTGAATTTAATAGGGTTATGGGGGGAGGTATAGTTAGAGACTCCTTGACCATAATCACAGCTAAACCAGGAGCAGGTAAATCAACCTTGCTATTGCAAGTGGCAGATGATGTAAGTACCAAGGGATATAAGGTTTTGTATGCCTCTGGAGAAGAAAGTGAGAGTCAGATAAAGAACCGGGCTGAAAGAATATTAAAAAAAATAAATAATGATATTTGGGTAGTATCTGATTCTAATATGAACAATGTGCTTCATTCAATAAAGGAAATAGATCCAGATCTAATAATTATAGATAGTATTCAAACCTTTGCCTTGGAGGAATATAGTTCTAGACCAGGTTCTCCTACGCAAACCATGGAGTGTGCTAATGAATTATTGAGAGTAGCTAAAAACGAAGCAAAACCTAGGGCTGTCATAATGGTTGGTCAAATGACTAAAGAAGATGAAATTGCAGGACTTAGAGCTTTGGAGCATCTAGTAGACACGGTACTTATAATCGATGGAGAAAGTGGCGAGGAGCTTAGGTCTTTGATAGCCTCTAAAAATAGATTTGGCAGTACCGGAGAAATGGGTTTCTTTTCCATGACGGAAGAGGGGATGGTCCCTATCGATAATCCTTCTGAATTTTTTATGACCAAAAGAGAACCGGGACAATTAGTTTCTGGCAGTGCCTTAACAGTTATAAAAGAGGGAACAAGGCCAATTATTGTAGAAATAGAAAGTTTAGTTTCTCATTCCTTTACTCCATATCCATCTCGAATAGGTGAAAGTATAGGGAGAGAGCAATTAAATACTTTAATTTCTATCTTGGAGCAAAGAGGCAAAATTCCTCTGTATGATAAAAACGTGGTTATTAAAAGCACTGGAGGTATTAAACTTCGAGAACAATCAGTAAATTTGGCTGTGATTATGAGCATAGTATCTTCAACAAATAATACACCTATTGATAGTGATACTGTATTTGTTGCAGATGTAGGTTTAACGGGAGAGTTAAAGAAGGTACCTTCCTTGGAAACTAGAATAAGAGAACTAGATAGAATGGGCTTTAAAAGAGTTTATATAGCTAAAGATGCAATTAAAGATAAATCTAAATTCAAAGACATTAAAGTAATAGAACTTAATAATATTCAGCAAGTAATTGGCAATATATTTAAATAATAAGTATAAATATTGTAAAAAAAGTTGACAATATAAAAGTATATTTGGAAAGCGCTAAGATGGTGATGGTATGAGGCAAGATCATGATAAGGAATTAAAAAGTATTTTAAAGGTAGTAGCACCGGGCACTCAGCTTAGAGAGGGATTAGAAAACATTTTAAGAGCAAAAACCGGAGCTTTAATAGTTCTGGGAGATAGTGAAGAAATTATGAAGCTAGTTGATGGCGGTTTTATGATAAATGCCGAATATAATTCTTCATATATATATGAATTAGCAAAAATGGATGGAGCTATAGTTTTAAGTAGCGATTTGAAAAGGATACTTTTCGCTAATACTCAGTTAGTTCCCGATTCTTCTATCCCAACCTTTGAAACGGGAACAAGACATAGAACCGCTAATAGAGTAGCTAAACAGACTGGTGCTATAGTAATTGCTATATCTCAAAGAAGGCATATTATTAGTATTTATAAAAATGATTTAAAATATGTCTTGAGAGAAAGTAGTGTTGTATTAGCTAGGGCTAATCAAGCTATTCAAACTTTAGAGAAATATGTATCTGTACTGGATAGAGTTTTGAATAATTTAAATACTCAAGAGTTTCAGGATATGGTTACCTTAATGGATGTAACTACAGCAATACAAAGAACCGAAATGGTCATGCGAATTGTAGCAGAAATAGAGAGATATATATGCGAACTAGGCAATGAAGGAAGGCTTATAAGCATGCAGCTCAATGAGCTAGTTAAGTTTATTGAACAGGATGGAGTTTTGCTCATAAGGGATTATTGTAGGGTGGATTTAGACTATAACGAAGTGTATAAAGAAATTCAAAATTTATCTTCTGACGAGATTTTAGATGTGGATTTAATAGCTAAATTGCTAGGATATAGTGGTGTGCCACTGATGGATACCTTAATATCTCCTAGAGGCTATAGAATACTCTCTAAAATTCCTAGAATCCCATCTACGGTTATAGAAAACTTGGTAAAGAATTTTAAAGAACTGAAAGCAGTTATAGAAGCAAGCCATGAGGAGTTAGACAAGGTAGAAGGTATAGGTGAAGCTAGAGCTAAGGCTATTAGAAGAGGATTGAGAAGAATAAAGGAGCAAATACTTCTTAAGCAAAATCATTAATATGTAAATTTTAAATCACAAATAAATGCAAAAAAAGAACAATAACTAACTACATAGCTATTGTTCCAAGTTTATATTATCTACATGTATATTATCTAAAGGTATATTTACCTAGTGTATCTATTTTGTCATATTCTTTTATAAATACATCATAAACGCTTATATCAAGGAGATTGCATAAAGCAGTTAAGTAAAAAATATTGTTACCAAGTTCTCTTTCTATAACTTCTCGGCAACCCTCACATAGGTTACCTTCTATATGAGTTTTCATACAATCCGTTAAGGATTCTATGGAATCCCCATCGCAGGGGACTTGTTGTTTTGAAGCCTTTATAGTGACACAACCACAGTTAGTTACAGCTTTCACTACTGCTCTGTTTATTCTTGCGTTTGATTCTTGAAACTTAGTCAAAATATCTAAAATGCTTTTATGCCTTAATAATGATTCGTTAACCTTAATTTGAAGTTCGTCTAATATAACATCTTTCATAAGTTTCAACTCCTTAAACTATTTTCATAAAAGTTATCTAATATATAAGATATCTTTTAAATATGGTCAAACAAAGCAGATTAACTTTATGTCCATATTTATATAATATATTCAAATTATTTTATTTCATAGGGGGTAAGTGAAAGCGTGTATAATAAAAGTTGAAAATGACCATTAATTAATATATATTAAATATAAGCTAAAACCCAATACTAATATATGAAACTTGTATTCTTAATTTAAGAATACACGACGATTTCTAAATATTCAATTAAATTCTTAAATTGGATATAAATAATTGACAATATTTTCATATAAAAAATTTAAATTATACTTTGATTTATAAAGGAGGTGAAAATATGCTCAAAAAAATATTAAGGGCACTTTTTACATTTATGGGTAGTACCCTTGGATACTTTATAGGGCATATTCTATTAAAGACTGAATATGTTTCAAGTAATGCTTTTATCAATGATAAGCCCTTGAATCAAATTCTACTTTTGCTCTTTTCAATATTTTTATTTGGCATTATATTTTTCTTAATATCACCATTATTTAATGCTATCATAACTAATGCAATGGAATATGTAGAGAAGAGTATTCAAAAGTTGCCGGCAAATGTCATTCTTTTTGGAGCATTTGGTGCCATTTTAGGATTGGCTATATCAACAATGATTGTTAATGTATTAAGTCGTATACCCTACATTGGAGTGCCTTTGTCAGTAGTTATCAATACAATATTTGCGGTATTAGGTGCTGATATAGCTGTTAAAAAGAGAGATGAATTAATGAGCTTATTTTTTAATATCAAGAAAAAAAGTAATTCTAAAGATAAAAAATCAAAGAATTCTTCTAGTGCGAGGGTAAAAATATTGGATACATCTGTTATAATAGATGGAAGAATTTTCGACTTGTGTCAAACTGGATTTATTGAAGGAGCTCTTGTTATACCTAATTTTGTACTGGAGGAATTAAGACACATTGCAGATTCATCTGATTCCTTAAAAAGAAACAGGGGACGAAGGGGTTTAGATATACTCAATAAAATTCAAAAGGAACTTAGTATGGAAGTAATAATTACTGAAAAGGACTTTCCAGAGATTTTAGAAGTGGATAGTAAATTATTAAAGCTTTGCCAAACAATGAATGGTATGGTAATTACAAACGACTATAATTTGAACAAGGTAGCAGAGGTTCAAGGAGTTGCTGTACTAAATATAAATGAATTGGCTAATGCAATAAAACCTGTGGTTTTACCTGGAGAAGAAATGACAATTCAAGTTGTAAAGGATGGAAAAGAGTCTGGTCAGGGAATTGCTTATTTGGATGACGGAACTATGATCGTAGTGGAAGATGGGAGAAAGTCTATAGGAGAAACTATAGATGTGGTAGTTACTTCTGTGCTTCAAACCGCTGCAGGTAGAATGATTTTCGCAAGGCAAAAAGACATTTTAGAAAAAGCAAATTAGGAAGGTAAAGTATGGATAAAGATAATATAGCTTTAATAGTAGCCGCAGGAAAAGGTAAAAGAATGGGCAGTGAAATTAGCAAGCAATTTTTAACCCTTAAGGGAAAGCCTATTTTATATTATACTATTAAAGCCTTTTCTCAATGTGAAAAAATTGATTCTATAGTTTTGGTCTTGGCAAAAGAGTATATGGATTTTACAAGAAAAGAAATAGTAGAAAAATATGATTTCAAAAAGGTAAAGACTTTGATAGAAGGGGGTAAAGAGAGGCAGCAATCTGTATATAATGGACTGAAGGCTATTGATAATTGTAATATAGTAGCTATACATGATGGTGCAAGACCTTTTGTTACCACTGATATAATTGAAAAGGGAATAATTTATGCTGAAGAGTATGGCGCTAGTGCCTGTGGGGTTAATCCTAAGGATACTATTAAAGTGGTCAATGAGCAGGGTTTTTCAGTGACTACACCGGATAGAAACACATTAATGGCGGTACAAACTCCCCAATGTTTTAAATTTGATCTTATAAGGCAGTGTCATATGAAAGCGGAAATTGAAAAGTTTACTGCAACAGATGATACTATGATTGTTGAGCATTATGGTCATAGAGTGTATTTATACGAGGGCGATTATAAAAATATTAAAGTTACTACTCCGGAAGATATGCTCTTAGGGGAAGAGATTTTAGATAAACTTTAAGGAAATATTGACACTAAATTGTGTAGAAATTATAATTATGAGGAAAACAATGATAAATACATTTTCAAACTAAATATATGCGATGAGGAAGAATATTAGAAAAGTATACAGAGAGAAAATCCATGGCTGAGAGATTTTCAAATTTTCGAACCCGCTTCTGAGCAGTAGCTAATAACTACCGGTAATACCGTTATAGATAATGAGTACAAATTTAGGTGGTACCGCGACCAAAACTCGCCCTAATAGGGTGGGTTTTTCTTTTTTGATGATAGATTTTGGTAAAATAAATTTGGGAGGAAGAGATTATGTCAAAAAATAAGAAGAAGGTAGAAGCAATAACAAGCATGGATGTTGATTTTGCTCAATGGTATACAGATATAGTAAAGAAGGCAGAGTTAGTGGATTATGCTAGTGTAAAGGGATGTATGATTCTTAGACCTTATGGTTATGCCATTTGGGAAAATATACAGAAGGATTTGGATAGAAGATTTAAGGAAACAGGTCATGAAAATGTGTATATGCCTATGTTTATACCAGAATCACTTTTGCAAAAGGAGAAGGATCATGTAGAGGGATTTGCTCCAGAGGTAGCCTGGGTTACTCATTTTGGAGAGGAAAAGCTTACAGAGAGACTTTGTGTGAGACCAACTTCTGAAACTTTATTCTGTGAACATTATGCTAAGGTTGTTCAGTCTTATAATGATTTACCAAAGCTTTATAATCAGTGGTGTTCTGTAGTTAGATGTGAGAAGACTACAAGACCTTTCTTAAGAACTACAGAATTTTTATGGCAGGAAGGTCATACTATTCATGCTACTGCAGAGGAAGCTCAGGAAGAGACCATAAGAATGTTAAATATATATGCTGATTTCTGTGAGGATGTTTTAGCTATTCCAGTGGTAAAAGGTCAAAAGACAGAAAAAGAGAAATTTGCAGGAGCTGAAGCTACTTACACTATAGAAAGCTTGATGCATGATGGAAAGGCTCTTCAGTCAGGAACTTCCCACTACTTTGGAGATAACTTTGCAAAGGCTTTTAACATACAATACACAGACAAAAATGGTAAGTTGCAATATGTATATGAAACCTCTTGGGGTATGACTACCAGACTAATTGGTGCAGTTATAATGGTTCATGGAGATGATAATGGTTTAGTATTACCACCTAAAATTGCACCTATTCAATTAGTTATAGTTCCTGTAGCCCAACATAAAGAAGGAGTACTAGACAAAGCGGAAGAACTTAAAAATAGATTAAAAGGACTTGTTAGACTTAAGTTGGATTCTAGCGACAAGACTCCAGGTTGGAAGTTCGCAGAGTATGAAATGAAAGGTGTTCCTGTAAGATTAGAAATTGGACCAAAGGATATAGAAAATAATCAGTGTGTATTAGCAAGAAGAGATACTGGTGAAAAGATTATAGTTTCATTAGATGCAGTTGAAGAGGTTGTTGTAAAACTTCTTGAAACTATTCAGAAGGATATGTTAGAGAGAGCTAGGGGAAATAGAGATAATAAAACCTATACTGTAACAAGCCTTGAGGAATTTGCTAGCACTGTAGAAAATAAACCGGGCTTTGTTAAGGCTATGTGGTGTGGAGAGAGACAGTGTGAAGATATAATCAAGGAAATGACAGGAGCAACATCTAGATGTATTCCTTTTGAACAAGAGCAAATTACTGATACTTGCGTATGTTGTGGAAAGCTTGCTAAGCATATGGTATACTGGGGAAAAGCTTATTAATTGTTAGTAAAGATTTTTAACTAGATTAAGAAGAATGTTTACCTTTAAACAAATGTGGTATAAAATAGATAATAAATTAAGCGAGCAAGGAGGGATAGATAATGAAAATATATAATACCTTAAAAAAGGGTAAAGAAGAATTTGTACCCTTAAAAGAAGGGGAAGTAAACATGTATGTTTGCGGACCTACAGTGTATGATTTGTTCCATATAGGTAATGCAAGAACCTTCATCGTGTTTGATACTATAAGAAGATACTTTGAATATAGAGGTTACAAAGTAAATTTCGTTCAAAACTTTACAGATATAGATGATAAGATGATTGCTAGAGCTAATGATGAAAATACAACGGTTAAGGAACTTGGAGATAGATATATAGCTGAATATTACAAGGATGCAGATGGCTTAAACATAAAGAGGGCTACTGTGAATCCGAGAGCTACTTTGTTCATCGATGAAATAATTAGCTTTGTAAAAGACTTGATAGACAAGGAATATGCTTACGAAGTAGATGGAGATGTTTACTTTAGTACAAAGAAGTTTGAAGAGTATGGTAAGTTATCTGGGCAGAATCTTGAGGATTTACAAGCTGGTGCTAGAATAAATGTGGATGAAAGAAAGAAGGATCCTATGGATTTTGCTGTTTGGAAGAAGCAAAAACCAGGTGAGCCTGCTTGGGAAAGCCCTTGGGGGCTAGGAAGACCAGGATGGCATATTGAATGCTCATGCATGGCAGATAAACTGCTAGGTAAGACTATTGATATTCATGCTGGTGGTACAGATTTAATCTTTCCTCACCATGAAAATGAAATAGCTCAAAGTGAAGCTAGAAATAGTGCGCCTTTCGCCAGATATTGGATGCATTCAGCCTTCATAAATGTTAACAATCAAAAAATGTCTAAGTCTCTAAATAATTTCTTCACAGTTAGAGAGATATTAGAGAAGTATGATGCAGATGTGTTGAGATTCTTCATGCTATCTGCCCACTATAGAACTCAGTTAAATTTCAGCCTTGAGTTACTGGATTCAGCTAAAGCTTCTGTAGAAAGATTGTATAATACTATAGGAAATCTTGAACGATATCTTGATGTAGCTGAAAAAGAAGAATTACAAGATAGGGAGCAAGCTTTTGTAGACACTTTGAATTCCTATAGACAAAAGTATATAGATAAAATGGACGATGACTTTAATACTGCGGATGCAATAGCAGTTATATTCGATCTAATAAGAGAT
Organism: Clostridium sp. N3C; assembly: GCF_900095445.1. Classification (GTDB taxonomy): domain Bacteria; phylum Bacillota; class Clostridia; order Clostridiales; family Clostridiaceae; genus Clostridium_AU. The sequence continues at coordinate 79,552 of NZ_FMJL01000012.1, forward strand.
ATTAACATTAATGTTTCTGCTAATTCATCTAAAGAACTTATTCAATTGTCTTTAAATTTGATTAGGGAATTAGGAGCTCCTCTTGGTATACTTCAAAAGTCTACAAAGGTAAGCTTGGAGGAGGAAATAGAAAAGCTTATAGAGCAGAGACAGCAAGCTAGAAAGGAAAAGAATTGGGCTCTAGCTGATAAAATAAGAGATGATCTTAAAGCTAGAGGAATAATTCTTGAAGATACCCCTCAAGGAGTAAGATGGTTTATAAAGAAGTAATATAAATTTTAGTAAAAGGTTAAGCTAAAATTATAAAGCTTAGCCTTTTTTAGCTATATTGAAATTGCTTGTAAAGTGATGTATATTTATCCTGATAATTTAGCAAAAAGTATATAAAGCTAAGATAGGAGAAGAAAGAATGCTTTTTAATTATACAGGAAAAACCATAAAGCCAGAAGAAGCTAAAAGGGTTAATGCCTTGTCTTTAGCTTTTATTGGTGATGCGGTTTTTGAAGTTATGGTAAGAGAATATTTAATTATTAATAATTTAAATTTATCAGCTCATAAATTGCACTTAAAGGCGGTATCTTATGTTAAGGCAAATTCACAAAGAGCGATTTTTAGGCGTTTACAAAAATATTTAACGGAAGACGAGATATACATATATAAAAAGGGACGCAACACAAAGTCGCCTACTATGCCTAAAAATGCTACAGTGTCAGATTACAGGGCTGCTACTGGCTTTGAATGCCTTATAGGTTATTTATATATAACGGGGCAAAGCCATAGAATACAGGAAATCATGGATATAATATTTGATGAAAATAAAGCTGCTGAGGAGTGATGATATGAAAAACAATAGAGAATTTAACAAAAGAAATGATAAGGGTGCTGCAATGGATGGAAAGGAGTATAGAGCTTTAAGAAATAATGAAAATAGAGAAGATCTTATTGAAGGAAGAAATGCGGTAATAGAAGCTTTACGTAGTGGTAGAACCATAGAAAATATTCTAATAGCTAAAGGGGATAGAGAAGGGGCTGTAAATGTGATAACTGCTTTAGCTAAGGAAAAAGGTATAGTTATTAAGGAAGTGGATAGGAGAAAGCTAGATAACATGTCTTCAACTGGAAGTCACCAAGGGGTTATAGCTCAAACAACTCCCTATAATTATTGCGAAGTTGAAGATATAATCCAGTATGCAAAGGAAAAAGGAGAAGATCCTTTTATAATTGTGTTAGATGAAATAGAGGATCCACATAATTTAGGATCTATAATTAGAACTGCTGAGGTCTGTGGCGCTCATGGTATTATTATTCCTAAGAGAAGAAATGTAGGAGTAACAGCAGCGGTGTATAAATCCAGCGTTGGAGCCGTTGAATATGTTAAAATTGCCAAGGTTACAAATATAAATAATGTTATTGATACTTTAAAGGATCAGGGAATATGGGTTTATGGAGCTGACATGGATGGAGAGGAATATTGTTATGAGGCTGACTTGAAGGGACCTATAGCCTTGGTTATCGGTAGTGAAGGTAGAGGAATGTCTAGACTAACTAAAGAAAAATGCGATAAAATTGTTAAGATTCCAATGCGTGGTAATGTAAATTCCTTAAATGCTTCTGTAGCGGCGGGGATTATTATGTATGAAGTTTTAAAAAATAGGATATAAAAATTTTTTATATATTTATCTGAAATATAAAGTGGAAAAATGTTGGAAAATGTAACTTGGGAAAGAGTATCTTGAAAAAATAGGAAAAAACCTGTAGAACCCGTTGATTTATCTTGACTTGCATATTTATGCTAGGGTATAATTTAAAATGGAACGTATGAATAAGGGGGGGATACTCTTGGAAGTAAGGAGAATGCATTTAAAAACGTTTACGAATTTTGAAGACAAACTTGACGAAGAAATTGTTATGGAAGCGAAAAAAGGAGATACTAGAGCACAAGAGTATCTTATAAATAAGTACCAGAATTTTGTAAAGTCTAAGGCTAAATCTTACTTTTTGATTGGTGCAGATAAGGAGGATATTTACCAAGAAGGAATGATTGGGCTTTATAAGGCCATTCGTGACTTTAAGCCAGATAAGTTATCTTCCTTTAAGGCTTTTGCTGAACTTTGTGTAACTAGACAAATTATCACAGCAATAAAAACAGCTACCCGACAAAAACATATACCTCTAAATACATATGTTTCTTTGAATAAACCTATCTATGATGAAGAGTCTGATAGGACTTTGCTAGATATATTATCAAGTATTAAGGTTTCTGACCCTGAAGAGTTGGTAATTAGCAAGGAGGAAATGAATCATATTGAGGCTGAAATAGGAGAGGTGCTTTCCGATCTAGAGATGGAAGTTCTAATGTCCTATTTAGATGGTAAATCCTATCAAGAAATTGCCTGTGATTTGGATAGACATGCGAAGTCTATTGACAATGCTCTTCAAAGAGTAAAGAGAAAATTAGAAAAATGTTTAAGTAATAGATAAACTTTCATATTGACAAATTGAATTATTAGTAGTAAAATTTCTAATTGTTACATGAAAAATTGAATGAAAGCGGGTGTAACTCAATGGCAGAGTTCTAGCTTCCCAAGCTAGCTACGAGGGTTCGATTCCCTTCACCCGCTCCATATATTGCCCATATAGCTCAGTAGGCAGAGCGTCACCTTGGTAAGGTGGAGGTCACCGGTTCGATCCCGGTTATGGGCTCCAATTAATACATACAACACGCCAGGCAAAGTTTATTTGTAATAATTAAATATATACTTGTGAAATTAGGAGTATATTTAAAGATTCATTAAGGAGGAAACGTAATGTCAAAGGCAAAATTTGAAAGAAGCAAACCCCATGTTAACATTGGAACAATTGGTCACGTAGACCATGGTAAGACAACATTAACAGCAGCAATAACAACAGTATTAGCAAACAAAGGATTTGCAGAAGCATTTAAGTATGACGAAATAGATAAGGCACCAGAAGAAAAAGAAAGAGGAATCACAATCAACACTACACACGTTGAGTATGAAACAAACAACAGACACTATGCACACGTTGACTGTCCAGGACACGCTGACTATGTAAAGAACATGATTACAGGAGCAGCACAGATGGACGGAGCAATCCTAGTAGTAAGTGCAGCAGATGGTCCAATGCCACAGACAAGAGAACATATCTTGCTAGCATCAAGAGTAGGAGTTGACTACATCGTAGTATTCTTAAACAAGGCAGATATGGTAGACGATCCAGAATTACTAGAATTAGTTGAAATGGAAGTAAGAGAATTATTAAATGAATACAACTTCCCAGGAGATGATATTCCAGTAATCACAGGATCAGCATTAAAAGCATTAGAAAACCCAACAGATCCAGAAGCTACAAAGTGCATAGATGAATTAATGGCAGCAGTAGACAGCTATATCCCAACTCCAGAAAGAGCAACAGATAAGCCATTCTTAATGCCAGTAGAAGATGTATTT
>NZ_FMJL01000020.1 GCF_900095445.1 Clostridium sp. N3C
ATAAAAAGTTTGTAAGCTATTAGGTAGTTTACTACTTAGTGTGGAATCTATAATAATTAATTTTTTGACTGCATCATAATAGACATAGATGTAAAAAAGTTTCATAGTCCTGAAAAGCAAAGGATAAAAGGTTTAGGAAAATTATCTATTTATATAGAAACAGAAGATAAAAAAGAGGCGAAAAATGTCTCTCAGTTAAAAGATGTAGGGGGATAATGAATGTTGTTAATGATTTGTGATGTAATTAATACCTTTTGTCAAGCTTTTATATTTTCTGTCATAACTCAAGGCATTGTTTCTAAGGAAAAGAGATTATCAAAGCTTAAATTTTTCATGTTGTTTGTAGCAATAAGTGCAGAAGTAATATTTCTTACATATAGTGACTTTAATCTTCCTTTTGCGAATTTTGTCATGATAATGCTAGTCTTGATTTTGACAGTAACATTTTTTAAAGAAAGTATAAAGGAAGCCTTTATAGGCTTTGGTATAGCTTATTTCATTATTACCATATTATCTTATTTTTTAGTAACCCTTTATCAAAGTGTTTTTCTATCACTTAATTTATCTATTTCCAAAGAGTTACAAATGCTTTTGTTTGTTTTTATACCTGCTTGGGGGATTTATTATCTTTTATATAGGTGCAGAAAATATATTTTTAATGTTGCAATATTTTTTAAGAATTTAAGAAGTTCCTTGCCTTTTATTATACTTATGGATCTATCATTAGTAATTTTAGATACTTTAAGGATGGAGTGGACAATCGAAATGATGAGTGTTACATTTAAATTGTTTATGTGCCTACTAATCTTTATCGTTTTTATAACGGCTCTAATATCTTTTGCAAAGATAAATAGTAAGTCAAAGGAAGTTGAATTACTTAATTATCAGCTAAACGAAAAAATAACTGAGCTTAGAAAACTGAAACATGATTATGGTAGTGAAATAAGCAGTCTTTATGGATTATATCAGCTTAAGAAGTATGATAGGATGGGTGAGATATTAAAAGGAATTGTAGATAGATATCAAAAAATGTCCATGTCTATTAATGTAGAACATAAGGTTAATCCTATAGTTTCATCGGTGTTGTATAGTGCTAGTAATGCGGGCATTAATGTAATAACTATAGATGATGCAGATTATGATGAATTAAGTATATCGGACAATGAGCTATTAAAGATTCTATCTAATATTGTAAATAATGCTGTGGATGTACTTAAGAATACTGAAAATCCAACAATTAAGTTTAAAAGCTATAATGGTTATGACTCCATAATTATAAATATAACCAATAATGGACCTAAAATTCCTGATGAGTTAAAAGAGAAATTATTTCAATCAGGATTTACTACAAAGAGTAAAGTAGAAGGGGAAAGAGGTTTTGGTTTAAGTATAGTAAAAGACATAATAAGCAAATGTAGCGGAAAGATTACTGTGGAAAGTAATGATGACTTTACTCAGTTTAAAATAGAAATTCCTAAAAGGAACTTTAGTATTTGATACATTATTAAATAAGAAGATGTTAGTGGGGGAATAAATGTATGAGAGCTTTAATAAAAAAAATAAGCCATCGCATTGCAGAAGTAAATAAATATACTAAAGATCAAGAAGAACAGATTGAATATGCCATGAAAATATGTTCATTTGAACTTATTAAAATTTTTCTGGTAATTTTAATATTTAGCCTTTTAGGATATGCCTCTAAAGTAATTGTAGCTATGATAGTTATGATTACTACAAGATCCTTCATTGGAGGCTACCATGAGGACAACCAGGTGAAGTGCTTTGTTGCTACCTTTTTAATTAATGCAGGGGTTATTTATTTAGGATGCACTGTACATATTGGAATAATAGGAAAGATAATTATATATTTATTAGCTCTATTTTGCATATGGAACCAAGCGCCAATAGTTAATCCTTTGATGCCTATTACTAGAGAGGAATTGTTAAGGAGAAATAAAATAGTTGGAACAACAATTACTTTGATATTTGTTATTATTTCTATAGTTTTTGAAAATAATAAAGATTTATCTAACGTAATTTTATGGATGATAGTTTTCCAGGTAATGTTGATGTTTAATAAAGAAAAATAAGAGTAAAGCGTTTTTAGACACTTTACTCTTTACTGTTTTCTTAAGGAGTTTCTATTAATTCGTCCCAATTTTCTATAGTTTCTATAAGGTTTTCTATAGTTGGGCTTTTAGCATTTCTTACATAATATCCCGAAGTTGCATTGGCAGTATATAGTGCTCCCTCTAGATCTAAGCCTAGTAGGAAACCGAAGCATAGTCCTGCATTAAAGTTATCTCCACCGCCAGTAGAAAGCTTAGGCTTTTTAACATATAGACTAGGTGTTTGAGCAAACTCTTCTTTGCCCCAAGCTAAAGAATCTGTTAAGGTATGTACAACTAAATAGTCAACCTTTAAATTATCATACATATATGCACCTAACTCTTTTAGGCTAGGAACTTCCTTATCAGGGAATAGGGCCTTAAACAATAGTATAGCCTCATTTTCATTTAATCCAAATACAACAGTATTGTAATTGTTAAATTCCTTAATTAGTTTTACTGCTTCGTTTACATCCTTATGAGTACGTTCAGAGAAATCCGCCATATCAAAGAACACTATTCTTTCTTTGTTAACTGGAGAGTCTTTATATATTTCATCTAAAATTCCTCTATAAATTTCATTAAAGTTTAGCATACCAGTCCAATTTACTAAACCGATAAGATTGCTGTTAATAAAGAAATCTTTTAGAGTATCAAGGCCAATAATATCTTTTAAGGTTTGCCAAGTGATTTTATTTAAATAATCTCTTTGAGATAGCATTATCTTACCATCATCAAATTCTAAAGCAGTGGTATAACCAGGATTTCCTATACTATACAATGTACAATTTGGAGATAGGTCCTTGAACACTGGATCTATATCAGGATAACCTAAGGCACTTATACAATTAACTTTTGCGCCTAAGGAACCCATAGCATTAGACATTATAGGTGAGTTTCCTCCAAGCTTAGTAAATCTTTCGCAGATTTCAATTCCACAACTCATTCCGCTTTTGGAGGTAATATGTTGTCCAAACTGAGCTATATCATTAAAGAAGAAATAGTTTTGGTTTTCATCTTTACTATGTACTACTCTAACAATCTTATCGATAAAAGCATCTATGCCTATGGTAGTTTTTTTAACCTCTAAAAGTCTCTTTCGTTCCTTTAACGTTTTCACCGTTTTTTGGCGAACTTCATTCATTATTATAACTCCTTTCTCTCTACAAAAAATAAATGAAATAATCCTCTTGCAAAATATTGTATCAACAATTTATAAGCATTTCAAGAAAATAACCATGCCTATAAAAATATATTAATATAGAAAAATTATTATGAATCTTTCTAGTAATAATTTTCGTATAAATTAATTAATAAAGGATAAGTTTAATAGAGAAATAAGAAGCTTTGAGCCATAATTGTTAAATTGAAAAATTTTATTGTATAATATTATAGCTATAATGAATATGAAAATATTACAAAGGATATTTACTTTAATCCTTTGAGAAATGGTGGGAATAATGAGAATTGTGATTAATAAGAAAGGTTATTTATATAGATTAGTGTTTCTTATATTAATAGTGATGACTTTAATTGCTTGCAGAGGTGGTAGTACTACTAGGGAAAAAATTGATGATAAGGAAAATAAACTGTTTGGTACTATAAGGATATGGTGTAGTGAAAGAAGTAAAGAAAGTATAAAAAATTCAGTTATGCTTTTTAAACAGAAGTATCCTAAGCTTGTTATAGAAGTTACTGCCTTAAGTGAGAAAGAAATTCAAAGTAAGCTTAACAGGAAGGATATAAGTGATGATGACTTTCCGCATATAATTGAAATAGGTAGCTATGATATAGCTAATATGGTTGAAAGCTATCCTGACTTTTTTGTTCCAGTAGATAGTATTATGGAAAATAGAAGGGATAAGTTTTTATCTTGGAAACTAGAAGAAATGACTTATGAAGAAAAAATCTATGCTTTTCCTTGGGACATAGAGCCAAAGATTTTGATATATAATAGAAAATTAGCAAAGGAATATAATATTTCTACCTTTGATATAAAGACCTGGTTGGAATTTTCTAATTTAGGATTTTTGATTAAGAAGCAGACCTCAAATAACTTGAAGCTTATAGCCTTGAAGGAAAATGTAGATGGCAATTTATATAAAAGTATGTTGAGACAGTTTAGGAAAGGCTTATATTCAAAAGGAAATTACATTAATTTACCAGAAGAAAATAAGAAAGTCTTGTCTACTATTAGAGGTATGTATAGTGAAGGAATGGTTTATACATTAAAAAAAGAGGAAGATCCTTTAGAAGTATTAAAAGAAGGAAAGGTTCTATGCATTTTAGGGGATTCTTCTGATGTAAGTAGATTAAATAGAGAAACAGAATTTAAAGATTTTCAATGGGAAGTTCAAAATTTACCTGCCTTTGAATATGGTGGAAAGAGAATGGTTTATGGGGAAGGAAATGCCTTAATGCTTACCAAAAAATCGGAAAGTAATAATGGAGCTGTAGAGTTTCTAAATTTCTTATTGACAGATTCTGAATCTGTTACATACTCATTAAAGGAAGCAGGAATAATTCCTTCTATACCAATACTTTACAATTTATCGGAATTTAATATTAACAGCAATAATTATCAAAATATGAAGCTTTGGAGATTTATGGCTGAACAGAGTAAGGAGGAAGAGGCACTTTTATACGATCATAGATATGAAGTTATAGAAAAACAGTTAATTCAAATGGAACAAGCAGCTATAGAAGGGCGGGATATAGAAACATTAATAACAACAGAGGAAAAAGAATTAAATAAAATGATGGATGTTGAGTTCAAGAAAAATTGATAATGAATATAAATAGGTGGCTAAGAAGCCACCTATTTTCATAACTGAATAATTTGCTCATAAATTTTTAAAGTTTCTTTTGCAGTCTTTTGCCAGGAGTATTGTGAAGCACGTTTTAGTCCTGCTATGGAAAGCTGGTTTTTTAAAGTTTCATCGTTTAGAATCTTTACTAAAGATTCCATTAAGTTCGAAGTATCATAGGGATCTATTAGTATACCTGCATCTCTTACAACTTCTGGAATGGAAGAAACATTAGAACTTAATACGGGAGTACCACAACTCATTGCTTCTAAAGGAGGTAGTCCAAAACCTTCATAAAAAGATGGGTAAACGAAGAGTTCTGCACCGTTATATAGTATAGGAAGTAGATCTTCTTCAACAAAACCTGTAAATATTACCTGAGATGAGATTCCAAGCTTTTCAGTAAGTTCCTTTAGACAGTTACCTTCATCTTTCAAGGACCCTACTATAACTAGGTTATAGTCCTTGTTCAAATCCTTATACACCTTTGAAAATGCCATAATTAGAGAACGAACATTTTTTCTGGGAGAAAATCCTCCTATATATAGTATAAAAGGCTTTTTTATGTTCATTTTCTTCTCCAGCATATATCGGCACCATTGACGGTCTATAGGCTTATATTTTAAATCTGCTGCTAATGGTGTTACAAAAACCTTATTTTCATCAACAGGAAAGAACTTTAAAATATCTTTCTTTGACCATTCTGATACCGTGATAATGGCATCGGCAAACTGAAGGATATTAGGGACTTCCTTAAGAAACTTTAATAAGTATCCCTTACCTACTGTTTCTGGCATAATGTAGGGAATTAGATCATGTACCGTTATAACCTTTTTACATTTAATATTTTCTGATAAACCTATGCCATTTTGAGGTACATGATAAAGATCTATTTTTTCCTTTAAAAGATTGCTGGGCATATAATTTTGTTGAAAGAATCTATGATGTTTTTTAGAAGTCATTATAATTTTTGAATTAGGATAGTTAAAACGGTCATAGTCATCTCCGGACCAATAAATATGATAGTAGTTTTCTTTATCTATATTTAAAAGCTGGCTTAGAACATTGTCAGTATAGGTACCGATACCTGTTCCCTTATACCAATTGACACCTCTAGCATCAATGGCAATTCTCATATAATCCTCTCCCTAAAAATGCTGGATAATTGCAAGGGACCTATTTTCAATATTAGGTCTATATACTATAAATATTATCTAGCAAGGTAAAATGTGCTATAAGGAATTAGAATTTTATGTTCTTTAGTAATAAAGCTAAGCTTCACAGAAAGAGTCGCACTTATATTAATCCCTACATATAATAAAAAAGAAGTAATCTTTTGGAGGCCTAACCTTGGATACAGCCTTTGTTAAAAAAATCGTGGCAGAGAGATATGGAATCATAGCAGTTACTATAGAGAAGATTAAGAATGTTTATATGGTATGTGATGAGAGAAGGAAATTCTGTCTAAAAATAATTAAATATGAAAAGCCACATTTTGCCTTTATATTAGCTGCAATAAATCATTTGCGCAATAATGAATTTAAATCGGTACTGCCTATTATAGAAACTCTAGATGGAAAGCAATATATTGAGCTGGATAATAAATTTGCCTACCTTACACCTTGGGTAGAAGCAAGGGAAAGCAACTATGATAATCCTATTGATATAGAAAGAGCTGCAAAGGTTCTAGCAGAACTTCATATAAAAAGTAAGGGCTTTGAGATAAAAAATTACATGAAGCCACGTATAGGCTGGTTTAAATGGTTTGACAATTACAGAACTCGAAAGAATGAAATATTGGATTTCAAGAGAAGAATTGAAGCAAAGGAAGATAAGACGGAATTTGATAGGATTTATATGGAGCATATGGAAGAGGAATTATTACGATGTGACCAGGCCTTACAGCACCTAGGAGAAAGTAACTATTACATTAAAATGACAAAAGAGATGAGAGGTAGAGGCTTTTGTCACCATGATTTTGCACATCATAATGTATTAATAGGAGCAGATAACAAGGTTACTATTATAGATTTTGATTATACCATATTAGATACCCATCTTCATGATTTAGCTAGTCTTTTAATAAGAAGAATGAAAAATGGGAAATGGGATTTAGAAAATGCCAAATTCATCTTAGATGCTTATGACTCTGTTTATAGAGTAGAAGGGGATGACATACCTATAATGGCTGCCTTTATGGAGTTTCCTCAGGATTATTGGCAAGTAGGAATTCAGTATTATTGGGAACAACAGCCTTGGGGTGAAGAATTCTTTTTGAAAAAATTAACTAGGATAATTGAAGATAAGGAAGAAAAGCAAGAATTTATTAATGAGTTTAAGGTCTTTAACTATAAAGGAAAAGGGGGGAGAACTTATTGAGTGAAAAGTACTATTTAGATTTTAAGGATTATCTTAATAGCTGTGGCATTAATATAGTAAAAAGCTTTGATGAGGAAGAAGAGTATAAAGAACCGTTATCGAAGGATTGTATATACAAGCAGCTTTCTACCATAAGTAAGTTTCATAAGTTAACCATGGGAATATCTTCCTTTAATTCAGGTTTAATGGAAAATGCTACAGGTAGAAAGGTAGAAAGATGTAAAGTAAAAATTAAAAAGTTAAAAAGAGATATAAGTAGATTCAAGGAAAATGGACCTACTAATGAATTTGAAAAGCTTGTGCTTGATAAGGGACCGGAGTATTTAGAAAGAGCTGAGAAATCCATAAAATATATTTATGGTAATGGATACTTTGGTCTTATTGAAAGAAGTATGAAAAGAAATGAAATCTGCATTGGAAGTACTTACATTGATAATATTAGAGAGGACAAAGAAATAAACATAAGAAGCTTAAAGAAATGTTGTTACAATATGGTTGAATGTGATGCTGTGTATTTCATTAATAAGCTTAGAAAAAGGGGAACTAGCTTTGATTTTGATGAAGTTATTAGGCTATTTTGCCATTTGGAAGGCTTATCTAAGGATAGTCAAGCTTTCATAACTGCTATGGTTTCTTTTCCTGAGGAGTTTATGAAATGCTGTGAGAGATACCGATATGGTAAAAAAGAATGGAATGAAGATGAATATGCTAAGAGACTATTAGAAGCCATAGAAAAAGATGGCGAAAGTCTTCTTTAGTAGAAGGGTGGTGTCTGAAATTAATGATATTGTTAAGTATAGAGAAAAAAAGTATTTATCAAGATACGATCTGTATGTAGATTTATTTAAGAAATTTGGCTTAAAGGTTACAGATCTAGTACCACTAAGAAATGTATATTTGCTATTTACGGATAAGGGTAAAAAAATTTTAAAGAAGGTGGAATACTCTAAAGAAAATTTGCAGTTTATTTATGAAGCTGTGGAATATATAAGAAGAAGCTTTAATAGAGTTATTAGCTTTACTAAGACTTCAGAAGGTGAAATATACGCCATTTGGAATGGAGAACTTTACTGTGTAATGGATGTGGCAGAGGGAAGAGAAGCTCAGTTTAGTAATCCTATAGATGTAAGTATTGCAGTTAAAAGTATAGCAGAAATGCATAAGGCTTCAGAGGGATATAGATGCAACTATCCAGAAAAGTGTATGTTAGGAAGAGCTATTGACAACTTCAATAGAAGGTTAGAGGAATTAAGGTTTTTTAAGGAACTAGCATTGTTACATGAATACAAGAGCGGTTTTGATGAAGTTTTTCTTAGTCATGTAGATAGTTATATTAAGGAAGTTGAAGAAAGTATCAAGTTCCTTAGTTCAACCCCTTATTTGAAGCTATGTAGTGAAGAGGATAAAAAAGTTATCTGTCATCATGATTTAGCAGATCATAATATACTAATCAATGAAGATAAAGCTTTCTTTATAGACTTTGATTTTGCTATTATAGATTTAAGGGTTCATGATTTATGCAATTTTATTAATAAGGCAGTGAAGAACTTTGTATTTGATTTAGAAAAGGCAAATAGCATAGTGGAAGAGTATAGTGCAATTAATCCTCTTGATAAAAGGGAATTAGATGTATTAAAAGCCTTTCTAAGTTTTCCAGAAGATTTTTATAATATATCCAAGGATTATTATGCTAGAAGAAAGGAATGGGAGGAAGAGACCTTTTTAGATAGATTGATGAGAAAGTTAGAATATAAAGAGTATAGAGATGAGTTTTTAAGTAAATTTCTAAGTGGAATCACTTGTTAAGAGTTTATATTATAAGTAGCAGTTATAAAGAAAAAAGTATGCCTATTTTTAATAGGACATACTTTTTTCTTAATTTTTTATATGAAGTATATATGGATAGCAAAATTTAAATATTAACTTTTTTAGCTTTAACTTTTTTTTGTACTATAAATGCTCTAGCTACTATAGCTATTCCAAGGCAAGTTAGAGCCAGGATTAGAGACTTGTTACTATCAGATTTTGCTCCTCTGTACATAACTACAGAACTTAATGCTGGAATTTCATAAGTGTTACCTTCAATTATCTTTAAGGTTTCTACTCCAGCTTTTTCTCCATCAACAACTATATTCCACTTGCCATCCTTTGGTAGGGTTATAGTTTGTGGTTTTGTCTCAGCATTGAAAGCTACAACTATATCATTCCAAGTATCTCCGTTAGCGTTATTATTTATTTGATAAGCAATAACACTATCAGGAGTATCTTCAATAAATTTAAGGTTTTCCTTTATCATATCAGCAGTAGGCATTTTAAAAGCTGGATGTTCTTTTCTTAGTTTTATTAAGCCTTTATTATATTCCACAATATCTTCATTGTCTGCTTTAGTCTGCCAGTTTAATGCGTTAAGTTCTTCAGAAGCATTGTATGAGTTATCATTTCCATCTTTTGATCTTAAAAATTCTTGTCCAGCATGGATGAAAGGAATACCTTGAGAAGTGAAGATAATGGCAGAAGACATTTTGTGCATCTTCTTTCGATCTTCTTCAGAGGAATCTGGATTTGTGAAGCTTAATTTATCCCACAAGGTATTATTATCGTGAGCTTCTGAATAGTTGGTGGATTGATAGGGTTCTACTCCATCACCCCAAGTTGATAGTTCATCACTATATTTAATCGCACCAACAATACCTTTTAAAACATCGGTTTTAGCACCATAATTTCCATTTATCCAACCTGTTTCTTTTTTATTAAATACGCTTCCCTTGATACCGTCTCTGATAGTATCATTGAAGAAACCTATACCTTTAAGAAGCTTAGCGTTTTTTTGGGTAGATTCCTCATCAGTAGAAAGGATATTTGACATATCCCAACCTTCACCGTGAACAAATATAGTCTCATCAATGTTATCAAGGGTAGCTCTTACTTCCTTCATTGTGGTAATATCAATAAGCCCCATTAAGTCAAATCTAAATCCATCAAGATTGTATTCTGTAGCCCAGTATTTTACTGAGTCAATGATATACTTTCTCGCCATTGGATTTTCTGAAGCAATTGTGTTACCACAACCGGATTCATTTGCCCAGCTACCATTAGCATCTTTCCTGAAATAATAGCCTGGAACTATATTATTAAGGTTTGATGTGTTAACATCGTACATATGATTATAAACAACATCCATTATTACTCTTAAATCTTCATTGTGTAAAGCCTGGATAGCTTGTTTTAGTTCTCTAATTCTTGCCTTTGGATCTAAAGGATTAGTAGAATAACTTCCTTCTACTGCATTATAATTCTTAGGGTCATATCCCCAGTTATAAGAAGCAGTTGGATTCTTTTCATCTACTGTAGCATAATCGTATATTGGAAGTAATTGTACATGTGTAATACCTAATTCCTTTAAATAGCTTAAACCAGTAGAGGTTCCATTTGGACCCTTTGTATCCTTAGGTAAGAAAGCTAAGAAAGTGCGTGGATTTGCAATTCCGCTATCTTTGAAAGAGGAAAAGTCTCTAACATGTAATTCATATATTATAGTATCCATAATGCTCTTTTGCTCTGGCTTTTTGTCTGGTGTCCATCCTTCTGGATCAGTAGAGTCTAAATCTACTACAACACCCTTATTACCATTTATAGTAACCGCTCTAACATAAGGGTCGACGGCTTCGGACCAATTACCAAAATTATTGACCTTATATGTATATATTAAACCATCTTGATCTCCAGAAATCTCCGCAGTCCAAGTTCCTTTTTCAGCCTTGGTCATATTTATTTCTTCTTTAGGAGTAGTATCTTCAGACTTTTCATAAATCAATAATTTTACCTCAGAAGCTAAAGGGGCCCATACCCTAAAACTTGTTTTATCCTTATTGTAGGTATTACCTAAGTCATCGCCATCATAATAATACATTTCATTGAATTTTTCGCTGGACATAATTTTACCGGTACTTGCTTGCTTTTCGGTAAATCCTTCTTTGTATACGGTAACATTATCCCCAAGATTTAAATTTTCTGCTAAAGTTATTTTGAAATTACTAGATGTAGTATTAGCGCTATCAGTAGTTACTTCCTTAATAGGAATATTCTTATCGCCTACCTTAATAGAGAAGCCTTCATTGTCCTTACTTGTTACTTCTGCAGCCATATTTAAGGTAACGTTTAGTATATTATAATCATCTATGTAAGCGGATTTTATTTTACCACCTAATTCAACATCTTCTTTTGAAGTATAGAATTTCTCTTCTCCTTGAAGAACCCAAATTTCAGCTATTCCATTATCAGGTATATCATTAATGAATCTGTCTTTGTCTATATCTTTACTTTTCCAGTCTCCTTCACGAACTATAAAACCAATTTTATCAGACTTAGATAGGCCCGTTAGTTCAATTGTAGCAACCTTTCCATATTCATCTTCTCCTGTAAATTCATAAGCCTGTCCGTCTTTACCATCAGGCCAGATCCACAAATTCCAATCATTATAATTATTATCTAGTCTTCGATAATGAATAATAAGTTTTACTTTGTCTGGAATCTTTGCAATCGTTTCCAACCCGGGGCAAGAAAATAGTATGCTAGTAAATGCAAAAATAAAACAGATAAATGAGGTTAAAAATTTATGGTTTTTCATTACTAAATCCCTCCTTGCTTTAATATTATTCGACATGAGTTGTTAATATACCTTTTTAAAATTTAATAAAGTTTAAAGAAAATTAAATTTTAATAGGGAAAGTTCTCTTTTTCCTTAAGAAATGTATAAATAGATAGATGAAGTTAGATATCTATATTAGGAGGGTATTTTATGAAGAAAATTATTATATATGCTATATTTTTGAGCTTTATGCTTTTACCTAATATGCAAATTAATGCTAAGGTGCATGATAGAAAAGCTATAGAGCAATGTCTTGATAACTTTTTTATAGATTATTTTAATGCTTATAAGTCTCTAGATAATAGCAAGGCAATAAAAAAGTCTAGAGATAATGAGCATTTATATGCCTTTCAAAAGTATCATGAAGTAGAAGTAAAGTTCTTGAAAGAATTGGATCTTATCTATAAAGATATAAAATATAAGGTGGATTATTATAAAATTCAAGTAAATTATAATAGTGCAGCGGTGGGAGCACTAGTAGATATGACCTTTAAATATAATCACTATGAATCCATAGAATCCGGTATATATAATATAAGTTTTGATTTTTTCTTAAGAAAAGATCAGGATAGATGGTATATTGAGAAAGTTGAATCAGATTATGAAAAGTATATGATGTTCATGGAAGATGTAAATAGGAAAAGGAGCAAATCCTATGAAGAAGGCTTTAGAAAGGAGCTATCTTTTGGAGAAGCGACAGATGAGGTTTTTGATGAGCATATGAAGAGAATATATGAGGCAAAGGTGAAAAAAACTGCTATACATAAAGGCTATTTTAGAGCAAATTCTTTAGAAGACAAAAGAATCTACAGTGGAAAAGTAGAGGGATATTTACCGGAAATAGGAGTGGAATATGCTTTAAAATTTGCAGAATCTCCTATAGATAAAAGATTCTTTTATACTACTAAGGCCAATTGCACTAATTTCGTATCACAATGTGTTTGGGCTGCTTTGGGAGGATATGATAGCAAAGATCCTAGAAAGGTAGCAGAAAACATTAGAAAAAGATATAAAATGACAGATATCTGGTATGGAAATACTGGAGGTGGAACACCTAGTTGGGAGTCTGTGGAGAGGTTTTACTCCTATTTTATTAGTGAGGATAAAGAGAGGGAAATTGATGGAGAGGTACAGAATAATGACCAATTGGCAGTAAAATTAGATCCTGTCTTGATAAAACCAGGAGAAGTACTTCAATTTAGAAAGGGAAATAAAGGTCCTTACACCCATTCGGTATATGTAACCTCAAATACTAATAATGGAGATTTCAGTGGTATATTCGTATGCCAACAGTCTACTGACTGGAAAAACAGAAATTTAGAAGACTTAATCTTAAGTCCTGGTTGGGGAGGATATGATAAGTGTTACATGAGAAGGATATACTTTAAAAATAAATAATAGAAAGGCACTGGGAGTTTAGAAGCAAGTTTAATCTCTAAACTCCGTCATATGCTTCCAATATCTTTTAGGCATCATTTGGAGTCTTAGTCTATCATTCTTTCTTTCCTCAATGGCTATAGTCTTGTAGTAGTTTTTCCATAAGTTTTCATAAAAGCCACTATTGGCGTATTCAAGACTTTCTCCATAGCTTTTTTTCATAGATGTAAGAAGCCATTGCCCACTGTCATGTAGCACGGCCAGCTCCCTTTTTAGGTCATGTATAATCCATTTTTGATTTGAAAAACGAGCTGCAAAGTGAGGGACTAATAAGGTAAGGATATTGTGATCAGGCTCTATGGAAGCGTAATAAATTTCTCCAGTAAGGCAAGAGAACCTTACAAAACCGCATAGCCTATGGACCTCATTGTTTACTCGCTTAACTTTTTTTGAAACCTGTAAAACTATAGGGTTATGTAAATGGTGCTGTATTTTTGGTCCTATTTTAAAGCCAAGCTTTATATATTCTAAAATTAGCACTTCAAAACCTGACTCTTCAGATAAAAACACAGTAAATATATTGTTTAAGGCCTCTTTACCTATTTTATTTTCAATGGCCTTTTCTACTTTTAAACTTTTTTCTTCTGAGGTTTCAATATAAACTTCTTCTGTTAACAGAGTCTTTTCATAGTTCTTTTCACTTTTGATATCCTGAGCCTTTTTATCTGAGTAATAATACTCATATATACAAGTTAATAATCCTTGAAAACTGCCGTCATATATATAGGTAACAAGCATAGGGCACCTCACAGTTCTCCATGAATTTTTGAAGTGTAATCTTCCTTACCTAGTAGTACAGGGAGGTTACTAAAGAAGGAGAGTTGTTCAAATTTTTCATCATCTCTTAATTTCTTTGCCATAGGAGAGGTGTCTAATAGTCTATGCCTTATAAGCTGGTCATCAAAACTCACATCTCCATAGTATTTTCCCTTACAGGTAATAAAATATTGAGCTCGCTTTAACACTACTCCAATTTTCTTCAAATCTTCAAAGCTTATTGTATGAACCTTTCGTATAGACAATATTTTATAAGCAGACCTTACTCTAATACCTGGAACTCTTAGTAGCTCATTATAAGAGGCCTTATTTATTTCTATAGGAAATTTATCTATATTTCTCAAGGCCCAGGAAGTTTTAGGATCAAAATCTTTCTCTAAATTAGGATGCTGATCATTTAGTAATTCATCTGCCTTGAAACCGTAAAAACGAAGGAGCCAATCCGCCTGATAAAGTCTATGTTCTCTTAGCAACGGTGGATGTTTAATACTAGGAAGCTTAGGTCCTTGGGCTACGGGAACAAAGGCGGAATAATAAACTCTTTTTAAAGCAAATTTATTATAGAGATTTTGGGATAAATTGAGTATTTTATAGTCGCTGTCTACAGTGGCACCTACAATAAGCTGTGTACTTTGTCCTCCCGGTACAAATAAAGGAGTAGACTTTATTTGCTTTCTTATATCTTTGCTTTCACATATTTCCTTACTAATTAGGTTCATAGGCTTAAGAATGCTTTCCTTGGTTTTTTGTGGAGCTAATAGTTTTAAACCACTGCTAGAAGGTAGCTCAATGTTAACACTCATTCTGTCAACATACAGTCCGGCTTCTTTAATCAGTCTTTCATCTGCTCCTGGTATAGCTTTCACATGGATATAGCCATTGAATTTATGTTCAAGACGAAGCTTCTTAACTACAGTGGTTAGAAGTTCCATAGTATAGTCAGGGCTTTTAAATACTGCAGAGCTTAAGAATAAACCTTCGATATAATTTCTTTTATAAAAGTTCATAGTGAGATCTACCACTTCCTCTGGAGTGAAGGCAGCCCTTGGTATATCGTTGCTGTATCGATTTACACAATAGGCGCAGTTATATATGCAATAATTAGTTAGCAATATTTTAAGGAGAGATATGCACCTTCCATCAGCAGAAAAGCTGTGACATATACCGGATTCTACTACATTGCCTATACCGCCGGGAATATTTTTTCTATTACTGCCACTGGAGGAGCAGGATACATCATACTTAGCGCTATCTGCTAATATTCTTAATTTTTCTTGTAAATCCAATATTACTCCCACCTCTATAAGGAATCTTTTTACTGACCTATAAGAAATAGTATATCCATAATTATATCAAACATACGTTTGGAAGTAAATAAAAAGATACCGCAAACTACCTTAAAGTTAGTTTTGCGGTTTTTAATTTTAATAGAAATTAATGATTTTATTATAGGCTTTTATAGTTTGCAGAGCGGTGCTATTCCAACTAAGCTCTGAGGATCTTATAAAACCTTTAGTTATAAGCTTTTCTCGTAGGTTCTTGTCTTCTAGAGTTTTTAACATGGCTTCGAAAAGCTCATCAGTATCCCAAGGATTTATTAAAATAGCATTGTTGCCAACGATTTCTGGAATGGATGTAGTGTTTGAAGCTATAACCGGTGTACCGCAAGCCATAGCCTCCACCGGTGGTAATCCGAAACCTTCATAGAAGGATGGATAGGTAAATAATTCTGCAGCGCTGTAGAAGAAGGGAAGATGTTCAATAGGAATAAAACCAGGAAATATTACTTTATTCAGAATTCCTAAGCTTTCAGCTCTATTTCTGTATCTTTCATAGGAGACGCCCTTCTTGCCTGCTATAACCAACTTAATATTTCTTTTATACTTTAAAACTACTTTGCTAAAAGCTTCGATAAGTCCTAAAATATTTTTCCTAGGACTAAAGCCACCTATATAGAGAATATAGTCATCTTCAATGCCATATAGTTTTTTTATTAATTCTTTACTGTATTTTTTATCTTTAGGTTTGTATATATTTTCCGGAGCTAGATGGGTAACAAATATTTTTTCTCCGGGATAATCAAACTCTTTCATAATATCTTCCTTGGAAAAATTGGAAACGGTTATTATACCATCACATTGAGGAATTATTTTAGGAATCTGATCAAGAAATATTTTTAAGTAACTTGGTCCCACTGTCTCCGGCATCTTATAAGGTATTATATCGTGTAGGGTTATTACCATTTTGCAGGGCTTATCCATAGGTAATCCTATTCCATTTTGTGGGACGTGATATAATTCTACTTCATTATAATGAAGAATATTAGGTATATTAACTTCATCCCAGAAGTCATTACTGTTATTTTCTGTAATATTACGCACATTGAAATTACTATTAAAGTCTATATCCGTAGAGCACTTATCTGGCATGAACAACAAATAATTATTAGAAGTATCCAATTGGTTTATAGAATTGATTAGTTGATAGGTGTAGTTACCTATGCCCGTTCCCCTATACCACTTTGCAGCTCTTCCGTCAATTCCAATTTTCATTGTGGATAATCCTTTCATAATGGTCTTAATTTATTATATTAGCCCTATCTGAATTTTGCGACAAAAATACATAATTAATCCAAATATAAAAGAAAAGTGTTAATAAATATAAAACAAGCCTCATATAAATTAGATGGGAGGTGATAGCGATGATGAGAGAATTTGAGATTGAAAGGCAGTTTGGCATTAAAATTGAAAGTATAAAACCTAATAAGGGTGTGTATTATTTAAAGACAGACAAGGGTGTCAGATGCTTAAAGAAAATTAATTATGGAATCCAAAAACTTTTATTCGTATATGCTGCAAAAGAACATTTAATTAATAATGGCTTTAAAAATGTAGATAGATATTATCTAAACACTGAAGGTGCTCCATATGCCCTGGTTAACGAAGATATTTATACACTCTCAAGATGGATAGACGGTAGAGAGTGTAATTTCCAAAGCGAAGAAGATTTGATATTAGCAGCAAAAAGTCTTGCAATGCTTCATCTATCTTCAAGAGGATATGAACCTCCTGAAAATAGTAAGTTAAAAACAGACTTAGGTAGATGGCCTCATTTAATGGAGAAAAGGATTAAATCCTTTGATAAAATGAGGGACATGGCTAGGAAAAGAGGTATGAAGACAGCCTTTGACCTTACCTACATAAAAGAGGTTCAATTTTATAAGGACTTGGGTAAAAGGGCAATGGCTATCTTAAATGATTCTAAATATACAGAACTTTGCGCTATAGCGGAAGAGGAAAAGAATTTCTGCCATCATGATTATACTTATCATAATATAATAATTGATGATAATAATGAAGTAAATGTTATTGACTTTGATTATTGTAAACGAGAAGTAAGGATATATGATCTATCTAATTTCTTGATAAAGGTTTTGAAAAGGGTACAGTGGGATATTAAGTATTGCAACTTGATTATAGACGCCTATAATAGTGTAAGTCCTATAAGGAATGAGGAATATAGAGTCTTGTTTGCTTTCCTGGTATTCCCTCAAAGATTCTGGCGCTTGTCTAATAGATATTACTACAATGAAGTTAACTGGGGACAAAACACCTTTAATAAGAAGATAGAAGAGTTAGTGGAAGAACAAACTGCTTACTTAAAATTTATCGAAGATTTTAAGAAAGAATACAATCAGAAGGAGTAATGTGGATCATAAGATCTAAACTTTTATATTTAAGTCAAAAAGCTTATTCTTACCATGTCTAAGAATAAGCTTTTTGACTTTTTACTTAGAATCCTAATTTTAGGCATTAATTTTGAAACCATCTTAGCGAAGTTTTTAAAAGAATAGCTTATTTTTCACCTATTAGCAAGTTAGTCATATTATATAATGAAAGTTATTAATGGAGTGGAAGGAATGGAAGTAGGGGATACTGTAGTTAGAAAGTCCTATGGTAAAGATATTACCTTTAAAATAATTGGTGTTAATGAAACAGAGAAAGGTAGACAATATGTTATAAAAGGTCGAAATTTAAGACTTATAGCAGACTCTCCAGAAGAAGATTTGGAGCCGGTTAAAGATAATCATACTAGTGTAAAGGATGAAGTCTTCAATAAAAGGGTAAATAAAGCTATAAAAAAGGTGCTGTCAGAGAGGAATAATTATTATAGATCTGAAAATTTAAGAATGGGTAAGTCCAGTAAAAGCATTCGTCAAAAGGAGCTGACCTTTGGGAGACCAGGAAGAATTCTTCATGTAGATGGAGATTCAGAGTATCTAAATACCTGTCTTAAAGTATATCAGCAGCTAGGAATAGATGCGGTAGGACGTTTGGTAGAGGAGAAAAAACAGCCTTTAGAAATTGTAAAAATGGTAAAAGAGTTGAAGCCGGATATTGTAGTTTTAACCGGTCATGATGCAATTTTAAAAAAGAGTAAGGACTACGCTTCTTTAGATAGTTATAGAAATTCCAAATATTTTGTAGATGCAGTCACGGCTCTAAGGGAGTACCAATCTAGCTACGATGAATTAGTTATATTTGCAGGTGCCTGCCAATCCTGCTATGAAAAGATTTTAGATTCAGGAGCAAACTTTGCTAGTTCTCCTAGCAGAGTATTAATTCACTGTCTTGATCCGGTTTTTATTTGTGAAAAAATTGCTTATACCAACATAGAAAAAATAGTACCTATTCATGAGGTGCTTGAAAATACTATTACCGGAATAAAGGGTGTTGGAGGGTTACAGACCAGAGGTAAATATAGAGAAGGATATCCCAAATCTCCTTATGCTTAGAACTTTTTAATTACTAAATCCCTCTGAAATAATCATCTAGGGAATAGAAAACTAGATTTATTTCGGGGGATTTAATTTTTTATAAAATTTACTATAAAGAATGATTTTAGTTGCTAGAATAATATAGCATTATCATAATAATGTCAAACAAACAACTAAAATGTAGAAGTTTAGCTTATAGTACTATTTATTGATTAGTTAGAAGTGGGGTTTTATGGTATAAGTTGGGTTTTACGTCGAATTATATATAAGTAAGTAACTTTAAGTATTAACTTACGTATATATTTTCAGAGAAATTATATTTTTAAAATCAATGAAAAAAAGAATAATTAATACGTAAAGTGGAATAATATAAACGTTTATTGCGTATTTAGTTACTGTTAATATAAATTTAACATTGACAAAAACGTTTACAGCATGATATTATAATATGTTTATTTGACAGAAAACCGGTTTTCGAGTATAATGTAGTTGTAGCTTGATGTCAATTTGATAAACACAGTAACAACGCAGGTATTTTCACATTAAGGTATTTATAATATTAATAGCTTGCCTTTTATCAATTTATCTATATCTATATCTATATAAAGGCAGTTATTTATAAAAAAACAAGGGTTACCAATTTAGCAATTATGCTTTCGTTGGAACAATTGTGGAAAGAGGGTGTTTTTTTATGGAAATGAAAAACAGACTAGCGGCTATCAAGAAGGATATTGAGGGCCATGTTGGAGAAAGTGTTACATTAAAAGCAAATGGTGGGAGAAGAAAGGTGCTTGTAAACAAAGGTATAATAGAAAAGACCTACCCTAGCATATTTGTAATAAGGCTTGATAATGACACCCGTAGGACTGTGACTTATAGTTACTCAGATGTATTAACAAAAACAGTACAATTAGTTTATGCAGGATAATACATAAGCATAATATAATCCTTGGAAGAGATCCAAGGATTATTTTTTTAATGTTTTAACAAAGAAATTTATATTTTTAATTAACGATAAAAACAGACAAAATTAGAAGGGCCTTTTATATTAAATTAAATTTTGGTAGAAAAATAATACAATAAATGTATGCTTGTACTAAAAAAGAAAGATGGTGGGTATCCATCTTTCAACTATGGTATAAAAGGGTATTGAGAATTTATGAGAGGTTATATGGTCAATAACCATTTATAATAATACGTCAAAATCTGTCGTTTGTCAATAGTAATTTTCTTTGGGGATTTAGGAATAATTTCTATACTTCCTTTGTATACATACTTTAGTAGGTATTATAGGAGGTATAGTATGGCTGCATTAGAGCTAATTAAAGAAAATATAGAATATGAGCAGTTACTAGGGGAAAACTTTTCCGATACTGTCATTAAGGGAGAGTATTTAATTCCCGATACTCATCCTGACGTAGTAAGAATACTTATGGTTGATGTAAAACCTTCCATAACTTCAAAAGAAACTATGCAGGATAAGGTATATGTTGAGGGACAGGTGCTTTATAATGTTATTTATTTAGCTAAGGAAGAAGAAGGTTTGGGAGTTTATAATGTAAACTACACAGATAACTTTTCAAATTATGTTGACATACCCAACGCAGAACATAAAATGTTCTGTGAGGCAGAATGCTATGTTGAACATATGGATTCTACCTTAATTAATGAAAGAAAGGTTGGAATTAGCGGTATAATCAAAATAAAGTCATCCGTTTACAAAAATTACAATTTTGAAGTGGTAAAATCCATGGATAAAGATGAGGATGTGCAAATGCTAAAATATCCAACGGTGGTAGATAAGGTGCTAGATAATAGCTTTACAGATTTGGTTATCAAGACTCAGATCAGAGTACCTATGGATAAACCACAGATTGGAAAGGTTCTAAAGTGTGATGTAAGCCTTCATAAAAAAGAGATTAAATTAAGTGAAGGTAGAATTCAAGTTTCTGCCTTTGCTAATGCAAAGTTGCTTTATAGAGGCAAGGAGGAAAAGACTTTAGTATGTCTTGAAGATGATGTGTTTATAAGCAAAGAGCTTGAATTAGAATCTGTTTTGCCTTCTATGGTAGCCTTTGTTGATTTTAAAGTGGAATCTTTGGATTATGATATAAAAGAAGATGACCTAGGTGAAGATAGGATTGTGGATATTGAGGCTATAGCTAATGCGGTTATTAAGGTGCAATACAAAGAAGAAATAGACATGATTGAAGATGCTTATTCACCAAAGGTAGTTATGGATATGATAAGAAAAACTTATAATTTAAATGTACTTCAAGGAGCTAATCATGCAGAAACTATTGTTAAAGAAAATATTGAAGTAGATAATAGTCCAGCAACTATTGTTTTGAGCCAGGGCCATGTTATGGTTACAGATAAAAAAATTGTAGAAGATAAAGTAGTTATAGATGGTATCGTTAAAGTAAATATTTTATTCTCAACTAATTCAGAAGAGGAAGAGTTTAGCACTATAACTGAAGAATTACCCTTTAGCTGTACTGTAGATATAGAAGGTTCAAAAATAGATATGGAATCTACAGCTAAAGCTAATTTGGAAAGTTTAGAAGCTTCTGTTGAAGCTAATACAATAGCAGTAAAGGCCGTTGTAAATGTTGAGGCTAGAGTTAATTATTCTATAGAAAAAGATTTCCTTGTAGATATTGCTGTAGCTGATGAGGAAGTACCATTAAAGAAGGCTAGTGTAACTATTTATGTAGTTCAACCGGGAGATACTTTATGGAAGATTGCAAAACGATATTACACTACTATAGATGAAATTGTTAGAGTTAATAACATAGAAAATCCAGATTTGATTTATCCAAACGACAAGCTGATTATACCAGGAAGAGCTATTGTATAATAGATAGTTATATTCTAATAAAGGTGTCTTAAAATATAGGG
Source organism: Clostridium sp. N3C (assembly GCF_900095445.1). Classification (GTDB taxonomy): domain Bacteria; phylum Bacillota; class Clostridia; order Clostridiales; family Clostridiaceae; genus Clostridium_AU. The sequence continues at coordinate 21,835 of NZ_FMJL01000020.1, forward strand.
ACACCTTTTATATTTTTTGAAAAATTACTAATAATAATTTGTGTAATGCATTAACTAGGTACTTTGATATTTTTTGAATAAGCAAATAGCTATTGGATAAAATAAAAGATACCTATGAGAGGTGGTGATCCTTTTGGAAGAGAAAGTAGAAGGAACTCTAATAATAATTGGAGGAGCGGAGGATAAAAAAGGAGAAAAAGAAATATTAAAAGAAGTTTGTTCAAAGATTAATAAAGAAGATGATCAGTTGGTTATAGCTACAGTGGCTACAGAGTGTCCCGTAGAAGTAGGAGCTCAGTATAGGGCAATATTTGAAGGTTTGGGAGTCAGTAAAGTTAATATATTAAATGTATCTTCCAGAGAGGATGCTTGTGCTAAGGAAAATATAGAAATGGTAAGGAAAGCAGCTTTAGTATTTTTTACTGGAGGAGATCAATTAAGAATAACTAGCATGTTGGGGGGCACCCCTTTGTATAATTGCTTTCTTGAAAGATATGAAGAAGGTTGTGTGTTTGTAGGGACCTCAGCAGGAGCCTCTGTTATGAGCGAGAATATGATAGTTAATGGACTAGATGATGAATCTCCTAAAAAGTGTACTTTAAAAATGGCACCGGGTCTTGGCTTGGTAAAAGGGGTAATCATTGACCAACATTTTGCTCAAAGAGGTAGAATAGGTAGGTTACTGGTGGGAGTAGCAGAAAATCCACAAAGCTTAGGTATTGGCATTGATGAAGATACAGCTATTGAAGTAAACAGCCAAGGTATTTTTAAGGTAATAGGTTCTGGTGCTGTTTATGTTATAGATGGAAGTACCATAAGCAGGAGCAATGTATCTGAACAATATCCTAACGAGATATTATCTATATTTGATTTAAAAGTACATGTGTTAAAATCCGGAGATAGATATGATATAAATTTAAGAAAACCATTTGCAGAGGAATAATATTATACTTTAATGTTTTGGCTTGATAAATCAAGGAGGAAAATAAAACAAATGAAACTCTTAAAATTACAGGTATTTAATGGAAGAAATGTTTATTCTCATAGAAAGTGTATAAGGTTAGATGTAGATTTAGAAGGTTATCGCGAAACTCCTAGCAAGGACATAGAAAATTTTAATGAAAGACTATTACAAATGTTACCGGACTTACATAACCATAGATGTGGGATATACGAAGAAGGTGGATTTGTTACGAGGCTTAAAGAAGGTACTTATTTAGCACACATTTGTGAGCATATTATCATAGCTTTACATAATTTAAGTGGTATAGATATATCCTTTGGTAAGGCTAGAGAAATAGAGGGTGATCTATATTATATTATTTTTCAGTATGAGTATGAAAAAACAGCTCTTAAGTGTGCTTATCTTGCCATAGATATTATAAATATGCTAATAGGAAAGATTGATAATATAGATTTTGATAGGCGAATAATGGATATTAAAAATACTCTTAATAAAGAATATTTAGGGCCTAGTACTGAGGCTATTTGCTTAGAAGCAAAGAGAAGGGGTATCCCTGTAATAAAAATAGGTGATACAGGACTATATCAATTAGGAAATGGAAAGTACGGCAAAATGATTGAGGCTACTATATGTAGTGATACTAGTGCTGTAGGTGTAGATATTTCCTGTGATAAGTTAGCTACAAAGGAAATATTAGCTATGCATAATTTACCGGTAGCTATAGGTTATAAGGTAAAGGGAACTGTTGATTTATTATATTATGCAGAAAAAATTGGATATCCAGTAGTGATAAAGCCTCAATTTGGAAATCAAGGTAAAGGTGTAATAGTTAATATAAAAAATCGCTTAGAACTAATAAAGGCCTATAATTCTTTGATTGAAAACTATAAGGACATAGTTATTGAAGAGTATATAGAGGGAAAGGACTATAGAGTTTGTGTAGTAGGTGGAAAAGTAGTAGCGGCAGCACTAAGAATACCACCCTATATTATTGGAGATGGTCATAAATCAATACGGGAGCTAATATATGAATTAAACAATGACCCCAGAAGAGGGGATGATCATGAAAAGCCTATGACTAAGATAAAAATAGATGAAGCTTTGATTTCTCATTTGAAGGAAGCAGGCTATAAGCTTGAAAGTGTATTGGAAGAGGGCAAGAAGCTTTCCTTAAGAGGGAATGCTAATATTTCAACAGGAGGTATGGCTATTGACTGTACCGATGAAATATGTGAAGAAAATAAATCAATCTGCATAAGAGCAGCCGCAGCTTTAGGATTAAATATTTGCGGCATAGATTTATGTTGTTTAGATATAGGAAAGTCTATAAAGGAACAAGGAGCTATAGTAGAGGTGAATTCTGCACCAGGTATAAGGATGCATTACTTTCCTTATGAGGGTAAAAAACGAGAAGTTGCTAAAGCTATAGTAGATATGATGTTTCCTGATAAAAAAGCATCTATACCCATAATATCAGTGACTGGAACTAACGGTAAAACTACCACTACAAGATTGATTGGTCATGTTTTGCAATGTGCCGGCTATAAGGTAGGAATGACAACCACTGGTGGTATATATATAAACAATGAATGTATTGAAAAAGGGGATACTACCGGTTATGATAGTGCTCTTTCTATCCTCTTAAATAAGGAAGTGGAAGTAGCAGTCTTAGAAACAGCTAGAGGTGGAATAATAAGAAAGGGTCTGGCTTATGATATGGCAGATGTAGGAGTAATTACTAATATAACAGAAGATCACTTAGGCTTGGATGGAGTTAATGATTTGGAAAGCTTAGCACATGTAAAAGCGCTTGTGGTAGAGGCGGTGAAGGATGAAGGCTATGCTGTCATTAATGGGGATGATAAAGTATCTAAGAGCTTGTTAGATAGAATCAAAAGTAAACTTGTGGTCTTTTCTAAAGATAGTGGCAATCCTCTTTTAAATAAGGCTGTTACTAGTGGTGGTATAGCTGTATATTTAAAGGATAACTATATCTACGTGGAGCAAAAGCATATTGTTGAAAAAGTAATAAAGGTTGAAGACATACCAATAACCTTGATGGGTAAGCTTAAATTTAATGTGGAAAATAGTCTTGCAGCAGTAGCAGCTTTGGTTTCTATAGAAGTACCATATAAAATAATTAGCAAGGGACTTAACAGCTTTTTTGGAGATGAGTTTGGCAATCCAGGAAGATTCAATATCTTTAATGTGAAGGGAACTACTGTTATTTTAGATTATGGACACAATAAAGAGGGGTATAGGGCTGTAACGGAGGTCTTACAAGAAATAAAGAATAAAAGACTGGTTGGTATAATTGGAGTACCTGGAGATAGACTAGATAGTGATATAGTTGAGATAGGAAGAATCTCTGGCCAATGCTTTGACTATATATATATAAAAGAAGATGATGATAAAAGAGGAAGAAGAGAAAGAGAAGTAGCAGAACTACTAAAAAAAGGGGTTATGGAATCAGGAAGGATAGATGAAAGCAATGTGAAAATATTAGATAATGAAAAAGAAGCACTTGTTGAAGCTATAGACAATTCAGCGGCAGGGGATATTATTATGGTATTTTTTGAAAAATATGAGCCTTTATTAGAGATTGTAAAAAGTCGAATGGAAAACTATGTGTTGGAAAAGGTTGCAACCTAATAGTAACTTTTGTTCTTTACATTTCCTGCAATCTAAATCATAATGTATTTATATAATTATGATTTTGTTGCGTGGAGGTAAATTATGTTAGTTAAGGCTTATGCAAAGATTAATATATCTTTGGATGTAGTTGGCAAGCAGGATAATGGATATCATTTGTTAGAAATGATTATGCAAAATATAGAACTATACGATTTGATAGATATCACAAAGCGTGATTCTGGAATAGAAGTTAAATGTAATATCCCATATGTTCCTACAGATGAAAGAAATTTAGCTTATAAGGCAGCAAAGCTTTTTATTGATACCTATGGAATAAAAGGAGGAGTATACATTAATATCAGAAAGAACATACCTGTGGCAGCAGGTTTAGCAGGAGGTAGCTCCAATGCTGCCGCGGTTTTAAAGGCTATGAGGGATCTATATGAAGTTGAGGTTTCTGATGAAGAATTAATTAAATTAGGTCTTCAGATTGGTGCAGATGTACCATATTGTTTTGTTGGAGGTACAGCCTTGTGCACAGGAATTGGAGAAGTAGTTAAGCCACTAAAACCCTTCAAAAATCATATTTTAGTAGTGGTTAAACCCAACTTTGGTGTTTCAACAAAAGAAGTTTATGGTGCCTTGGATATTAATAAAATTAACCTTCATCCTAGAACCACAGATATTATAAGTGCTATGGAAAGAAATGACTTAGAAGAAACCGCTGCCTTAATGAAAAATGTTTTGGAAAATGTTACATTGAGAAAGCATTATACATTGAGGGAAATTAAGAAAGATATGATCAGACAAGGAGCTATAAATGCCTTGATGAGTGGCAGTGGACCTACTATATTTGCTTTTTTTAATGATATGCTAAAAGCCCAAAAGTGCTTTGAAAGAATGAAGGAAAGATATTCGGAAGTTTTTATAACCCGTACAATATAAAAGTTAATACAACTAATTATGAGTAAAAAAATTCAGCCGATGGCTGAATTTTTTTATTTAGACTCAAATCTAATACAAATAAAAAAGCTTATTGAATCTATAACTTTAATATCCCTTATCCTACTATTGACATCTGCTTAACTATATCTTCACTTCTATTTCAAACATGAATATTTTAATCCCTTAAAGAAAAAAATAAAATGAAACAGATTTGTTAATATGGCGAAGTGTTATAGGTAGAAAGGTTGTGTAGCCATGATTTTAAGGTTGTTTAATGAGTACTTTCTTGCTTTAGTTATAATACTTAGCTTACAGGTTATTTTCTATGATAGCAAGGAGTTTATGAAGAAAAATAGGGTCAAGAAGGCTAAAAAAGCAAGATTTATTGGGGGGCTATATATAGGATTAGCCTTACTTTTGTATTTGTGCAATAAATTAAGGTAAAGGGGTGACATTTTTGAAGGAGTTACTCAGAAAAAACATCTATGTTGATTTGGAGGATAACTTTACATATTTAAAAGAACTATTTGAGAATAATACAGATGTAGTATTTAGACGATTTTATGTTGGACCTTGGGAAGCTGCTCTCATATATGTAGAGGGGCTAGCGGATAATAAATTACTTAATGATTTTGTTATGGAAACATTAATGATTTTTGGAGATCGAGTTCAAAGTATTGAAGACATAAAAGATACTTTGATAACAGTCACTGATATTAAGGAAGAAAAGAAGCTGGATTCTGCTATTAAAGCCTTACTATCAGGAGAAACTATCTTTATGATCGATGGGATTGATATAGCCTATATCATTGCTACTAAATTCTGGCCTTCCAGAGGTATTTCTGAACCTTCTAGTGAAAGTGTTTTAAGAGGTCCTAAAGATGCCCTAGTTGAATCTTTGAGAGCCAATACTGCTCTTATCAGAAGAAGAATAAGAGATACTAGATTAAAGGTAGAAAGTACAACTGTAGGTGTTAGATCAAAGACAGATATAGCTATTATGTACGTTGAAGATATTGTAAATCATGATGTGTTAGCTCAGGTTAAAGAAAAGTTAGATAAGATTAATATAGATGCAATTTTAGATAGTGCCTATATAGAACAGCTTTTAGAAGGAAGTAAATGGTCCATATTTCCACAGATACAAGCTACGGAAAGACCAGATGTAGTAGCGGCAGCCTTACTGGAGGGTAGAGTAGCCTTGGTTGTTGATAATAGTCCGTTTTGTCTTATAGTTCCCGCTACTTTGAGCGCTCTGTTTCAATCGCCAGATGATTATAACCAGAGATGGTTATATGCATCTAGTATTAGATTGCTTAGAACTATAGCCATATTGCTATCACTTGTTTTGCCTGGTGTATATGTGTCTGTTACCTCTTTCCATACATCTATATTACCAACAAGATTAGTTTATGCTATGGCTGCCTCAAGGGAGGGTGTACCTTTTCCTGCTTTTATTGAGACCTTGATAATGGAGCTTAGCATGGCCTTACTAGTAGAGGCGGTGTTACGATTGCCCAATGGACTTGGGGCTACTATAGGAATAGTAGGAGGCTTGATAATTGGTCAGGCAGCGGTAAGTGCTGGAATAGTTAGTCCTGCTATGATAATTATTGTATCTATAACATCCTTAACTACTTTTATAACGCCACATTATGAAGTAATATCTTCCCAGAGGATAATTAGGGTAACTTTAATTATTGCAGCAGCTATCATAGGTTTTTACGGAATTGTGCTAATGCTGATAGTTTTTTTAATTCATTTAGCAAAATTAGAGAGCTTTGGTGTGCCCTATATGGCACCTATAGTTAATACTAGAAGCAGTGATATGAAAGACACATTTATAAGAGCACCCTTAAGATTTTTCAGGAAAAGACCAGCATACATTAATCCTCAAGATAAGATAAGACAAAAGTAATATGAGTGTGGAGGAATGACAATGGAAAAGGATAATTTTATAACATCCTATGGGTTTATAGCCACTATTATTGTAACAGTAGTAGGTATTGGTATATTCTCATATCCAAGGGAAATAGCATCTATGGTAGAAGGGGATGTGTGGCTAGTAACCATAGTTGCGGGGGGAATAAACCTAATTCTCCTTAAATTATTAGTAAGGGCTGTAAAAGTTAATGGATTTCAAAGTGTAACAGATGTTATTAAAGCTAGATTTGGAAGCATGCTTGGAGGGCTTATACTTATAATTATGTGTCTCCCAACTCTTTTTTCTGTGTCCCTTGGCTTAAGAGCTTTTATAGAAGTAGTAAAGATGTATTTGCTGACTAAAACCCCTACGGAGTTTCTTTTGGTTGTTACTATATTAACTGGAGTCTATATAGTTCGTGGTGGAGTAAGTACCAATGTAAAGTTTAATGAAATTACATTATGGATAATGTTTATTCCTGCTGTAATTATAGTGCTATTTACCTTTAAACAGGCAGATTACACTAACATACTTCCTGCCTTTAGACAGGAAGTGAAGTCTTATATATATGCCTTGCCAGTGGCTTCCTTTGCCTTTACTGGAGCAGAAGTTGTTTATATGATGTTACCAATGCTAAGAAATAAGAAAAGTGCAATTAAAGGTATTAGATACAGTATGATTTTTATTACTTTTTTTTACATAGTAGTATCAATTACAAGCATAGCCGTATTGACAACCTCTCAAACTAAGCAGCTTTTGTGGCCTGCTATAGATTTGATTAGAAGCATTGAGATTCCAGGAGCTTTTGTGGAGAGATGGGATGGAGTAGTGATGTCTTTGTGGATTATCTATTTCTTTACAACATTCTCCAATGGCTATACTTTTTCAGCCTATATATTAAGTGATGCATTACCTTTAAGAGATATACGACTTTCTGCCTTAATTATTGCACCTTTTGTTTATATAATAGCTTTGTTACCAACTAATCTTACTCAGCTATACAGTACAATTAATATAATAGCCCCTTTTAACTACATAATTAATTTGCTAATTATACCCTTATTATTAATAATGTTTGGTAAAAGCAAAAATTATAGTACAAGGGGGGAGGAACGATGAAGAAAAAAATGGTCTTGCTTTTATCCTGTATGTGTATTTTTTTAACAGGTTGTTGGGATAAGGTGGAGATAGATAGAAATGCCTTCGTTTCTGTAATTGGAGTGGACGTAGGAAAAGACATTAAAGACGAAGAAGCTTTAAAAGATGTTAAAGCAGGTGAACCCTTTGGAGAAAGAAATTTAGAAAGATTAAATGTAACCTTTGCCTTTCCGGACATAAGTAAATACACTTCTCAAAATCCAGAAATATCTTCTGATAAATATGTAAAGACACCTTCTTATTCTATGGAGGATGCTTTATCAAATGCAGTATCAAAGAGTAGCAGGGTTCTAAACCTAGGCCATACAGATTTGCTGCTCATAAGTAATGAACTGCTTCAGTATCCGGACAATGTGAAGGAAATAGTGGATTTTTTATCACGAAGTCCTCAAATAAATAGAACCATGTATGTGGCGATGACAGAAGGGGATGTGGAAGAGTTCTTTAACTTTAAAATAGAAATGGAAAATACCTTAGGAACATATCTAACAGGTTTAATGGAGAGCAGTAAACGAAATGCCTCTATTTTACCAGTGAACTTAAATGAATTTATCATATTATTGACTGAAAATGGCAATGCTATAATACCAGCAATCAAAATTGATAAAGATAAAAATGAAATGTTAATAGACGGTATAGCTATTATTAAAGGATATAAGTTTATAGGTCGCTTATCGCCTCAAGATACCACGGTAGTAGAAATGTTAAGAGGAAAACTGATAACTGGTAAAAAGGTTATATACAAGGATCAAGTGCCAATAGATTTAGAAATAGATAACTTAAAAAGAAAGATTAAGGTTGTTGAAGATAATGGAAAGTTAGTATTCAATATAAATATTGATATAGAAGGTAGAATAAAGGAGTATAAGGTGGATAAGGAGCTTTTTAATGATTATACACTTGAAGAAATTCAAAATTATTTCAACAATTCCTTAAGTGAAGAAGGTGAAAAGGTAGCAAGAAGAGTTCAACGTGAATATGCAGTAGATATCTTTGGGGTTAGAGAGCATGTAAGAAAATTTATGCCTATTACTTGGGAAAAGATGGAAGACAATTGGGAAAAAGCCTTTAAGGATGCTGTAATTAATGTCAATGTTGATACCAAAATTAGAAGAATTGGTACAAGAAAATAAAAAGAAAATGTATATTATATATAAAATATGGGAAATATTACTAGTGTGAATACAAAAAAAGGGGGAAATATACATGAAAAGATTCATGCTAGTAGTTTTTCTTTTAATATTTATTGGGGTTGCAGTGAATGAAGGGGTTTATGCTATGTTTTTATCAACTCGAGAAAAAGATAAGGAAATGTTAAATTCTATTAGTAGTAAATTAATTCGCTTTCACGTTATAGCAAACAGTGATAGTGAAGAAGATCAGAATTTAAAATTGAAGGTTAAAGATGAAGTGCTAAAATATTTGGCTCCAGAGTTGGAAAAGTGTACAACCATAGAGGAATCTAGGCAGCTGTTAAGAGACAATGATAATAAAGTAAAAGCTATAGCAGAAAAGGTAATTAGAGAAAATGGCTACAGCTATGAGGTTAAGAGTGAGCTGTCCAAGGAAAACTTTCCGGTAAAGACCTATGGACCTATAACCTTACCTCAAGGTAATTATGAAGCTTATAGAATTTTAATAGGCAACGCTGGTGGCCAAAATTGGTGGTGTGTTATGTTTCCTCCACTATGCTTTATAGATATTACAAAAGGTGAAGTTGCTGAAGAAAAAACTATAGAGCAAATGAAAGAGGTATTAAGTGAAGAAGAATTAGAATATGTAGAAAATGATAGCGAAAATATACAATTTAAATTTAAAATTGTAGAAATATATAATAAATTAAAAAAGCGACTTTAGTCGCTTTTACTTATATTTGCCTTTAATAGCTTGTGCATTAAGTTTTTTATATCGTATCCACTATTAGGCTTAGCGAATATTAAACAGTTGTTTCGCATGTTTTCTAGTTTTTCTGAATTACATAATAAGCTATTAATGGTTCTGTGGCAGTTTTTACCTTCGCCTAAGGAAACTGCTAGATTATTATCGAGCAAAAACTCGGCGTTTTTTTGCTCTTGACCAGGTATGGCTGAAAATACCGCTAGAGGGACACCACTTACCAATGCCTCTGTAATGGTAAGGCCTCCAGGTTTTGTTATAAGTAAATCACAGGCTTGCATATATTTGTTTACTTCGGTAGTATATCCTATAATTCTTGTATCTTTAACGGAATTACTACTTAGTTCTGTTAATTGATTGAATAGTTTTTTGTTATTGCCTGTTATTGCGATAATTTGAATATCTAAATCTACTTTCTGAAGCTCTTCGTATAAAAGACATAACTTACCTAATCCTAAACTACCCCCCATGAGCAATACTGTTTTTTTATCAGGATTCAAGTTTAGTGTTTTCAAAGTATTCTCTCTAGGATATTTTTTTAAAAAATTAGGTTTTACCGGTATTCCTAAAGGATATAGGATGCTTTTGTCTACACCTCTTTTAATCATTTCATCCACCATAGCTGAGGTGGATACAACATAAGCATCAATGTTTGGATGAATCCAAAAACTATGCGGAGCATAATCCGTTAGGATTGACAAAGCCGGTATATTTATCATGCCTTTAGCTTTTAATATGGATACCATTTCCGTTGTAAAAGCGTGAGTGGCAATTATTATGTCTGGGGAAAAATCATCTATAAGAGGGATAAGTTTATGTATAATCATTTCAATTAACTTATTACTAAAAGTTGCAATACTTTCTCCTGTTTCAGCAAAATCGTATAACTTACCAAACAGTGATGGTGATAGTTTTAAGCTCTTAAGATAACTACCAATAACCACTTTGTCTAGTAAGGGGTTTATGTATTTTATCGTATCCACTACCTTAACTTCATTATTTGGGTTCTCTAATTTTATATAGCATTCCATGGCTTCGGAAGCATTTACATGCCCACCGCCAGCAGAAATTGAAAGTATTAGTGTACGCATATGTTTCATCCTTTAAACAATCTTAGCTGTAAATCCTTATATAGGATTCTAATTTCAAACCTTAATCTATATTATACATAAAATTTAACTAGTAATAAACAAAATTATTGATATTTATGTTGAATGTGAGATTCTTTTACAAAGTTTAAGCTATATTTGAGCTATAGAAAATATATGAATAAGCGCATATATTCAAAGGGATAATAATAGTAAGGAGGTTGGAATATATGGAAATGACTAAAAAAAGAATGTTTTATACATTGTCGACAACTATAATTGTAGTGTTTGCTACTACATATGCAGTATTAATGACTTTAGAGAGACAAGATTATAGGAATTATTTGCAAGGCGAATATAGTAAAAATTTGTATGATCTTATTACTAACATAGAAAATATAGAAGATAATTTAGGAAAGTCTGCAGTAGTCAATTCAAAGGAACAAAGTATGATGATTTTTCAAGATATATATAAAGATGCTACTGCTGCAAATGACAAGCTTAACTCCTTGCCAATCCCCTTAGAAGTTTCCCAGGACACTACAAAATTTCTTTCACAGGTAGGAGATTATAGTTATACATTGGTGAAAGCTAATTCCGATGGAAAAGAACTTAGCGATGAGGAGTATAACACAATTGAAAGGCTGGAAGAGCAATCTAGTAAATTAAAAACTCAATTAAATAATATATTAGCAGATATTAATCAGGGAGATATAAAGTGGGGCGAAATTAGAAAAAAAATAACTAGTGTTATGGCAGCAGGAAATGAAGATCTTGTGTCGGAAAAATTTGAGGAAGTAAAAAAACAAGTAGTTGACTATCCAGCACTTATTTACGATGGACCTTTCTCCGACAATGTTTTGGATATTAAACCAAAGGTAAATGCTTTAGAAGAGGTTTCAGAAGATAAGGCTAAGGAGGCAATAAGATCCTTTATTGGCAAAGATAAGGTTAGCAATATAGAATCAAGGAAGGTGGAGGGAAATCAAAAGATTCCAGCTTATAGTTTTACTGTTACTATGAAGAATAAAGCTAAAGAGGAAAATGTGGTAGTTGAAATAAGTAAAAATGGAGGTAAAGTTATTTATTTATTGGATAACAGAAGGTACTCCGCTCCTACTATTGATGCAGAAAATGCAGTAGATATAGGAAAGAAGTACCTAGAGAAGCTAGGATATAAGGATATGAAAGAAACCTACAAGATGACTTATGAAGATAATGTAATTGTGAACTATGTTCATGTTATTAATGATATTTCTATTTATCCTGAGCAAGTAAAATTAAAAATTGCGTTAGATGATGGCAGTATAACTGGATTAGAAGCGGAAAAGTATTTAATTGCTTTTGATCCTGATAGAAAAATTCCAACCCCTAAGATAACACAGGAAGAAGCAGCTAAAGCTGTAAGTAAGAGGTTGAAGGTAAATAGTGTTAAATTAGCGATAGTACCTACAGAAACTAATAAAGAAGTGTTATGCTATGAATTTGCTGGTACTAATCATAATTCAGATTATATTGTTTATATAAATGCCGAAACTGGGAAAACTCAAAAAATATTAAAAGTTATTAATACTCCGAATGGTAAGTTAACTATATAAAAACATATGTTATAATATAATTTAAAGAAGGAACTGAAATTTTAGTTCCTTCTTTAAATATTGTCTTAAACTACAATTAAGAGGTGAGAACATGGGGAAAAAAGCGTTAATTTCTATCACCAGTCACCATAAGGCTAGTGAAAATGATATAATAGAAGTTCAAACTCCAGGGGAGTATTTTAAGAAGGATAATAAGTATTATGCTGAATATGAAGAAACGAAGATATCTGGAATGGAAGGAACTACAACCATTCTTGAAATAAATCCAGAAAAGGTTGTATTGATGAGGGAAGGAACCACTACGGCAAAAATGGAGTTTGAAAAAAACAACAAGTATACTACTTTATATAATACCCCTTATGGAGTTTTAGAGTTAGTTATATCTACAAGAAATATTAAAGTGGATATTGACGATAATGGTGGGGATATATATATAGATTATGACATGAGCGTGGCTGGTCAAGCATCCTACAACACTGAGTTAAATATTAATATAAAGGCTTAAATTTTTATAATAAAATATCACCTCTATGATTAAAATACATAGCTTTGGATAATAATTCAAGTATGCCAGTTTAATCTAGGGGTGTTTTTATGGAAGAGAGAAGCTATAAGTTCAATAAATATGAAATGATTATTAATATTATTTGCACCTATAAAGGAATTTCAAAATCACAATTAGGGAATATAATAAAGGACAAGGAGTGCAAGTATTTGCTATTGCTTTTGTTGGAAAATTATAAATGCATGGATTTACAGCAGATGAAAGTAGATCTGAAGATTTCTAGTAATAGAAGTATTAGATATAACGTGAAAAAAGCTGAAGAGAGATTTTTTATAAATAAAAGCTTTAGAGAAAAATATTTTGAGTTAGAAGAAATAGCAAATCAAATAATATAATAAATCTATTAAATGATAGTTTATTATTAAAATAATAGGCTAAAAGTCTAAAAAGTAAAATTATTAATCCTTGAGCTTTTCCTTATTATATGGTTTAATAATTTAGTTGTTGAAGGAAGGATTTTATTTATAAATATAGAATTATATTTATAGATAAAAATTAATGGAGGCGAATTGATGCTATATAATTTTGATATTAAAATTGCAGTGAAAAACTCAAATAACTGCTATAAAAGCTATGATTTCTCAATCTTTGAGTTGGAAAGCATCAGTGATTATCTGCCTGATTTTAATGCTACAATTAATAGTTCAAATAAGATATGTATAAGATATAAGTGTCCTATTTGTGGGGAAGAGCATGAGAATAACTACAATATTAAGGATTTTTTTAGAAAGCAATTAATTATAGGTGGATGCGATATCACAGGTTCACCGGTTTATTTTGTTGGACAACCAATAAAAGTGAGCAAATATATATCGAAATATAATGAGATTAACAGCAAAGTATATGCTATGTTGTAAATAGTATGGTAGGAGTTTTTATAAGGGTATACATAGAACTTTTAATAATAAATGTATACTCTTACCAAAAAAACTTATAAAGGTATGGATTAAAAACTGTAAATTGTATATAATATAAAAAGTATTATAAAGTTATAAGGTACATCTCTACATTTCTATTTTTCATGTTGAATTTATAATGCAACGATTCATTAAGTAAACAATTGATTTCTTTTATATTTTCCAAGGCTTAGTTTAACAAATATAATAGTTCTTATATATTAAATATTTGATGAAAGGTAGGTGAATACTGATTTACACATGAATTATTGATAAATATAATTATTTTTTGTCTTGTGTGAACAGGGAACATGTTGAGTAACAAAGATTATGAAACTATGACAATAATTGAATTAAGAAAAATTGCAAAGGAATTAGGTTTAAAGAACCTAACAAAGTATAAAAAAAACGAACTTATTGATGAAATCATTAAGTTATCTCCAAAATCTATTGAAAAGGATGGAGTTGTTCTAACGGAAAAAATTTCTCCTAAAAATAGAAATGTAGATGATAGTGAAAGCAATGATGACATTAAAGGGGAGGAAAATAAAATAAGCCCCAATGCTATGGAAGATAGAGAAAATGTTGAAGAAAATGTACAAGAAACCAAAATTAATCCAGAAGAAAAGAGAGAAAAACTAAGAGGGATGATTAATGAATCTGAAACTGCAAAAGGTGTTTTGGAGATTAATGAAAATAACAGTTTTGGATTCTTAAGAGGGAAAAATTATCTTTCTACTCCTGAAGATGTATATGTCTCACCATCACAAATAAGAAGGTTTAATTTAAGAACTGGTGATGAGATAGAAGGAAAGGTGAGAACACCAAAGGAAGGAGAAAAGTTCAAGGCTCTTTTATATGTTGATAAGGTAAATGGAGAAGATCCTGAAAAGGCTGTTGGTAGGAAACCTTTCGAATATTTAACGCCTATTTATCCAAATAAAAGACTTAGACTGGAGACTAAAAGCCAGTTGGATTTAGCCTCTCGTTTAATGGATATAATCTGCCCTATAGGTATGGGACAGAGAGGTCTAATCGTAGCCCCTCCTAAAGCTGGTAAAACTACTCTTCTAAAAAAAGTAGCTCAGAATTTATCTATAAATTATCCTAATGTAAAACTTATAGTTTTGCTTATAGATGAGAGACCGGAAGAAGTTACCGATATGCAGAGATCTATTAATGGTGAAGTAATTTTTTCTACCTTTGACGAGGAACCAGAACATCATACTAAGGTAGCACAGATGGTTTTGGAAAGAGCAAAAAGAATGGTAGAACAAGGGCAGGATGTGGTAATTCTTCTAGATAGTATAACTAGGCTCTCAAGAGCTTACAATTTAACTATTACACCAACAGGTAGAACCTTATCCGGAGGATTAGATCCAGGAGCTTTGATTATGCCTAAAAAGTTTTTTGGAGCTGCAAGAAACATAGAAGAGGGAGGAAGTCTTACAATATTAGCTACAGCCCTTGTAGAAACAGGCAGTAGAATGGACGATATGATATTTGAGGAATTTAAGGGTACTGGAAATATGGAAGTTCATTTAGATAGAAAGCTGCAGGAAAGAAGGATATTCCCTGCGGTAGACATATATAAGTCTGGTACTAGAAGAGATGATCTTCTTCATAATGAAGAAGAAAGAGATGCTGCTTATACTATAAGAAAGTTGCTATACAGGGAGGCTAATCCTGATGAAGTAACTGAAAAACTTATTAATTTGTTGGCAAAGACAAAAGACAATAAGGAGTTCTTATCTTTGATTAGTAAAGGGGATGCACTTCTTACTAAGGAAATTAATAAATAATACAAAAAAACAGGAAGTTTAACTTCCTGTTTTTTTGCATCTCGGATAACTAATTCGCCAATTTGGTTATTTATTTTCGTTATTGAGGTTGAATCTCTTATTGAACTTTTCAACTCTTCCGCCAACATCAACGATCTTTTGTTTCCCAGTGAAGAATGGGTGGCACTTAGAGCATATTTCTACTTTTAGTTCCTTTTTAACGGAACCTGTTGTAAAAGTATTTCCACATGCACACTTAACTACAGCGTCAGTGTAGTATTCTGGATGTATGCCTTCTCTCATCTTTTTCACCTCTTTCGAATTGCATCGATACAATTTTCAACTACTAAATTATAGCATATTGAATATCTTAGGTCAATACAAATTAATAATAATGAAGGAGACAATTAATATATAGTTGTTAAACTTTCTTAGAAGTATATTTTTGTTTATTGGAAAATGATTTTTTGTTATAATGAGTATACATTATACTTATTTTTGAGTTTATAAAATAAAATGTTTAGGATGCAAATTATAGAATAGAACATATTAAGAATGGCAAAAGGATAAAAAGAGAGGGTGGGAGTAATGACTAGAAAGACTTCTGTTGGAGGACAGGCAGTCATCGAAGGTGTTATGATGAGAGGAGAAAAAGGTGTTGCTACTGCTGTTAGGTTAGATGATGGCAGTATTGAGGTTAAATTTGAGAAGTTAGTACCTTCTACAAAGAAAAATAAGCTTTTGGCACTTCCGGTTATTAGGGGGGCTGTTTCTCTCTTTGAATCTTTAAAGATTGGCATTGAAACACTAAATTATTCTGCCAGCTTTTTTGAGGAGGAAGAGGAAGAAAGTAAATTTGATAAGTGGTTTAACAAGGTATTTAAAGATAAAAGCAATGATGTTTTAATGACCATCGCCCTTATCTTTTCTTTGGGCATTTCTGTGTTATTGTTTTTCTTATTGCCAACATTTATAGCTAATCTGCTTTATAAATTAAATTTTAGCAGGTTATCAGTAAATATTTTTGAAGGGGTTCTCCGTGTTGTTATATTTTTAGGCTACATTTATGCAGTAGGTAAGTTAGAAGATATAAAGAGAGTGTTTCAGTATCACGGGGCAGAGCATAAAACAATTTTTTGCTATGAAAATGAAGCTGAACTAACACCAGAAAATGCAGCTAAATTTAAGCGCTTTCATCCAAGATGTGGAACTAATTTTATGTTTATAGTAATGATTGTAAGTATAGCTTTATTTACATTGATTGAGTTTAAATCTATTTGGTATAAGCTTTTGTATAGATTATTACTCCTTCCTTTAGTAGCAGGCATCTCCTATGAGCTAATAAAGTGGATGGGGAAAAGTGAAGGAAAGCTTTCAGGTATAGTGGCTTATCCTGGTTTAAAGCTTCAGCAACTAACTACTAAGGAACCGGATGCATTACAACTTCAGGTAGCTATAGTAGCTTTAAAAGCCGCAGAAGGTATGGATTATTCTAGAGAAGTAAAATTATCTAAAGGTGGTAAGACAATAGGTGACCTCTTAAATGAGGCTAAGGATATATTGAAAAAATCTGAAATAGATAGTTACTTGTTGGATTCACAATTGCTTTTAGCTAAAGTTTTGAAGAAGGATAAGCTTTATGTAATTACTAATAGAGATGAAGTTGTAGAAAAAGATTTGGTTGAAAAGTATATGCGCTACATTGATTTAAGAAAGGATAAGATGCCAGTGAAATATATCCTTGAAGAATGCGAATTCATGGGGATAGATTTATATATTAAACCTGGTGTGCTTATTCCTAGAACTGATACAGAGATTTTAGTAGAATCGGTTATAGAAGATATAAAGGATAAAAGTTATACTAAAATATGTGATCTTTGTTGCGGTAGTGGAGCAATAGGTATAGCTATTGCTTCCTTGGTAAATAATGTTGATGTGGAATGTTATGACATAAGTCCTATAGCTGAAGAGGTAACTAGAAAGAATATTAAGAAGTTAGAGCTTCAAGAGAAAGTGAACTATAAGCACAGTGACTTGTTAGAAGAAGCTGTAAAGGAAAATAAAAAATATGATGTTATAGTATCAAATCCTCCTTATATTAAGGAAGAAGAAATAGATAAATTAATGGAAGATGTTAAGAATTATGAGCCTAGGTTGGCTCTTTCAGGAGGAGAAGACGGCTTAAACTTCTATAGGAAAATAACGGAGCAGGCAATAAGTTGTCTTAATAATGGTGGATTATTAGCCTTTGAAATAGGCCATGATCAAAGAGAAGCGGTAGAGCAAATAATGCTGGAAAAAGGTTTTAAAGATATTCAGTGTCTTAAGGATTTAGGAGGTAATGATAGAGTAGTTAAGGGATTTTTGTAAATATACGTTGATTAAGATAAAATCTCTATGTTATAATAATTTATTGTTATAGTTTTGAAAATATATAATAGTTCGGAGTTGAGTGGTGTATGTTAGATAAACTGCATTTTATAGAAAATAAATATGAAGAGTTATCCATAAAAATATCTGATCCTTCCGTTATGGCAGACCAAAAAGAATGGCAAAAGCTTTGCAAAGAGCATGCTGATTTGGAAATCATAGTTACAAAGTATAGAGAGTACAAACAAGTTCTTGAAGATATAGAAGCTGCTAAAGAAATGATTAGCCAAGAAGAAGATAAAGATATGAAGGAAATGCTTCAAGAAGAGTTAAAGGAACTTACGGAAAAAGAAGAAGAGACTAAGAAAGAACTTCAGATAATGCTTATACCTAAGGATCCTAATGATGATAAAAACGTATTTGTTGAAATTAGAGGCGGTACCGGAGGAGAAGAGGCTGCATTGTTTGCAGCAGACTTATTCAGAATGTATACTAGATACGCTGAATCTAAAGGTTGGAAAGTAGAAGTTATGAGTGCTAATGAAACAGATATTGGCGGATTTAAAGAAAT
Organism: Clostridium sp. N3C; assembly: GCF_900095445.1. Lineage (GTDB taxonomy): Bacteria > Bacillota > Clostridia > Clostridiales > Clostridiaceae > Clostridium_AU. The sequence continues at coordinate 40,225 of NZ_FMJL01000020.1, forward strand.
AGTATTTATGATTTCTGGTACTGGAGCTTATAGTAGATTAAAGTATGAAAGTGGAGTTCATAGAGTACAAAGAGTACCAGATACAGAGGCTAGCGGAAGAATTCATACCTCTGCTACTACTGTAGCGGTGCTTCCTGAAGTGGAAGAAGTGGATATAGAAATTAATCCTAATGATTTAAGAATAGATGTTTATAGATCTTCTGGTCATGGTGGACAGTGTGTTAATACTACTGATTCAGCGGTAAGAATAACACACTTACCTACAGGATTAGTAGTAACCTGCCAGGATGAAAAGTCTCAGCTAAAAAATAAAGAAAAAGCATTGAAGGTACTTAGAGCTAGATTGTACGAGAAAGCGGAGGCTGAAAGAAATGCTAGTATAGCTGCTGATAGAAGAAATCAGGTGGGTTCCGGCGATAGAAGTGAAAGAATAAGAACTTATAATTTCCCTCAGGGTAGAGTTACAGATCATAGAATTGGTCTTACACTATATAAATTAGATTCCTTTATGAACGGAGATTTAGATGAAATTATTAATGCCCTTATTACTGCTGACCAAGCAGAAAAATTGCAGAAGATGGGCAATAATGAAGTTTAGAATATTATTGAGGTGAAGTTGATGAATATAAATAAAGCCATAAAGAAGCAAAATAACTCTTATAAGAGGTTTGTGCTTATTATGGGCTTTATTTTTTTTATTAATCCTCTTGTATTAATTATATCCGGTGAATTTAATTTGTTTTTTTTATCTTACTTAGTCATAATAGAAGTACTAATAATTGTAGCTGTATTATTAAAAAAAGATGCAAATTCTATGAGTTACGAGTATTATAATGGTAAATTGAAGCTTTACCAAGGAATCTTTAAAAAGAAGTGCTCTATACACTGTGAAAAAGTGGTGTTTGTGCATATTGAAACTAAGATTCAAGATAAAGAAGATCCAGATATTATAATGCTAACAAGCTCTAGGTTTAGAAATAAAAAAATAAATCAAGTTGATATTACTTTTTTAAAAAAACATGAATATGTAAAAAAGGAATATGAAAAAATAAAAGCTGCTAATCCTGATGAGGAATACTATTATATAATAGTATCGAAAGGAAAGTTGATAAAGTATAAACTATTGATGGAATTATATAAAAGATGTGTTAATGCTAAATTTTCAGAGTTTGCAATTGATTCTATAAAAACTTGGTATGACAATTAATTATTATAGTAGATGATAGCTTTTAGTGGTTATAATTACTCCTTTCTATAAATAGAATACTATAGAATGGAGTGATTAAGTTGCAAAATGTTATTCTTGTGGTTATCTTATCTTCTATTATATCTTTAATTGGGACAATGGTTGGTGCCTCTATAGGTGTGTTTTTTAAGAATCCATCTAAGAGGTTTATGAGTTCGATTTTGGGCTTTGCTGCAGGTATTATGCTAGCTATAGTTGTTTTTGACTTGATTCCAGAGTCCATAGAAAGCTGGAGTTTTTCAGGAACAATCATTTTTGTTATCATAGGGATTCTCATAGTTATGACTATAGACAATTTAATCCCTGAAGACCATAATGAAGTCTCTGCTCATTATAAAGTAGCTTTTCTTACTGCTTTGGGGCTTATGCTCCATAACTTTCCTGAGGGCATAATAATGGGCTGCGGATTTATGGCAGGTAAAACCCTAGGCTTGAGAATGAGCATAATAATAGCTATCCATGATATTCCTGAAGGGATGGCAGTTTCTGCACCTTTAATGTTATCACGAGTTAGAGTATCTAAAATTCTTACCTATGTTTTGATAACAGCCTTACCTACTGCTTTAGGAGCTTGGTTAGGTATATTCTTAGGAAGTGTTTCAAAAAATATGCTGGGTTCCTGTCTTGCCATGGCATCTGGTATTATGCTGTATATTTCTTGTGGTGAGCTGTTACCAGAGTCTAACAAACAGTGGAAAGGAATTGCAGGTACTGTAGGCTTGCTTTCAGGAGTTATATTAGGATTGATTATGATAAAGATAATTTAGAATTTAAGGGGAAATGTACTATGAAGACAAAGGTAGTAAAAATGCTAGAGAATAATTTGAATGAGGAAGCTTTAGAAGAAGCAGCGGAAGTAATAAATAAGGGCGGTTTAGTGGCTTTTCCTACGGAGACTGTTTATGGATTAGGGGCTAATGCGTTAGACCCAGAGGCAGTAAAAAAGATATTTGAAGCTAAGGGAAGACCTCAAGACAATCCCTTAATAGTACATATTGCAGACTATGATTTACATGCATATGCTAAGGAAGTACCGGATATAGTTAATAAGCTTACTGAGCGTTTTTGGCCAGGGCCTCTCACTATTATTTTGGAAAAGAAAAGTATCATACCAGATGAGACTAGTGCTGGTTTATCAAGCATAGGACTTAGAATGCCTAAAAATGAAATTGCCTTAGCTCTAATAAAAAAATCTGGCCTACCTATTGCTGCTCCATCGGCAAATCTTTCAGGAAAACCCAGTCCTACAGAGGTTCAAAGATGTATAGAAGACTTGGATGGCAGGGTGGATTTTATAATAGGAGGTTCTGAAAGCGAAATTGGAGTGGAATCTACAGTGTTAGATTGTACCAGCTATCCACCTTGTATTTTAAGACCCGGTGGTATTACCCTTGAAATGTTAAGGGAGATAGATGAAAAAATATATATTGATCCAGCTATTATGGAAAAGGTTACTGGGGATTTTAAGCCTAAAGCTCCTGGAATGAAGTATAGACATTATGCCCCTAAGGCACCGGTAAAGATTATTAAGGGAGATTTCAAAAAAACTATTGAAAAAATTAATGAAATGGTACAAAATTATATGGATAGAAATTTAAAAGTTGGCATAATGGCAACGGATGAAACTATGGATTTTTATCCTAATGGTGAAGTGATTTCACTAGGAAGTAGAGAGAACTTATCCTCAGTGGCTCACAATCTTTTTGAGGTTCTTCGAGCCTTAGATGATAAAAAGGTTGATATTATTTTATCGGAAGCTTTCGAAGAAGAGGGGATAGGCATTGCTATTATGAATCGTCTTAATAAAGCAGCATCTTTTGACATAATAAAGATTTAATTGGAGGCAACTATGAATATATTATTCGTATGCTCAGGAAATACTTGCAGAAGTTGTATGGCTGAAGCTATATTTAATCATTACAATACTATAAGTGATATTAAGGCGTTTTCTGCTGGAGTAGCTGCAATTAAAGGAAGCAAAACTTCCAAAAATTCTGCAGTGGTAGTAGAAACAAATACAGGGGTTAATATAGCTGACAGAGAAGCAGTACAACTTACTCAAGAACAGGTTCATAATAGTGATTTAATATTAACTATGACTTACAGTATAAAAAATTACTTAGTAAGTTTATTTCCTGATTTTAAAAATAAAATATATGTATTAAACGAGTATGTCGGCGCAGAGGGAGAAGTTTCAGACCCTTACGGCGGCGATATAGCCGTTTATAATAATACTTTTAAATCATTAAAAAAATATATAGATTTGCTATTGTTAAAGCTAAAAGAAGATATCAGTAAGTAATATTACTGCTATCTTCTTTTTTGCAATATTAAAATGGTTTAACCTATTGATAATTTTCTGAAAATAATTTGGAGAAAATAAAAAAGTATGGAGGTGTATAGGATGAAAATTGCCATTGGATCTGATCATGGTGGCTTTAGGTTAAAGGGTTATATTATTGATTATCTTAAGAGTAAGGGCATAGAGTATAAAGATTTTGGAGCTTTTGATGAATCTTCTTGTGATTATCCAGATTATGCATTGCCTGTAGCTGAAGCTGTGGCAGCAAAAGAATACGATTTTGGTATTCTTATCTGTGGTACTGGTATAGGTATAGGTATTGCAGCAAATAAAGTTCCTGGTATAAGAGCAGCCTTGTGTCATGATACTTTTAGTGCTCATGCTTGCAGAGAACATAATAACGCTAATATACTTACTATGGGAGAAAGAATTGTTGGGCCAGGTTTAGCAGTAGAAATAGTAGATACATTTTTAAATGCTAAATTCGAAGGTGGTAGACATATCCTAAGAATTGACAAAATAAGTGAAATCGAAAGAAAATATAATAAATAAATGAATGAATGGGGGATTTTATAATGAGTAAAGTAACACAAATAGCACATCCATTAATTCAGCACAAGCTAGCTATTATTAGAGATAAAAATACTGGTTCAAAGGACTTTAGAGAATTGGTAGAAGAAGTAGCTATGCTTATGGCCTACGAAGTTACTAGAGAAATGCAGGTAAAAGATGTTGAAATAGAAACACCAATATGCAAAACAACTTGCAAAATGTTAGCTGGTAAGAAATTAGCTATTGTTCCTATACTAAGAGCGGGTTTAGGCATGGTAGATGGAATGCTAAAGTTAATACCAGCAGCTAAGGTTGGTCATATTGGTTTATATAGAGATGAAGAAACACTACAGCCAGTAGAATATTTCTGTAAGTTACCTCAGGACATACAGGAAAGAGAAGTTATCGTGGTAGATCCAATGTTAGCTACAGGTGGCTCTGCAGCTGATGCTATAACTTTGCTTAAGAAAAGAGGAGCAGTTAATATAAAACTTGTTTGCTTAATATCTGCACCTGAGGGTATTAAAGCAGTAACAGAAGCTCATCCAGATGTAGATGTTTATGTTGCAGCTATAGACGAAAAGTTAAATGAAAATGGATATATTGTGCCAGGTTTGGGCGATGCTGGCGATAGATTATTCGGTACAAAGTAATAATTAAAATCAATATTTTGAAAGGCTTTTCTCAGTTAAGGAGAAAAGCCTTATTTTTTAGTACTTTAAGTAAAATTGTATCGTATAAACCTATAAAAGTTTGTATTAACTAGGTAGATGGTTTATAATATACTTGATATGGAAGTTTTAACTTTCTACTTAATAAGTTAATGGATAATTTTTAAAAACTTATTATAAATATCTTTTAATATGTTTTAAATCAAATCTTTAAGTTCATAATACATAAATAACAGGATGGGGATAAAATGGAACGAAGAGATAAACATAATTATTATTTAGATATAGCAGAAACCGTTTTAGAAAGAGGAACCTGTTTAAGAAGGAATTATGGATCTATAATAGTAAAAAATGATGAAATAATATCTACAGGCTATACTGGTGCACCTAGAGGAAGAAAGAATTGCTCTGATCTTGGTTTTTGCAGGAGAGAACAGTTAAATATCCCTAGAGGTACTAAGTATGAGCTTTGCCGTTCAGTTCATTCCGAGGCAAATGCAATTATTAGTGCTGCTAGACGAGATATGATAGGGGCAACCTTATATCTTGTTGGAAAGGATGCAAAAACTGGGCAATTAGTAGAACAGGCTAATTCATGTACTATGTGTAAAAGAATGATTATTAACGCTGGTATAGAAAAAGTTTATATAAGAGATACGAAGGACAGCTACAGAGAAATACTTGTTGAACAATGGATAAGAGAAGATGATTCTCTAGTAGGCGATGGAACATACTAAGATAGAAAGTGATAAATAAAATGAATAGTGTAATAATATTGATATTAGTATCTGGCATAATAGCTTTCTTGGTGACCCCCATAATAAAAAAGCTTGCAATAAAATTTAATGTGATGGACGTGCCAAAGAGCAATAGAAAAGTTCATAAGAAGCCTATACCACTTTTAGGAGGGTTGGCTATATATATACCCTTTGTACTTTTGACCTTAACAAAAAAATCAGCTTTAACTGATGCAGAAATAGGAATAGTTTTAGGCGCTACTATAATTATAATAGGGGGTATTTTAGATGATAAATGGGATTTAACCCCTTATGAAAAATTATTTTTTCAGTTAATGGCTGCAGTGGTTTTATTAATTATGGGAGTTAATATACAGCTGATTGCGAACCCTTTCACTAATGATATTTCGTATTTGGATATTGGTTATTTATCTATACCTATTACTATAGTTTGGGTAGTGGGAATCACTAATGCTATGAACTTAATAGATGGATTAGACGGACTTTCTGCTGGAGTCTCCCTTATTTCCACTATTACTATTTTTCTTATAGCCTTAACCAAGGATAGGAGTAGTGCTATGTATCTTACTGCTATTCTTATGGGGGCTATAACTGGGTTTTTACCTTACAATTTCAATCCCGCTTCGATTTTTTTGGGTGATACTGGGTCGCAGCTCTTAGGCTTTCTTTTAGCGGCAATATCTATGGAAGGTGCCATTAAATCTGCAACTATTTTTTCCGTAGTAGTTCCTATATTAACTATGGGGCTACCTATTTTTGATACAATCTTTGCCATCATAAGAAGAAAGATTAACGGTAGGCCTATTATGGAGCCAGATCGTGGTCACCTGCATCACAGACTGTTGAATTTGGGGCTTAGTCAAAGGCGGGTAGTTTTAATAATGTATTTGATAAGCGCTTTGTTAAGCGGATTAGCTATTTTTTCTGTGCAATTGAGCTCTCTTGCATCTTACTATTTACTGATAAGTGTAATTATATTAATAGGCGTCATCTGTTGGAGGATTGGATTATTTAAACATGAGGATTAATATTAAGGAGATGAAGGTATGATTAAAATAAAGGTACTCACCATTTTTGGAACAAGACCTGAAGCAATAAAAATGGCACCCTTAATAAAAAAATTAGAACAATACGACTGTATAACATCTAAAGTATGTGTTACAGCTCAACACAGAGAAATGTTAGATCAAGTATTAAATTTATTTAACATAACTCCAGACTATGATTTAAATATAATGAAGACTAGACAGAGCCTTACAGGTATTACATCAATGGTGTTGCAGGGATTAGAAGAGGTCTTTGATAAGGAAAAACCAGATATAATTTTGGTACATGGAGATACAACTACAACTTTTTCAGGGGCTTTAGCAGCTTTTTATAAGCAAATTAAAGTTGGCCATGTGGAGGCTGGTTTAAGAACCTTTGATAAGTATTTTCCTTTTCCAGAGGAAATGAATAGAAAGTTAACTGGCGCTTTGGCAGATTTACATTTTGCTCCAACAACAGGTTCAAAAAACAATCTTTTAAGAGAAGGTATAGCAGAAGAGGCTATTTTTATTACTGGAAATACTGTAATTGATGCTATGGATTATACGGTGGAAGAAGATTATATATTTGAAAATGAGGAATTAAATAAAATAGACTATTCTAAAAAGGTAATAATGGTAACAGCTCATAGGAGAGAAAACTGGGGTGAAGGAATAAATAATATATGTAAAGCAATTAATAGGATAATAGAAGAAAATGAAGATGCAGAGGTTGTTTATTTAGTTCATTTAAATCCTATTGTAAAGGATGTAGTATATAGAGAATTGGGCGGCAAAGAAAGGATACATCTTTTACCTCCATTAGATACAAAAGAAACCCATAATCTTATGAATAAATGCTATATGATTATGACGGATTCCGGTGGATTGCAAGAGGAAGCTCCACATCTTGGAAGGCCAGTTCTAGTGTTAAGAGATGTTACTGAAAGGCCAGAAGCAGTGGAAGCTGGTACAGTGAAATTGGTAGGCACTGACTGTGAAAAAATCTACGAAGAAGCTAATAAGCTTCTTCGGGATGTAACAGAATACGATACTATGAGTAAGGCAATTAATCCTTATGGTGATGGGAAGGCTTCAGAGAGAATATGCGAAGCTATTATAAATTATTTTGCTAAATCTAATAGAAAAGTACAAGAGTTTCAAGGTTAAAAGATTGTTTATTTTTTAACAAAATTATATTGATAAACCTAACTTTTATATGTATAATTAATGTGTGATAAGGTTTTATTTTAAAAGTTAACAATACATATATTGGAAAGGGGGTTGGCTGGTTTCGCTGGCAAACGTAAAAATTAGGTTATAGATGGATTAAAAATAGCCTATGTTATGTTGCCGTTATATAAATCTTGAAAGAGATTTATAAGCTTTTAGAAACCAGGATAACTATGAAAGAAGTCGTTATAGTTAGTGCAGTTAGAACTGCAGTAGGTTCTTTTGGTGGAAGTTTAAAAGATGTTCCAGCTGTAGATTTGGGAGCATTAGTAATTAAGGAAGCTGTAAATAGAGCTGGTATAAAGCCTGAAATGGTTAATGAAGTAATAATGGGAAATGTATTACAGGCTGGATTAGGTCAAAACCCAGCTAGACAGGCAATGATTAAGGCTGGTCTTCCTGTTGAAGTATCAGCAATGACTATTAACAAGGTTTGTGGATCTGGATTAAGAGCTGTAAGCTTAGCTGCTCAGTTAATAAAGGCAGGAGATGCTGATGTAGTTGTTGCTGGTGGAATGGAAAATATGTCAAGAGCTCCTTACGTTCTTAACTCATCAAGATGGGGTCAAAGAATGGGTAATGGAACTATGGTAGATGCCATGATAAATGATGGTCTTTGGGATGCATTTAATGATTATCATATGGGTATCACTGCAGAAAACGTAGCTGAAAAGTGGAATTTAACAAGAGAAGAACAAGATGCTTTTGCTGCTGAATCTCAGGCTAGAGCTGCTAAGGCAATAGCTGAAGGCAAGTTTAAGGATGAAATAGTTCCAGTACTAGTACCTCAAAGAAAAGGAGACCCAATTGTATTTGATACAGACGAATATGTAAGACCTGATACTACAGTAGAGAAGCTTGCTAAGTTAAGGCCAGCATTCAAAAAGGATGGAACAGTTACTGCTGGTAACGCTTCAGGTATCAATGATGGTGCTGCTGCAGTAGTAGTAATGAGTGCAGAAAAGGCTGCAGAGCTTGGAATTAAGCCATTAGCTAAAATAGTATCCTATGGTTCAAGAGGATTAGATCCTCAAATAATGGGATATGGACCTGTAGGAGCAACAAAGGCTGCATTAGAAGCTGCAAATCTTTCTGTAGAAGATTTAGACTTAATTGAAGCTAATGAAGCTTTTGCATCACAATGCTTAGCAGTTGCAAAAGATTTAAACTTCGATATGAGCAAGGTAAATGTTAACGGAGGAGCTATAGCAATTGGTCACCCAATTGGAGCTTCCGGAGCAAGAATTCTTGTAACATTGCTACATGAAATGCAAAAAAGAGATGCTAAAAGAGGTCTTGCAACTCTCTGCATAGGCGGAGGTATGGGAACAGCCCTTATAGTTGAAAGATAAATTACTCAAATTTAAAGACTTAGAAGGTTATTTGCTTCTAAGTCTTTTTTATTTTTTCTCATACTTTTTTATAAAAAGTATATATTAATCATATTAACCTTTTAGGCTGGAGGAGATTACATTAATGGATAAGCATAATATTTATACTCTCAAGGGAATACTATTGTCAGATGTAATTATAGGAATGATTATATATTTGCTTATAAAATCTACAATTTTCAGTGATTTTGCAGAAATTATATTTCTAGGTTTAATAGTAGCTTATATTAATTTAGCAGTAAGCAGTTTTTATGCAAAGAGAATGTTTAAAAATAAATGGTTTATATTTTCCTATTTACTTATGCAAATGGTAGGGATAGTTGGTACAGCTTATATAGCGTATATATTCTACTTGACTAATAGCTTTAGCTCCTTATTTTTTTTAGGAGGCTATTGTACACATTTTATTGCCTTGGTACTTATAACTTTTAAGGATTTAATTAAAACATGAAAACTATACTGTTACTTTTGAACATATAGAAATTCTAATAGCCTGATTGCTTAGGAAAGGAAGTGGTAAGGTGGAGTCTGAAAATTCTGTTGGCCTTGCCTTTAAGATTTTTGGAATAAGGATTGAAATTACAACAAGTATATTAGTCCAATGGGCAATTATATTAGCCTTAACCTTTATTTCCATATTACTCACAAGAAATTTGAAAAGGAATCCGGATAAAAAACAAACTATATTAGAAATGTTTTATGAACTCATTGAAAATCTTGTTTTAGAAAATATGGGAAAGGAATATTTGCATTTTGTTCCCTTTGTGGGAATATTGGCTCTCTATCTAATGATTATGAATATTGTTCCGCTGGTAGCAGTTCCAGCACCTACAGAGGATTTAAGTGTTACTATTGGCATGGCTGTGGTTAGTTTTTTAGTAATACAAGGTTATAGCATATACAAGAATGGTTTAAAGGGATATTTTCTAGGTTTATTGCATCCTGTAGCAGTTATGCTACCAATGAATATAATTGAAAGAATAATGTTGGTAGTTTCACTTAGCTTACGATTATTTGGAAATATAGCTGCAGGATCTGTAATTATGGGCATAGCTTATAGTAGTTTGAGAGAAGGGAATCCATTTCTAAATATCGGAATACCTGTTCCTTTTCATTTTTACTTTGATATTTTTGATGGATTTATTCAAATGCTTATTTTTGTAATGTTAACTATGATACACATAAAAATAGTTGCTGAAGATTAATTTAAGGAGGGATTTTATTATGGATAGGGCTTTAATAGCAATTGCAGCAGCCTTGGCTGTATTAGGTTGTATAGGAGGAGCTTTTGGAACAGCAAAGGTAGCTTCTAAAGCGGTTGAAGGAGCAGCTAGACAACCGGATGCCAGTAGTAAAATATTAAGTTTGCTAGTTATAGGTGCTGCTTTTTCAGAAATTACAGCCATATTTTGCTTTTTAATAGCCTTTATACTAACTGGTAAGCTGTAATTATTCAACTATAAGGGGGCTTGGATGACATGAGTTTAGATATACACACACAAACAACTATATTTACAATAATAAACTTCTTTATACTGTATTTTATTTTAAGACATTTTCTATTCATACCTATTAACAAAGTGATTACAGATAGAAGAGAAGAAATTAATAAGAATTTGCAGGAAGCAGAAGAAAATAAGAATAAAGCTCAGCAGTATAAATTAGAAAGTGAAAATAAGTTAAAAGATTCAAAAAAAGAAGGTAAGGCTTTAATTGAAAAGTATAAAATTCAAGCTGAAAAAATTAAAGAAGAAATAATTAATAAGGCAGAGAAAGAAGCTAAGGAGATTATAAATAGGGCAGAGAAAGAAGCTCAATATCAAAGGGAAAAGGCAGAAGCTGAAATTAGAGAACAAGTAGTGTCCTTAGCCTTAGCTTTAGTAACTAAGGCCTTAGAAAAGCAAATAGATGAAAAGGAGCATAGACGGTTAATGGACGAATTTATAGAACAGGTGGGTAAATAATTATGTATGAGTATTTAGATCATAGATATGCTCTAGCTCTTTATGAAATTGCTGAAGAAAAAGGAAAAGAAGAACTTGTTTTGAATCAATTAAGGGAAGTTATAGATTTAATATATGGAAATGAAGACATAATGATGCTTCTAAAACATCCAGAAATAAACCTTTATAAAAAGAAGGAAACTTTCGAGTTAATTTTTAAAGGTAGAGTGGAAGAGGAAATTTATAATTTTTTAATGGTTCTATTAGACAAGGATAGGATTTTATTCTTAAAAGAGAAACTATATGAAATGGAAAAGATTCATTTGGAGAAAAACAACACTTTGCTAGCAAAAGTAAGAAGTGCTTTGCCTTTAAATGATGATGAAAGAGAGAAGTTATTAGAAAATCTTAAGAAAAAATATAATAAAAAAATAATTATAGAAGAAGAGGTAGATACAAGTTTGATTGGGGGTATCTTTGTAAAGGTTGGAGAGGATGTTATTGATGGATCTATTAAAGGTAGGTTAGAAAAGTTAAAGGAGGCAATGCTGAAATAAGAGGTGAAGTTGAATGATTATAAAGCCTGAAGAAGTTACTTCTATAATTAAAGGTAAATTAAAGGAATATGAAGGCAGAATAGAAACAGTATCTTCTGGTACTATAGTACAAATTGGGGATGGTATAGCTAGGGTTTATGGGTTGGATAACTGTATGGAAGGGGAACTTCTACAATTTTCTAATGGAGTTTATGGTATGGCTTTGAACTTGGAGCAGGATAATGTAGGTTGTGTTCTTTTAGGTTCAGAAGAGGGCATAAAGGAAGGCGACCTTGTAAAAAGGATAGGTAAGGTTGTTGAGGTACCAGTAGGTGAAGCACTAATAGGAAGAGTTGTAAACTCTTTAGGAGTTCCTGTTGATGGAAAGGGACCTGTAATAACTAGTGAAGCTTATCCTATAGAACATGAAGCTCCAGGAGTTATAGAAAGGCAATCTGTTAAAGAACCTTTACAAACAGGTATTAAAGCTATAGATGCTATGATTCCTATAGGCAAGGGACAAAGAGAACTTATAATAGGTGATAGGCAAACAGGAAAGACCGCTATAGCTATTGATACAATTCTGAATCAAAAGGGGAAAGATGTGATTTGCATATATGTGGCTATAGGACAAAAGCAGTCAACGGTAGCTCATATAGTAAATATTTTAAGCAAAATGGGGGCTATGGATTATACCATAGTTGTATCCTCTACTGCATCTGATAGCGCTCCATTACAATATATTGCACCCTATGCTGGATGTAGTATGGGTGAGTATTTTATGAATAAGGGCAAGGATGTGCTTATTGTATATGATGACTTATCAAAACATGCAGTAGCTTACAGAACTATGTCACTTTTACTAAGAAGACCACCAGGCAGGGAAGCCTATCCCGGTGATGTGTTTTACATACATTCTAGATTACTGGAAAGAGCCGCCAAGCTATCACAAGAGAAGGGTGGAGGTTCCTTGACGGCCTTACCTATAGTTGAAACCTTAGCAGGAGATATAACCGCTTATATCCCAACTAATGTGATTTCTATTACAGATGGGCAAATCTTTTTAGAGTCTGAATTATTCTATTCAGGTCAAAGGCCAGCAGTAAATGCAGGAATTTCTGTATCTAGGGTTGGAGGAAATGCTCAGATAAAGGCCATGAAAAGGCTATCTGGAACCCTACGATTAGAAATGGCACAATATAGGGAACTAGAAGCCTTTTCTCAATTTGGTTCAGACCTTGATATAGAGACCAAAAAAAGGTTAGAAAAAGGTAAAAGATTGGTGGAAGTGCTAAAACAAGATCAATACAATCCAATACCTGTAGAAAAACAAGTGATAATACTGTATGCAGCAGTCAACGGTTATCTTAATGATATAGAAATATCAAATATACGTAAATTTGAAAAGGCTCTGCTAGAGTATATAGATACCTATCATAGAAATGTTACAGTTTCAATAACTGAAAAGGGTGTATTAGATGAGGAAGCTGAGAAAGAGCTTAAGGAAGCTATAGAGGAATTTTTAAAGATCTTCTTAAGTGAACAAAAAGATAAATAGAGGTGTTTTTTATGTCTGCTGCAGGTTTAGTTATATTAAAAAGACGTATAGAATCCATAAAAAAGACTAGAAAAATAACGAGGGCAATGGGGTTGGTAGCTACTTCAAAGCTAAGAAAGAGCAGAAATGTCCTTGTAGGTAACAAATTATACTTTGATAAGATTTCATCTATCTTTCGAGAAATCATAAAGTATATACCTGAAGATAATATATATGTAGGTGCTCCCAAAGATGAGAATTGCTTATATGTAGTATTTACTTCTGATAAAGGTCTCTGTGGAAGTTATAACAATTATGTTGTAAATAAGATGAAGGATATTTATATAGATAGGAAGGAAAAATGCGGAATTTTCCTTATAGGACAAAGGGGGAAGGGACATTTTGAAAGATTAAACTTTAAGATTATTTCAGGCCCTTGGGAGCTATCAGATTTACCAACTGTTGAGGAAGTTAAAGCTATAATAAATAGCTTAGTTGGACTTTATAAAAGTGGTGAAGTTTCAGAAATAAATCTTGTATATACTAAATTTATAACCACGGTGAAAACTGAAATTATAGTTGAAAGGTTACTTCCCTTTGAAAGAGAGAATGCAGAGGGGGATATGGATTATACAATATTTGAGCCTTCCTTTGAAGAGGTTTTCGAAGAAATAGCAAATGCATATCTTAAAGAAAAGATATATTATGCTGCTATAAATGCAAAATCTAGTGAACATAGTGCAAGAATGAGAGCTATGGATGGAGCAACTCAAAATGCTAACGATTTATTAGGAAAACTACAGTTAAAATATAACAGGATAAGACAAAGTTCTATTACCCAGGAAATAAGTGAGATTGTGGGAGGATCTGAAGCACAGAGATAAGAAAGGTGGGAGATTATGTCGGACAATATAGGTAAAATAGTGCAAATTATAGGTCCAGTTATTGATATCAAATTTAATTCTGATAATCTTCCCAATATTCTTAATGCGCTAGAAATAAAAATGGAAAATAAAACTATTGTGGTGGAAGTAGAGCAGCACATAGGAGATGAGATTGTAAGAGCTATTGCTATGGAACCTACTGAAGGATTGAGAAGGGGAATGCCTGTTTATGACACTGGTAAGCCTATTTCTGTTCCAGTAGGAGAGGAAGTTTTAGGAAGATTATTTAATGTTTTAGGCAAACCTATAGACAATGCAGGAGATATAAAGAGTGAAACTAGATATCCTATACATCGGTCAGCGCCAAGTTTTGAAGAGCAATCAGTGGAACCGGAGATGTTTGAAACCGGTATAAAGGTTATTGATCTATTAGCGCCCTATCAAAAAGGAGGAAAGATAGGGCTTTTTGGAGGAGCAGGTGTAGGTAAAACCGTTTTAATTCAAGAGCTTATAAACAATATCGCTAAGGAGCA